>JADZEX010000040.1 GCA_020850355.1 Fimbriimonadaceae bacterium | reverse complement strand
GGCCGCGGTTCGTGGTTGAGATCACCTCGCCCGAGACGCAGCGCACCGATAGCATCGAGAAGGCGGCTGCTTACTTCGAGACGCCCTCGATCGAGAGCTACGTGCAGGTCTCGCAGACCGCCCTGGCGGTGGCGGTCCACCGCCGCGACGCCGGGCAGCCGACCTGGATCACCGAGCGGCTGGTGCAGCCTGCTGACGAGCTGCGGCTGGACAGCCTCGGCTTCAGCCTGGCGCTGGCCCGCCTCTACCGCCGGACGGGGCTGCTGGCCGAGTAGCCGGCGCTATTCGACCTGCAGGCCGTCGATCCCCAGGTACGCCCCGCTGCCCTTCGAGGCCGGATTGCGGCCGACCACTTCGATTCGCAGGCGGTAGGCGCCGTCGACGGGCGCGTGCGTGCCGAGGACGATGGGCCCGGTGGCGACCACCTTCTCGCTGTACAGGTCGACCTTCTCGGCGACCAGCTTGCCGTTCAGCGAGACGTTGACGATGCCGTAGTCCCAGCTTCGGGTGAGGTAGAGCGTCAACTTGTGCGCGCCGGGTGTCGCCGGGCAGCGCAGCTCGAGGAAGTCGCCCGCCTGACGGCCTTTGACCCAGAGGTGGTAGTTCTCGCTCCAGCCGTCCTGCTGGTAACCGGCGGTGCCCTGCCGCTCGTGGGGCAGGCCGTCGGCCAGGGCGGCGATCGTCATCGCCTCGGCCTCCGTGTGGTTGGCCCGCTTGAACGGCGGCGGGGGCTGCGGCAGCTTGCGGCGCGCCTGCTCCGGGGCGGGCGGAATCGTGTCGCTGGCGCCCGGGCGGGCGTACCAATAGGTGGTCACGGCGTAGGCCACTTCGCAGGCCGCCCAGTGCCAGACCTCCATATCGAACCGCAGGTCGCGCTCGAACGGAATGCCGTCGAGCAGGCGCACCCGGCTGACGGTGGTGTGGCCGAAGTTGCCTGGCCCGTCGCAGCGCGGCTGGGCGTGGAACGGTCCGGTGAAGGGCTCGGGGCAGCACCAGGCGTAGCCGTAGTAGTCCTCGGTGCCGGTGCCAAAGTGCGACGGGAAGGTCTCGCCGTCGGTGTAGATCTTCTCGTCACCCTCGCCCCACCAGGCGCCGACCGGGTTCATCACGGCCAGGCTGTCGCCTGCGTAGACGCCCTGGCCGGTGGCCGTGAGGTAGTTCCAGTCGATCATCGGCCGGGTGTTGAGGGGGTACTCGGCCCGCCAGTCGGCGCGAAAGTGCAGCGAGCGCTGGTCCCAGGTCCACGGCCCGGTGACCACCCGCACGGCGGCGTCGACCGGCTGCCGCCCGAGGTTGACCAGCCGCAGCCGCGCGCGCCTGGCGAAGGGCATCGTCCAGCGGCAGAGCATCGTGCCGTCAGCCTGCACCGCGCGCCACCAGTCCTGGAAGACGTTGACGCCCACGCCGCTGCCGAAGAAGTCGCCGACTGGCGCCCAGACGCAGGGCTGACCGTCGAACTCGGCGACCAGGACGGTCGACCGCAGGGCCTGGTCGCGGTCGGCGGCCGTCAGCTTGACCGCCAGGCCGGTCACCGCGCCGGGCAGGTCGCGGGCCAGGATTTCGCGCGCCTCACCGGCCGCCAGGGCGTACCGCTTGAGGCCGCTCCCGGTGGGCAAGGCGACGGGCGCGGCGAGCGTCTGGTTGACCTGCGCGACTTGCGCCTGGGCCGCTTGCAGCGCGGCGGGGCTGAAGCTGCTGACGGCGCTGCCGGCGGCGTAGGTGCGGTAGTTGACCTGGTAGTAGAAGCCGCGCTTGTCGGCGGTCAGCTTGAGGTGCCGGGCGTAAGGAATCGGCAGGTAGCAGTTCCAGCCGCGGCTGCGCTCGGCCGCCAGCGGCTGGCCCACCGGGCCACTGCCGTTGGTCAGGGCCTGAAACGGCACGGTCCAGGTGGCGCTGCTGGCGCCGTCGAGGTAGAACCGCAGGTTGGCGCCCTCGGGCGGGTTGGCCGACCAGATCCGCACCACCGCGCCGGGTCCGGCGGCGTCGAGCAGCACCCACTCGGGGCGCCCTTCGTTGGTCTCTTGCCGCAGGAACTGGTTGGCGTCGCCGTTGGCGAACCAGTGCTCGGTCGGCGACTTGGCGGCGCGGTCGTAGCTGCTGGCCTGCCGGCAGGTGTAGGCCGGCGACGGCCACTGCGCCAGCGCCGCGCGGTCGACCATCTCGTCGAGCAGGCTGGCCAGCGAGAACGGCGCGGCGGCCGGGGCCGGGACGGTCAGCAGCGTCCAGACGGCGGCGACGACCAGTGCGGTGGGCAAGGACAGGCTGCGGCGCATGATCAGCTCCGCCCCACCGGTTCGAGCGGCGGCGGGCGACTCCTTCAGGGCAGCCGCAGCAGCCAGAGGCGCACCTGGCCGTCGGCCGGCAGCGTCAGGTGCAGGCCTGCCCGGCCGGCGAAGTCGCGCAGCTCCACCGCGCGCCCGGCCGGCTGCTGCGCCCAGAGCGGGTCCCAGGTCGCCAGCAACTGCACGGCACCGAGATCGATCCGCCGGACAATGGGCAGGGTCTCGGCAAACTGCCGCTGCGCCGGCACGTCGATCACCGGCCGCCCGGCGGCCAGCAGCTCTTCGATGGCCCGCACCAACGCCAACCCCTCGACCATCGCCGCGACCGGCTCGGCGGCCGGTCGCAAGTGCGGCTGCAACGCGGCGGGCGCCAGCTCGTAGACTGGCCGCCCCTCGCCGATCCCGTAGTTGCTACGGGCCTCGCTGGGGATCACCCGCTGGAACCGCACCAGCTCGGCGGTGACGCTGAGCACGTGGATCACGTCGTAGCGGGAGAAGGTCGTCGGTGGCCCGCCCCCGACCGGCGCCAGCTCCAGCCGGTCGCGGAGCATCAGATCCGCGGCGGGCTTGACGCTCGGCCGGGTGTGGTCGCCGGTGCCCGACCAGTTCCAGTTGACCAGTCCTTGGGTCCCGCAGAAGAACCCCAGCACGGTCATCGCGCGGGTCTCTTCGTCGCTCAGCGGCTGCCCGGCCCACCAGCGCCAGCCACCGCCGCCGCCGTGGAGCAGGGTCCAGTAGTACGGCCGGATCGGCCGCGGGCGGGGCAGCGACTGATTCAGGCGGACGTTGAGATCCAGGTTGGCGAGCGTGTAGGCGACGTTCTTGGGGTCCCAGTAGAAGCAGTAGACCGACGGGTTGAGCAGGTCGACCGCCTCGGCGAGCCGGCGGCCGTAGAGGTTCCACGCTTCGTCGGTGGCAGGATCGACGGTGGCTTTTTCCAGACCGTGCCAGGTCCGCGCGAAGGGCTGCCAGCCGTAGACGCTGCGGTCGCGCCAGCCGGCGGCGCGAGCCGCCTCCAGGGGACCGCTGTAGGTCTTGGCGTAGCCGGCGTAGTAGGCTGCTTCGAAGGCCTCCCGTTGCTCGGCCGGGCCGGCGGCCGGGTAGAAGTCGGCCTGCCGCAGCCGGGCGGGCGACAGGAAGCTGTGCTCCAGATCGATCATCAGCGAGTCGAAGCCGTCCTGGCGGGCGAAAGTCCCCTGCGCGGCCAGCTCGCTGGCGACGTCGCGGTCGGCCAACTGGTCGTACCGGCCCGGCTCCAGGCCAGCCGCCTCCAGCCATTTCGGCCAATCGACGAAGCCGCCCCAGTGCATCCAACGGGTGCCCGCCGGCAGGTGCGTGACCTCCGCCGGCCGGCGGTTGTAGGCGCTGACGATGTCGAAGCCGTGGGCGCTGGCGTAGTCGCTCATGGCCCAAGTGTGCCAGCCCCCGTAGCACCACTCGGCGTGCAGGCGCCGCAGCCGGAACGGCCGGATCTCACGCGCCACATAGGGCGCGGTGCCCGGCGCGAAGCCGTCACCCAGGTTGGCCGGGTAGGGCTTGGCGGGCTGCCCCAGGCGGGGCGGATCGTCGTCCAGCGCGACGCCGCGGAGCTGCTCGACGGTCAGGCTCTGGCCCGGCTGCAGCGTGAGAGGGCCAGCGGCCGGACAGGCCACCGGGCTGCAGGCCGGCAGCCGTCGAGCGAGGTCCGCCAGGGCGTCGTCCAACGGCGCGCCGAGCGCCAGCCAGAGCAGCGGCAGCAGGTTCATGGTGACTCCCGAGCGGTCCGCCAGCGGCGCCAGACGGCTTCGTCGGCGAGCAGCTTGATGAACAGCCCGCCGACCACCGTGCGGGCCTGGAAGCCGCGCTGCCTGGCGTCGGCGGTCCAGTACCAGTCGGTCAGCGGCACCCGGCTGGGCGACTCGTTGGCGAACGCGAAGACCGGGTCGACCAGCGCGTGCCAGTCCTCCGGCCGCTCCGCCAAGGTCGCCGACCAGATGATCCAGTCAGCCTTGGTGAACCCGCTGCGGTTGTCCAGCGGCAGCCCGTAGCGGTTCTGCTGAGTCAGGTAAAAGGCCACCTCGCGCGCTGCGACAGCCGGCGGGAACAGCTTCAGGTCGAGCAGCTTGTCCCACACCAGGTTGTACTTCTGGCTCCAGGTGCCGGGCTGGTCGAAGGCCAGGCGGTAGTGCTCGCCGTCGCGGGCGGCCGCCTCCCACTTCGCGACACCCTCCTCGGCCAGCTTGCGGTACTCGCTGGCCGCCGCGGTCTGGCCGAGTAACTCGCACAGCCGGGCGTAGCCGGCCAGCGCCACCTGGGCCTTCACCGAGAGGTTGGCATTGTGGGCCAGATGGCCGGCGAAGTCGTCGGTGCAGAGCTGCTTGCCGGGGTCGAAACCGAACTCCTTGAGGTACTCGGCCCAGGTCGTCAGCACTCGCCAGTGCGCCCGCGCGTACTCGGCGTGGCCCTCGGCCTGCGCCAGGGCTGCCACCAGGATCAGCAGGTTGCCACACTCCTCGACCGGCATCTGGTTCTCTTCACCGGTCTCGCCGCCGCCGTAGACCTGGCCGTTGGCCAACGGATAGGTCCCCAGATCGTGCGGCGCGAAGGGGAACTTCCAGCGCGCTGAGGCGGCGTAATCGAGCACCGGATCGAGCATCGCCCGCAGCAGCGCCGGGTTGAACAGCAGCATGAACGGCGCCGACGGATAGCTCACGTCGACAGTTGCGATGCAGCCGTTGCTGAAGTTCTCTTTGCTGAACCAGAGCGGCCGCCCGGTGCTGTCGGCGGCCAGCTTGTGGCCGCCCAGGCACTGCCGGAAGGCCAGCGCGCAGAGGCTGGCGTAGCGTGGTCCGCCGGCCGCTTCGAGGTCGCTCAGCAACTGCGCGTCGAGGGCCTCGCAGCGCTGCGCCACGGCAGCCTGATCGGCGACCGCCGCCCGCAGCAGCTCGGCGGCGCCCCAGCCGTGGCGGCGCCAGTAGGGCGCCAGGCGTTGCCCCAGGTACTCGATGCTGTAGAGGTCGTCGTAGGCCAGCACCAGCGACCGCCGCACGGCGGCCTCGCCGACCTCGCCGCAGTCGAAGACCGTGGCCGCCACTGGCCAGTCGTCGTTGGCCGGCCGGGGCTGTCGGGGGTCGTCCTCCGACGGCAGCTTGCCGGCGGTCACGAACCCGCCCCGCGCCGCCTCGTGTCCGACGACCGCCACCTGCGCCGGGTCGGCCGTGGCGACGTACAGGTAGCCCCAGTCGATCCGCAGGTTGTCGCCCTTGCGCCCCAGCACCGGTTGCGCCGCGCTGCCCATCCGGGTGACGGTCAGCCCCGGCAACTGCGGCCGCGACCAGACCACCGGCTGGGCCGGCTCGTTGACCACCAGCTCGCCCGAGTGGTCGAAGTAGAGCTGCACCACGTGGCGACCACCGTCGGTGCTGCGCAGGTCGCAGGTAACGTAACCGACTGGCCGGCTGAGCTGCTCCAGATCGCCCGGCAGGGCCGGCGTGCGGAAGGACAGGGCGACCTCGACCGGCCCGGCCGCGAAGCGGTAGCGCGTGGTGGTCGGCCGCACTTCGCAGGAGAGCTGGCGGGCTGGGGCGCTGGTCGGTGGGGCGGCGCCCATCAGGCGCCAGGTCGTGCCGTCCACGCGCAGCATCATCTGCAGGGCGTTGACCGCGCCGGTCCAGTGGCGTGGCCAGTCGGTGTTGAGTTGATCGGCGCACGACCAGATGCTGAAGTACGGGTCGCAGACAATCAGGGGCACCGCCGGCGGGCGGATCGGGGCGGGGGCCAGCAACGCGGCGGAGAGGGCGGTCGGCAGCAACATCGGCGGCTCCGTCCGATGGTTCGCCGGCGACGACCCGATTCCTGCCCGCTCAGCCCTGGCAGCTCCCCGCCGGCCGTTGACCCTTGGCGCGCCAGTCACGCTGCGACGGGTGCCGCAGCCGGCCGCGCCGCACGGCGATCAGCTCGGCGACGATGCTGACGGCGATCTCGTCGACGGTCACCGCGCCGATGTCGAGGCCAATCGGCGCGTAGACGCCGGCCAGCTCGGCGGCGTCGGCGGCACCCTCGTCTAGCAGTCCCTCGGCAATCAGCTTGATCTTGCGGCGGCTGCCGATCAACCCGACATAGCCGGCGGCGCTGCGAATCACCGCCCGTAGCGCGGCGGCATCGTGCCGGTGGCCGCGGGTCACCACCACCACGAAGTCGTCGGGTCCGAAGACCGGCTGGCCCAGCAGCCGCTCGATGTCGCCGACCCAATGCTCCGCTGCGGCGGGAATCTGCGCGGCGGTGCAGAGGTCGGCCCGGTCATCGATCACGGTCACCGCGAACCCGACCGCGGCGGCGCAGCGGGCCAGCGCCTGCCCGACATGCCCGGCGCCAGCGATCCAGAGCCGCGGCCGGGGCACCAGGAGGTCGTGGTAGTGCTCGCCCAGCAGCCCACCTTGCCGCGCAGTCAGCGCCGCCGCCGCCGCCTCGAGCAGCGCCGCGTCGCCCCGGCGCTCGCCGTCGGCCACGGCCAGCGCCACCTGGCCAAGCTGCTCGCCCGCCACGCCGTGCGTCACCACCAGCGTCTGCCCGGCCTCCCGCGCGGCAGCCACGGCCGCGTAAAGTGGCGCCTCGCCCGGTGCCGGCACGAGGATCAGGATGTCGGCCAGGCCGCCGCAGATCAAGCCCGTGTCCTGGTCCCAATCGTGCGTCAGATCGACCGTGATCCGCGCCGGCTGCCCGTCGCGCAGGCAGTCCAGGGCGCGGAGCCGGGCCTCGTGCTCCAGACAGCCGCCGCCGATGGTGCCGAGGATCTCACCCGCGGGTGTGAACACCGCCTTCGCCCCGGCGCGCTGCGGGGTCGAGCCCTTGGTGGCAATCACCAGCGCCAGCGCACCGCGCTGCCCGGCCGCCAGGCGCGTCGCCAGTTGGTCGTAGATCCCGTCGTCCATCGGTCCATCCCACCGACAGTATAGGTCCCCTGGCAGGAGCCCCGTCGGGCTGGCCGAAGCTGGGCCCCGGAGACCCCCATGGCGGCCGGCTTGCTGACCCGTCTCTGGCGCCGTCTACGGCCCGGCCACCGGCTCGACGCCCTGCGCGCGGCCGGCGTGCAGATCGGGGTCGACTGTCACCTCGGGCCCGAGGTGCTGATCGACCCCGACCACGGCTTCCTGATCACCATCGGCGACCGCGTCACGCTCGCGCCGCGGGTGCATCTGCTGGCCCACGACGCCAGTCTGCGGCGCGCGCTCGGCTACACCCACGTGGCCCCGGTGGTGATCGCCGACGAGGCCTTCCTCGGCGCTGGCGCAATCGTCCTGCCGGGGGTGACCATCGGCTGCCAGGCAGTGGTCGCGGCCGGCGCGGTGGTCACGCGGGACGTGCCGCCGCGGACGGTGGTGGCCGGCAACCCGGCCCGGCCCTTGGGCAGCCTCGACGAGCTGCTGGCGAAGCACCGCGACCGGCTGACGCGGTTGCCGGTGTTCGGGATCGACCACACCAGCTACGGCGACCTGACCGCGTCCCGGCGCGACGAGCTACGCGCTGCGCTGGGACCCGAGGGAGGCTACCTGCCCTAACCCTGCCGGACTCGCCGCAACCTGGGTCGGCGACGGGTGTCGCAAGCGGGTATGAGCGCCCTCTCGGCAGCCGTGGCGGAGTTTCTGGACCAGCTCACCGTCGAGCGTGGTCTCAGCCGCAACACCCTCGAGGCCTACGGTTCGGACCTCGCGCAGTTCAGCGCGTTCCTGGCGTCGGCGCAGATCGAAGACCCCGCCCGGGTCGACCTGGCGACCATCGACCTCTACCTGAACCACCTCTGGAGCCGCGGCCTGAAGACCCGCAGCGTCTCGCGCAAGGCGACGGCGCTGCGCCGGTTCTTTCGGTTCCTGGAAACCGAGGAGCTGATCCCGGCCGATCTCAGCGAGCGGATCCCGGTGCCGCGCAGCGGGCGCTACCTGCCGCCGGTGCTGTCGGCCGACGAAGTCAGCAGCCTGCTGGCCGCGGCGCAACCGGCGGCCGGGCAGGAGGAAGCCGAGCAGCAGCGCGCCCTGCGCGATGTGGCGATGTTGGAAATGGCCTACGGCGCGGGCCTGCGGGTCAGCGAGCTGATTGGCCTGCGGCAGGCCGACCTGGACCTGCGGCAGCGCCTGGTGCGGGTTACCGGCAAGGGTCAGCGCGAGCGGATCGTGCCGTTCGGACGGCTGGCCGCCGACGCCTGCGCGCTCTACCTGCGCGAGGTCCGCGAGCTGTGGCAGAAGCGCGAGACCGGCGACACGGTGTTCATCTCAGGCCGCGGCCAAGGCCTCACGCGGGTCGCCTTCTACAAGATTGTCCGCCGCGTCGCCGAGCGGGCCGGGTTGGGGCAGCGGCGGCCGCCGATCGGCCCGCACACGCTCCGCCATAGCTTCGCGACGCACCTGCTGGCGGGTGGAGCGGACCTGCGGATCATCCAGGAGCTGCTCGGCCACGCCGACGTCGGAACGACGCAGATCTACACCCACGTCGAGACGGCGCACCTGGAAGCAGTCTACCGTCAGGCGCACCCGCGGGCGGTGGGGAGCCTGACGGCAGCGTGAAAACGGGTGAGCCAGGGGGCAGGCCGCCTGCGTGGCACCAGAGCCAAAGCCCCGGCGCCACGGCCGGACAACTACCGCCGGACTTTGTGGCGATTGCGGCGGCGGCGCTTCTTCATGAGGTGGTTGCGCACTTTCCGCCGATGCTTCTTCTTGTCACTGCTCAACGCGTCGGTCCTCGTCTGGTGAGTGCTTGCCGACACCCGAACCGGCGCGGCAGACCCCAAGGCTAGCGCAGGCCGCCCTGCCTGTCAAGCGAATCGGCGCCTTGTCCGCCGCACCGGCCAACCCTTGCTCCGGCCGGCGGGCGAGGCTACCATGCGGCTGGGAGGTGGCGATGTTCGCAGGCCTGCCGCGGGCGGGCAATGTGCTGTTTGCCCCGGTGCTGCATTACCGGCTGGAGTTTGCCGACGCCGTGCGGCGGGTGATTGCCCAGTGGCAGCCGACGGCGTTGGTGGTGGAGCTGCCGGCGACCCTCGAGCCGGCCATCCGGCGCGCCGTCGCGCGCCTGCCGCAACTCAGCGTGGTGGCCTATCTCGACCGCCAGGGGCAGCCCGTCTACCTGCCACTGGAGCCCTGCGAGGCGCTGCTCGAAGCCGTGCGCAGCGGCCAGGAGCGCGGTCTGCCGGTGATCTTCGGCGACCTCGACCTGGACAGCTACCCGCTCTACGACGACCCCTTCCCCGACAGCTACGTGCTCACCCGCCTCGGCTGGGGGCAGCTCTGGGAAGCCTACGCCGCCCGCCGCGCGCGGGCCGTCGACCCGGCCGATGTTTCACGTGAAACAAACCTCGCCTGGCACCTGCAGCAGCTCGCCGACCAGCCACGGGTGCTCTGCGTCTGCGGCTTCCAGCACGTCGCCGGGATCCTGCAAGGCCTGGCCCGCCCGCTGGTGCAGCCGCTGGCGCGGCAGCAGCGGGCCGGGGTGCAGGTCTTCAACCTGCATCCCGACAGCGTCCGCGGCCTGCTGGCCACGCCGCCCTTCGTTGCCGCGGTCTACGAGCGGCGGCGCCACGAACTGCCGCCGCGGCTGCCGCCGTTGCCGGTCGCGGCGCGGCAGCACCAGTCGGGGCTGCGGCTGGTCAGCGGTGGGCGCGACAACCTTGGCCACCAGGAGTACGAGCGCGCTCGGCTGCAGATCGACCTCGCCTGGCGCGCCGCGCCAGCCGCCGACCATCTCTCGCCGCTGGACCGCCAGAAGGTGCTGCTGGGCTTGATGCAGGCGGCGCGGCGACAGTATGAGGAGCACACCGGCGAGCAACTGCGCACCAGCGATCTGGGGATCTGGCGCCGCTTCTGCCGCAACTGGGCGCTGCTCGACGGCCTGCTGTTGCCCGACCTGCACCAACTGGTGATCGGCGCTCGTGGGATCGCCGACGACAACCTGGCTTTCGAGACCTGGGACCTCGGCTCGCACTGGCCGTGGCAGCAGGAGTCCGCCGAGTTGACGACCATCCGGCTCAACCCGGAGGAAGTCTGGCAGAGCAGTCGCCGGATCCAGTTCCGGCCGCGCCCGCCGCGCGACAAGGCCCGGCTGCGGGGGGTGCGGTTGAAGGAGCGGCGCCATGAACGGCGGCCCGGCGAGTGGCGGCGCGAGTTCCTGCGCGGCGGCGGGATCTGCTCCTACCCGCCCGAGGACATCGTGATCGAGGGGTTTGGCGAACACCTCAAGAAGCGTGCGAAGCACCAACTGGCTGAGGACGACGCCCGTGTCGAGCCATTCCGGACCTCGTTGCTGGACGGCATCGACGTCCGCGAGACCGTCCGCAACTGGCATCAGCGGCAGCTCTTCGTGCGTGAGCTGCGGCGCACGCGGGGTGAGGTCGGCAGCGTCGTGGTGATCTTCGACGAGGACGAGGCCGACCGCCGTTACCCCTGGCGGATGACCTGGCTGGGCGAGCACAGCCAGGAGTCCGACATGGCCTTCTATGCGACCGCCGCCGACGGCCGGATCATCGGTCCGGGCATCGCCCGGTGCGAGTACGGCGGCTTCATGATGAGCTACCCGCCGGGCCGGATGCACGAGGTCTGGGAGGACCGGGCGTACCGTGGCGTGCTCCGCAAGAGCGAGGTGCTGCTGCTGGCGGCGCTCGACTACAGCGAACAGCGGCATGTCGTCTACGTCGCCGCCAAGCCGCCGCGGCCGCTGCTGCGACAATGGGCCGGTCGGCTGGGACGGCAGATCCTCTATCTGCCGTTGGGCGGGTTCTCGCCGGTCACACTGCAGAAGTTGCGCGTCTTCCATGTGCTCTCCGGCCACGACAAACGCGCCGCGGCGCGCGACTACATTTGGTAAGCGCGTCACCAGGAATCGACTCCGCCGGGCTGGAACCATCCGTCCGGGGGCAACGCTTCCGGACTCCAGGAGGTGCCGATGCGCGGTCGCTGGCTGGGGTGCCTGGTGGGCTGCGGCGGCGGGCTGGCGCTGCTCGGGTTGCTCGGCCTGGGGCTGCTCTGGCGCTGGTCGCGCCCGGCCGCCGTCGCTGAGACGATTCCCCCACCGGCAGCGCCACCGGCGCACTACGACAACGCCCTGGCGGCGCTGGCCGACTGCCTGCCCGAGAACCACTGGCGCCTGACCATCGAGCAAGGCGAACTGACCGCCGACGCCGTCGCCTGGCTGGCCACCCACCGGTCCGCCTTCCTGCTGCTCGGCGCTGCCGCGGCCCGGCCCGAGTGCGCCTGGACGTTGGACGATCGCGCCAACGAGCAAACCGGGTCGCGGCTGGCGGCGGTCACCCGACTCTGGCAGTGCCGCGCGCTGCGGGCTTGGGAACAGGGCGACCTGGACGCCGCGCTGGCCGACGCCCGGGCCGCCCGCCGCCTGCTCGCCCGAGCGGCCCGCGGCGCCCGGACGCTGGGCGACCATGCCGCCGCGACGCTGGGCGAGGAGGCGGCGCTGTGCACCTACCACCTCCTGCTGCGGCCGGCGCCCGGTTGGCGCCCGGCCCGCCCGGCCCGCTCCGGGCCTTGGCCGCTGCCACGCCTGCGCCCCGCCGACCGCCGCCTCTGGCAGGCCGAGCTGCGCGACCTGCTGGCCTGGCATGAAGAGCCGGCCGCGCTGCAGGCCGCCCTGCGGGCCGACTACCATCACGCCGTCAGCCGCCTCCCGGCGTTCCCCTGGCGCGAGCGACTGGTCCAGCAACGGCGGGCGCGGACGACCGTGCTGCTGCACAACGCGACTCGGCCGCGGGCGCAACGCACCCCGGTCAGTGGCTGGCTCGGCCAGGACTCCCGGCTGCAGCGGGACGGCCTGCTCGGCCGGCGAGCCAACCTGCCACGCTGGTACGACGACCGGGTGGCCCGGATCCGGTTGACCGCCGCGGCCATCGCGCTGCGACTGTACGTCGACCAGGCCCAACGGCTGCCCAGCGGCTGGACCGACCTGGTGCGCGCCAGGCTGCTGCCGGCGCCGCCAATCGACCCGGCGACCGGCCAGCCGGTGGCCTGGACCGTCACCAGCGGCCGGCTGGTCGGGCTCGGCGACAACGCCAAACGCGACGCCAAGACCCAGATCGTCGATCACTCGGGCTACCGCGGCGGGGTGCGCGGCGGAGACGACGTGCTGGTGCCACTGACCTTCGTACGGCCGGACGCGGCCTGGGAGACCGGGCCGTGAGCTACCTCGACGAGGCGTCCGGCGAGATGCTGCGCTACCGGCCGACCAACGGCACGCTCGCCACCGTCGGCCGCCGGGGCCGCGACGAGCGGCGACCACCGACCGCGGAGGCCGCTGACCTGGCCCTGTTGCTCACCGCCCAGCCCACCACGAGGGAGACCTGCGATGCCGCCATCTGACCGTCGCACCGGCCGCGGCCCACGCTGCTGCGGTGGCTGTCTGTTGGCCGCGGCGCTGCTCGCCGGTGGTCTGACTTGGTGGCTGCTGCGCCCCGCCGCGCCGCCGCCCTGGCGTAATCCTTGGAGCCCCGTGCCCGACGCCCAGAACGCCGTGGCGGCACTGCCGCAGATTGTCAGCCAGGCGAAGCTGCCCACCGCGCTGAGCGCCCGGGGGCTGTCCGGGGCCAGCCCCGCGGTGCGCGCCTGGGTGGCCACCAACGCCGGTACGCTGGACCGCCTGGCGCAGGCCCTGGACCGCCCGCAGTGCCGCTGGCTGGGCACGCCCGGCGGCGGGGCGCTCGACTTCGGACCGTTCTACCGAGACAGCCGCGCCGCCGCGCGGATGCTGCTGCTGCGCGCCAAGGTGCGCTGGCAGAGCGGCGACATGGCGGCGGCCGCGGCCGACCTCAAGCGCATCACCCGCCTCGGCAGCGAGACCGCGAAGGCGCCCAACAGCCTGATCGGGTACCTCGTCTCGATTGCCGTCGAAGCGATCGGGCAACGTGGGCTGCTGACCGAGCTAGGTGCTCCACCGTTGGACCTGGCGACCGCCGACCCCACCAGGCGCTGGCCGCTGCCCCGCCTCAGCGCCGCGCAGCGCCAACACCTGCAGGCCGCGGCTCGTCGGCTCGCCGCCACCAACGCCGAACCGGCTGGCGTGATCGCGGCGCTGCAGGCCGAGGGGTACTACGATCCCACGACAGACGGCGAACAGCCGCTGCCACATGTCGCGCTGCCACGGATGCTGGAGAACCGCAATCGCTTGCTGGCCAGGGCGATCCGCGAAGCAGGCCAGCCGCCGGGCCGGCGTCGGCCGCTGCCGGGGGCCAACCGGGCCTGGGACCTCAGCGGTTCGCTGGCCCCGGTCTACCAGCAGGCCCTGAACGCCTCCGACCGCCGCCGCGGGCAGCCGCGGCTGGTGGCCTGTGCCTACGCGATTCGCGTTTACCTCGACCGCCACGGCCGCCTGCCGGCGAAGCTCGACGAGCTGGTCGCCGACGGTCTGTTGCCAGCCGTGCCGCGGGATCCGTTCGACGACCAGCCGATCCGCTACCGGCCGCGGCAGGGGTTGCTCTACCTGGTCGGCCCGGACCGGGTCGACGCCGGCGGCCAGCGCGGCGAAGGCGGCGACGACGTGCCGCTGCGGCTGCCGTTTGTGGCGGCCGAGGCGACGACCTAGCTCACCACGCCATACCGCAACGCTTCGACGACGCAGGCCAGGCTGCTGGGGCGGCGCATCTTCTGGCGGATGTTCTCGAGGTGGCGTTCGACGGTGCGCCGACTGAGGGCGAGCTGAGCGGCGACCGCTTCGGCGCTGCCGCCGTCGGCCAGGGCCTGCAGCACCTGGCGCTCGCGCAGGGTCAGGCCAAAAGGGTGCTCCGCTGGGGCGACCGACCAGTGGCCCTCCAGGGTCACGTTGGCCCGCGAGCGGTGGTGTTCGCGCCAATCCGGCCAGCCGAAGTAGCCGCGGCCGTCCTCACCGGCCTGCAGCCGCAGCGCCAGGCGGCCGCCGGGCCGCACATACGTGTGGTTCAGCGGCACGGCCAGCCGGAACTCCACCCCGGCCGAGGTGCCCCAGGCCGCGCGGATCGGGGCGGTCGGCTCGGCGAGGTGCTCGAACTTGTGGTGGAAGTAGTTGTACCCGTCCCAGCCGCACGGCCCGGCCGTGCCGATGATCAGCTCGCGGTCGAACTCGTAACCCGGCTTCTCGAGATCCAGCAGACACTCGGTGGTGACGGCCAGGTACGTGTCGTGGGACTCGGCCTGCAGCGGGCCCGCCACCGCGAGGTACAGACTACGCTGGTCGTGACCGAGGGTAACCACGAACTCCCGCGGTGCTGCGCGGTTGGATACGAAAGGCAGCCGGTAACCCCGCGCGCCGCGCCAGGGGCGGAGGCGGGCCGCGCCCTCGAAGGGCGGGGCGTGGTCCAGCAAGGGTGCCCGCAAGCCTTGGCCGTTCTCCGGCGGCGGCTCCAGCGGGTCCAGCTCCTGGGCCATCGCCCCCTCCTCCGCCCCCGAACTCCGAGCGCCGTGGCGCCCGCCCCCCGGCGGTTCGTCAACGGCCATGGTGCCAGACTCCCGTCCACCTTGGCTGCGTAAATCTACGCATTTCGAGGGAATCCTGCCGCCCGTGGCCAGTCGGGAACGATCTCCGGCTGCCAGACGCTTGGCTCTCTCGGCACCGGTTCACGGGATGGCAGTGCGCCGCCGCGACCGGGGCCGAGGGAGTTCCGTGATGGGACCGCTGGTGTGGAGCTTGCTGGGGCTGGTCGGTCTGGTGGCGCTGGTGCTGCTGCTGGGGGTTCGCTACATCCCCAACAACCGGATCGGCATCGTCGAGAAGCGCTGGAGCCTGGTCAAGGGCTCGGTGCGCAGCGGACTGCTGGCCCTCAACGGCGAGGCCGGCTACCAGCCGGAGGTGCTGCGCGGCGGGCTGCACTTCCTGCTGCCGGTGCAGTACAAAGTGCACGTCATGCCGCTGGTGACGATTCCGCAGGGCAAGATCGGCTACGTCTTCGCGCGCGACGGCGTGCCGCTGGAGCCGACGCAGGTGCTGGCCAGCAACGAGACCGTGCACGATGTCCAGGATGTCGTCAACTTCCTGCGGCGCGGCGGTCAACGTGGCCCGCAGCGCCGCATTCTGCGCGAGGGGACGTACGCCATCAATCTGGTGCAGTTCGTGGTGATCACCGCCGAGAAGGTCTTCAGCCTGCCGATGAGCCGCGACGAGTCGGCGGTGATCGAGCGGATGGCCCACTTCATCAACGAGCGCGGTGGCTTCCAGCCAGTCGTGATCAGCAACAGCGAAGACCTGATCGGCGTGGTCACGGTCCACGACGGGCCGTCGCTGCCGTCGGGCGAGATCATCGCGCCGGTGGTGGGCGAGAACCCGCTGGACGCGGAGACCTACCACAACAACTTCCAGGACGCCGATCACTTCCTGAAAGCAGGTGGCGGCCGCGGGCGGCAGTACCAGGTGCTGGTGGAAGGCACCTACTACATCAACCGCCTGTTCGCCACGGTTGAGCTGATCCCGAAGACGGTGATCGGCGTCGGCATGGTGGGCGTGGTGGTTTCGTACACCGGCAAGAGCGGGCCCGACCTGTCCGGTCAGGAGTACCGCCACGGCGAGCTGGTGGCGAAGGGCCGGCGCGGTGTCTGGGACGAGGGCCTGCTGCCGGGCAAGTACGCCTTCAACTCCTACGCTGGCAAGGTGCTCGGCGTGCCGACCACCAACTTCATCCTGAAGTGGATCCGCGCCGAGGCCGGCGCCCACGGGTTCGACGAGAATCTCGCCGAGGTCTCGCTGATCACCAAAGACGCGTTCGAGCCGCGGCTGCCGCTGTCGGTGGTGGTGCATATCGACTACCGCAAGGCTCCGCTGGTGGTGCAGCGCTTCGGTGACATCAAGCGCCTGGTCGAACAGACCCTCGACCCGATGGTGGCGGCGTACTTCAAGAACGTCGCGCAGACGCGCACCCTGATTGAGCTGCTGCAGGAGCGCAGCGCCATTCAGCAGCAGGCCAGCGACGAGATGCGCGCCAAGTTCGCGCACTACAATCTGGAGCTGGAAGAGGTCCTGATCGGCACGCCGGCCTCCGTCGAGGGCGACACTCAGATCGAGGTGATCCTGGCGCAGCTCCGCTCGCGGCAGGTGGCGGTCGAGCAGATCGAGACATACGGCCGGCAGGAGCAGGCGGCGGTCAAGGAGCGCGAACTGCGCGAGGCCGAGGCGCGGGCGCAGATGCAGACGCGCCTGACCGAGTCCGAGCTGGACATCACCGTGCGCACCAACCAGGGCAAGGCCGATTACCAGCGCTCACTGCAAGAGGCGGCGCAGATTCGCGCGATGGCCGAGGCCCAGGCCGAGAAGGTGGCCCGTGTCGGGATCGCGCAGGCGCTGGCGACCGAGGAGCAGGTCCGGGCCTACGGCGGGCCGCAGTTCCAGGTGACGCAAGAGGTCCTGACCCGCTTCGCGCAGGCGATCGAAACGGCGGGCGTCGATGTCGTGCCGCGGGTGATGATCGGCGGCGGCGAGACGGGGGGCGGCAACATCATGGAGGCCCTGCTGGCGATGTTGCTGTCCGACCGCCTGGGCGTGCCCGTGCAAGCGGCGGCCGAGCGCTCGCCAGCAGCCGAGGCGGAGCGGCAGAAGGTGCTGGCCAGCCTGCAGACGAGCGGCTCGGCGCCCGCTACCGCACGCTGAGCGGGTTGACCGCCGAGCCGTTGTGGTAGACGCTCCAGTGCAGGTGCGGGCCGGTCGACCAGCCCGTACTGCCGACGCGGGCGATCGGCTGACCTTGCGAGACCGCCTGGCCATCCCTCACCAGCAGCGAGGAGCAGTGCCCGTAGAGGGTGGTGTAGCCGCCGCCGTGGCTGACCATCACGGTGTTGCCGTAGGCCTTCATCCAGCCGGCGTGAACCACCGTGCCACCCGCCGCGGCGCGGATCGTGGTGCCGTGCGGGGCGGCGATGTCCTGGCCGTCGTGGAAGCGGCGGGTGCCCAGAATCGGGTGAGTTCGCCAGCCGAAACGGCTGCTGAAGCGCCCGTTGCAGGGCAAGATGAAGCCGCCACTGAGGCGCCGCACCGGCCCGCCGCTGCCGCCACTCGAGGCGCTCGCCGCCCGGCGGTTGATCCGCCAGAGCACGGCGTCGATCTCGCGCTGCGTCTCGACGATCTCCTCGTACGCGGCTTCCTTGGCGGCGCGGTCGCGCTTCACGGTGGCCAGGTAGTCGTACTTCCGCGCCGCTTCGACCCGCACGGTCTCGGCTTTCGAGGCGCACTGCTTGCGGAGGCTGTTGGACTCGATCCAGCGTTGCTGCAACTCGGCCTTCAGCGCCGCCTGCTGCTGCTGGCTCTCCTCGATGTGCTGCTTCAGCCGCAGATCCTCGGCGGCGATGCCGCGCACAAAGACCGCGCGGTCGACAAACTGATCGTAATCCTGAGCGCCCAGGAGGACCTCGACATAGCCGATGCTGCCCTGCTTGTAGAACAGCTCAAGCCGCTTCCAGAGCGCGCTGGTCTGGACCTCGAGGTTCTTCTTAATGGCGTCCAGGCGCTCCTGGCAGCCGTGGATGCGGTTCTCGGTCCAGCGTAGCTTGGAGCGCGCCGAACTCAAATCGGACTCGGCGTCGGCGAGAGTCCGGGCGGACTCGTGGAAGCTGGCCGAGGCGACCCGCTGCTTGGAGCGCGCCGCGCGGACCTGCTGCTCGATCACCTCGCGCTTCTGCACCGTGGCAGCGCGCTTGGCCTTCAGGGATTTGACGCTACTGGCGGCGGGTTTCGCCGACACGGGGGGCAGCCCCAGAACGACCACGACGAGAAGGAGCATGGGCCCGGTCAAACGGCTTGGCCGGAATCTCATTCCTTCGGCTCTCCTTTGCACCAGGCTCAGGCCTCGCGCAGGAACTGCCGGATCGACACCAACGAACTGCCGAACCCGAACAGCATACCCAGCGCTACCAGACCGATTCCGAACGACGGCATCAACTCCTCCAAAGAGATGAGCTTCAGCCACGGAATGATCACCGCACTGGCCTCACGCACCTGAGCGTAGAGCACGGACGTCGTCAGCAAGGCGAGCAGCCCGCCAACAATGCCATGCACCAAACCCTCCAGCAAGAAGGGCATCCGGATGAACCCGTCCGTCGCACCAACGAGCTGCATGATGCGGATCTCGCGGCGCCGGGCATAGATCGTCAGCCGAATCGCGTTGCTGATGATACCACAAGTCGCCAGCGAAAGCACCACCAGCGCGCCCCAGCCCCATTGCCGGAAGCGACGCTGCAACTCGTTGAGGGGCGCTACAACCTTCTCGCCATACCGCACATCTTGGACACCGGCGAGCTTCTGCAGTTGCTCCGCGACGCTTTCGATGCCGGCCGGATCGGCTGGATGCACCGCAAACTTGGCCGGCAGGCGGTTCTCCGGGCCCAGCAGCTTGCGTTCCGCAGCCGAAAGATCCATCGACTCGATCGTCCGCGCCAGGGCCGCCTGGGGCGACACGTACTCGACCTGCGCCACCCCAGCGATGGCGGTGATCTGCTCCCGCAGGGCCTGCTGCTCGGCCTCGCTCAGCCCCGGCTTCAGGAACGCCGAGATCTGCGCCTTGCGGGTCTGCTCTTCCAGGAGGCCCTGCAGGTTGCGCTGCATCAGGAAGAACAGGCTGAGGATGGCCAGCGAGGCGAGCACCGTCAGCACCGCCGCCAGCGACAGGATGCCGTTGCGGCGGATGTTGGTGAAGACCTCGCTGATCTGAAACTCAAGCCTCCGCAAGGTCGACTCCCTCCACCGGCGCCGCGGCCACCGCCGGCTCGCTCGGACGGGCGTAGCCGGCCAGTTCCTCGTCCCTGACAATCCGGCCGTCGACCAGTTCCACGACCCGTTTGCGGAAGTGGTCGACCATGTGGCGGTCGTGCGTCGCCACCACCACGGTCGTGCCGCTCGCCGCGATCTCGTCGAGGAGCTGCATCACACCCAGGCTGGAGTCGGGGTCGAGGTTGCCCGTCGGCTCGTCGGCCAGCAGCAGCACCGGATCGTTGACCAGCGCCCGCGCGATGCTGATGCGCTGCTGCTCGCCGCCCGACAGCTCGTGCGGCATGGCGCCCTGACGCTGCTGCAGCCCGACCCGCGCCAGTGCCCGCATCACCTTGCGGTGCATCTGTCGCGGCTCGTCGCCGATCACCTCGAGGGCGAAGGCGACGTTCTCGCTGGCGGTCTTGTAGGGCAGCAGGCGGTAATCCTGAAAGACCACCCCGAGCTGGCGCCGCAGCAGGGGAATCTCCCGCCGGGACAGCGTGGTGAGGTCCTGGTCGTTGACCCAGACCCGGCCCTCGGTCGGCAGCAGATCGCGGTAGAGCAGCTTCAGCAGCGTGCTCTTGCCCGAGCCGGAGGTGCCGACCAGGAACACGAACTCGCCGCGGCGGATCTGGAGGTTCGCCCTCGCCAACGCCTCCGGCCCGCGATGGTAGCGGACGGTGACGTCCCGGATGACGATCATGCAGTCTTCCCGCGCCCCACGGCCGTGACCGTCGCGAGGCGCAATGCCGCTCCACGGTAGCAGCAATCGCGGCCGCGGTCAACCCGCCCGCGGGCCGTCGACTCCCCGCGACGCCGCTCCGCGGGCCTACCCACGGACCGTTTGCAGCACCACCACGCCGCCCACCGCGACGAATCCGCCGAGCGCCGCGCGGGCCGTGGGGCGGCTGCCTTCGAGCAGCCAGAGCAGCAGCATCGTGCCGATCGGCGCGGTGGCGGTGACCGCCAGGACGACCCCGGCGGGCGTCGTCGCGAGGGCCTGCTGCATCGCGGCCATCCCGAAGATCGAGCCGCAGAAGGCGTTGGCGATGGTCGCGCCGTAGCGCGGCAGCGCCGGTTGGGCGCGGCCGGCGCGCGCCGCCTGGACCCAGTGGCGCAGCAGCGGGGCGTAGAACAGCAGGGTCACGCCGGTGCCGGCGACCATTCGCCAGAACGCCGCCGTGGCCGGGTGCCAGGTCGCGCCGGCCGGCAGACAGTCGAGGGCCAGCCGACTGCCGACGGCGCCAACAGCGGTGCTGAGGGAGCCCAGGACGGCCAGCAACAGGCCCCCGCGGAAGGCCCCCGCGGTGACCTCCCGGCGCGGTTCGCGGTGGCGGTCGGGCTCCAGCGAGAGGGCCAGGCCGCCCAGGATCAGCAGCACCGTGAGCAGCTCCAGGCCGGTCACCCGGGTGCCCAGCCAGAGCGCCTCGCTGGCCAGCGCGAAGGGCGCGCAGAGACACTGGCCGATCACCGCGCTGAGCCGGCCGCCGATCCGCGGGATCGCCGCGAAGGCGGCGACGTCGCCGAGACCCATGCCGATCAGGCCGCTCAGCAGCAACCAGGCGACCGCCGCCCGCGGCAGCCCGCGGCCCGCGGCCGCGGCCCACAGGCCGAGCACCGTGGTGGCGAGCAGGATCCGCAACAGCGTTGCCCGCCCGACACCGACGTTGCGCGTCGAGCGGGTGGCGAAGAGCATCGAGACCGCAAACAGCGCCGCGGTCAGGACGGCGTACGGCATGGTGCGCTCCGCCCTACTTGACGCTGGCGGCCAGCACGCCGAAGCAGAAGGCGACGTCGGCCATCGGTGACTGCACCGTGTACTCGCACATCGACGGCCACCAGAAGACGTCGAAGTAGGCCTCCATCGACGGCCACTTGACCAGCTCGGGATAGGCCTTCGGCGCCACCAGCTTGAAGGCGAAGTTGCCGGTCTGATCGCCCAGGTACTGCGGCCCAAAGACCGTCAGGCCGGCCGGCGGGGCCTGCCCCGTCTGCCGCGAATCGAGCTGCAGCGGGTTCTGCGGCCAGCGCGGCCCGAGGCCGGTGGTGTAGCACATGTTCAGCGGATTGGCGCCAAGCTGCTGTTGCACCGCGCGCAACAAGGCGGTGTGGTACTTGCGGTCGTTGGTCAGCAGCCAGGCCCGCGCGATCGGCACCGGCGGCCGGGTCGCCCCACCGTAGGCCAGCGGCGCCCAGGGGTTCTTGGTGAAGCCGAAGCCGACCCGCTGGCCCCACATCAGCCAGAAGTCGGCCTCCCGCAGCAGGGCCCCGCGGGCGTTGGTCTGCAGGTTCAGGTCGACCCCGGGGCGGCTGCAATGGACGTACTCCCAGGCGGCGTCCCGCTGGTCGTGCTTGCCCCAGCTCTCGCCCTCGGCCCGCGGATCGACGAACACGCTGGTCTGCTTGAACAACTCGTGCCAGGCGGCGTCGCCGGTCAAGCTGAAGAGCACCGCGGCCGCGAAGTTGCGGGAGTCGAGCACGGCATGGTGGTCGCCCTTGCCGGCCCGCGCCGGGAGCGCCGCTTCGGCCCAGCGCATCGCGCGGAGGGCGCTTTGCAGGTACGTCTCGGCCAGCGCCGCGTCGTGGCCGCGCAGCACCCGGGCCGCCTGGCCAGCGGTCGCCGCGTAGACATAGCTGCACCACGGGTCCGGCGCGTAGGCCATCACCGTGAGGGTTTCCTGCCAGGAGCACTCCCCCTGGTTGGGATGCTCGGAGCTCTCGACCCCTCCACGGATGCCGCCCTCGGGGGTCTGCATACGGCGATAATGGTCGAGGTTGAAGAGCGCCTCGTCGACAACGTCGGGCAGCGCGTTGCCGCTCTCGGGGAGGTTCAGCCCCAACCCGTCGAAGGTCGCGGCGCGCTGCTCGGCCAGATCCAGCAGGTACCGCGTCACCACCAGATGCTGGATCCGGCGGTCCCAGTCGCCGGCGTCCATGTAGCCGCCCCAGGCGTCGGCGACCACCTGGTCGGTCTTGCCCCGCACCAGGTTGCCGAAGTTGCCATCGTCCTGGCCGAGGCCATTGCCGCTGTCGACCAGCCCGCAGGTGCTGTGGTAGACCTGCACGCCGTCGGCCGGCAGGAAGCAGCGCGGGCGCTGGAAGTCGGTGTAGGGCGGGCCCAGGGCCGGGCCGCTGCGTTGGTGGTAGAACCCCCGCGCTGCGACGGTGAAGGCCTCGCGCCAGACCGTCGGGGCGATCTTGAACGGGAACGAGCAGCCCACGCCGGGGACCACCACGCGGTACTCACCCGGCGTGGTGAGCTGCCCGAACTCCAGCCGCCAGACATCGCAGCCGTTGTGGTTGCGCTTGTAGGCGTCCTCATCGGCGGCGGTGGCGCCCTTCGCCAAGACGGCCCGGCCCGCCGCGGCGACCGCTCCGGTGGCCGCCTGGACCACCTCGAAGGGCAGCTCGGCCGGGTAGCTCAGCCCGCCGCCATCGCCCAGCCAGCAACTCAGGAAGGCGACCTTGTAGGGGTCGCTCGGCGCGAAGCCGACGGCGCTGACATGCACGGCCTCGCTGCGCAGTTGCGCCGGATCGAAGGTGAAGCGCTGCGGCGCCGGGCCGAGTTCGCCGAGGCTGAGGGTGTACGACCGGCCGACCTGCAGCGGCGCCGGGAGGTGCAGGAAGAGATGGTGCTCCAGCGGGGAGTCGAAGGACCAGCCAGCGGTCCGGCAGAGGTCGGTCGGCTTGCTCTTGCGGGACAGCTTCCGCGGCGCCTGGGGCTGCGCATAGGCCGGGTCGTCGGTCGACTGCAGGCGGTAGTCGGCGAGCCGGTCGACCGGCCGCTCGCGCCCGCTGCCGACCACCGCGTCGTACGGCGTGAAGACGTTGCCCTGCGGCCCGACGATGTTGCCGACCGGGCGGCCGCCACGGACCAGGACCCGGCCGCGGCCTTCCTGCCGGACCTGGTCGCCGGGCTGCGGCACGTAGGCCTGCTGCACGCCATGCTTGGCCTGCCCGACGGCCAGCACGACCTCCAGGACATCGGCCGCGACGGCGCCGAGGTGGGTCACCCGCGGACCGTCGTCAGGCGGATTGGCCGCCGCCGCGGCGGCCTGGACGGCGCGGCCGGGCTCCACCGGTTGGGCCTGGCAGGCGACCAGCGCAACGGCCAGCAGGAGGGACGACAAGGGTCGGATCATCGGCAGCTCCAGGGGCGCGGTTCGGGGAATCGGACGGCGCTCCTGCCGGCAGGTTCAGCCGGCCCCAGCGCGAACCGGCGATCCGCCTGGGAGCTCGCGATGCCGTGGCCGCTGCTGCTCGCTCTGACCGCCCTGCTGGCCCCCGCGCCAGAGGCCACGACCCGCTACTTGGCGCCCGCCGGCCGCGACGCCTGGTCGGGCCGCCTGCCCGCCCCGAACGCCACCGGCACCGATGGTCCCTGGGCGACGCTGCCCCACGCTCGCGACCAGCTCCGCGGCATCGCCGGCCCGCGGCGGCTGCTGCTGCGCGGCGGCACCTACGCCCTGACCGCGCGGCTGGAGCTGACTCCCGCCGACTCCGGCCGCGCCGAAGCGCCGGTCGAGTGGGCGGCCGCGCCGGGCGAGCGCGTCGTGATCTCGGGCGGTCGCCGCCTGACCGGCTGGCAGCGCCAGCCCGATGGGCGGTGGACCACCAGCGTGCCGGCGGGCACCGTCTTTCACACCCTGTGGGTCGACGGCCGCCGCGCTGTGCGGGCACGGACACCCAACACCGGCTACCTCTACACCGCCGACATCCTGGCCCCCTTCGACCGCGGCACGTGGTACGACCCGGCGATCCTCGCCAAGACTGGGTTCATCTACCGCGACCAGGACCTCCAACCGGCGGCCGACCTTGACCAGGCCTGGCTGGTGATCTACCACTCCTGGACCACCTCAATCCACCGCATCACCGCGCTCGACCCGGCCACCCACACGGTCAAGCTGGCGCCGCGCAGCACCTGGCCGATCGGCTACTGGTGGGAGAGCGGCACCCGCTACCATATCGAAGGGCTGCGGGCGGCGCTGGACGCTCCCGGCGAGTGGCTGCTCGACTCCCGCACGGGCGAGGTCAGTTACCTGCCGCGACCCGGCGAGGACCTCACCACCGCCGCGGTGATCGTCCCGCAGGTCACGGGCACGCTGCTCGCGATTCGTGGCAATCCGGCGGCCGGCGAGCTGGTCGAACAGCTCACCTTCCGCGACCTCACCTTCGCCCACCCCGCCGCCGCACTGAGCGTCGAGATGCCGCGCGACCAGCAATCGGCGGTCGAGCGCGACGGCCTGGTCCACGCCACCGGCCTGCGCCACAGCCAGTTCGAGGGCTGCACCATCGCTCATGCTGGTGAGAACGGTGTCTGGTTGGACGAAGGATGTCAGCACGACCAACTGCGCAACAGTCATTTTCATGATCTGGGTGGTGGCGCGATCTACATTGGGCCGCGGCAGGGCGGTGACCGCGCGGCGACGGCCGTCTCGCACGTCACCGTGGAGGGCTGTCTGCTGCACCACGGCTCGCGGCTGTTCCGGGGGAGTCAGGGCGTTTGGATCGGCCGCGCGTCGTACAATCAGGTCCGCCAGAACGAGATCTGCGGCTTCCACCACCTCGGCATCGGGGTTGGCTGGAGCTGGGGCTACGCCCCCAGCAGCGCGCACCACAACACGATCGAGTACAACCGGATCCACCACATCGGCAACGGCTACTTCAGCGACGGCGGCGGGATCTACACACTCGGCGTGTCGCCCGGCACGGTGCTGCGGGGCAACGTGATCCACGATGTGATCCCGACGCCGCTGATGCCCGACGGCGGGTTGGGGCTGTACCACGACGAGGGCTCGACCGGCATCCTCGACGAGGACAACCTGGTCTACCGCACCGGGATCCTGTTCCACCAGCACTACGGCCGCGAGAACATCGCGCGCAACAACATCTTCGCCTTCGCCCGCCGCAGCCCGCTCTCTTGCGCCCGCGCCGAGGAGCATCTCAGTTACACCTTCGAGGGCAACATCGTGCTCAGCGACCGCGGCGAGGCCGCCAGCGAGCACTTCAGCCCGCTGCGAGCCCGCACCGACTTCCGGCGCAACCTCTACTGGGATACCAGCGGCCAGGCGCCGCGCCTGGCCGGCGTCGATTGGGCGACCTGGCAGGCCAGCGGGCGCGACCCGGACAGCCGCCTCGCCGACCCGCTGTTCGTCAACGCGGCGGCCGACGACTTCCGCTTGCAGCCCAACTCGCCGGCCCTGGCGCTGGGCTTCCGGCCGTTCGACCCCGGCCGCGCCGGGCTGCCGCCGGGGCCGCTGGCCGACCTCGCGCGGACGCTGCAACCCGACCCGGTGGAGCCGACCACCCCACCACCCCCGCCGCTGCCGCGACCGTGGCGGCTCGACCTCAGCGGCCAGGCCGTCGGGCAGCGACCCAGCGGCGTCAGCCTGGTGCCGGCCGACCGCGACCTGGTGACCGTCGCCAGCATCGCCGGCCGGAGCTGCCTGCGCTTCGAGAAGGCCGCCGGCCTCGCCGCGGTCTGGCAGCCACACCTCTACGTGATCAGCCGCCCGTGGACCCGCGGCCGGGTGCGGCTGGCGTTTGACCTGTGGCTCGACCCGCAGCACCCCGCCGAGCTGAGCTTCAGCCTGCGCGACTACGGCGGCGGCCAGGCGGCTTACCGGGACGGCCCGGTGGTCAACGTCCAGCCGACCGGCGCCGTGCGCCGGGGCGAGCAGACCGTCGGGACGCTGCCGCTGGGCCAGTGGGTTGCCGTCGAACTGCTGGTGGACCTCGGCGACCCGACGGTGACCACGCCCACCCGCACCTGGTCCCTGACCATCACCCCGCCCACCGGCCCGCCGCTGCACCTGTCCGCGCAGCCCCCAGCCAACCCGCAGTTCGCGGCCGTGGATTGGCTCGGCCTGATGGGCGGCGAGACCATCGGCGGCGTCTTCGCCGTGGCGGGACTGCGCTTGGAGCCGGTGGAATGAGCGAGAGGCTCGCCGATGCCTGAACTCCCCGACCTGGAGCTGTACCGCCACGCCCTGACCCACCGGCTGCAGGGGCAGGTTCTGACGCGAGTGCGGGTCGGCAGTCCGTTCTTGCTGCGGACCTGGGAGCCGTCGCTGAGCGCCGTCGAGGGGCGTCTGATTGCCGGGTTCGAGCGGCTCGGGAAGCGGTTGGTGTGGGTTCTCGCCGACGACCTGTTCCTGGTGCTGCACCTGATGCTGGCGGGCCGCCTGAAGTGGTCGGCGCGGCCACCGGCGAAGGTCGGCGGGAAGGTGTTGCTGGCTGTCTTCGAGACGGCGGCCGGGGCGGTCAGCCTGCTGGAGGCGGGCAGCCGGAAGCGCGCGGCGCTGCACGTGGTCGCCGGGCGGGACGCGCTGGCGGAGCACGATCCGGGCGGGCTGGAGCCGTTGGACCTGGACCTGCCGGCGTTCGCGGCGCGGCTGCGCAGCGAGAACCACACGCTGAAGCGCAGCCTGACCGATCCACGGCTGTTCGCCGGCATTGGCAACGCCTACAGCGACGAGATCCTGTGGCACGCGCAGCTCTCGCCACTGCAGACCACGGCCCGGCTCGACGAGGTGCAGGTGGCGCGGCTGCACACCGCGGTGCAGAGCGTGCTGCAGGAGGCCACGGCCCGCCTGCAGCGCGAACTGGGCGACGGCTTTCCGGAACCGGCCGCGGTCACCGCCTTCCGGCCGGAGTTCGCGACGCACGGCAAGTTCGGCCAGCCCTGCCCGCGCTGCGCGGGGTTGATCGAACGGATCCGCTACGCCGACACCGAGACCAACTACTGCCCGCGCTGCCAGACCGGGGGCCGGCCGCTGGCCGACCGGGGGCTGTCGACGTTGCTCAAGCAGGACTGGCCGCGCACCGCCGAGGAGTTGGAGGCGTTGCGCCGGGGGGAGCTCTGAGGCTCACCCCCGGAGGCCCGCTGGCTTAGGGCGCGGCCTGGCCTTTGGCGGGCACCAACCGGGCCGGACGCCGATCAGAGGCGAGAGCGTGACGCCAGGGCGTTACGGTCACCTGAACGAGCCACCGGACCCGCCGCGCCCGGACCGCTTCGGCCGGCCAGCCAGGCCAGACTCCACTCGGTGCCTGGGCAGTGAGTCGCGGGACCGCTCAGCCGCGGCGCAGCGTGAAGACCGGCAGCTCCGGGGGGCAGTTGAAACGGACCGGTGGCACGACGCAGCCGATGCCGCGGGTGATGTACATCTGGGCGGCACCGCGGCGGTACCAGCCAACCACCCACGGGGTGCCGTCCATGTCGGGCGGCAGGACCCGCGGGATGCCCGGCAGGTGGACCTGCCCGCCGTGGGTGTGCCCCGCCAGCACCAGCCACGGCGCCGGGGGCAGTTCGCCGAAGACTCGCGGGTTGTGGCTCAGAAACAGCGCCGGCTGCCGCGGGTTGAGCCGCCGCAGCACCTGCCCGAGCTGCGGCTGGCCCGCCAGCAGGTCGTCAATGCCGGCCACCGCCAGGCCCGCTGCCAAAGCGGCCACCGTGTTGTTGAGCAGGGTCCAGCCGGCGGCCTGCAGGGCGCTGGTGAGCGGCCCGACGCCGCGCCAATGGTCGTGGTTGCCGTAGACGAAGTAGCGCCCGCGCGGGGCCTGCACCGCGGCCAGCAAGGCGCCGACTGACCGGCCATAGGCAGCGTTGCCGTCGATCGCATCGCCGGTCAGCACGGCCACGTCGACGCCGGCGGCGTTGACCGCGCGGACGGCCTTCGCCACCTGCGCCGCGGTGACCCAGGGGCTGTGATGCAGGTCGCTGAGCTGGGCGATCCGCAGCCCGTCGAGGGCGGCGGGCAGGCCGGGCAGGATGACTTCGTGAGTCGTCACCTGCAGCCGCCGCGGTTCCAGGAACAGACTGTAGGCCGTGGCGCCGAGACCCGTCAGCGCCAGCCGCCGGAGGAAGCGGCGCCGCGAGATCCGCCGGGCCAGCCGGGCGTCTACTTCCGGACCACTCCCGATTCCGTCAGCTCCCACACGGTTCGTTTCTTGTCCCGCGCACGGGCCAGCAGCGTGTAACGGTCCTGCTCGGCCTTGTAGCTGTCGATCATCCCACCGGCGAAGGTGCTGACGATCTGGCGGCGCTCCTTTTCGTTGAACCCGAACTCCTCGAGGGTGGTCGGGTTGACGAACTTCGGCGGTTCGTTGAGCGACTCGATCTGCTGCTGCACGCGCACCAACGACTTCTGCGCCGCGGTCCGTCGCGCCGCGTCGATGGAGTTGTAGCCCCACCCGCCGGGGCAGATGCCGAGCAGTTGCAGGACCGGGTCGAAGAGGTTGGTGAGGTTCCACTCGAGGTCTTTGAGCCCGCTCGGCTCTTCCTCGTGCTGCCGCAACTGGGCCACCTGGTTGTTCATGCGGTTGCGCGCGTAGGGGTCCAGGCCGCCTTGCCCCGCCAGTTGGTAGCCGGCCGCCTGGCCGGTGCTGCCGGCGCGTTGCGCGGTCTCGCCGAGCGGGGTCTTGAAGGCCACGGTGCCCTCGACCACCTCGACACTGGTGTAGCCCCGGGCGCCCTTCTCACCGGCTGGCTGGTAGGCCACCCGAAAGGCCGTCCCGCGGACGGCCGCGACGGCGGTGGGGGTGCAGACGGTGGCTTCGGACCCGACCCCGAAGTACTCGCCGACCCGCGCCACGGCGGCGCCGCTCTTGACCAGGAAGGAGCGGTCACGCTTGCCACCGCGGGCGAAGTCGAGCAGCCGCACCTCAAACTCGGTGTTCGGCTCCAGCAGCACCGCCGAGCCGTCCGGGAAGGTCAGCGTGGCGGTGGTGTTGGCGCCCGTCTTGACGGTGTCGCCGTCCTCCAGGGTGTCGGCGGTGTTGAGCGCACCCCCGCCGCCGGCGGCCCGGGCCACGGTGACGTTGCCGGTCTTGCTGACCAGAGTCGCCTTGAACTCGCCGCCTTCGCGGCGGACGCCGTCGGCCAGGACGATCACCAGCAGCACGACCGCGAGGATCAGGATCTTCTTGAGCAGGCCGTCGGTCCACTTGGCCGACCACTTGCCCTTCGCCCGCGCGGCCCGGCGGTCGCTCTGCTTCTTCTGCTTGCCCATGTCCAGCAGCGCGTCTTTCAGCGCCTGGTCGCCGCTCTTGGGCGGCGGTTTACGTTGCATGATGGCTCTCCTCCTGGGTTGTTACCGGCCGGAGCACCTCGAAAACCTCGACTGGGGTGTTCCTGTTACGAACCTGAATCGTCGCCACGGGTCGGAAGGTCACCGCGGCGCCGAGCGCCGGGGCGGCGGCGTCGCGCAGCTCGCGGCTGACCACGAAGGTCGCCTTCAGCTCCTTGGTGTTGCTCTCCAGCCGCGAGGCGAGGTTCACGGCGTCGCCCAGCGCGGTGTATTGCATCCGGCTGTCGGACCCGATGTTGCCCACAATCGCGTCGCCGAAGTGCACACCGATGCCGATCTTGAGGGTTGGCAGCCCGGCGGCGGCCCACTCGGCGTTGAGGCCGTCGAGCCGGTCAAGCATGTCCAACCCGCACACCACGGCCAGCGCTCCGGGGTTCATGTCGGGCTCCAGGAACGGCCCCCAGAGCGCCATCACGGCGTCGCCGATGAACTTGTCGAGCACGCCGCGGTGGGCGGTGACGCTGTCGGCCATGCTGCCGAGGTAGGTGCGCATCTGCTGCACCACCTGCTCCGGCGGATTCTGCTCGCAGAAGGTGGTGAAGCTGCGGATGTCGCTGAAGAGCACCGCGGTCTGCTGCCGACGCCCTTCCTGATGCGCCTGCTGCGGGTCGTTGACGATCTCGTTGACGACCTCGGGCGAGACGTACAGCGAGAAGCTCTGCCGCACCTGTTCCTTGGCGCGGTTCTCCTCAGCCAACCGCTGCAGGCCCATCAGCAGCGTCGCGCCACCGCAGCCGACCAGCACCGGTGCCCAGCTCGGCAGCAGCCGGCCCAGCCAGAAGGCCGCCTCCAGCCCGCCCAGCAGCAGCGCCAGGGCGAGCAACGAGCCGACCGTGGCGACCTTCGGCGACTGCCTGCCGAACAGCGTCAGCGGCACCGCCAGTGCCGCCAGCAGGGCCAGCCACTGCCACTGCGCCGGCAACGGCTGGACCGCTGGCAGGTAGAGCAGGTTGGCCAGAATCTCCGCGTTCAGCTCGACGCCGCGGAGGCCGTTGTCGAGCGGGTTGGCCCGAATGTCGGTGGTGCCCACGGCGGTCTCGCCGACCAGCACTACCTTCTCGGCGAACTGCTGCGGAGCGGCCCGCAACGCCTCGGCGAAGCTGATCGTGGTGACCGGCTGGCCGCCCTTCCGCCCGAACCCGGCGGCCACGGCGATCGGCTGCAAGAGTACCCGCCCGGCGCGGTGCGGGACCTGGCGGTCGCCGAAGGTCAGTTGCCGTGGGGTGCTGGCGACCTGCTCAAGCGGCGTGCCGCTGGCCAGCGCCGCCAGGCTGACCGCCAGGTGCGGCAGCAGGCGCTGCTCCAAGGTCGAGCGCAGCAACAAGGGCTGGCGATAGACGCCGTCGGCGTCGGCGGTGACGTCGGCCGTCCCGAAGGCTGCCGCGTTGGTGACGAGGTCGGGCAGCGGCGGTTGCAGCAACTGCGGCTGCAACAGTGGCCAGCCCTGGGTCGGGACCTGCGGCAACCGTACCGAGAAGGCCTTGATGGCGGCCAGGTCGGCCTGTCCCAACGGCCGCAGCACGGTCCACTGGTTGAACGCCACGACCACCCGGCCGTGCCGCTTGACCGCCGCGGTGAAGGCGCGGTCGCCGGCGGCGTCGCGCTCGTCGGGGTCGACAAACAGCACATCGAGGCCGACCGCCTTGGCCAGCTTCAGGCGGTCCAGCAGGTCGGCGTAGAGACTGCGCGACCAGTTGCGCAGCCGACCGAGCTGGCGGATGCTGGCGTCGTCGATGCCGATCACGACGACCTGTGGCGGGAACGGCTCGCTCCGCCGCGCCGCGGCCCAGCGCCAGTGGCTGTCACCCAGCCAGCGGTCGAGCCCGGCCGAGAGGCCGCTGGCCTGCGCGATCAGCAGCAGCAGCAACGTGCCAGCGAGGCCCTTCTGCCAGGTCTTCATGCGCACCAGCCGACTCCCGGACGTTCCTGTCGGTTAGCATGACGGCACCGCCGACGAAAGGGACGCCGGACCGGGTGGCACGGCGTCCCTTTCGTCAACGATCCTGTAACCCGCCGGCGTCAGGGCGCGGCGGGATCCCAGATCCGCCGGGTCGCGGCATCGGTCGGCCACGGCTGTGCGGTGTCGATCATCTTGCTGGTCTGAATGCCCTTGGCGTGGCCGTCCATGAACACCACGTTGGTGGTCAGGTTGTGCCGCGGCGACGGCGCCATGCTGTTGTCGCCACCGGTGACCGCCGCCTGGTCGTCCCAGTCCAGCAAGTAGTAGCCATCCGCGCGGCTCGCGGCGCGGTCCAAGTTCGGCTCGGAGACGCGGTTCCAGCCGGCGTCCATGAACACCGCCAGCTCGGCCGGGTAGGCGTACCGAGCGATCGGCAGCCCCCAGCAGAACTGGTTGCCGCCGAACCCGCCCGGCGGGTGGTACTGGCCGTTGTACTTGGTCCCCGGGTAGCTCGGGCAGTTGAGGATCTGGACACTCTTCATATACGGCAGAATCACGTGGTAGAAGAGCATCGCGTTGCCCAGCGAGCCGTCCGGCATCGGCCACTGCGCCGTGGCGTTGTAGCCGAACGAGGCCAGCGGGGCGGTCTCGTCGTAGTCCTGGCAGTACTGCGTCACCGCCAGGCCGATCTGCTTGCAGTTGCTCATGCACGAACTGGCCCGGGCCTTCTCCCGCGCCTTGGCAAACACCGGGAACAGAATCGCCGCCAGAATCGCGATGATGGCGATCACCACCAACAGCTCGATCAGCGTGAAGGCGTGTCGTTTCACTGACGTTCTCCCCAGCCATGGTCTTGAGCGGTGCAGGTGAGCTTCGGCCAGCTCACTTCCTGTGTCCTCCGTCCGCGACAGCGGGATCAGTATGCCCGCGTGATGTGTCGCCGTTGTTGCGTCGGCGATCCGGCTTCGCGGCCGACCACGCGCCGGGGGCAGGGACGCTGCGAGATCAGCCGAAACGGTTGGCCGGAGTGTCCGATGTCGCCACGCTGGGGGCGCTGTGCGTCTTCGAGCCGGTCGTCGCGCCGCCGTTGAGCTGTGCGGCCCTGGCGCTACGTTACACGCTGCCCGCGGCCGATTTGATGGTCGAGCAGGCGAGTCTCGTGGTGGTGGCGGCGACGGGGACCTGGGATGGGTCGAACCACTGGACCGTGACGTTGCAGACGCTCGCGGCGGATCGGACGGTCCTGGAGACCCTCGCCAGCGCCACCATCAGCGCCGCCGGTGCGCACCAGGTGATCCTGGCGCTGCCCGCGCCGATTGAGGTCGACGCCGACACCGCCCCGCTGCTGGCCATCACGTTCCAACGCGTCGGCCATCCGGGCCCGCTCAGGAGCGCCAACGCCACGGCCTTCGCCAGCGCCGGGGACTCGTGGATCACCAGCATAGCTTATGGTGGTAACGGGAATACGCTCACTGACCCGCGCCCGAGCGGGCTGACCAGCTACACCTGGGATGCGGAGCATCGACTGGTGGCGGTCGAGACATTGACCGGACTCGAGACCTACACCTACGCCGCGGACGGCCTGCGGCGGCGGAAGGTGACGGGTGCGGGCACGACGCAGTTCGTGTGGGACGGGCAGAACCTGCTGGCGGAGCTGGACGGGGCGGGATCGACGACGGCGCACAACACCGACTTCCCCGGCCACTGGGGCGGCCTCAGCAGCCGGCGGACGGCCGACGACTGCTTGCAGCGCGCCTGCGCCGCTACGGTGCGAGCGAAGCGGCGGTCGAGCCGCTCCGCGCCCCAGAGGCCGGTGCCCTCGCGATGGACGGCGCCGCCGTGGCGCGACTGGTGCACGGACTGCCGTCGATCCGAGGGAAGGCTGCGGCAGATCAGGTCACAGGCGCGCCGTAGCCCTGCGGCGTCAGGGGAACTTGGCGGGGCGGCGTCCGCGTCAGACTCCTTGGGATGGGAGTTGGTCGATGGCGATGTTGGTGCCGGTGGTGGCGGCGGTGCTGTGCCTCGAGATTGCCGTCGCCTTCTTGGTGATCCACCGCCGCTTCGGCCGCCGCCTGGCCGATCTGGTGTTTGCCGTGCTGGCCCTCGCGTTGGGCTGGATGGCGCTCTCGTCGTACCTCACCAACATCGACATCCAGCGCCCCCAGGCGCTGTTCTGGTTGCGCAACCAGTACGTCGGGGTGGTCAGCGCGGTGACCCTCTTCCTGCACCTGGCCTTGCTCGTGTCGGGTCTGCGGCGCAGCCGGCGGGGCATCGCGCTGACCTACCTGCTGGGCGTCCTGATGGTCGGCCTGGTCTTCACCGACAGCTTCGTCCTGGTCAGCGCCACCCCCGGGCGCTGGTTCAACATCGGGCCGCTGTTCCGGTGGATCATGCCGCTGTTGCTGCTCGAGGCGGTGATCGCCTGGGTGGTCCTGATGCGCGGCTGGCGGCGCCGGCACGAGGTCGGCTTCGCGCCGTTGCAGGCGCGGCTGCCGGTGATTCTGGCCGGCATGGCGGTCGCCGTGCTGGACGGCTTCATCGTGGTGATACTGATCCTCTTCTTCCCCGAGACCCGCGTCAGCGTCAGCCTGCACAGCCTTGGCGCGGCGCTGTTCTGCGTCTTCTGCGGCGTGGCGCTGGCGCAGGAGCTGATCCGCAGCGAGGGTCGCCGCGCCAAGCTGGAGCAGTTGGTGCGCTTCCGCGACGAGGCCGTGCGGGACGTCGCGCATGAGCTGAAGAACCCGCTGGCCGGCATCCAGGGCGCTGCCAAGACGCTGCTGGCGCTGCCGGTGCCGCCCGAGGCGCAGCGCGAGATGCTTGGCCTGTGCGTCGAGACTTGCGGCCGGTTGATGCGGCTGCTGCACAACATGCTCGACACGGCCCGCCTGGAAGCCGGCCGCGAGCCCGACCTGCGGTTGGAGCCGACCGACCTGCCGGCGCTGGCGCGGAGCGTGATCGAGGCCCAGAAGCTGGCCACCGACCGTCATACCTTCGAACTGCACAGCGACCTGGCGCAGCCCTTGCGGGAGGTCGACGGCGACAAGCTCTACCAGATTCTCACCAACCTGGTGAACAACGCCGTGAAGTACTCGCCCGCCGGCGGACTGGTCAGCGTGCGCTTGAGCGAGGCGGGCGCGGAGCTGCGGATCGCCGTCACGGACGAGGGCCTCGGGCTGACTCCGGAGCAGGCCGGGCGGGTCTTCGAGCCGTTCGAGCGGCTGACCGCCCCGGAGCGCAAGATCACCGGGACCGGGGTCGGCCTGCACCTCGTGCGGCGCCTGGCCGAGGTGCACGGCGGGTGGATCAGCGTGGTCAGCCAGCCCGGCACGGGCTCCACCTTCACGCTACACCTGCCGCGGCCGGAGGCGCCCCCAGACTGAGGCGGTTACTCGGTGAGCATCGCCAGCAGCAGGTTGGCGGCGTGGATCCAGAGGATGTTGAGCACCACCGCCTGGGTCGTCGTGCGGCCGACCGACTCCGCGCCGTAGCCGCAGCGGAAGCCCTGGCGCAGGCTGGCCAGGGCGATCAGCGCGCCGAACACCATCGCCTTGATGCAGCCGTTGACGACATAGTCGGGCGGCACGCGATCGGGAATCTGGCTGATGTACTCACCCCACGAGATGCCGCTCCAGGTGGCCACCAGCCCGCCGCCCCAGGTGCCGGCGCACATCCCGACCAGGGCCAGCATCGGCAACGTGAAGACCAGCGCGATGTAGCGCGGCACCGCCAGGTACTCGACCGGATCGGTGGCCAGCGCGCGCAGCGCGTCGAGCTGCTCGGTGATCTTCATGGTCGCCATCTCGGCGGCGATCGCCGAGCCGCTGCGGGCGGCCACCACCGTCGCCGCCAGCACCGGCGCCACCTCGCGGGTCATCGACATCGCGGTGATCCCGCCGAGCAGGTTGGTCAGCCCAAAGGCCTTGAACTGCTCGACGCCGTAGACCCCGAAGACCATGCCGCTGAAACAGACGGTCAGCGCGACCAGCGGCAGCCCCGCCACGCCGATCGCCGCCATCTGGTCGAAGACTTCGCGCCGCGTGACCTGTCCGCGCAAGATGAACTGCACGGTCTGGTTGCCCAACAAGACGACGTCCCCGAGATAGCCGAGGAAGGCCAGCAGGCGCTGCCCACAGTAGCGCGCCGCGGCGGCCAGCAGCTCGCGCGGCCGCGCGGCGCCCGCGCCGGGCAGGGCGGCGGTCACGGCCGCGGCTCCCGACGCTCGCCCCAGGCCAGCAGCAGGCCGCCGGGCAGGCTGGTCAGGAACTTGGTGGCCTGCCAGAGCAGCGAGGCCAGCGCGCCCAGGGCGCCGAACCCCAGCACATGGAAGACGCCCTCGGCGGCGGCCTCACGGATGCCCAGCCCGCCGGGCAGCGGCACCATCTCGGTGAGCGTCACCATCGGCACGGTCCAGAACCAGTGCACCGCCGCCGGCCGCACCCCAGCGGTCCAGCCGAGCCAGGCCTGCAGGCCGACGATCAGGAGTTGATAAGTCACCGACAGCGCCAGCACCAACAGCAGGCCGCGGGGCTGGCTGGCCAGTTGTTGCAGCGCGGCGCTGAGCTTGCGGAGCGGCCCGCCCAGCGCCCGCGGCAGCCGCTGGCTGATCTGCCGGCGCTGCTCGGCCAGCGCCAGCGCCGCCAGGCAGAGCAGGCCGCCGGCCGAAAGCGCACCCACCACCGACAGCAAGCGGGCCGCGCTCGGGTCGGTCTGTCCGGCCCCAGCCGCCAGGCCCAGCAGGCCAAACAGCAGCAGCACCACCAGGCCGGTGAAGCGCTGCAGGAAGACCGTCAGCGCGCCAAGCGTGGCCGGCACGCCATGGCGCGTGACCAGCCCGATCCGCACCAGATCGCCGCCGACGCTGGTCGGCAGGCAGTAGTTGGCGAACATCCCGCTGAAAGTCACCCGCACCGTGGCGAGGTACGGCACCGGGGCTCCGACCAGCCGTAGCAGCCACCACCAGCGCAGTGCCGTGAGCAGTTGGCAGCCGGCGTAGAGCAGCACGGCCCAGAGCACCACGACGGCCGTGTGACCGCTGACACCAGCCACCGCAGCGCGGTTCTCTGGCCGGGTGAAGACCCAGCCGAGGACCACCGCGCTGACCGCCGCGCGGGCCAGCCAGCCCAGCCACCCGCGCCGCGCTGGCGCCGGTAACGGCTGCCCCGGTTTGTCGACCGCCTCGGTCACGCTGCCTGTGCCTCAGTCGCAAGCATACCACGCGGCCGGCCGCTGAGGCGCCACAGCAGCGCCGTGGCCAGGCCGCCGAGGAGCGCTCCGGCGAGCACGTCGGAGGGGTAGTGCACGCCGACGTAGACCCGCGAGTAGGCGATCACCACGGGGTAGACCAGCAACGGCGCCAGGCGGCGGTAACCGTAGACCAGCGCGCTGGTGACCGCCAGGCTGTTGGCCGCGTGCAGGCTGGGGAAACTGCCACTAGGCCCCAGCCCCACCAGCAGCCGCACCTCGGCCAGCGCCAGCGGCGGCCGCGGGCGGGCCAGCAGGGGCTTCAGGAGGTTGCCGCCGATCAGCTCACAGAGCGCCACGCCGCCGAGCGCCACCAGCACCACCCGCCCCGCCAGCCGCAACGCGGCGCGATCGCGGCGGAGGGCGGCCTGGGCCAGCACCAGCAGACCGCTGCCCAGCAGCACCGCCAGCACCCGATCCCCGGCGGTCAGCCAGGGCATCCAGGCGTCAAACAGCGGATTGGCGCTGGTCTCGTTGACCAGCCGGAAGAGGGCCTCGTCGAGGCTCATCGCCTGGTGTCCTGATCATCCAAACCGGAATCGAAGTTCAAGCGCGCGTTCCAAACGGTCCAAGGTGCTGGGATCGGCCTTGCAGAGACGCCCCATGGCCGCCGAATCGCTCGACCCGATTGTACTCTATTCCGCTTGGTTCGTAGTTGCTCACGGGAAGCGGTAGCTCCTGAGGCCAGTCCAACCTTGCGGACCGCTGGGTGGCAACAGGAACTCCTGCTGGGCAGCCAGGCGCGCCAGCGCCGAGTCGCACGCTGCAGCCGCCATCGCACGGCTGGTCACCAGTTCCTTGAGGATCAGCGCCATGTTGCCAACCCGCTGGTGCCGCGCCGCGATGGCTCGGGCGAGTTTGCGGTCGGCGGTGACCACGGCGAGCCGATGGTGGGCTGCCGTGACGTAGACGACGCGGTCGACCTCGGCCACGGCGCGCGGCAGGTCGGCCGTACGGAGGAATCCGACAGTGGTCAGCAGGTCTGGCGGTTCCACAACCGGCCCGACCAGAGTCGTCAGGCGCCCCGCGGTGTCAGGCCGCAGGTTGTCGTCCGACAGGCTCACCGCCACACAGCGCGGTGCCCCGACGTGTTCGCGGAACCCGGCGTCCCACTGCACCAGTAGGTCCAGTGTGATCAACGAGCAAGTGTCCCAGAGCGCCTCATCCCACCAGTTCAGCACGGGGCCTGATCCACTCCGCGGTGCGACGTCGGGCATCATCGACGGTCAGTTGCAGCAGCTCTGCGACCTTGGCGACCCCGATCTCCTCTTGGACGAAGGCACTGTAGACCAGACGCTCGAACCGTGTGGAGCGGTACAAGGCGCCGGCTGGCAGCGGCTGGGGTTCCAGGTCCTGCCGACTGGCGCGACCCTCGAAGCCAAGTAGGCGCTTCACGCTCGTGGTCAACGCCGGATAGGTGGTCTCGGTCAACCCTAGCCCGCGCACGCGCTCGAAAAGTGCCCAGAAGCTGACCTGGAAGCGCCACTTGAGCACCAGCAGCGCACGCTCCAGGGGCAACCGGGCCAGCCGTTCATCCTGCCAGGTCCGCAGCAGGTCGCCCTCCGGCACCAGGAAGCTGGCCGCGAACACATGGGCCTCGTGCTCGTAGTCGCGGGCGTCGTCCACCTTCTGGGCCGCTGCCGTGAACAACTCGGGGTGCAGCACCAGATGACCCAGCTCGTGCGCGGCGCTGAAGATAACGCGCTCGACGACCTGCGCCCGGTCCGGCAAGAGCACGAGGCTCATTTCGTCCTGTTCGACGCTGATCCCATCCAGACCGGGGGTCGGATGCTGGAAGAAGATACAGCGCACCCCGAGGTTCTCAAGGGCCTGCACGATGTTGGTCGGGCCCAGCTCCGCGAACCCGGAGTCCTCACGCACGCGTTCGGCGGTCGCCGCGATGCGCAGGTCCAGGTTCGGCCCCGCCGTCGCTACCGGTGCCCGGCGCAGCCGGCGTGGCAGGCGCGCGTCGCAGATCTCCTCGATGTCGGCATAGGCCCGCAGGTACTTCTGCGCCATGACCGCGACGTCCGGATTGCTCTGAAGCGCCTTGTGGGCGCGAAAGGCGAAGCGCGCCGGTGGCTGGGATGCTGGCAGGTCGAGCAGGTCAACCAAGGTGCACCCCAGAGCCGCCGCGAGCCGAACCAGATCACTCGTGCTCGGCACGGTGTGGCCTTGTTCGTAGTTCGTGATGGTGTTACGGCTGGCGCCAAGTTGCTCAGCGAGCTTGCGGACGCTCAGGCCCACCGCATCGCGACGGATGCGAAGGCGTTCGCCGAGGCCGGCCAACACTCCCTCGTCCGGGGGCTGGACGACGTCCATGGTGTGCTCTCCTCGTTGGTCATCATACGCCAATGAGGCACTGAATGTTCGCGTACTTGCACAGTCGCCTGTGCTTCTCGCCGGCCCCAGGGCGGACCTGGGCATCCGACCTACCGGCGCGATGGGCTGGTTCGATGACGGCGTCGCAGAGCCGCCAGAGCCTGTTTCCGCCCGCTACCCGTCGATCTGCGACAGGACACTAGCCGCCAGCGGCGGCGCTCTCGTTGCAGAGCCGCACGTAGAGGTCGGCGATCTTCTTGATGTAGTTGATGGTCTCGTTGTAGGGCGGCACCCCGCCGTACTTGCGGACCGCCCCCGGCCCGGCGTTGTAGCTGGCGAGGGTCAACTGGAACTGCGTCAGCGCGTCGCGGTCGCGGTACTTGTCGAGGAACTCGCGCAGGTGCGCCGCCGACCCGGCCAGGTTCTGCCGCACATCGAACGGGTCGCTGACACCGAAGTCCTTGCAGTTGAAGGGCATCAGCTGCCCCAGCCCCATCGCGCCGGCCGAGCTGACGCAGCGTTTGTTGTAGTCGGACTCGGCGGCGATCACCGCTGCGAAGAACTCCCAGCGGAAGCCGTGGTAGCGCGACCAGCGCAGGATCTCGGTCGCAATCAGCCGCCGCTCGGCGGGATCGATGCGGCGGTTGCGGGTGGTGATGAAGCGCTCCAGGCGAGCGATGGCGTTGGCCTCGGCGGCCGCCAGGGCGGTGGCCGTCTGGGCGGCGGTGGGCTGTCCGCCGGGCAGGGCGGTGGTCCGCGACTTGAGCCCCTCGGCCGGCAGCGGCGCGGTGCCGTCGGGCAGGCGCGGCGTCAGCGCGGCGGTGCTCTGCGGCGCGGTCGGGGCGGTCGCCCCGGCCGGCTGCTGCGCCACCCCGGCGGCACCGTTGGCCGAGCCCGTGTCACCACTCGGCGCGGCGGTGGTGGTGGAGGTGGTGGTGTGCAGTTGCGGCGGCCGGATCTGCGTCACCGCCGCCGCCAGCAGCAGGTTGCCCTCGGGCGTCAGGCCGCCGATCACCCCGATCCAGGTCCCCAGCGCGGCCGCGGCGCAGCCACCGGGGCAGACGATGGTGACCGCCTCGTCGCGCGTCGTGTAGGCGATCAGCCGGGTCTCCGACGGGCTGTCGATGCGGCCCTTGACCAGCACCTGATAGGCGATGGCCCGCTGTGCGTAGAGGTCGGGACGGGCGCGGAGGTCGTTCCAGAGCGGATCGTAGACCACCCCGGCGGCGGCGTACTGTTCGTAGAATCGGGCGAACGGCACCGACACGTCAGCGTGGGCCAAGCTGCTCAGCAGCAACAACGTGGGCAGCAACCGCGGCGCGAGTCGGGCTGCGATCATCGGGCGCTCCTAGATGCAAAGAACCCCGCCTTGCGGCGGGGTTCTACAGCGGACCCCGCCGCAAGGCGAGATCCTGGGGATAGCCCCAAGGGGAGTCGAACCCCTGTTTCAGGATCGAGAATCCCGCGTCCTAGGCCACTGGACGATGGGGCCAAATTGGGGAGGGAGGATTCGAACCCCCGCATACGGATCCAGAGTCCGCTGTCCTGCCACTAGACGACTCCCCAACGGAGCAGGGTTAGGTATACCATCGCCTCCGTTGACCGTCAAGACCTAACCCGCTGGCTGGCCTCAGCGCCGGACGCCGACGGCGAAGTCGCCATCGTAGTCGAGCACTGCCCAGACGCGTCCGGCTTCGGCCAAGACCCCCGCGGTGCCCAGCGGCTGGTTGGTGTAGGCGCCCTCGACATAGCGCGGCCGGCCCGCGGTGTTGCGGCTGACCGCGGGCACCCAGCCCCGGCTGGTGCGCACCAGCAGCGTCAAGCGACCAGCCTGGGCGGCCGGCACGCGGGCAGTGTCGTAGCTCAGCGCCAGGCAGTACGGATTGCTGCGCGGCGAGCGCGGCCGGATCCGCATCCCCCACAGGCTGACCACGTCGCTGACCAGGGCCGGGAGCGGCGCCGGCTGCCAGCCGGTGGTGACGTGGTTGGCGGTGGGCCGGCGGATCACGTACTCCTCGTCGGCGGTCGTGCCAACCACGGTGTTCTCGCCGCCCAGCAGCTCCAGTCGCGAGCCGACCCAGCCGGGGCCGCTCGGCGCAGCGTCGAGCACCTTGGTGAAGCTCTCACCCGGCGCCACGACGAAGCCCTGGCCGTTGGTGCTGTAGCCAAACCGGTCAGCCTGCGGGAAGGCGCCCGGCGAGTGCCACGAGCTGATGTTCCCGTTGATCACAAGCTGGCAAGGCACCGAGTAGTAGTCGGCCTGGACCCGCGGGCCGTCGACCGTAACGATCAGGTAGCCGACGGACTTGCGCTCCTGGATCAGCGGCTGCTCGTTGCTGGAGTAGGGCAACCGCGGGTCGTAGAACTTGTAGCTGTTGGAGCCGGCGATGATCTGCTGCACCGTGGCGCTCCGGGCAGCGTCCGGTGACGTCACCAGCGCCCGGTGGTAGAGGTGGTCATGCCCACTGAAGATCCAGCGCGCGCCATGATCCGCCATCGCGCGGCAGAAGGCGGTCTGGGTCGGCTGCTTCGCCGGGTCGGCATCACCCGGATCCGCGGCGCCGCGCGGCGTGCCGAAGAGGTTGTCCTTGTGGTTCTGCCCCAGCAGGTTCTTGTGACTGAACACAAAGGCGTGCCGCCCCGCGGCCTGGGCCGCCGCCAGTTGCGCGGTGATCCAAGGCTGCTGCCGCGCGATCGGGTAGTCCACGGCCTGGCCCGCGGGAGTCGGCAAGGTGAACTGGTCAAGCAGCACAAAGCTGGCGTCGCGATACGCGAAGGCGTAGCTGAGCCCGGCCAGGCCGGGCAACTCGGCGGGGGTGCCGGCGGTGTAGCCGTCGCCGTCGCGCCAGGCAGCGGTGCCGGGCAGTCCCGCGAAGACCTCCCCGAAGCGCTTCGCCGCCGCCGCGCTATCCTCGTGATTGCCGCGCAGCGGGAAGAACCGGATGCCGGCCTGCTGCAGCGCCAGATTCGCGGCGGCTCGGATGTTCAGTTCGGAGAGGAACTCCTCGCCGTCCTCCCCGCCGTTGTCGGTGAGGTCACCAACCTCGATCACAAACGCGACGCCGTGCCGGATGAACTCCTGGTTTAGGCTGGCGATGATCTCGATCGCCACGCCGCGGCCGACGTGGTCGACCGCCGGCGCCCACTGGGTGTCGCTCATCACGGCGAACTTCCAAGGCGCGGCGCTGACCGCCCCGACGCCAACCACCAGAGTCACCCAGCCCACCACCAGACCGCGCCAGATGCCGCGCATCGCTGCCTCCCAAGCCGCGACGGCAGCATCGCCGCGATCCGAGAAGCGCGTGTTAGCGTCTGCTTCAGGTTGGCTTAGGACCTCACAGCCCGCGCCAGCGCCAGGCGAAGCGGCCGTTCGGGGCGGCGTCGCCGTCGGTCAGGAAGGCCAGCGGGTCGCCCGGGGTCTGCACCGAGTCGACCCACTTCAGCTCCACCGTCAGCGGGCCCGCGGGGCCGAGCAGCGCGCGGGGCAGGGCCAGCACCAGCTCCGCGCCCTGCACCTGGCGCTGGGCGGTGCCGACGGTTTCCCACTGCCAGCCGCCGCGGCTGCGCTCGATCAGCACCTCACCATGCGGGCCGGCGCGGTTCAGCAGCAGGTCGAAGCCATCCCAGCCGGTGGCCCGGCCGTCGGTATTCAGTAGCAGCCAAAGCCCGGTGGTGGCGTCGGGGCCAGCGAGCGGCGCGGCGCAACGCAGGTAGCACCAGACCGTCGTTGCGTCGTGGGCGACCTTCGCCGCCACCAGGTCGTGCCGACCCGAGCGGTTGACGTAACGGGTGCACCGGTTGTAGCCGTCCCAGTCGCGTTGCATCGGGTCGCCCCGGTCGTCGCGGAACTCCGGCCGCACGCCCTGCCAGGCCCGCCAGTCGCCGGCCGCCATCGCACGCGGCGCGGCGGGTGGGTCCGGCGGGCGGACGCCCTTGTAGCGGCGGATGTTGGACACCAGTTGGTAGTAGTAGTCGTCGCCGTGGCCGCCGCGCATCGGCTCGAGGTCGCGGCTGTACTCCTGGTTGAACTCGTCGACGAACATCACCGGCTGGCGGACGCCGGCGAACTCGTTGAAGCGGCCCATGATCCACTCGTTCCAGTTGCTGATGAACAGCACCCGCGGGTCGGCGGTTAGGGCGTGCTCCCACTGCTCCTGGAAGTTCAGCCCCCAGCGCACCGCCCCTGGCCGCGGGTCGCGGGCGCCACGGTGCCAGGTGCGGCCGCGCGCGCCCGGCTCGCTGAGCGAACCGAGCCGCTCGCCGACGGCGTTCTGGGCCACGCCCACGGACATCTGCTCGGCCTCGCCGCGGTCGTTGCGGAAGACGTGTTGCGGGTGGACCTCCAGCCAGCTCCACATGTTCGGCTTCACCGGCCCCTGGAAGTAGCTGGGCTGCGGGGCGCGGAAGCAGAAGAACCGGCGGATCGCGGCATCCTCCGGGCTGTCGGCGGCCACCCGCAGCGAGCGCGACCCGGCGACCGGGCGGCCGTCGGCCCAGGCCGTCACGCCCGGCGTCTGGCCGCCGCTCCACCAGCCGACGGTGCCCAGCGGATCGGCCAGCTCCAGGTACCAGGTGCCCGGGGGCAGCGGCTCGTCGAAGCGCAGGCCGGCCCAATCGTTGTCGGCGATGCTCAGCAGGCGACGGGTCTGCACCACCGGGCCGGCCGGCCCGTCGCGCCGCAGGGTCAGCGTTGCTGCCGAGCCGATGCTGTTCCAGGTCGGCAGCGAGCAGGTCACCTGCGGCACCGGGGCGCTGGTGGTGAACTGCACCCCCAGGGTGTGGCCGGGCTCCAGGCGGTCCGGCCGGTCGCCCCGCTCGCCGGGCTGGGTCTCCTGCAGCAGGTCGGGGTCGGCCAGGATCAGCGGCCGGCCCTCCCAGCGGAACCAGAGGTCGCTGCAGCGGCCGGGGGCATAGAGGTCCCGGTAGACCTCCCGGACCACCTTGCCGGGCTGCCAGAAGGGGCACAGGAAGGCGACCTGCGGGGTGCGCCCGCCGGCGGCCCGGATCTGGCTCCAGGTGGTCATCAACGGCACGTAGTACTGCGGGTAGCTGAGCTGATTGCTGCAGTCGAAGACGACCGTGTCGACCCCGGCGTCGGCCAACTGCTGGGCATGGCTGCGCAGCACCGCCGGGTCGTCCATGGTGTAGTAGCCGAAGATCGACTCACCCCAGTGGTGGGTCCCGTGCAGTGGGCCCCACAGTGGTGAGTCCGCCTGCTGCATGGCGTCCGGGTCTTGCAGCAGGATCCGGCTGACGTCATACGGGCCGCCGTTGACGTGGGCGCCCAGCCAGAGGAAGTAGAACATCGCCACGGTGCGGTCTGGCCGCGGCGGGCCGACCTGCTCGTAGCCCGGCGTGCGCCGCCCGAGGCCGTCGGTGGCGACCCAGGTGTCGGGTCGGGTGTCCCACAGCGGCGTCTGCGCGGCGGCGCCGGCGGCCAGCAGGCTAATCAGGCAGGCGGTGCAGCGCAATCGCATCGAGGTAGACCTTCTCTCCGGGCCGCAGCCCGTCGACGATCGGGCAGAGCAGCATCCGCGTGACGGTCACGGCGCCGATCTGCTGGGGCACTGTGACCGGGCAGACCAACGGCGTCCAGACGCCCGGCAGCGGCGCCGCCTGGGCCTGCGGCGAGGGCAGGTTGACGTTGTCGTCGCCGCGCATGGTGCCTGTCAGGGCCACCGTGACCGGGCTCTCCTGGCCGGCCGGCGCGCTGATCCAGCAGGTCGCCAGGTAACGACCGGGCTGCACCGGCAGCAACTGGTAGGGTCCGCCGCGCCGCAGGCCAGTGGCCAGCAGGCACCACCGGCCGTCCTGCGCCGCCGCGTCGCTGCGCCCGATCTGGCCAACGTCGCTGACCCACATCGTCCAGCCGGTGGCGTGCTCCTCGACCGACGGGTTGCTGCTGACCGCCGTCGCCCGCCCGGCCGCCAGGTCGCTCAGCGCCCGCGCCGCCTCGCGCAGCGCCGGGCCGCCGCTGCGCCCGAGGGCCTCCAGCCGGGCCAGCACCGCCGGGCTGCGCTGCGCCCAGGAGAGCAGTTGGTAGAGCGGTCCGCCGCCCCAATCGCTGCGGCTCAGCCCGCCGTAGCGCTGTGGCGGCAGTGGGTGCGTCAGCAGCGCGTCCTGGCCCCAGGAGTCGACCAGCGCCAGCCGGGCCGCGCCGCGGTCGATGCCGTCGGCCGCCTGCTCCAGCACCGCCAGGGCGGCGGCCTCGGTCGCCGGTGGTGCCCCGACCGCGGCGTGGTCGGCCAGGTAGCTGACCGCGCTGGCCTCGTAATAGCCAAAGGCGTCGCGCAGCACGCCGACCCGCCAGCGCTGCGCCGGCGTCGCCGTCAGCGCCAACGCCCGGTCAAGCAGGGCACGGCTGCGCTGCAGGTCGGCCGGATCGACCTCGGCCAGGTAGCCGGGGTCGGCGAAACTGAGGTACTGCCCGCCCCGGAACCACTTCCCGGCCGGCGCGCGGACGGTCCAGAAGCGCTCCCAGAGCGCGTAATACCCAGCCAACAGGGGCGCTGCCGCGGGACCGGCGCAACGCTCGTACCACTCCGCCAGCGTCGCTGCCACGTCCAGATCGGGGTTCCACTGCAGCTTCAGATAGAGGTACAGCTTCGGCCCCTCGCCCCAGTTCGGGTAGGCCTCGGCGTAATGCGCGGTGACCCCCTGGTCGCGCCCGAAGCGCAGGGCCGCGGCCATCTGCTGGGGATAGCAGCGCGGCAGGCAGTAGGGCGTGCCGTAAACGTAGTCGTACCAGCCGAGCCGTGGCGCCTGGGCGTGCCAGCGGCGGGTCAGCTCCTCGCCCTGCTGCCGCACGGCCGGCAGGACCCACTTGTGCCGGTCGTAGGTCATGTAGGGGATCAACCGCGGGTGGACTCGCAGGTTGACCGGCGGCTCGGCGACGTTGTGGTAGGCCAGGCAGCCGAACCACTTGTCGGGGAACTCGCGTAGCACCCCCTCGATCACCTCGTTGCACCAGCGGTAGTAGCTGTCCGAGACATCGCGGTCGCCCAGGAAGTTCTTTCGCCCGACCTCCCGGGCCAAGGACTCCGGCCGCTCGTCGAAGCGCGCGGTGTCGTTGATGCCCAGGCTGTAGCTCTCGGCGGCCGGGTTCTCGCGGAAGTAGCGCGTGATGTTGGCCACCGCCTCCTCCACGATCCCCGGCGCGCTGAAGTTCGGCTGCCAGCGCGGGTCCTCGTCGTCCACCGGCCGGTAGGGCCGCCCGTCGTAGACTGGGAAGAACTCCGGCCGGGTCGCGTAGTAGCGGCCGGGCGCGAAGAGGTGCAGCAGGTTGTGGTGGAACTGCACCCGCCCGTGCATCCGCAGGCGCCGCGCCCAGGTGGTCTGGGTGCCGTTGGCCAGCCCGCTCAAGAGTCGCGAGAAGTAGGCCGGCTGCTGTCGTTGGATCGTCGCCGGCAGCGTCAGATCGGCGTTGCGTGGCACATCCAGCCCCTGCTCGCCCGGCAGCAGCCAGCGCGCCCCGGCCATCTGCTCCAGCAGCTCGACCGCTCCGAACTCGGTGCCCCACTCGGTCGGCCCGGCCACCACGTAGCGTTGGTTGTCGAGAGGTTGCAGCACGCAGCCGTCACCGTCCAGGCCGCTCAGGTCGACCGGATCCGGGCCGGTCGCCGGGCGGCCCAAGAGGATTGCGGTGCCGTTCGTCGGCAGCGCCCCGATCGGCACCTCGGCCCCGCTGGCGAGGCGGATCACCTGCTGCAGCAGCCGCGCCGTGGCGAGTCGTTCGGGGGTCGCGGCCAACGGCACGAGCGTCGCCACGGGCCGCCCCTCGCGCACCACCGGCAGGCCGGGGGCGAGCAGGGCCAGGGCCAGCCAGACGGTCGGCATCACCTTCTCCGCCCGCGAGCCTACCATCTGGCGAACGCCACCGCAAACCCGCCGGCGCCACGGCTCAGGGCCGCAGCAGATCGAACTCCGGCTCGACCGGGCCGGTGGTCAGCAGCGGGTCGCGCCCCAGGCCGCCGCCGCCGTACCAGTCGTGGACCCGCACGACGAGACTGTTACGGCCCGGTCGGAGCCAGCGCCCGAGGTCCAACCAGGTGCGGCGGAGGTAGCTGGTCTCGCTGCGGTCGAGCCGGCCGTGGCCGCCGGCGAGCTGGCCGTTGACGTACACCTCATACATGTCATCGACGCTCTCGAAGACCAGCCGGGCGGGGCCGGCGGGCCAGTCGGCGGGCAGCTCCAGGTCGCGGCGGTACCAGCCCCAGCCGTCGTAGGTCGCCCAGAGGTCCCACTCGGCGCGGCTGCCGGCGACCAGCTCCGGCCACTCAGCGGCGCCGAACTGCGGCGTCTGCCAGCCGTTGGCGAGGCCGCTGTTGGTGGGGTCCTTGGCAAACCTCCAGGGACCGCCCAGCCGCACGCTGCGGGCGCCCGCGGCCAACTCCAGGGCCGCCGCGGTGGCCTCGGACAGCGCCCGTTGCGGCGCGGGCCCGGCTGCCAGCCAGGCTGCCAGCTCGCGCGTCAGCCAGGCCCCGGCGGCGTTGTCCGGCCCGCCGTGGCGCAGCGCGCTGACCAGCAGCCGCCCCTCGCCGACCGCCGTCTGGAAGACCAGCAGGTTCGGCCGGACCGTCGCCAGGTCGTGGGTTTCGAGGCAGGTCAGCAACGGGTCGACCTGCTCCCACAGCAGCTCGCCCCGGATCACCTGCTCGCCGCCCAGCTCGTGGAGCTGCAGGTCGCTCAACAGACCGGCCGGCAGCCGCTCCGCGAAAGCCTCCTGCGGTGGCTGCCAGACCGTGCCGCGGAGCCACCAGAGGGCCTCGGTCTGCCAGGCCCCGCGCCCGGTCCCCGGCAGGTGCAGCAGGCGGCCGCCGGCCCGCAGCCAGGCCACCAGCGGCGGAGTCAGCTCGCTGCAGACGGCCAGCCGGGTCGTCGCCGGCAACGCCGCGCCCGGGGCGACCACCGCGGCGCCGGGCAGCACAGCCGGCCAGGGGCTGTCCGCGCTGGCCACCACCACCGTGCCCGGTGGCACAGCCGGCGCCGCGGGCAAGGCCCAGAGCTCCCAGCTCAGCCGCCGGCCGTGGACCGTCCGACCGACCGTCCGCCGCGTCGGCCGGCTGACCGGCGAGTCGTCGACCGCCAGGTCCAGCCCCAGGGCGGCCGCCGCGCCGGCCAGGTAGCCGCGTTGGTCGCCGCGCGTCGCCAGCGCCACCACCTGCGGGCCATGCCAGGCCCACTCGGCCAGCGGCCACTTCGGTTGGCCCAGGTCGTCGGCCAGACCCATCCGGGCCAGCGTGAAGTCGCGCGCCACGCTGACCACATAGCCGGCGTCGGGCAGCCGCTCCGTGAAGGTCTCGACCTGCCAGCGCCGCATCGCCGCGGCGTAGCGCCGGCTGACCGCCAGCAGGTCGTCGACTGCCGCTGCGCCGAAACGTTCGCGCAGGGCGGCCTCGAACTGCCGTTGGTCGTCCCAGCACCGCGGTCGCCACCAGGCCTCGGCCGCTCCCGCCGCGGCCAGGGCCGCGCTGTCGGCCCAGGTGTCGGCGGCGATCGCTTCACCCAGCAGCAGCGGCTTCACGCCGTGCTGCGCGACATGGGCCTCGAGCCGGTCGAGCTGCCCGCGCCACCAGCGGTTGTTGCCGTAGCTGTGGTCGTCCCAGACATCGTGGATCCGGTTCCAGCCGATCCACGACGAGTCGTCCTCGACGAGCGTCTCCGGCGCCCACGCCTTGGCCTGGTCGTAGAGCGCCCGCAACACCGCCAGATCGGCCGCGGGACCGGTCTCGCAGGTCAGACTGCGGACGACCACCGCCGGATGGGCACCGTCCAGGCGGCCAAACTCGGCGTACTCCCGTAACAGCTCGTCGCGGTGCGCGGCGTCCAGCTTGGGGTGCCAGGTGGGGTACTCGATCCAGCCCAGGAAGCCCTCGCTGTCGAGCACCTCGAGCAGCTCGCGGGGCGGCTGCCAGAGGCAGAACTTGAGCAGGTTGAAACCCATCGCGCGGTACCGCCGCACTTCGCGACGGAACTCGGCCGGGTCGGGAGCCGGGGCCAGCTCCGGCGGGTAGTAGCCCCAGTTGAGCACGCCGCGCACCCGGAGCGGCTGGCCATTGAGCAGGATCTGCCGCCCGGCGGTGGTGACACTGCGGAAGCCGATCCGGCGGCTGACCGCGTCGATCCGCCGCCCGCCGGCCCACAGCTCGGCGGTCAACGCGTAGAGCTGCGACTGCCCGTCGCCCCACGGGGTGACCGCGCCGCGCCACTGCCAGGAGTTGACAGCCGCCGCCGGCCGCCGACCGCTGGCGACGCGGCGGCCGCCGCGGGACAGGCTCCACCGCACCTCGGCCCCGGCCGGCAGCTCGCCCTGCAGCGGCAACCGCACGGCCAGCGCGCCGCTGGCCGCGGCGTGGGCCCACCAGGCCGTGTCGTCGAACCAGGCTGCCCCGACTCGCAACAGCTCGACCCGCTGCCACAGCCCGCCAAAGTGCGGTGCGATGATCGGCAGAAAGCCCTGCGTGTTGTGGCCCACCCGTTCGTCGAGCCGGACCACCAGCTCGTGCGGCTGCCCGTCGGCCAGGTCGGTGGTCACCTCGGCAGTGAACGGCGTCCAGGCACCGAGATGGCTGGCGACCTCCCGCCCGCCGACCCAGACCGTCGCCGCGGTGGCCGCCCCGTGCAACCGCAGCAACCAACGCCCCGGCCCCGGCGCCACGCGCACCCGCCGGCGGTACCAGCCGACGCCATCGTAGTCGAGCCCCAGCGCCGGCTCCCACGACCGCGGCACCCGCGCCGTCGGCCAGTCGCCCCCAGCCGTCTGCCATCCGTCGGCCAGGCCCTGGTCCTGCGGATCGGCCCGCAGCTCCCAAGCCCCGCTCAGGTCCACCACCGTCCGCGGCGCGGCGGTCACCGACAACAGCGACAACCCCAGCCAGAACGCCATCTGCTTCTCGCTGCCAGGCCTTTCGCCGCGGCCGTACCGGTTCCCTTGGCCGCGCTCCGGCCGTTGCCGATCCCTGGCAAAGCCGCTAGACTGCTGGCGGTGACAGCATGATGCGTGGGCTTTGGTTCGCGGTGGCAGTGGGCTGGATGGGAACGGTCGGTGCGGCGGCCGCCGATCCGGGCCTGGTGGATGCTGCGGTGCTGTCCGACGGCGTGCCGCATCTGGTCAGCAGCGCCGATCCGCGGGGCGGGAACGACGACCGCGGGCACTATGTCCGGCAGGCCGGCAACACCGCGGTGCTGCTCGACGCGCGGGGCCCGGGGGTGGTGACGCGGATCTGGTCGGCCAATCCGCAGGGCACGCTGCGGCTCTACTTCGACGGTGAGGCGCAGCCCCGGTGGGAAGTGCCGTTCGCCGAGCTTGGCCGCGCCACGGGGCAAGCACCGCGGGTGGCGCCGTATGTCAGCAGCGCGGGCGGCGGCGTCGCCTGCACCTCTCCGCTGCCGTTCGCCAAGTCGTTGCGGATCACCGGCGAGGGCGTCGAGCAGCTCTACTATCAGATCAACTACCTGACCCTGCCCGCGGTGCCGGGCGGGCGGAGTTTCCGGCCGGGCGACCGCGCGCCGCAGCGGGCGGTCCCGGTGACTCGGGCGGTGCACCGCCGGTGCGCTGTGCCGGCCGGCGGCAGCGCGGTGCTGTGGCAGGCCAGCGGGCCGGGCTGCGTCCGTGAGCTGCGGCTGCGGTTGGGCGGGTCGCCGACCTACGCCGAGCTGCTGGCGCTGCGGCTGCAGATGCGGTTCGAGGGCGGGCCGCTGACGGTCGACGTGCCCTGGCTGGACTTCTTCGCCTGTGGTCTGGGGGCGGTCAGTTACGAGTCCGCGGCGCTCAGCGTCAACGCCGCCGGCGACTACCGCTGTCGCTGGCCGCTGCCCTTCAGGCGGAGCGCCGAGGTGCGCCTGCTGAACACCGGCCGCCGGGCGTTGGCCGTCGAGGTCAGCGCGGCGGTCAGCGACGCGGTCGGGCCGCGCGATGGGACCTTTCAGGCGACCTGCGTCGAGAGTCTGACCAAGCTCGGACAACCGCACCGGCTGGCCGACCTGCGCGGCCGTGGGACGCTGGTCGGCGCCGCCGTGACGCTGGCGGGGCAGGCCGATCTGAAGTACCTGGAAGGTGACGAGACGCTGACCGTCGACGGGCAGCGCCTGGTGGGCACCGGGACCGAGGATTGGTTCGACGGCGCCTGGTACTTCCGCCACGGCGCCTACGCCGACCGCGCTGCCGGGGCGACCTGGCTGCCCGGCGAGAAGCGCGCGGTGCAGGCCTATCGCTGGTACCTCGACGGCGGCGTGCCGTTTCGGCAGCGGTTGACGCTGGACCTGGAGCATGGCGAGCAGAACAGCGCGCCGGGGTGCCGCTACCGCAGTGTGGTCTACTGGTACGCTGCCAGCCCGGTGGCCGTGACGGCGCCCGCCCCGGCCCGCGCCGCGACGGTCGCGGCGCCCGCAGCGCTGGTCGCCTTCGCGGGCGACCCGGCGCGTAGCGGCGGGGACGGCTGCACCGTGCGGCGGGTGGCGCGGCCGGGTCTGCCCCGTCCGGCGCTGGCGGCGGCGGCGCTGCAGGTGGTCGGGCGCGGCACGGCCCGGCTGCCGGTCGACGTCGCCGCGGCGGGGCGCTACCGGGTCACGCTGATCGGAGCTGGCGGCGGGCCCGAGCTGCAGGTGCAGGGCAGCCTGGACGGCGCCCAGCCCCGGACTCTGGCGCCGGTCGGCCCAGGTTGGGCGGTGGGCGAGGCGAACCTCTCCAAGGGCGCCACGACCCTCGTGTTGACCCTCCGCGGCGGGACCGCGCCGGTCTACCTGGAGGGTCTCGAGTTGCACCCGGTGGGCCGCGTGAAGGGCGCGCTGGAGGCCGAGGCGCTGCCGCTGCAGGCGCTCGGGTCCGGGGCCCAGTTGGAGCAGCGGCTGTACGAGCTGGGGCCGACGACGGTGCGGGCCACCGGCGTGGTCGGGGGGGCCTGGCCGACGGAGCCCTGTCTCAGCGGCGGCGGCGCGGCGGTTGCCAACCTGGGTGGCAGCGTCGGCACGCTGGTGGTGCCGCTCGACGTTCCGGAGACGGCCGACTACGGCCTGGTCGTGTCGTTCCTGAAAGGACCCGAGTACGGCGGAGTGCGGGCCCACTTGGACGGCAAGCCCCTGCTGGCGGGCGGTCTCAACCTGGGCGCGAAGGTGCCGACCGTCGGCGACTGGACCCCATTGGGAGTGCATCGCCTGAAGCAGGGCCGGCATCGCCTGACGCTGACGGCACTGACCAACGAGAAGTCGGGCTTCCGGGTAGGTATCGACTGGGTGATGCTGCAGCGCGCCAACCGCGGGCACGAGGCCGAATGGCTGGGACGCGGCGACGCCGCGGCGCTCGGGGCGGTGGTCAAGCACCGGTTCGGCGCGGAGCCGCGCTGGTCGGGTGGGGCCTACCTCCGCTGCCCGCTCGGCCGGGTCGGCGCGACCAGCACGCTGCGCCTCTGGGCACCCCGCAGCGGGCGCTATCGGGTGACCATCCGACAGGCCCAGTTGCCCACCGGCGGCAGCTTCACGGTGCAGCTCGGCCGCCAGACCATGACGCTCGACAGCGCCGCGCCGGGTGAGCGACCGGGGATGGGGGCGCGCTGCGAGGCGACGCTCGACAAGGGCCCGAATCCGGTGGTGCTGCAACTGCTGTCAACCGGTCCCGGCGGGGGCGACGCCGGGCTGGACGTGATTGGACTGGAGTGGCTCGGCCTGAGCGCCGACGCGGTGATGCGCCCCTTGGTGATCGGGCTGTTGGTGGTCGGCTTGCTGTACGGCCTGCTCGGCCGCGGCCGCCGCCGGCGATGAGCTGGCGGATCGGCATCGTCGATTACCTCAACGCCCGGCCGCTGAGCTGGGCCATCACGCAGGGCGCGGTGCCTGGCCTGGAGCCGGTCCCAGCGGTGCCCTCGCAGTTGGCGCGCTGGCTGGTCGCCGGCCAGATCGACGCCGCCATTGTCAGCAGCATCGTGGCCCTGCAGGAGCCACAACTCGGGATCTTGCCAGCGGCCGGCTGCGTCAGCGCCGACGGGCCGGTGCAGAGCGTGGCGATCTTCCACCACGGCCCGCTGGCCGCGGTGCGCCGCCTGGCCGTCGATCGCAGTTCGGTGACCTCGGTGGCCCTGGCGCGGATCCTGCTGCGCGACCTGCATGGCGTGGCGCCGGAGTTGGTCAGTCGGCCGCCGGACCTGGCGGTGATGCTGGCCGACTGCGACGCGGCGCTGCTGATCGGCGACCCGGCCCTGGCGGCGTTCGTCGCGGCGCAGCACGATGCGCGGCGGCCGCAGCCATACGATCTGGGGGCGGCCTGGCGCCAGTGGACCGGCCTGCCGTTCGTGTTCGCGGCCTGGGTCGCGCCGAGGAGCTGCCTCGAGGGCGAACTGGCGGCGCTGCTGCGGCAGGCGCGGGAGCTCTCCGAACCGCAGATCCCGGCCATCGCCGCGGCCGAGGCGGCGCGATTGGGGTTGCCGCTGGCGGTCTGCCTGCGCTACCTGCGGGAGTGTGTGCGCTTCGAGTTCGGGGCCCGCGAGCGGGCCGGCTTCGAGCGCTTTGCCGAGTTGCTGACCACTCTGGAGGATGGCTGATGCTGGGCTTCATCGGCGGCACGGGCTTCTACCGCCTGGTCGGGCAGGGCTGGCAGTCGCGGCAGGTGACCACCCGCTGGGGTGACGTGATGGTGCAGGTCGGGCGGCACGAAGGCCAGGAGCTGGTCTTTCTGCCACGCCACGGCGCGGGCCACCAGACGCCGCCGCAGGGCATCAACTACCGCGCCAACATCGCGGCCCTGCAGGCGCTCGGCGTCACCGCGGTGGTCGCCTCGAACGCCGTGGGCACGCTCTCACCGGACATCCCGCCTGGCAGCCTCTGCCTGCTGACCGACTTCATCGACGCCACCTGGGGCCGCGCCGGCACGTTCTTCGAACAGGACGTCGTGCACCTCGACAGCACCACGCCCTACTGCCCGCGGCTGCGCGCCAGCCTGACCGCCTGTGCCGCGGCGCAGCGGATTGCCCTGTTGCCCTGCGCCACCTACGTCTGCACCAACGGCCCGCGCTTCGAGACGCCGGCGGAGATCCGGATGTACCGCGCCTGGGGCGCCGACCTGGTGGGCATGACCAACGTCCCGGAGGTGGTGCTGGCCCGCGAAGCCGAGCTGTGCTACGCCACGGTGGCGATTGCCACCAACAACGCCGCCGGACTGGCCGGCTATGCGCTGACGCACACCGAGGTCGAGGAGATCATGGCAACGCGGGTGCCCGACCTGGCGACGCTCTGCCTGGCCTGGGCGGCCGGCGGGCCGACCGCCGACTGCGCCTGCCGCCACGCGCTGGACGAGTCCCGCCGCCGCCGGCAGGACGCCGCGTTCGGGATTCCGCGCTGAGCCTCAGCGCGCCGGCTTGGTCTTCAGGAAGCGCTTGACCGTGCCCAGGATGCCCTGCTTCCAGGCCACCCGGTGGGTCACCCCGGTCGCGCCGGCGATCGCGGCCTTGTGCTCGAGGTACCACTGGTAGCTGCGGATCAGCGCCTCGGCGTTGCTGTACTGCGAAGTCCAGCCGAGCCGCGACTCGATCTTGGCGGTGCTCGTGAACGAATCGGTGTCGGCGGTGCCGTAGACCCACTTGTAGAGCGGCGAGAGCTTCGCCAGCTCGGCGGCCCGCAGGAACAGCTTCACCGACGGGGCGTGTGTCGCGAGCACCCGGGCGCCGCTGCCGGCGTAGGCGCAGAGCGCGCCGACGTCGTCCTGGACGGTCCCAAACCGCTGCGCGCCGATGTTGTAGATGTCGTTGGCGACCTCGACTGGCTGGCTCAGCAGCAGCCAAATCCCGTGGACCAGGTCGGTCACTTCGAGGAGCTGGTAGCGGTTGCGACCGTTGCCAATCACGGGGATCTTGCAGCCGCTCTCGACCCAGTCGTAGAGGATCTGGAAGACGCCCAGGCGCGCCGTGCCGATGAAGGTCTTCGGGCGGATCACCGGCACCACCAGCCCGGCCTCCCGGAACTCGCGACAGACCTGCTCGGCCGCGATCTTCGACTCGCCGTAAGCGCCGACGCCCTGCAGCGGATCATCTTCTTCGAGCGGGTGCTTCTTCGGCACGCCGTAGACCGCCGTGCTGGAGATCTGCACGACCCGCCCGATGCCAGCCTCCTGCGCGGTCTGCAGCACGGTGCGGGTGCCCGTGACATTGACCGAAACGATGTCCTCGTTCTTCCACAACGGCAGCGCCGCGGCGCCGTGGACAATCGCCTCGGGCTGCGTCTCCTGCAGCACGCTGCGCAGCCGGGCGGCGTCGCGGATGTCGCCCTGGAAGGCGGTGGTGCCGGCGGGGTACTCCGCCAAGTTGGCTGGTTCGAGGTCGTAGAGCACCGCGCTGACGCCGTGGCGGGCGAGGTCGTTGGCGACGTGGTAGCCGAGGAAGCCGGCGCCGCCGGTGATCAGTAGCTTCATGGCGCATCCTGCCCCAACCCCTGTCGTGGGGCCGGTGGCGTCAGGGGCCGCGGGTGGCGGGTGGTGCTCAGCCGGCGGCCGGCTCGCGGTAGACGATGGCGGTCGAGAAGCTGGTGCCGACGCGCGAGTTGTTGTCGTGCTGGGCGCAGAACTTCCAGTCGACCACCTCGACGTCGCCGTTCAGCGCCAACCACTCCAAGACGCGCCGCTGGTGCTGGGCGGAATCGCCGCCGTGGATGATCTCGACGCGCAAGCCCTTGGCGGGCAGACCCTGCGATAGCATCGTGAACTGCTCCTTCCACTCACAGTGGAGACGCGGGCGGCGGGGCCGCCGCGCTGGGTGCGGCCGGCGCGGCCGGCGCTTCGCGCGGTGCTGGGGCCGGCCCGGTGGCGCTGCCGGCGGGGCCGCTCGGGGCGGCGCTCGGGGCGGCCGCTGGGAGGGCCGTCGGGAGTTCGGCCAGCAGCTTGCCGAGCCGGTCGAGCCCGCTGGCCGCACGCTTCAGGGACTTCGTGGCGAGCGCCTCGACGACGTTGCGGCGGGCCGCTTCGAGCAGCTCCAGCAGCGCGTCGGCCTCACTCGCCGAGAGTTCCAGCACGAGCGCCTGCAAGCGCTCGCGGCCCGTGCTGCGCTGCTGCTGCAGCAACAGCTTGACGAGGTCGGCGACTTCGCGCGCCAGCACCGCCGGGTCGCCGGTGACCGCCGCGCCGTCGAGCGAGGCCTGGGCGGTAGACGGCTGCTGCTCGCTGGCTTCGTCGCTCGGCTTGACCGAGCCGGCCGGCCCGCTGGGCACGGCCGGCAACGCCGCCTGGGCCCGCCGGAGATGCTCCACCGCCACCTTCACGGCGGCGTCCTGGTCGGTGCTGACCTGCTGGAAGTTGTAGAGCGCCGCCAGCGCGAAACTGAGTTCCTGCTGCACCACGCCGCGGCCGAGGTTGGCCCGCACGCCGGCCAGGCTCTGGCCGAGCAGCGCCAGATGCAGCAGCGCCCGCTCGGCGTCGCCCTCGCGGACTCGCACGGCGCCGAACTCGAGATGGTACTGCGCGCTGCGCAGGTGCAGCTCACGCCGGCGCTGTTGCTCGGCCAGCTCGTCCTGCGCCGCCTGGCGCACCTTGGCGGCGGCGGCGGCGGCGGCGGCGGCGGCCAGCGAAGCGCGGGAGGCCTTGGCGACGTCGGCCCCAACGGCGGTGGTGGCGCCCGGCCCATCGGTCGGCTTCTGCCCGGCCGCTTCGGCGGCGGCGTTGGCCACGGCGTCCAGCACGCCCGGCGGCGGCTCGGCTGGAGCGGCGGCGGGCGCGCTCGCCGTCGGGGCACTGGCCGGCTCGGCGGTACCACTGGCGGCCGGGGCGGGTGCGGCGGGGCCGCTGGCGGGCGGCTCGGCGGGGCTGGCGGCGGGCGGGGCCGCGCCGGGACTGGCGGCCGGGGCCACCGCCGGAGGGCTGCTGGCGGGTGGCGCGGCGGGCTCGCCCGGCGCGGTCACCGCCGGGGCGGTGGGCTCGGGGAGTTTGTCGTCGACGATGCGACAGCCCGTGACCAGGGCGGCGCCGCCCAGCAGGATCCAGAAACGCTTCGCCATGCCCGCGCTCCCGCCGCTTCGCTGCACCACCTGCAAGGCCCGCCGCTCCTGAGGCATCGCGGATTATACGTCGCGCCAAGGGCCTCGTCAACGCAACCGGCGGCGCTGGCGGTGGTTGCGGCGCCCGGTGGCATCGCGTATACTCCGATCGCCGGCGCGCGGTCGCTGCGGGCCGGCGGCCCGGCCGCTCTGGGGGGCACGCCGGAGACGTGGATGAGCGCGGAGATAATCGCCGCCGCCGGGATCGGCACCGGCGGGCTGCTCGCGGGTTTCGGCTGGCTGGTGGCACGGGCCCGCCTGAGCGCGGCCAGTGCCCAGGCGGAGCTGGCGGCGCACCAGCTCCTGGCCCAGCATCGCGAGACCCTGGAGGCCGAGTTGCGCCTGCGCCGCGAGGAACTGGACCGGACCGCCGCGTGCCTCGCAGAACGGCAGGCGCAGCTCGCCCAGGAGAGCACCGCAGTCGCCGCCACCGAGCGCGAGCTGGCTGCCCGGAGCACCGCCCTGGCCGCCCGCGAAACCGCCCTGGCGGCGGCCGAAGCGGCCCAGTGCGAGGCGCTGGCGACGGTCGCCGGGCTGCCGGTGGAGACGGCTCGCGAGCAGCTCCTGGAACGGCTCACCCAGACGGTCCGGCAGGAGGCCGCGCACCTCGCGCGGCGGCTGGAGGACGAAGCGCGTGAGTCGGCCGCCGGCCGCGCCCGCGAGCTGCTGGCGCAGGCCATGGAACGCTGCGCGGTGGAGCAGGTCAGCGAGTCCACGGTGGCCGTCGTCCCGCTCGGCAGCGACGAGGTCAAAGGCCGGATCATCGGCCGCGAGGGCCGCAACATCCGGACCTTCGAGCAGATCACCGGGGTCGACCTGGTGATCGACGACACCCCGGAAGCGGTGGTGATCTCGTCGTTCGATCCGATCCGCCGCGAAGTGGCCCGCCGGGCGCTGGCCGCGCTGGTCGACGACGGGCGGATCCACCCGGCGCGAATCGAGGAAGTGGTCGAGCGCTGTCGCGCCGAACTCGACGCCGAGCTGCTGCTGGCCGGCGAAGGAGCCGCCGCCGCGGCCGGTGTGGCCGGGCTGGCCCCGCCGCTGCTGGAGCTGTTGGGGCGCCTGCAGTACCGCACCAGCTATGGCCAGAATGTGCTGCGGCACAGTGTCGAGGTGGCCCGCCTGGCGCAGGTCCTGGCCGCCGAGCTGGGTGGCGACGCGGCGCTGGCCCGCCGGGCCGGGCTGCTGCACGATCTCGGCAAGGCCGTCAGCAGCAGCGCCGAAGGCCCGCACGCCACCCTCGGCGCCGAGCTCGCGCAGCGCCATGGCGAGGTGCCGGCGGTCTGCCATGCCGTCGCGGCGCACCATCGCGACGTGGCCCCGGCCTCGCTCGAGGCGACCCTGGTGCTGACCGCCGACGCCCTCTCGGCAGCCCGGCCCGGCGCCCGCAAGGACAGCGTCGAGCAATACCTGCAACGCATCGAGCGCCTGGAGCAGCTCGCCCTCGAGTTTCCGGGCGTCGCCAAAGCGTACGCCATCGCCGCCGGGCGGGAGCTGCGGGTGCTGGTCCGGCCGCACGAGGTCGATGACCTCGGCGCGGCGGAGCTGGCGCGGCAACTGGCCAGCCGGATCAGCGCCGAGTTGACCTACCCCGGCCAGATCAAGGTGCTGGTGGTGCGCGAGCAGCGGGCGGTGGAGTTCGCCGCCTGAGGCGCAGCCCGACTGCAACGAATCGGCGCGATCGACCTGCCGGCGGGAACGTCGGGCGGTATACTGTCGTTGGGGAACCGGAGGTCCGTCCGGAGAAGCCGGCGAGGGGCTGCAACCAGCCTCCCGGTCGGGTGTCAAAGGACAAGGATCACGGCTGCGCCTGGCGCGGCCCCCGGCGTGGACCAAGAGACGGCAGGCGGCCCGGAGTTGTTTGACGTGGCTGTCGCCGGCTGGTATACTGCGCCGCGACTGGACTGACTCCAGCCGTTGGTTTCGGCCGCGGCGGAGGTCTGACAGGAGGATCCACGGCGCGTTGGACGGGCGATGGTGGCGGAGAGGAAATGCAAGACACTCGACCGCGACCGACGCGACTCCAGCCCGTTGTGGCCTGGCAACACACGGAGGAGTGCAAGAGATGAGCAAGAAGGCTCTTCTCGCAGTGGCCGTGGGGCTTCTGCTCATGCGGCCGTCGCACGCCGGCGCCTTCAGCGATGTTCCGTTTGACCACTGGGCCTACAATGCGGTCCAGGACCTGGCTCAAGCGGGCATTTTGGAGGGCTACCCCGGCGGTACGTTCGACGGCCCGCAGCCCATGACCCGCTACGAGTTCGCGGTGGCGATCCATCGCATGCTGAAGAACCTCGAGAAGCTTCCGAAGGGCATGTCCAAGGAAGACCTCGAGAAGTGGTTCGCCGAGAATCGCGCCAAGCTTGTCGGGCCAGCCGGCTCGAAGGGCGACAAGGGCGACTCCGGATCGGCCGGCGCCAAGGGTGGCGATGGCACCAAGGGTGCCGACGGTCGTGACGGCGCTCCCGGCGCCAAGGGCGAAAAGGGCGACAAGGGCGCCGACGGCCAGATCCCGAAGGACTGGCTGACGAAGCTCGAAGCCATCGAGAAGCTGACCAAGGAGTTCAAGGGCGAGCTCGACACGATGGGCCAGAACGTCAATCAGGCGTTGGCTCGGATCGCCGCCCTGGAGTCCAAGGCCGCCGCGATGGCCGACACCCTCAATGACCACGAAGCCCGCATCGAAGAGCTCGAGCGGATCAAGTGGTACGGCGGGATCACCACCGAAATCGGTCTCGACGGCGCGATCGATCAGACCGGCGCGCAGGACGGCGACCTCGGCTTCGAGTCGGGCGAGGCGTTCAGCTACCTCGGCGTCAAGGTCGGCCTCGATGCCAACCTCGGCGGCGACATGCGCGGTCGCGTGACCTGGTGGTACGACAGCGACGCCAACCAGCACCACGGCTTGCAGAGCGCCGGCCTGGCCGGCCTGGGCGTCGATGAAGCCTGGGTCCGCCTGCCCGGTCTCGGCGGCAAGTGGATCTTCGGTCGCCAGTACGCTGGTCAGGACTATGAGTCCGGCGCTGCCACCCCGGCCCTTGGCCTGGGTACCGGCTACTACACCGGCGCTGCCCTCACCGGCATCCGCGCGGAGTACGGCCTCGGCACGTTCGGCAAGTTGACCCTCTTGGCCCAGGCTGACGACAGCGCGGCCAGTGGCGTGGGCGGCGGCATCCTCAATGCCAACGTCGCCGGCGTCGCTCGCTGGGATGTCGACTTCCCGTGGTTCAAGAAGGCTGGCGGCGAGCCCCTCATCAAGCTCGGCTTCCAGACCGTGGGCCACATGCCGAACAACAACGCGGCCGGCATTGGCAAGGGCTTCAACGACGGCACCCGCAGCAGCGAGTGGTCGATTTCCGCGAACGCCTACGTCAACGTCCTCAAGGGCCTGAAGATCGAGTACACCAGCCAGTTCCGCAACGAAATCGGCACCACCCCCGACCTCAACCTCGACACCGATGCTGATGGTCAGGTGATCTACGCCGAACTCGGGATCCTTGACACCCCGACCTTCGAGTTGGCGGTCAAGGGCGGTCTGGTGGAGCAGGACTACACCCTCTCCCACTCGATCCTCACCAACCCCTACACCCGCGCCAACGGCGTCTTCACGCTGATGGACCGGCCGGTGATGTTGGACTCCTTCATCAACCAGTTCGGTCCGACGCAGGGCTTCGATGTTGACTTCAAGTGGAACATCGGTAGCCGCCCGCTGAAGGTGCGCTGGGCTGGTTCGACTCGCCGGCTCGACCTGTTCAACTGGGCCATCGGCGGCTCCTTCCCGCTCGTTCAGACGGGTAAGGGTGACGTCTCGATCCAGGCGATCTACGCTGACGTCGATCCGGGTCATGCGCTGAACGTTGCCGGTCTCACCAGCCAGGGCGTCATGGGCGTCCGGTTGGTCGGTGGCTTCAGCTTCTGATCACCGATCCTCGGGAGGGGCTCGCCCACTGGGCGGGCCCCTTTCGTGTTTTGGGGGGCGGCGATGGCTGACGATGCCTGGCGACGACGGGTCGAGGAGTTGCGCCGACACGGGCGGAACGGCTACCTGCCACCGCTCCGGGCGGCGCTGGCCGACCCCCGGTTGGAGGTCCGCCGGGTGGCGCTGCGGGAGTTGGCGAATCGCGCCCCGCAGGACCTGCCGGAGCTGCTCTGGGCCGCCACCAGCGACAGCTCCAGCGCGGTCCGGCGGGTCGCCTGCGAGCTGATCCGGAGCCACCCCGAGCAGTGCCAGGACTTGCTGCAGGCGGCCCTTGACGGGCCTCAGAGTGCGCTCGCGGCGGCGCTGCTGGCGGGCAACCCGGACGGCCGGAAGCTGCTCGCGGCGCGGCCGCAGCAGGGCCTGGCCTGGCTGCTGGCGGCGGCCGCACTGCCCGACCTCGCGGTGCGGCTGCGGCTGGGCCTGGTGAAAGCCCTGGTGATCGTGCGCGGTGACGCCGCCGGGGACTGCCTCGCAGCGCTGGCCGGGCACCCCTCGCCCCTGCTCCGGCAGGCCGCCGGCCGGGCGCTCTGGTGCCGCTGGGACCGTCGGGCGCTGCCCTGGGTGCTCGCGCGGCTGGAGAACGACTTCACCCCGGACCGGGCGATGGTCGCCTGGGTCGGCGAGCAAGGCGAGCCGAACGCATTGCCCGTGCTCAAGAGCCTGCTGCGGCCGTGGCGCTGGCTGCGCGTCGGGGGGGAGGTGCGCCAGGTGATCAAAGCAGCCGTCGCCCGCCTCGAAAACGACGTCAAGCACATCCCGCTGGCGGCCCTCAGCCGGGCCAGCGAGGCGGCTCCCGACGCGCGGGCGTTGAGCCTCTGGCTGGAGCCCGAGCAGCCGTCGGAGGCCCAGGCCGAGGGCTGAACGACGCAGGCGCCGACGCGTTGGCGAATCGGCACCACACTGGCAGGCAGTGGAGATGCTATGCAGACGTCAGCGGTGATCACCCTGGTCTACGGGGTGCTCTTGGTAGTCGGCGGCGTGTTCGGCGGCCTCAAGGCGGGCAGCCAGGCCTCGCTGATTGCCGGCTGCCTCAGTGGCGTGGTGGCCTTCCTGGCGGCGGGCCTGCAGTCCGGGGGCCGGCAGGCCGGCGTGTTTGTGGCGCTCGGCCTGGCGGTGGCTCTGGCGGCCTGGAGCGGCAAGTCCGTGTTCCTGGACGGCGCCAAGTTCATGCCGCGCGGGATGGTGCTGGTGCTCAGCCTCGGACAGTTGGTGGCGCTGCTGCCACAACTCCGCGGGCGCGGGTGAAGGGACTCCCGGGGAGGGGCTCGAACCCCCAACCTAGTGGTTAACAGCCACCCGCTCTGCCATTGAGCTACCCGGGAAGGTGCCGCCCATCGTAGCGGAGGGCGCGTTCGGCGTCAAGAGTCGACGCGGCGGGCTCGCAGGTGTTGACAGCGGGGCCAGAATGCATTCTAGTATACGAGGAGCGTTCCGACGCCACCGACACACATGAGGAGAACGTCGATGATGACCCGGTTGTTCGTGGAAGAAGAGGGCCAGACCCTGATCGAGTATGGCCTGCTGACCGCGCTGATTTCGGTCGTGGCGATCGCCATCCTGACGGTCCTTGGCCGCAAGAGCAAGGACGTCTACGTGACGGTCAACGATTCGATGACCACCAAGTCCAGCTAGGCTGCGACGATTTTGCCAGTGCCGGGAGCGGCGGTCGTACCGGCCACCGCTCCCGGTCCTGTTTTGGGGCCGTCCAGGAGCCACCCAATGCTGCGGTGCCTGCTGCTCGATGAAAGCGCCCAAACTCTGCTGGAGTACGGCCTGTTGACGGCGCTCCTGTCCGTCGTGGCGATCGCGATTCTGATGGTCCTCGGCCGCAAGAATGCCGATGTCTACGTCACCGTCAACGACGCGATGACCACCCAGTCCTCGTAGGGCCGCGGCTGCTTACGTCGCGCCGCCCGAGCGTGTGAGCCAACAGGGAGCCCGACCGGCTGGTCCGCCGCGCGACCCGCCCGCGTCGGGGACGCGCCGATGCCCCTCACCCCCGCGACTGTCGGCCCTGCGCACGACCCAACGCCTCGCCGCTCGGCCGTCGTGGCCGCCGCCCTGTTGGCGCCCGTTGTCGGCCTCGCAGTGTGGCACGCCGAGATCCTGCACCACAGCGCCGACCTGGCCAGCAGCGCGCTGCCCGTGGCGGGGCTGATCACGCTGCTCTTGCTCTTGCTGCTGCGAGTGCTGCTGGGCGGCCGACTGGGCAGCCGGGCGATCCTGTTGGCCTACGCCACGGTCAGCGGCACCGTCGGGCTGTGCACGATGGGGCTGATCCAGTTCCTGGTGCCGGCCCTCCCAGCGCCGTTCTTCTTTGCGACACCCGAGAACCGCTACGCGGAGCTGCTGCCGTACCTCCCCCGCTGGGCCGTGCCGCAGAGCCAGGCGGTGGTGCAGGGCTTCTTCCTGGGCACCGTCGGCCTGCCCTGGGGTGAGCTGGCGCGGGCCTGGGCGCTGCCGTTGCTGGCCTGGGGTGGCTTCCTGCTGCTGGTGACCGCGGCGATGGGCGCGCTGGCCGGACTCGTGCATCCGCGCTGGTCCCGTGCCGAACGACTGACCTATCCCCTGGTGCTGCTGCCGCTGGCGCTGGCCGACCCAACCCGGCGGGCCGACCTCGGCGCGCGCTCGACGCTGCTGGCGGGCGCGCTGGTGGCCCTGCTGGTGCAGTCGGTCAACGCCCTGCATCAGCGGTTCCCGGCCGTGCCGTCCTGGCGAGTCCTGCCGATCGAGATCGCCCACCATCTGCCGCCGCCCTGGAACGCCTTGCGGCCGCTTGAGGTCACCTTCTACCCGGCGGTGATCGGCCTGTTCGCCCTGGTCCCGAGCGAGATCCTGCTGAGCTGCAGCCTGTGCTTTGCCGTGGCCCGCGCCGGGCGGGTGATCGGCGCGGTCAGCGGCCTGGGGGCGACGGGTTTCCCGTGGGCCGGCGAGCAGGCGCAGGGCGCCTTGCTGGGGTCTGCGCTGCTGGCGCTCTGGCTGGGCCGGCACGGCTGGCGCCAGCGGCTGACGCAACCGGACGGGCGGCGGCTGGGCGCGGTGCTGCTGGGGGCCGGGGCCCTGCTGGTGGCCTTCGGCCACGCGCTCGGAATGCGCTGGCTGGTCAGCCTCTGGTTCTGGCTGCTCTTCGGGCTGGCGATGCTCGGCATCGGGCGCCTGCGGGCGGCCGTCGGGCCGATCTGGAACCCTGGTACGGATCTCGGCTGGCTGGTCCGCGCGACGGTCGGCGGTGGTCTGACGGTCCCGGACCGGGTCGGCCTGACGCTGCTGCGGTGGTGCAGCTTCGGCGACTGGCGGGCCCACCCGCTGCCGATGCAGCTCGACGCGCTGCGACTCTGCGAGGCCGCCGGCATTCCGGCACGGCGGCTGACGCAGGCGCTGGCCTGGGGCACGCTGCTGACGGTGGCCGCCGGCCTGCTAAACGCCGTGCTGGTCTACCACCGCGAGGGTGCCGCCACGGCAGCCTGCGATCCATGGCGGCTGCGGCAGGGGCAGCTCCCGTTCGAGTTGCTGCGCGCTCAGCTCGATGTCGCCAACCTGCGACTGAGCCCGGCCGCGCTGCCCGCGGTGGTGGCCGGCGGGTTGACCGTCAGCCTGCTGCAAGGGCTGCACACCCGGGTGCTGGGTTGGCCGCTGCACCCGGCCGGGTACGTGCTGGCGATCAGCGGCGCCCTCGACTGGATGTGGTGCCCGATCCTGGTCTCCTGGACGGCCAAGTCGCTGTTGCTGCGCAGCGGCGGCCTGCCGCGTTACCGCCGCGCCCTGCCCATCTTCCTGGGACTGATCCTCGGCGACTTCAGCAGCGCGGGCGTGTTGGCGGCGATCGCCTGGTGGACGGGCCAGCCGCAGTACAAGCCCTTCCCGATCTGAGCCGCCGCGGTCAGCCGATGCCGCGGTCGGCGCGGTAGGTGCTGTGCTCGCCGCAGCGCCCGTAGGTCTCGGACAACTCCCGCAGCCGTCCGGCGGCGCCGGCCAGGTCGGCCTGCGGCGGCACGCGCCAGGTCCAGTTACCGGCCGGCCGGCCGGGGCAGTTCATGCGCGCCTCGCCACCCAGGCCCAGGACATCCTGCAACGGCATGATCGCCGTGTCGGCGACCGACGCCAGCGCCAGGCGGATCAGCGCCCAGTGTGGCTCGGGCGGATCGCCGCCGAGGTACCGCCGCAGGCGCTGCCGCTCGTTTTCGCCGCAGGTCTGCCACCAGCCGACGGCCGTGTCGTTGTCGTGGGTGCCGGTGTAGACGACGCAGTTGCCCGGGTAGTTGTGCGGCAGGAAGCCGCCGTCGGAGCCGTCGACGAAGGCGAACTGCAGGATCTTCATGCCCGGGAAGGCGAACCCATCGCGCAGGGCCTCGACCGCCGGGGTGATCACCCCGAGATCCTCGGCCATGATCGGCAGCCCGCCCAGCTCGCGCTCGACGGCCCGGAACAGCGCTTCGCCCGGGCACTCGACCCAGGCGCCGTGGATCGCGGTCGGCTCGCCGGCCGGCACACGCCAGAAGCTCTCGAAGCCGCGGAAGTGGTCGAGCCGAACGCAGTCCACCAGCGTCAGCGTGATCCGGAACCGCTCGACCCACCAGGCGAAGTCGCTGGCGGCAGCGCGCTGCCAATCGTACAGCGGATTGCCCCACAACTGGCCGGTGGCGCTGAAGTAGTCGGGCGGCACCCCGGCCACCGCCAGCGGCGTGCCGGCCGGGTCGAGTTCGAACAACTCGCGGTTGGCCCAGACGTCGGCGCTGTCGTAAGCCACGAAGATCGGAATGTCGCCAGCGATCGCCACGCCCTGCCGCAACGCGTGGTCCTTGAGGGCGAACCACTGCCAGCGGAAGAGGCACTGCACGAAGGTCTGGAAGGCGACCGCCTCGGCCAGCTCACCCCGCCAGTGCTCCAGCGCGGCGGCCTCGTGCCGCGCGGCGCCGGGCTCCCAGGTGTTCCAGACCTGCCCGCCGTGGTACTCCTTGAGTGCCATGAAGAGCGCGAAATCGGGCAGCCAGCCGGCCACGTCCGGGGCCTGCTGTAACGCCGCCAGCTCGTCACGGAGCGTGCCGCCGGCGCCCTGGCGGTAGTGCTCGAAGGCCCGCTGCAGCAGTTGCCGCTTCCAGGGGATGACCCAGCCGAAGTCCACCTCGTAGGCCGGGAACGGTGGTACCTCGGCGAGGTCGGCGGCGGTCAGCAAGCCGGCGTCGTGCAGCAGGTCGGGCGAGATCAGCAGCGGGTTGCCGGCGAAGGCGCTGTGGCAACTGTAAGGCGAGTCGCCGTAGCCGGTCGGCCCGAGCGGGTTGACCTGCCAGAGCGTCTGACCGGCGGCCGCCAGGAAGTCGACGAAGCGCACCGCCTCCGGTCCCAGGTCACCGATGCCGTACGGGCCCGGCAGGCTGGTGGGGTGCAACAGAATGCCCGAGGATCGCGGGAACGGCATGCTAGTCTCCGGCGCGTGCTGCCAGCAAGGGTGACGCCCGGGCCGCCCAACGACCGGCTGGCTACCGGTGGCTGTTGCACGTGAAACACGGCCCGGCCGGGCGCGCTGGCCGCGGTGGGCAGGCGGTTGTTTCACGTGAAACAGCGGCGCCCCAGAATGTCGGCAGGGATGAACTCCGCGCCGTCCGGCGGGTACTACCCAGGCAGAGCGGAGATCCGCAGTGGCAGGTAGCGCGGCCCACAGCCCCACCGGGGGCGTACCCGACTTCGAGACGATCTTCCAGCAATACGGACGGCGGGTCTACGGCCTGGTGCAGCGCCTGGTCGGCGCGGCGACCGCCGAGGACGCCACGCAAGAGGTCTGGATCGCGGTCTACCGGGCGCTGCCCCGCTACCGTGGCGAGGCGCGCTTGAGCACCTGGCTGTTCTCGCTGACGGCGCGGCAATGCTCGAAGTGGCGCCGCCGGCAGCGGGCGGAGGCGGAGGAGCTGTCAGACGAGCTGCCGGCGCCCGACCCGCCGCCGGAGGCGCGCCTGCTGACGGCCGAGCTGGCGAGTCGGGTGCGCGGCGCGATCGACGCGCTGCCCGAGCACCAACGGGTCGCGGTCCACCTGCGGCTGGTGGAGGGCTGCTCGTACGCCGAAGTGGCCGCGATCCTGGCGATCCCCGTCGGCACGGTCCGCTCGCGCCTGCATCACGGCACCGCCCGGCTCGCCGCGCAGCTTGCCCCGTACCTGGCGCCGACGCCCCTCCACGACGCCGACCAACCGGTCGCGACGGCCCAGCGCCAGTCGGCCTAGGAGCACTTGGATGGACACCTTCAACCCTGCCGAAGCCCTGCAAGCCTACCTCGACGGCGAGCTGACCCTCGCTGAGACAACCAGCCTGGAAGCCGCCCTGGCAGCCGATCCGGCGCTGCGGCAGCGCCTGGAGATCCTGCGCCGCGGCGCGGCGGCAGTCGCCGAACATGGGCTGCCGGTGCTGCCCGATGCGGTCCGCCACAGCCTCGACGCGGTGCTGGCACGGGCCACGCAGCCCTGGTGGGTGCGTGGCCTGCCCGGCGGCGGGCGATCCGCTGCCACCGCCGTCTGGGGCCTGGCCACCACCACCACCCTGGGCCTGGCGCTGCTGTTGGTGCCGATCTGCGCGAAGCCCCGCCTGGCGGTCAACCGAGCCGAGGTGGTGTACTTCGACGTCGCGGCGGCGGGTAGCGACCGCGCCACCGAGGCCAAGCCGATCGCGCCGGCCGCCCTCGCGCCGATGGCCGGCCCCGGCGCGCCGGCTGCCGCCAGCGCGAAGCGGTCAGGGACTGCGGAGACTCGCTGGATGGCGCCGGAGTCTGCGGTCGTGCAGGCCGCCCCGCCCGTGACGGGTGGCGCGGCCTTGGAGGCCGGTGAGATCGACGACAACCAGCTCTTCGGCAAGTACCGCGACTACTCACAGCGGTACGGCGGTGCGGGCTACGTGCAGCGTCGCGACATGGGCCGTCGGCGGGTGGTGCAGGTGGTCGATCCCCAGGGCCGCGCCGTGCCGTCGGTGCTGGTCGAGCTGATCTCGGCCTACGACCAGGGCGAGCTGTGGCGCGCGGTGACCGACAGCGCCGGTCGGGTCTACCTCTACGACGGCCTGCGCGGCGCCAACGACATGGTCAGCGAGGTCCGCCTCACGGCGCCCAGCGGCGAGGTGCTGACCCGGCAGCCGTCGTTCGAGGGCAGCCGCCGGATGGCGACCTTCACGCTGCCGACGCGTCTCGACTTCGCGGCTCCGCCGAAGCTCGATGTGGCCTTCCTGATCGACACCACCGGCTCGATGGGCGAGGAGATCGACCGGCTCCGCGCGGCGGTGGCGCAGGTCAGCGAGCAGTTGGCCCGCCTGCCGCAGCAGCCGCGGCTGCGGTTGGCGCTGGTCGCGTACCGCGACTTGGGCGACGACTACGTCGTGCGACACGTGCCGTTCACCAGCAACCTTGCGCAGTTCCGTCGCGCCCTGGCGCCGCTCCGGGCCGACGGCGGTGGCGATACGCCCGAGCATGTCGAGGCTGCGCTGAACGTGGCGGTCAACCGGCTGGAGTGGGTGCGCGGCCCCGGTGTGCGGCTGGCCTTCCTGATCGGCGACGCGCCGCCGCAGGACCACGGCAACGTGCCCAGCTACCTCGAGAGCGCCACGCGCGCCGCCGAGCGGGGCATCAAGGTCTGCACCATCTCGAGCAGCGGCAACGACGACGCGGGCGAGTACGTCTGGCGGCAGATCGCCGCGGTCACCGGCGGGCGCTTCCTGTTCATTACCAAGGGCGACGACCAGCCGGGCGCGCCGCGGGGCAGCACGCCGCACCATGTCGACCGCCAGGACTACACCGTCCGTCGGCTGCCGGACCTGATCCGTGGCCAGATCGAGCGCGAACTGGACCAGTGGGGCTGCCCGCCGCCGCCGCTGGCGGAGGTCGCCGACGCCGCGCCGCCATCACCGGTCGCTCCCGTGCCGCCGACCCCACCGCCGCCGGTGCGGCCGCCCTGGCGGCTCGCCTGGCCCGCGCACACGCCGCTCTACCTGCTTGGCGCGGTGCTGCTGATCAACCTCATCGGCTGGGGTTTGGCGTGGCGGTACTCCCTGCAGACGCCGCGGCCGCGGCGCCCGCGACCCTGACGATCAGCGCTTCGAGACGCTTTCGAGCTGCTCGGCCAACAGGCGGGCGATCGCTTCGACGATTTCGCCGCGGTGAACGCCCGCCAGGGCCAGCGCCAACTGCGACTCCATCAGGCCGTAAGGAATGCCGGTGTCGAAGCGCTGGCCATCGATGGTGCAGGCGCCGTACTGACCGGCCGCCAGGAGATCGGTGCGCAGGTACTCCTGGGCGTTGGTGAGCTGGAACTCGCCCTTCTCGCGGATGTCGTGCCGAACGTGGTGCTCCAGGGCGTCGAAGATCGCCGCGGGGAAGACGTGCATCCCGAAGTGGCAGAGGTAGCTGCCGGGCGGCAGGCCGTTGGTCCGGAGGTGCGCCGCGGCGTACTCCTCGCTGGGCTTTTCGAGGATCGCACCGACCTCGTAGAGGCCTTGCACCGGATCGAGCAGCTCGCACTGCAAGGTGCCGAAGAGGTGCAGCAGCTTGCCCGGGGTCATCTGCACCGCGGTCATCACCGCGCGGCCGGCGGCGTGGTACTTGTCGATCAGTTGCTTGGCGCAGTTGCGCCGCTGCCGGTCGGCGCTGATGTAGATGTGGTCGCCGAGCATCAACAGAAACGGCTCGTCGCCGACGAACTGCTTTGCCTGATAGACCGCGTGGCCGTACCCCTCGGGGTGGAGCTGCGGCACGAAGGTCAGGCGCTCGCCGAACTCCTGGAGCTTCTCACTTTCGAGGATCGCCCAGTCCTTGCCGCGGAAGGCGCGCAGCTCGTCCGAGGTCATCCGCGAGAAGTACTGCCGGTAGACCTCGTCGTCACCCGGCTGCGTGACAATGCAGATCTCCTCGACACCGGCCTGCAACGCTTCCTCGCCGATGATCTGCAGCACCGGCTTCGAGAGGCCGTCGTGATCGACCAGCGGGAACATCTCTTTCTGCACCGCGCTGGAAGCCGGGTATTGCCGGGTACCACGACCAGCCGCCGTGATCACGGCCTTGCGCACCGGGCGGGTCGAGCCGTCACTCATCAGTCCACCACCTTGCCACCAAAGCGCTCGGCCAGGAGCTGTCGAGTCGCTGCTTCGATCCGTCGGCCAGTGGCCGGCTCGCCGGCCGAGAAGTAGCTGCGCAGGACCGCCTTTTCGTTGGTCGCCACCCGCAGGTAGCCGCTGTACCAGCCCTCGGCCAGCGCGACCCGGCCAGGCTCCAGGGTCACGCCGCGGTGTAGCACCGTGCCCTCCAAGTCGATGCCATCCGGAGTGTGCGTGGTCGGGGTCGCTCCCTCCGCCACCAACAGCCCGATCGCCGCGGCCATCGCGGCGTCGCGGGTCGCGTCGCTGTCGAACTGGTAGTTGAACTCGCCGGTCGTGAAGACCTGGTCCTGCAGCGCGCGCAGCCGGCCCAGCAGGCCCGGGTCGTGGTGTACCGCCTGCAGAAACAGCAGCACGGTGACCGTCGAGTTCTCGCTGTAGATGGTCAGATCGTCGAGTGTCAGGCGGTGGTAGTAGTGCCCCGACTCCTCGGCCGCCGCGGCGGCGTCGAGTTGCCGCAGATAGTCCTTGATCTGGCTATGGCCGTTGCGGAAGAGCACCGGCCGCACGCCCAGCTTGCCCCACTCGGCCAGCGCCAGGGGGCTGACCTTCGGGTCGTACAGCACCGGCGCCGGCTGCGGGTTCTTGTCCAGACCCACCGCCTTGATCAGCGGTACCGTCACGAACCCCGCCGTCAGAATCCCGTGCGCGTCCCCGAACACCATCCGGTCGCCGTCCCCGTCGATCCCCACCACCGCGTCCATGTCCCGCTCGTTGCACCGCCGGACCGCG
>JADZEX010000039.1 GCA_020850355.1 Fimbriimonadaceae bacterium | reverse complement strand
GCGGGCTGGTCTTCTGTCGCGACCGCTACCTGGAGCTGACCGACCAGCTGCGGATCGTGGAGGCCCCGCCCGGCGGCTGGCCGGTGCCGCCGCTCGAAATGGAGCCGTTGCTGCAGTTGCGGGAGTTCCTGAAGTGGACCGAGGCCGCGGGGCAGGCGGCTGGCGCTACCCCGGCCCGAAGGTCGCCTTGAAGCGGTCGCAGAAGTACTGCACGGTCTCCCAGCGGTTGTCCTGCGGCAGGCGGTGATCGGGGCAAGGGAGGTAGCCGCCAAGCTCGACGATCGGCTTGAGGCGTTCGATCTCGGCGTCGGCGGTGGCGTAGTCGCCCTGGAAGATGCGCTTGTCGAGGCCGCCGACCCCGCGCAGCTCGCGGCCGTACTGGTGGCGCCAGGGCGTGAAGTCGGCTTCCCAGGTGCCGACCTCGATCGGAAACATCACGTTGACGCCGTTCTCCAGCCAGATCGGCAGCAGTTCGTCGATCTTGCCGTCGCTATCGAGCGAGCAGAGGTTGATGCCGTGCTGGCGCAGCAGGGCAGTGATCCGGGCGTAGTGCGGGCCGACCTTGGCGCGGAAGACGCGGGGGTTGATCAGCGGGCCGTTCTTGAAGCAGATGTCCTCCCAGAAGTGGCCGATGTCGGGGGTGATGCCCGTCTCCAGCGCGGCCTGGACGCACTGGTAGCTGAGCTCGCCGGTGACGTCGATCAGCTCGTCGAAGAGGCCCGGGTCGTCGACCATCAGGTAGCTCAGCTCCTCGACACCGACCATGTCGCGGAGCCCGCCGTAGAGCGTGCCGCAGTGCAGCAGGCAGGGCTCGGCGCGGTCTGGATCGCTGAGGTACTGGCGGCCCTCCGGCTCGAAGGCGAGGCGCGCCTGGCCGGTTGAGACGACGCCGCGGGTGACGCGACTGGGGCTGAACTGCAGCTTCGGCAGGTACTGCTCTTCCCAGGCGGCGCGGTCCTTGAGCAGCGTGTCGATCACGGCCGGGATGCTCTGATTGTCGTCGCTGTTGAGCTCGACGGTGCCGAGCCCGGTGAGGACCTTACGCTTGCCGTCGGGCAGGACTTCCAGCACCCGGCTGGGGAACCACGGGTCGAGGCGGGTCAGCGGGGCGTAGTGGGTGTGGTAGTTGAAGTCGAAGCCGAGCCGGTGGGCGACGTGCTCCTCACCGGGGCTGCCGTCGCCCGCGAAGGCGGCCTGGGCCTCGTCGGCGGTGAGGTGTCCTTCGTCGCGCCAGCGTTCGATGGTGCGGTGCAGGAAGCCGAAATGGACACAGGGCAGGCGGTCGTAGGGCTGGAAGTTCAGAACGGCCAGCAGGCGCTCACGATTCGTCACGGCGGGCTTCTCCCACGGGCGGTGGGGTTCGACAACCCGCCGCCGGCACCTGCCCGGCGTCAGACTCTCGCCATGGACGTCATTCTGCGCTTCGACCGGGCCCTGATTCGTCGCCTTGGCGGCCTCCTGGCGTGCCTTCGGTTGGACCAGCCGGCGGGCCTGGCGGCGCTGTTCTGGGTCGCGGTGACGCTGCACCTGCTGGCCTGGGGGCTGGTCTGCCTGCTGGAGGGCCAGCCGGAGTGGACCTGGTACATCGCTGGCTCGGTGACCGGCGCGGTGGCGGCCTGGCTGAGTGGCCGCGACCCGGCGCAGTTGTTGGAAGGCCGGCTGGCGCTGACCGAGTTTGGAGTCGACGCCCGCTGGACGCTATTCCGGGTGTTCTACCTGGGCTTCGCGCTGCTGCTGCTGCCGCGGATCCTGGGTGCCGACTACGCGCTGGCCTCGAAGGCGCTGCTCTTGCTGGAGGTGCTGCTGTTCGTGGCCTTGGAGTATCTCCTGGCGTTCACCTTCCTGTCGCCGCAGCAGTTGGCGGCGATCCAGGCGCAGTCTGAGGCGCTGCAGGCGGCGTTGCAACGCGCCGCGGAGCTGCCCGAGGACGACCAGACCGGCGAGCCGGCGCCCCCACAGGTCTGACGCCCCGGCGCGGCGACCGGTCCGACCAGCGGTGGCCCGGCGGGGCGCTGAGTCTGGGCACTCGGCCTTGTCTGTGGTTCAATAGCGTCGGATGGTAGCTGGTCATGCGACGAACACATCGGTGCGGCAGCCTGCGCGCGGCGCAGGTTGGTGAGACGGTCTGTGTGATGGGCTGGGTGCATAGCCGGCGCGACCACGGCGGGGTGATCTTCCTCGACATCCGCGACCGCACCGGGCTGGTGCAGGTGGTCGGCGACCCGCAGCGCGGCGGGGCCGCGGCGCATCAGGCGGCCGAGGGTGTGCGCGCCGAGTACGTCGTGGCGGCCGTCGGCGAGGTCGTCCACCGCGGCGAAGGCCTCGGCAACCCGCGCATCGCGACCGGCGAAATCGAAATCGTGGCGCGCGAGATCACCGTGCTGAACACCGCGCTGCACCCACCGTTCGAGATTGACCAGGAAGAGATCAACCTCGAACAGCGCATGCGCTACCGCTACATCGATCTCCGCCGGCCGGTGATGCAGGCCAACCTGGAGCTGCGCCACAAGGCCGCGATGGCCGCCCGGCAGTACCTTTCCAGCCAGGACTTCCTCGAGATTGAGACCCCGCTGCTGCTGAAGGCGACGCCGGAGGGGGCCCGCGACTTCCTGGTGCCCTGCCGTCTGGTCCCAGGCACGTATTATGTCTTGCCGCAGTCGCCGCAGCTCATGAAGCAGACGCTGATGGCGGCCGGCTGCGACCGCTACTTCCAACTGGCACGCTGCCTGCGTGACGAGGACCTGCGCGCCGACCGGCAGCCGGAGCACACGCAGATCGACCTCGAGATGAGCTTCGTCGAGCAGGACGATGTGCTGACGACGGTCGAGGGCTTGATGCAGGCGGTCTTCGCCGTCGCCGGCATCGCCGTCGCGGCGCCGTTCCCGCGGCTGTCGTACGGCGAGGCGATGGAACGCTACGGCAGCGACAAGCCGGACACGCGGTTTGGGATGGAGCTGATCGATCTCAGCGCGACGGTGGCCAGCGTCGAGTTCCGGGTCTTCGCCGACGCGCTGGCTTCGGGCGGCCAGGTCAAGGGGCTCTGCGTGCCGGCCAAGGGGCAGCTCTCGCGGAAGGACCTCGACGACCTGATCGCCTTTTCGAAGCAGTTCGGCGCCAAGGGCATGGCCTGGATCGCGGTCGACGCCGAGGGGCTCCGGAGCAGCATTCTGAAGTTCATCCCCGAGGACGTGCAGCGGGCGCTGGTCGCCAAGATGGGCGCCCAGCCCGGCGACATGCTGCTGTTTGTGGCCGACCGCCCAAAGGTCGTCGCCGACGTGCTGGGCCGGCTGCGGCTGCGGCTGGGGCACCAGCTTGGGCTGGTCGACAAGAGCCGGCACAACTTCCTGTGGGTGATCGACTTCCCGCTGTTTGAAAAGAACGCCGAGAGCGGCGCCATCGAGCCGATGCACCACCCCTTCAGCATGCCGCGGGCGGCGGACATCCCGCTGCTCGAGAGCGACCCGCTGGCGGTCACCGCGCAGCTCTACGACCTGGTCGTCAACGGCGCCGAGCTGTGCAGCGGCAGCATCCGCTGTCACATCCCCGACCTGCAACTCAAGATCCTGGAAGTGATTGGCATCGACCGCGCGGAAGCGCTGGAGCGGTTTGGCTTCTTGCTGGAAGTCTTCAGCTACGGCGCGCCGCCGCACGGTGGAGTCGGGCTGGGCTTCGACCGGATCGTCGCGATTCTGAGCGGGCAGGAAGCCAGCGAGGTCGACATCCGTGAGGTGATCGCCTTCCCGAAGACCAGCACCGGCCGCGACCTGATGCTAGGCTGCCCGTCGGTGATCGATCCGCAGCAGCTCAAGGAAGTCGGGATCCTGAAGACGGTCGACCCCGCCGCCGAGTAGCCGCAGGACAGCCGCCGGCCGGGGAGAAGAACGCCTGCGGATGCGTCTGATGCGGTGCGGCTGCTGGCTGCTGGCTCTGCTGGCCTGGCCGGGCGGCGGGCTCGGGCAGGTCTCTGACGACGCGCTGCTGGAGCAGGTGCAGCGGCGCGCCTGGGCCTTCTTCGACCAACAGACCGACCCCCTCAGCGGCCTGACCCGCGACCGTGCCGGCAACTTCGCCGCCGACTCCTACACCGTCGCCAGCCTGGCGGCGACCGGCTTCCAACTCGCGGCGCTGACCGTCGCCGCCGACCGCGACTGGCTGCCGCGCGACCAGGCCGTCGCCCGCGCCACGCGGACCCTGACCTTCGTCCGCGACCGGCTGCGCCACGAGCATGGCTGGCTGCCGCACTTCGTCGACCAGCGCAGCGGCGCCCGCGTCTGGGAGTGCGAGTTCAGCTCCATCGACACCGCGCTGTTTGTCTGCGGTGCTCTCCTGGCGGGCGACGTCTTGGGCGGCCCCGTGCAGGAGCTGGCGCAACAGCTCGATGAGCGAGTCGATTACCGCTGGATGCTGGCCGGCGGGCAGCTCCTGAGCCACGGCTGGACCCCCGAGCGCGGCTTCTTGCCGTACCGCTGGGACACCTACAGCGAGCACCTGCTGCTGACGCTGCTGGCCCTCGGCGCGCGGGAGCCGCTGGGGCCGGAGCTCTGGCGGGCCTGGCGGCGCGAGCCGTGGGGCGCCTGGGGAGGTCACGAGACTTACGCCGGCCCGCTGTTCGTCCACCTCTTCCCGGCCGCCTACCTCGACTGGCGCGGCCGCCGCGACTGCGTCACGGGCCGTGACTGCGGCGCCCTGATTACCGCGGCGGCGCGGCTCAACCAGGCCTGGTGCGTGGCCGAGGGTGCCGCCGGCCGGCGGGCTTACGGCCCGACCTGCTGGGGCCTCAGCGCCACCGACACGCCGACCGGCTACCGCGCCCTGCAACCCCCCCCGGGCCGTCCGCTCGACGACGGGACGATCTGCCCCTGGAGTGTCGCCGGTGCGCTGCCGCTGGCACCCGAGCTGTGCTTCCCGCTGCTGCGCGCGCTGGCCGCCGACCCGGCCACCTTCGGTCGCTACGGCTTCCCCGCCGGACTCAACCGTGACCGCGGCTGGGTCGCGCCGGACGTTATCGGCATCGACCTCGGCGCGGCCTTGCTGTTGCTTGAGAACCACCGCAGCGGACTCCCCTGGCGGCGCTTCGCGGCGATCCCGCGCATCGCGCGGGCGCTGCGGGCGGCCGACCTGCAGCGTCCTGGAGACCCCCCGATGCGCCAAACGCACGTCAGCCTGCGCGGCGACGATTTCCTGCTGAACGGCCAGCCGACCTGGCCCGGCCGAACCTTCCGCGGTCATCGCTTGGAAGGTCTGCTGTTCAACAGCCGCATGGTGCAGGGCATCTTCGACGACCGCAATCCGGCCACCGTCGGGCAGTGGGCCTACCCCGATGGGCCTTACGACCGCGACCGCAACACCCGCGAGTTCATCGCCGCGATGCCGCTCTGGCAGCAGCACGGCCTGAACGCCTTCACGCTCAACCTGCAGGGCGGCTCACCGCAGGGCTACAGCCGCGAGCAGCCCTGGCACAACTCGGCCTTTGACGACGACGGTCACCTCCGCGCCGACTACCTGCCACGCCTGCAGGCCATCCTCGACCGCGCCGATGAACTCGGGATGGTGGTGATCCTGGGCTACCTCTACTTCGGCCAGGAGCCCCGCCTGACCGACGAAGCGGCGGTCTGCCGGGCCGTCGACGAGGCCACCGATTGGGTGCTCGCCGGCGGCTACACCAATGTGCTGATCGAGATCGCCAACGAGTGCAACGTGCGCTACCGCCACGCCATCGTCCAGCCGGCACGCTGCCACGAGCTGGTCGAACGCGTCCGCAGCCGCTCGGCCGGCCGGCTGCTGGTCAGTGTCAGCCTCGGCGGCGGGGCGATCCCGCCCGACAACCTGCTGGCCGCCAGCGATTTCATCCTGCTCCACGGTAACGGCGTCGGCGAGCCGGACCGGATCCGCCAGATGGTGGACACCGTCCGCTCTCGGCCAGCCTACCGCGGCCAGCCGGTGGTCTTCAATGAGGACGACCACTTCGCCTTTGACCAGCCCGACCACAACTTCCTGGCCGCGGTCAGCCGCCACGCCTCGTGGGGCTACTTCGACTACCGCATGCGGGGCGAGGGCTACGCCGAAGGCTTCCAAAGCGTGCCGGTCGACTGGGGTCTCAACTCGGCCCGCAAGCGCGGTTTCTTCGGGCTGCTGCGGGAGATGGTGGGGCGATGAGCGTCGGACGGAGCGAGCACTACCGCCAGACCTTCCGCCTGCCCGACGGGGCTGGGGCGATGGGGTTCCTGGCGTTCTGGGGGCTGGCCTTCGGGTCGGCGGTGCTGTTGGCGCCGTGGCCGGTGGGGACGATCTTCGGGGTGGTTGGCTGGGGCTGCACGGCGCTGGCGGCGCGCTGGTTCTGGCGCCGGTTGCGGCAGCAGCGGCGGGGGCTGCGGGCCGACGCCGCTGGCCTCACCGAGGAGTACTGGCTGCGCGCGGCGCGCCAGATCCCGTGGTCCGAGGTCTACGACCTTCGGGGCGACTCCCAGCGCGCCACGATTCGGCTGGCCTCGGGCGAGCGAATCACCCTCGACGCCGACCTGCCGGGCTGGCAGCGGCTGGCGCGGCGGATCGAGGCCGCGGTGCTGGAGGTGGCGCCCGACGAACTCGACACGACCGAGGTCGTGCCGCCGGAGGTGATTCGCGACTGGCTGGGGATTGAGCCGGACGGGACGTTGGTCTGCCGTGGCCGCACCGCCCGGCTGAAGGTGCTGGGCCTGGGCGTCGCGTGGACCGCCGTGACGGGCCTGTTGTGCCTGCTCTACGCCCCGTTCATCGGGGCCGGTCTGGCCAGCCGCGGGGCGCAGCGGCTGGGGATGCTGCTGTTCATCCTGGCCCATGCGGCGATCTTCTTCAGTGTCTTCAGCGGTGGGTTGCTGGTGGCCCTGCGCCGGGCCTGGCGCGAGAGCGTCGGGCGGCGGGTGGTCGCCGACGCCAGCGGGTTGACGGTCCACGGGCCGTTCGGCGAGCGGGACTACGCCTGGGCCGAGCTGGACGGCATCGACCGCCTGACCGACGGCTGGCGGGTGACAGCCGGCGACGAGAGCTTCTTGTTGCCGGCGGCGGGGGCGGGCGTCGGGCAGTTGGTGCGGGCGCTGCAGGCAGCGGTCGCGGCGCGGGCCGCGGGGCAGCGGTTGCCGGCCGGCGGCGTGTTGCCAGCGGGGGCCCTGTCCCTGGCCCGGGCCGGAGCGACGGACGCCGCTCGCGGGCTCTCGCGCAGTGTCGACGCCAGTTAGCCGCAGCGCGGGGGGACGGTCCGTGCGGTGGATTCCGGCGCCATCGCGGCGCGGTGGTGCTACACTGGTCGGCGCGCCACGGAGCCTGCGGTGAAGGTCTGCTTCCTGGGCACCGACGCGGTAACCCCGACGCTCGGCGAGGACACCGCCAGCTACCTGCTCAACGACCGGCTGCTGGTCGACACGGGCTGGTGCGCGGCGTTGCGGCTGCTGCCGCAGGGCGTCACGCCGCTCGATCTGACGCATCTGGTGTTCACGCACCTGCACCACGACCACTACCTCGGGCTGCCGCAGGTGCTGTTCTACCGCTGGATGACCCAACGCGGGCAGCCCGACCCGCAGCCACTGACGCTGGTCGGCCCGGCTGGCGATCTGGAACTGGTGGCACGCCTGACCAGCGAGTTCCTGCAGTTTGCGCGGTTTGAGCACACGCCGCTCCTGGAGCTGGTGCCGCTGCGCCCGGGCGACTCTTACGAGACGCCGACCTGCCGCTTGCAGACGGTGGCCTCGATCCACCCGGTGGACGGGCTGTGCTACCAGGCGACCGACCGGGAGTCCGGCGCGCAGGTGGTGATCAGCGGCGACACGGCCTACCACGAGGCGCTGATCGAGCTGGCGCGGGGCGCCGATTTGTTGATCCACGAAGCCTCCCACGGCGCCGCGGCGCAGCGGGACAAACCCAACGCCTGGGGCCACTGCGGCGCGCCGGACGCGGCGGAGGTGGCGCGCCGGGCGGGCGTCCGCCGGTTGGCCCTGGTGCATGGCGCGCAGGCCGGCCGGGCGGCGGCGCTGGCGGCGGCCCGGGAGATCTTCGAGGCGACCTGGTGGCCGGCCAACGGCGAAACGGTGGTGGTCACGCGCGGCGGCTGAGCCGGCTGCACCATCGGTCGCGGAGCGTTGTCTAACCGGCACGATGCCGGAACGGAGAAGCGCGATGCGAAAGAGCCGCGTGGGCTGGGTGATGCTGCTGCTGCTGCTGTTGGCGGCGCCGGGCGGTTGGGCCGCCGCGCCGCTGCGGGTCGACCTCGACCTGGGGTTCGACAGCAACTACGTGTTCCGCGGCTCGAAGCGCGGACCGTTCGGACTGAACGGCACCCTGACGCTCTCGAAGGAAGTCGCCAAGGGGCTGACCGTGCAGGCCAGCGCCTGGAACTACCTGCCGCTGGACGGGCAGTTCAACTTCGGCGAGGGCAAGTACGCGGTTGGCTTCAGCTACCGTCCCCCGCTGGTCGGCCGACTGGCGGCGATCGAAGGCGGCTACAGCTACTTCGACATCACCAACCGCCTGACCCCGACGATCTCGTTTGGCGGTGACAACACCTTCGGCCGGGACACCCAGGAGGCCTACCTGCGGCTGGCCCTCGACTTGCCCGGCCGGCCGAGCATCGACCTGTTGCAGGACTTCCAGAATCGGGTCGGGACTTATTTCCGAGTCAGCGCGGCGAAGGATGTCGATCTGAAGGGTCCCTGGGCGCTCGGCCTGTCGGGTTCGTTCGGCCTCGACTTCGGGCGCGGCGTCGACACCTTCCGGGACTTCGCCTGGCGCACCGAGCTGCGGTACGAGCTGGGCCAGGGGATCGGCCTGATGGCCGGACTCGACTGGTGGCTGCCGTCGCATCAGGTCGACGCCGGGGCTGGCGGACTGCGGCTGGTCCCTTCCTTCGGAATCAACCTGGTGCCACGATATTGAGGTTAGCGGGCAGCGGGCGCACCGGTTGACGGAGCACCGGCTGCCGACGTCGACAGGCGTGAGCGCCGCCGCCGACCGGTTCGTCAGGACGACGGCCAGCAGCGGCCCTTACGAAACCGTGACACGGTCGTCCGTCAGCGTGGAATACGCAGATGGTGCGGATCGTGTTATGATCGAAGCGCTGCGGTGGAGCTATCAGAGGCAACCGCGGCAGGAGATGGAAGATGCGGAAGTTCACGCTGCTGTGCGGCGTGGTTGGGCTGCTCGCCAGCAGCTCGGCCTCGTTCGCCGCGGCCGGCATCGACGCGGGTTTCGACCTGTCGCTGGCCGGCAAGTACGCCTGGCGCGGTGTTGACAAGGGCCCGACCGGCCTGGTCGGCAAGGCCTACGCGACGAAGGCGCTCTGGAAGGGCTGGAGCCTCACTGGCAAGGTCAGCAACTACACGATGCTGGACGCCGGCAAGGGCATCGCCGAGGCCAGCTACGACGTCGGCCTGACCTGGGACCTGGGGATCGACAATGGTTGGTTCAAGAAGACCCAGGTCTCCCTCGGCTGGCTCTACCTCGACCGCTGCAACAACCCCGGCTCGGCCGCCTTCCAGGGCGACGACACGCAGGAAGCCTACCTCGGCCTGGCGTGGCCGACCCGCGCCTGGGGCTGGAGCCCTTGGGTCAAGGTCAACTACGACTTCGACCGCGGTGATGGCAGCGCCTGGGGCGATGACCAGGTCGGCCTGTACGTCGCTGGTGGCATCGGCAAGTCCTTCAAGCTGAGCAACGGCTGGATGCTCGACACGGCGGCCCGGGTCGGTCTCGACTTCGGTCGCGGCATCGACATCTACCGGGACGCGGCGATCACCACCGGCTTGCGCTGGCAGTTGGAGAAGGGTCTCACCTTCGGTCCCGTGATCGATTGGACCTTCCCGAGCCACGAAGTCGATCCGACCGCCCGCGCGATCCGGATCGTGCCGGCCCTGACCTTCAGCTACAACCGCTCCTACTAGGCCTCAGCAGGTCGGGTTCGCCCGACCGAGCTGGCGCCGGTAAGTGCGGTCGCGGCCGGGGAGTTCGCTCCCCGGCCGCGCTGCTTTGGGGGTCCGGCGCGTCGCCGACAAGGACTCCGGCCGGCGGCCGCCAACTGCGCCCGCTGTGCCCGGCCGCGGCGGGGAGCTTGTCGTGCTGCAACGCTGGCTGCGTTGGTTGTTGGAGCTGCACCACCCCGCGCCCACCTGGTCGGAGGACGAGCGGCTGGCCTATCAGGCGCAGTGGCTGCGCTGGAACTACGTCGTCAACGTCACCGAGGGCGCCTTCTGGTGGTTCGGCATGAGCTTCGCCTCGGCCACCACCATCCTGCCGCTGTTCGTCAGCAAGCTCACCGACAGCAAGTTGCCGCTGGCGCTGATCGCCGCGCTGGCCGCCGCCGGCTGGCCGCTGCCGCAACTGCTGACCGCCAACCTCGCCGAGCGGGTGATCCGCAAGAAGGCCGTGGTAGTCAACCTGGGGCTGTTCACCGAACGGCTGCCTATCCTGTGCTGGCCGCTGGCCGCCTGGCTGGCGACGGTCTCCCCGTGGGCGGCGTTGCTGCTGTTCCTGGTAACCCACGCCTGGCTCTGTCTCGGCGGCGGGGTGATCGCGACCAGTTGGACCGACCTCGTCGCCAACTGCTTCCCCGTCGCGCTGCGCGGGCGGATGTTCGGGATGATGGTCGTGCTGGGCGCCGGCACCGGCCTGGCCGGAGCGCAGCTTAGCCGCTACCTGCTGGCGCACTACCCCTTCCCGTTCAACTTCGTCTACACCTTCGCGCTGGCCGCGGTGGGCATCATGATCAGCCTGCTGCTGCTGGCGCTGACCCGCGAGCCGGTCGATCCGCGCCGCAAGGAGCGCCAGTCGCACGGCGAGTTCTTCGCCACCCTGCCCCAACTGCTGCGCGAGGACAGCAACCTGCGCTGGTTCCTGGCGGCCCGCCTGCTGATGGTCGCCGGTGGCCTGGGATCCGGGTTCTTGATGGTCTCGGCGCAGGAACGCTGGCAGGTCCCGGACGCCACCGCCGCGACCTTTACCAGCGCGATGCTGCTCGGCCAGGTGATCGGCAACCTGCTCTGCGGCTTCATCAGCGACCGGCGCGGCCACAAGCTGACGCTCGCCAGCGGCGTCACCTGCTCCTGCCTGGCGTACCTCCTGGCCGCCGTCGCCCCCGACCCGCGCTGGTACTATGCGGTCTACCTGCTGCTGGGCATCGGCGGCGGGGCCTTCTTCGTGTCGGGCATCCTGATGATTCTGGAGCTGGCGATTCCCGAGCGCCGCCCGACCTACGTGGGCCTGGTCAACACCAGTCTCGGCCTGGTCGGGCTGCTAAGTCCCCTGCTGGGCGCCGCGCTGGCCGAGGTCAGCTATCCCCTGCTGTTCTTGGCCGGCGCCACGGCCTACGCCCTGGGGCTGGCGGTGTTCATCCTGAAGGTCCGCGAGCCGCGCGGAGCGACTCGCGACCACGCCGGTGCCTGAACCGCCTGGCGCTCAGCCGGCGGTCAGCGCCACGATCCTGAGCAGTTCGCCGGTGGCGGCGGCGCTGCTGGGGCAGCCCCGCGGGCGGTGCGGCGCGACGGCGTCGAAAACCTGGGCGACCTGGCCCAGCCCGTACTCCCGCAGGTGCGCCTCGAACGGCTGCAGCAGGTCGCCGAGCGCGGCGCTCGGGTCGCAGCGCTGCTGGGCGTCGGCCCAGGCACCGAGCAGCCACGGCCAGACGGTGCCCTGGTGGAAGGCGGCGTCGCGCTCCGCCAGGCCGCCGGTGTACTGCTCGCGGTAGTCGGGGTCGGCCGGGTCCAGGGTCCGCAGGCCGTAGGGCGTCCGCAGGCGGGCGGCCAGGACCTGGTAGATCCGGCCGGCCACGTCGTCGGGCAGCAGGTGCGGCGAGAGCGAGACCGCCAGCAACTGGTTCGGCCGGAGTCGGGCGTCGTCGCCGTCGGGCCCGTCGACCACGTCAGCCAACCAGCCCCGCGCCGGGTCCCAAAAGCGCGCGACGAAGCGCCGACGGACCAGCGCGACGCTGGGATCGTCGAGCAGCTCCAGGGCCAGGTGCCAGAGGGCGTTGACCTCAACCGGCTTGCCCTGCCGCGGGGTGACCACCCAGTCGCCCAGCCAGGCGTCCATCCAGGTCAACGGCTCGCCCTGCCGGGCTGCGCTCAGCAGCCCGTCGGCGTCGACCGCCACCCCGGCCACGGCCCCGCTGCGGTAGCGGGCCACCAGCAGCGCCAGCCCGGCCCGCAGTTCGGCGGCGACCGCCGGATCGGCACCGTTGGCCAGCCACTCGCGCAGCACGAAAGCCAGCCACAGCGGGGTGTCGACCCCGAGGGTCTCCCGCGTCGCGGCGGGTTGCTCGCTCGCCAGGTCGGCCAGCGTGCGCCGCACAATCGCCGCTGCCACCGTGCTGCGGCCGGTCGACAGCAGGAGCCCCGGCAGGGCCAGCAGCTCGTCGCGCCGCCAGTGTTCCAGCCAGGGGTACCCCGCCAGAATCCGCGGCGCGGTGCGCCCGTCGACGACCTGGGCGTCAGCGGCCAGGCGCAGCCACTGGTGCGCGACCGGCCCGTCGCCCGCCACCTGGGCCCGGCGCGCCCGCTCGCCGGCCAGGAGTTCCTCCAGGGCGGTCTCAAACGGTGGCAACGGCGTGGTCGAGGCGGCCACCAAGGCCGTCTCGCCGGGATGCAGGGTGGTCACGATCACGCCGGGATTGAAGAGGTCCTCGCGGTCCTCCAGGCCCCGCTCGGTTTCCGCCGCGTAGACGTAGTGGTAGAACCAGTAGCCCTCGCCCTGGTAGCGCCCGCCCGGGAACCAGAGCACCGTCCGCGAGCCGGCGTCGTAGGGCTGCATGTCGAGGGTCTGCCCAAAGCTCTCGGCCTGCCGCCGGAAGCTCCAGTTCTCGCAGGCCAGGCTGTGGTAGTCGCGCCCCGCCAACATTGGGCGAAGCTCCAGGTTGACCGGCCCGACGCCCTCGACCAGGCGCCACAGCACCAACGTGGCGGCCTGCTCGTGGAGCATCAGGATCTGCCGCTCGAGCACGCAGTCGGCGACGGCGAAGGTCCAGATCGGCCACGGGTCGAGGCGGAAGCTGGTCACGAAACGGTAGCCCTGCGGGTGAATCGTGTCGGGGTACTGGTTCGCCGCCAACTCGTGGCGCTGGCCCCGCACGAAGACGGTCTCGTCAAGCTTGGCCAGCAGCACGCGACGGCCCGGATCGCCGGTCTGGGCGACCAGCAAGCCGTGGTAGCGCCGGGTGTTGACCCCGCTGATGGTGCCGGACGCGTAGTTGCCGCGGCCGTCGGTTTCGAGCCACTCGCGGTGCAGCGCCGTGTCCAGGCGGTCTGCGTTGTCGATCCCCAGTTGCATCCGGCCTCCCCGGCGCCGAGTCGCCACACTGGCCACCTGCGCTCGGCCGCGCCAGACTGACTGTACCATGCCACGCGGCGTCCCGCGAGCCCAGCTATGTCCCAGGATCATAACGTGCGCAAGGCCCTGCGACGAGTCGTCGACGCCGCCGTCGACGAGGCGCTGCGGCTGATTGCCAGCGGCGCGCTGCGCAGTCTGCCGCGCCAGCAGACGCTCGGGCGCGGCGACGACGCAGACTACTTCCGGTTGGAGATGCCGGCCCTGCTCGCCGGCCCGGCGGACCAGCCCTGGCTGGAGGCCGTCAAGGTAATCGAAGAGGCCGGCGACCGGGACGCCAGCGGTGCGCGCCGGCTGGGTTCGCGGCTGGCCTGGCTGGAGCTGTGGCACCGCGCGAGCGGGGCGGCCTGGCGGCTGGAGGCGGCCGACCTGACCGACGCGCGGACTGGCAGCGCGGCGGTCTGGGCCGTGCGTCACCTGCTCGGCGAGCGCGTCCGCTCGCTGGCGCTGCTGGGCACCGGGCGCGTCGCGGCAGCCGTGGTGCAGAGCGCGGCGCGCCTGCTGCCGGGCGTCGCGGTGCGCGTCGCGAGCCGTGACCCGGCCCGGTGCGAGGCGTTCGCGCGGCACTGGGGCGCGGCCACTGGGTTGGCGCTGACGGCAGTCGCCCCAGCGGACTGGGTCGGCGAGGCCGTCGCCGCGATCGCGGCCGTGCCGGCACCGACGCCTTGCTTCGACACCACCAACACCACCACGCTGGCGGTGGCGGTGGCGGTCGAGGGCGATCCGCGGCCGCACCTGGTGGCGCCCGAGCTGCTGGCACGAGGGCCGGTGGTGGTCGACAGCGTCGAGCAGGCCGTGGCCAGCGGCAGCTTCCGCCGGGCGGGGGCCGTCGCCCAGGCGTTGGTTGACAACCGCGAGCTGCTCACCGCCGACCTCGCCGCCGGCGCCGAGCCGCCCTTGGCGCAGCCCGTGATCGTGCTCCAAACCGGACTCGCGGCGGTCGACCTGTGGGTCGCCTGGCGGCTCTGGCAGGAGCTGGGCGGCGCGCCGCAGCAGGAGGACCCGGTTCTGCCCTGAAGCTCCGGGCGGGAGCCTGTGATGCCGGCGCTGTTGCTGACCCTCTTGCTGGCCGACCCCGCGGTGAGTCTGGTGACCACCCCGCGTCTGCTCCTGGCCGGTCAGCCGGTCACGGTGCAGGTGCGCTACGAGCTGCCGGCCGCGGGCGAGTTCAAGCTCAATCTGGAGCTCAAAGACCCCGCCGAGACGGTGGTCGCCGCCGATCACCGGATGGTCCGCGGCAGCGGCGTCGCCGAGTTCCAGTTGACCGTGCCCGGCGACCTGAAACCCGCCGAGGCGCGCTTCGCCGTGTGGGTCGGCACCGACTGGAACCGCTCGCCGGTGGGGGTGCTGCGGACGCGCCTGCTGCCGGTCGTCTCGGGCCAGACCGCGGCCACCGTCGCGGCGCTGCAACGCGACGGCCAGGCGGCGCGGCAAGCCTGGCAGGCGGCGCGCCGGCCGGGCGGACTGGTGGGCCTGTACCGGCACGCCGCCGCGCCGTTGCCGGCGGAGCTGCTGGCCGGCTTACAGGCCGACCTCGCCACGCGCGAGGTGGGCACCGTGGTCTTGAGCGGTGAGCAGTTGGCCAACCCCTGGTGCCTCGACGACCGGCCGTTGGACGCCCTGGTGCTGTGCGGCGCAACCCACCTGCCGGCCGCCGCGGCGCGCGGGATCGAGGCGTTTCGGGAGGCCGGCGGGCACCTGATCAGCCTCGGCGGGCCAGCCTGGGAACAGCCGCAGTACCTCCACCAGGGTCGCTGGCTGGACGCCGACGCTTACCGCCAGGCGGTCGCGGCCAGCGTCGTCTGTCGGGTCTTCCGCGACTTCAGCAGGGCGCCGGCCGGGGACTGGGCCCGGGCCAGCGGCGCGCCGCAGGAGGCCGTCACGGTGAGCTGGGACCCGGCCGGGTCGCCGGCCTCGGCGGGCAGCCTGAAGTTTGCGCTGGAGCGCTTCCTGAACTGGGACACCTTCGCGGTGCCGCAGTTGGCACCACCCTTCGGCGGCGGCGAGAGCTGGACCTGCTTCTGGGCCAAGGGCGGGCCCGGCACGCGGCAACTGTCGGTCGAGTGGCGCGAGCGCGACCTCTCACGCTGGATCGCTGTGGTGCCGCTGAGCCCCGAGTGGCGCCCCTACGCTCTGCCGCCGAGCGCCTTCCGATACTGGTACGACAGCCGCGTCGCCGGCCGCGGCGAGGGTGCCGATGAGTTCCGGCCGACCCAGGCCGCCGAGCTGCACTTCGGCCTGGCGCTGACGCACACCACCCAGGTCAGCCCCGGGGCGCACACCTTCTGGATCGACCAACTGGCGACCGCGCCGCCGCCGGCCGGAGTCGACCGCGAGGCGCTCCGCGGCGTCACGCCGGTCTGGCCGAAGATCGAGGGCTGCGCCCCGGCCTACAAGCTCTACCCGGTGACCAACCTGGCCAGCCTGGCGGTGACGCCCGGCCAGGTGATCGCCGAGCCGCTGCAACCGCCGCGGCCCAACGCGCTGCTGTCGCCGCACGCCCGGCCGGGCGGCAGTGGGCTGCACAAAGATCGCGCCTACCGCTACCAACCGTTGCTGGACTGCCGCGACGCCGCGGGGCGCACCGTCGGCGCCGCGGCGGCGCAGCTGGTCTACGCCCAGGGCGGCGACGTGCTGACGGTACCGGTGCGCGACGCAGCCTTCTTCACCCCCGCCGTGCAGCGCTGGTGCGGCGCGTTGACCGCGCGGCTGCTGGCCGGCGCCTGGCTGACCGAGGGCGGCGCCGCCTGGTACACCACCTGGGGCAACGAGCCGGTCCCGGTCGGCGCCACCGTGACGCACCACGGGCGCGGCGAGCTGCGCCTGCAGGTGGTCGCCAGCGTGGCGGGCGCCGACGGTCGCAGCCTGTGGCAACAGACCTGGCCGGTGACGCTGGCAGCCGGTCAGACGCGGACCGTCGAGGCTCCCTGGCCCGCGCCGGCGACCGGCGGTCCGTTCCGCGTGACGGTGCTGCTACGGCAGGGCGAGCGGGTGCTCGACCGCCTGGATCACGAGGTGCGCACCGTCCGCTGGCCGACCCAGCCGCAGTACGTTACCCGCGAGCGCGGGACGCTCCGGCTGGCCGGCCGACCGTGGCACGCCCACGGCGTCAACTACATGCCGTCCAGCGGCATCGGCCTGGAGGACAGCGCCACCTTTGAACTATGGCTCAGCCCGCGCAGCTACGATCCGGTGATTGTGGAACGCGACCTGAGCGACCTCGCGGCGTTGGGACTGAACAGCGTCAGCATCTTCCAGTACCACGACTCGCTGGCCGGGCGGAACCTGCTGGACCTGCTGCTGCGCTGCGCCGACAAAGGGCTGCGGGTCAACCTCAGCCTGCGCCCCGGCACGCCGCTCGAGTTCCCGTGGGACCTCGTGCGCGAGATGATCACGGCTCACCGCCTGGACCGCTGCGACACCATCTTCGCCTACGACCTGGCCTGGGAGCCGCACTGGCGCTGGCACCGCGACCGGCAGGCCTTCGACGAGTTGTGGGCGCAGTGGATCACCGCGCGCTACGGCGGCCTGCCGCAGGCCGAGACGGCCTGGGGCTGCGCCGCGCCGCGCCGGGCCGACGGGCAGGTCACCAATCCGCTCGACGAGCAGGTCCGCCGCGACGGGCCGCAGACCGCCCTGGTGATCGACTACCGGCGCTTCCAGAACGGCCTGCTGCGCCAGTGGTACGGCCGCGCGCGGGAGCTGGTACGGAGCATCGACCCGCACCACGCCGTCAGCTTCCGAATGAGCCTGGCAGGCGACCCGACCGCCGACCCGGCGGTGATGGGTTACGACTTCGCCGGTCTGCGCGACGCCGTCGACTTGATGGAACCCGAGGCCTACGGCCGGATCGGCGCCTGGGAGCAGGTCAAGCCCGGCTGGTTCACGGTGGCCTACGCCCGCGCCTGCGCGCCGGAGGTGCCGGTGATCTGGGCGGAGTTCGGCCAGCAGGTCTGGGGCGGCGATGGCCCGCGACCCGAGGCTCTGGCGGCGCAGGCGCAGTTCTACGACGACTTCTACAAGCTGGCCGATCTGACCGCCGTCAGCGGCACCTACTGCTGGTGGTGGCCGGGCGGCTATCGCGTCAACGAGAACAGCGACTTTGGGATCATCAACCCCGACCGCAGCCTGCGGCCGGTCAGCGCGGTGATCCAGCGGTGGGCGCCCATCCTGACCCGTGGCCGCGAGATCCCGCCGCCGACGACCTGGATCGAGATCGACCCGAGTAGCACGGCGCGCGGGCTGTATGGCTGGTACGAGACCCACCGCGAGGCGTTCTGGAAGGCGGTCGAGGCCGGCCAGACGCCGGGCTTGCGGCTCCGCGGGGAGTGGTAGCGGCAGGAGGACCCGACCCGGCGGGCAAGATGCGGCGGCGGGAGCTGGACCGTGAAGATCACTGCCGTCACCACCCGCCTGCTACCGCCGCGCTGGAGCCTGGTGCGCATCGAGACCGATGCCGGCATCGTGGGCTACGGCGAACCGACCCTGGAAGGGCAGGCGAAGACCGCCTGTGTGGCCGTCGAGCAGTTGGCCCGCACGCTGATCGGGGAGGACCCGCGCCGGATCGAGCACCTCTGGCAGGCGATGTACCGCGGCGGCTTCTACCGTGGCGGGCCGATCCTCTGCTCGGCCATCAGCGGTATCGAGCAAGCGCTCTGGGACATCGTCGGCAAGCTCCACGGCGTGCCGGTCTACGCCCTGCTGGGCGGCGCCTGCCGCGACAAGATCCGGATGTACTGCCACGCCGGCGGCAACACCCCGGCCGAAGCCGCGGCGGCCGCCCGGCGGGCCCAAGAGGCCGGTTTCACAGCCCTCAAGACCGGCATGGTCAGCGGCGCGACGCAGATCGTCGACACGCCGCGGGTGGTCGACGAGGCCGTCGCCCGGATTGCCGCGATGCGTGAGGCGGTCGGCCGCGAGATGGACATCGCCATCGACTGCCACGGCCGGCTCAGCACGGCGATGGCGATCCGGCTGTGCGACGCCGTCGCCGACCTGCAGCCGATGTTTGTCGAAGAGCCGGTGCTGCCCGAGAACGTCGACGCCCTGAAGAAAGTGGTCGCCCACGTCAACGTGCCGATCGCCACCGGCGAGCGGCTGTTCACGAAGTTCGGCTTCCGGCCGGTGCTGGAAGCCGGCGCCGCGGACATCGTGCAGCCCGACCTGTCCCACGCCGGGGGCATCCTGGAGTGCAAGAAGATCGCCGCGATGGCCGAGGCCTGGTACGCCGGCCTGGCGCCGCACTGCCCGCTCGGGCCGATCTCGCTGGCGGCCTGCCTGCAGCTCGATGCCTGTTGCCCGAACTTCGTGATTCAGGAGCACACCATCGGCGCCCTGGGGGAGGGTTACCTGCGCCAGCCGCTGGTGATCGAGAACGGCTACCTGGCCCTGCCGACCGGTCCCGGGCTGGGGATCGAGCTCGACGAAGAGGCCATCGCGGCGATGCCGGAGCATGACTGGGTGACGCCCCAACTGCGCCACAGCGATGGCAGTGTGGCCGACTGGTAGCCGCGGCCGTCAGCGCCGCGGGCGGCGTTCGCGGCGGACCGCGGCGATGGTCGCAGTGGACCACGCGACGGCCTGCTGCACGTCGTCAGGTCCCAGCGTGCGCCAGCCGTAACGGGCCGCCTCGAAGAGCTGGCAGAGCTGTTCGAACGGCTCCCACCAGGCCGCCGCGGAGTCGTCGTCGCGGAGCCGGGCGAGATACTCGGCGAGCGTCTCGCTCGACCGGCGGCCGCGCCGGCGGCGGGCCAGCGCGCGCTGCGCGCGGTACCAGGCGCGCTCGATGCCGCCGCTGGGGGCGGCCACGAACCGCGGCCGGGCGCGCCACCAGACGCGCCAGACGTATTGCAGCAACCAGGCGCCCAGCACCAGACAGCCGAGCAGCAGGTAGTTGCGGCGACGCGCGCGGGTCGTCTCGGCGGCGTGTCGCGGCCCGCCGCCAGCGCCCGCCAAGGGGGCCGGGACGGCCGGGTTGAACGGCACCCAGCCGAACCCTTCGAAGTACAGCTCGGCCCAGGCGTGGGCGTCGGCCAGGCGAATCTGCCGGCGTCCGGTTGCGCTCGGCTCGCCGCCGCTGTAGCCAACGGCGATCCGCGCTGGGATGCCGTTGGCGCGGGCCAGCAGGGCCAACGCCGTCGCGATCAGGTCGCAGGCGCCACGGCGCTGGTTGAGGTACCAGCCGACGGCCTCGGTGCCTTCCGGCACCCGCACGGTGGCGTCGTAGACGCACTCTCGTTCCAGCCAGTCGACGATCGCCGCGGCCCGCGCGTAGGGCGTCGTCTGCCCGGCGCCGATCCGCTCGGCCAGCGGGAGCACCACGTCGCGGGTCATCAGCGGGATCGTCAGGTAGTTGCGCCAGTCGTCGGCGACCGCGGCCGGCGCCGCCGCCAGCTCGTCGGGACTCGGTTCGGGCAGCGCCACCTCGTAGACCAGCTCCGCCTGCGGCGAGGTCCGCAGCAGCGGGTTGCCGTACCGGTCGAGGGCCACCTGCAACGGGCGGGCGGTGCCGCGGACACCGGTCACGGCCAGCGCCAGGGCCGGCACGGCGATGTCGGCCTCGGAGTTGCAGCGGACGTGCAGCCGGCGGCGGCGCAAGCCCTGCAGGGTGTTGGTGCGCTGCACGTTGCCGCTCAGCCGGACGCGGTTCTGGGCATCGGCGACCTCGACCGAGGTGGTCCCCGGGGCGGGGGTCCAGACGCCGCCGTTGAAGTCGTCGTAGACCCGCCGCCGCCAGAGCAGGGGCTCCTGACAGTCGGTGTCGAAGACCATCACCTGGCTCAGGTCGCCGCCGCCGACACCGATCTGCATCTGGTCGCTGAACGAGGCGTAGCCCGACCGCGAGATCTGCTGCCCGAGCTTGCTCAGCTTCTCGAACGACCCGACGTTCCAGCGTGGCGAGATGCGCGACAGCAGGGCGGCCAACAAAATCGCGCCGAAGGCGGTGAACGCGACGGTTAGCCCGGCGACGATCAACTGGTCGCCGAACCAGCGCGCCAGCGCCCGGCCGGTCGGCCCCCGGCGCCGCCGGCTGGAGTGCGTCGCGAGGGTCATGTTGCTGAGCATCAGCACGTTGCCCAACAGGAACGCCAGGAAGCACAGCCCCACCTCGGGGTTGGGGTTGTCGCTGCCCATCAGACCGAGCATCGAGAGGCCCAGCACGGCACTGAAGGCGACCAGGCTGTCGTTCAGCAGGCCGAAACTGTAGAGTGCCATGGCCCACTGGAAGGTGGTGCCGATCAGCCACTCTTCACTGCCGCGGGCGAGGTCGGGGATCAGCCCCCGCACCAGCGGCACGTTGAAGACGCCCAACAGCACGGCGACGAAGAAGGCCCCGCGGAGGATCCCACCCGGCAGCACCACCGTCCGCCGCAGCGTCTCGGCGGCGGCGGTCTCTTGGAAGCCCCGCAGCCAGAAGCTGACCCCGAAGCCGAAGGTGGTGAGCAGCTCAACCAGCAGGTTGAAGCGCACGTCGCCGATGGTGTTGCCGACCAGGTGCAGCCAGGCCAGCGTGGCCAGCCAGCCGCCGACGTAGGTCGGCAACTCCGGGCGACTGCCGAGCTGGGACCACCAACGCTGCGGCATCAGCGGCTCCTCATAGCGGCTTCGACAGCCCCAGCACGGGGTTCTCGCGACCGACCCGGAAGACCGTGGCGCCTTGTGTCTTGAGACTGCTCAGAAACCCTTCCGCCGCCACCGGAGCCGCGTCCGGGTAACCCGCGGGGTCGATCCAGACATAGGCCACGGCGTGTTGCCGGGTCAGCGCCCGCAGCGCCAGCAGCGTCGCGTCGTCGCAGGCCGGCGACAGGATCAGCGCCACCGCGGCCGTCGGCACCAGTTCGGCGGCCAGCTCCAAGGAGGCCGTGAACGGGCGCGGGCTGGTCGCCGCGACGACCGCCAACTGCTCGAAGAAGCGCAGCCGGTCATGCCGCTCGCGGGTCAGCGGCAGCGGCGGGCAGTCGGGGTGGTCACAGACCAGCCCCACCGCGTTGCCGCGCTCCAGCTCGTGCTCCACCAGCGACGCCGCCAGGGTGACGGCGGTCTCGAAGGTGTCGTCGCGCCCGCTGCCCAGCAGCGCCGCCGGCGAGGCGTCGAGCACCAGGCAGAGGTCGGTGGTGGCCGGCTCCTCGAACTCCACCACAATCGCCTCGCCGCGGCGGGCGGTCGAGCGCCAGTGGACCCGCCGCAGGTCGTCGCCGGGGAGGTACTCGCGGGTCGCCCGGAAGTCGGTGCCGCTGGCGGTCGGCCGGCGGCGCTGCACCAGGCCATCCAGGTTCGGCGCATGCAGCGTGTGCGCCGCGACGTTCAGGCGGCGCGGGTAGACCACCACCTCATTGGCCGGCCCGACCGTGCGGCGGGCGCGGAACAGGTCGAACGCGTCCAGCGCCGTGGCCTGCACCGGCGGCAACTGGTAGCGTCCGCGGTGTTGCGCCACCAACGGGTAGCGGTGGCTAAAGGTGTCGGCCCAGAGCATCGGCACGACACAGCCGGGCGGGTCGTCGGGATCGCCCTGCAGCCCGGCCGGCAACTGCTCCTCGAGCTGCAGCAGGCACTTCGGCAGCCAGGCGTGGTTCTCGATCCGCAGCTCCACCTCGACTTGCTCATCAGGCCACAGCCGGGACGGCAGCCGCCGCTCGGCGCGCACCCAGGCCAGGCCGCCGGCCGCCAGCGCGTAGCTCACCAACGGCGCCAGGACCAACGCCGCAGGCATGAAGAAGAGCGCCGGCAACGGGAAGAGGCAGGCCACGAAGTAGATGAAGATCGCCCCGCACATCAAGGTCGTGAAGCGCGGAGAGCGGTTGGCGGCGCTCATGCGGGCAGCCCGACCTCGGTTTCTTGCAGCAGCTCCTCAACCACGCGGGCCTGCGACATGCCCAGGCCACGCGCCTCTGGCGAGAGGATCAGGCGGTGCGCCAGCGTCTCGACAGCGATGTCCTTGACTTCGTCCTCGCGCGGCGAGGGCAGCCCGCGCAAGAGGCTCCAAGCCTGCGCCAGGCGCATCAGCGCCAGCGACCCGCGGGGGCTGGCGCCGAGGCTGATCAGCCGGTGGTCGCGGGTCGCCGAACACAGCCGCACGATGTACTCCTTGACCGGCTCGGCGACCGGCACGTGGAAGCAGTATTCCTGCAGCTCGACCACCTCGGCCGCCTCGACACACGGCTGCAGGCGGTGGATCGGGTGCCCGGTGCGCTGCGCGCCGAGCATCGCCACCTCGGTCTCGCGGTCCGGGTAGCCGACGGTCAGCCGCAGCATGAAGCGGTCGAGCTGCGCCTCGGGCAGCGGATAGGTGCCGTGGTACTCGATCGGGTTCTCGGTGCCGATCACAAAGAACGGTTGCGGCAACTGGTGGGTCGTGCCATCGACGGTCACCTGGGCCTCGTCCATGCACTCCAGCAGGCTGGCCTGGGCTTTGGGCGTGGCACGGTTGATCTCGTCGGCCAGCACCACGTTGGCGAAGATCGGGCCAGGCTGGAAGCGGAACTCCTGCTGGCCCTGGTGGTAGATGCTGACTCCGGTCAGGTCGGAGGGCAGCAGGTCGGGGGTGAACTGCACCCGGCTGAAGGCGCAGCCGATCGACCGGGAGAGCGCCCGGCCGAGCATCGTCTTGCCGGTGCCGGGCTTGTCTTCAATCAGCACGTGCCCGCGCGCCAGCAGGGCGGCGGTCGCCAACTCCACCTCGCGGCGCTTACCGAGAATCACCTGCTCGACATTGGCCACAATCCGCTGCGCCCGCGCCAGAAACTGCGCCTGATCCATGCCCACTTCGCTTCCCGCCTACCGCTTGCCGTAGGCCCGCACCGTCCAACCGCGGCCGGCGGTGCGATACGTTAACATGCCGTCGCGGTCGGTCCGGCGCAGGGTGGCGCCGGCCGCCAGCAGCCGCGCCACCGTCTCGGGCGCCGGGTGCCCGTAGTGGTTCGGGCCGACGGTGATCACCGCCTCGGCGGGCTGCACCGCCGCCCGCAGCGCCGGCGGGGTGCTGCCCGCCGAGCCCTGGTGGGGGACCTGCAACACCGGCGCCCGCAGGTCGTCGTCCAGCCGCCCCAGGCGCTCCGAGCCCTGGG
>JADZEX010000038.1 GCA_020850355.1 Fimbriimonadaceae bacterium | reverse complement strand
GTCCTGAGGAGGCCGCAGGCCGTCTCGAAGGGCGAGGGTGGCGACGGTGGGGGCGCACTGTCGTGCCCACGGCGTTGCCCCGGGCTTGCTTGAGTCGCCCCTTTGGGGCTTCTGGAGGGCGCAGCCCGCCCGCGACCGCTGGTTCGGGCTGGCTGGAGGTGGTGGCGCCGAAAACGGGTCAGGACCGTCGGAGTACCGTCAGTCCAGACCCGTGTTTCGCCGCCGGTGCGCCGGGGGTGGTCGGCGGCGTCGGCCACCGCAACGGTTGCCGCTACAGGGACAGCGCCCGCTGCACATCCGTCTTCGCCAACCCAACACCCCCAACCCGCTTGTCCTGAGGAGGCCGCAGGCCGTCTCGAAGGGCGCGGTCGGCGACGGTCTTCAACCCGGGCTGGGGTCCGGCGACGGCGCCACCCGATCCCGTCGCGGTCTGGCTGGCCGTGGTGGGCCGTTGACGGCGGGGACGGGGGTGGCGATGATGGCGGGGAGCCCGGGGTTTCACGTGAAACAGTGCGCCGGGTCGGGAGACGCGGATGAGCCTGCCGCTGCTGGCGCTGGTGCTGCTCGGGCCGTGGCGCGGGTATGAGGTCTATCAGCCGACGATCGCGCGGGCCTATGTCAACGACTGCGACGCGCAGGGGCTGAAGTACAACCACGACTCGGCGGTGGCCTGGTTCGGCGACCGCTGGTTCTGTCTGTGGAATGCCAACAGCGTGCCCGAGGAGGGGCGGCCGGGGCAGCTCAACTATCAGGCGACCAGCCGCGACGGCCTGAGCTGGAGCACGCCGGTGGCCTGCTTCAGCGACCCGGCGGCCTGCGCCACGCCGGTGCCGTGCCCGCGCGGGACGCAGTGGCAGCCGAATCTGCTGGTCGTCGAGGGCGAGCTGTGGGCGGTTTGGACGCAGTTCAGCGGCGACGCGCTGGCCGGCACCTACCTGGCCCGGCTGGACCGCCCCGACGGCCAGTGGCGCTGCCAGCGGCTGCTCTTTGACGGCCAGCCCGACCCGCAGTTGGACGGCGCGCCGTGGAGCATCTTTGCCACCCAGAACCCGGTCCGGCTGCGCTCGGGGCGGGTCCTGGCGCCGGTGACGATCAGCCAGCGTGGCGGCCGGGCGGCCGATGCACCGGCCGGGATCGACTCCTGGTGGGCCCAGCCGAAGCGCAACAGCGTGCTCTACAGCGACGACCGCGGGGCGACCTGGCGCTGCTCGCCGGGCGCCTGGCAGACTGGGCGGAGTTGGGCGCAGTGGGAGCCCACGGTCTGGGAGGCGGCCGACGGCCGGGTGCTGATGCTGGCCCGCAACAACGACCCGCGGACGGTCGCCCAGGGCGGTCCGCGGCCGAGCCAGATGCTCCTGCTGAGCAGCAGCGCCGACGGCGGGGCGACCTGGACGCCGCACCAGCCGGTGCCGCTCGAGACGGTGTCGTCCCGGATGCAGGTCCTGCCGCTGGCGGGTGGACGCCACCTGCTGCTGCACAACGACTGGCCGGCGGCGCAGTTCGTGCGCGACCGGCGCAACCTGGCGCTGTTCTTCGCCCGTGGCGACGGCCCACCGTTCAGCGCCGGGCCGGGCTTCAGCGGCGACGAGCCGGTGGTCGCCTATCCCCAAGGCTGGATCGCCGGCGACCGCCTGTTGGTAAGTTACTCGCAGGGCAACCAGTACCGCAGCATCAAGGTCGCCAGCATCAGCCCGCTGCCGCGCCCCGACCGCTGGTACCTCTGGCCCCGCAGCAACCTGCCGCCCAGCCCGCGGCCGCAGTTCGCCGCCGGCGGGCTGACCTTCGGTGGTGAGCAGCGCGTGGCGGGCCGCGCGCCGGCGACCTGCCAGGGCCAGTTCACGGTGGCCGCGCTGCTGCAGGCGCGAGAGGGCGTGGTGTTTGACAACCGGCCCGAGAACGCTGTCGCGGGGGTGGTGCTGGTGCTCTCGGGCGGCAAGCCCTTCGCGCATTTGCGGACGCCGGAGGGCAATCTGTTCAGCGCGCTGCAGTTGCCGCCCGACGGCGGTTACCTGGCCCTCAGCGCGGACGCCGCCGGCGGCTGGGCGGAGTTCCGGGTCGGCCAGCAGGCCGACCGCCAGCGGATCGGCCCGCCGACGGTCGGTTTCGGCGGTGGCGCCCCGGCGGTCGGGCACAAGCGGCTGAGCAGCTCGGCGCTGTCCGGGCTGCACGGCCGGGTGCGGCGGCTTTACTGGTTCGACCGCCTGCTGACCCCCGCCGAGCACGCCGCGCTGGCCGCCGGGCAGCCCCCGGCCGACGCGCGGCTGGTCCTCGACCCGGCCGACGCCGCGGCGCTGGCGCGGGACTGGGAGCTGCCTGCCGAGCAGGCCGCCGGTGGGCTCCGGGTCGCCGGGCCGCGAGTGACCTTCGCCGGCGAAGCCTCGGCGGGCGTCGAGAGCGATCCGGGCCTGCCCCTGGCGGTGCAGCTCCGCGGGCGGCTGGTCAGCGGCTCGCGGCATGTCCTGTTGACGGTCGGCGACGCCGATCGGGCGGTGCGGCTGGAGCACCTCGACGGCCGTCTGCAACTGACCGCGGGTGAGGCCAGTAGCCCGCTCGGCGCGGTCGGCCCGGCGTTCGACCTGACGCTGCAGTACGATGGCCAGCAGGTCACCTGTGGCACCGCCCGCCTGCCGTTGCCGCCCGGCCCGCAAGGAACCTGGCTCTACCTCGGCGAAGCCTACCGCCGGGGGCTGCTGCCGGCCGAGGCGGTCTGGGAGCTCGACCTGCCGAACCTGCGCACCCGCACCGGAGCCGCCGACTGAGCGTGGCCCCAGCCGGCTGGAAGGAACCGCGATGCGACCCAAACTGCTCGTTGCGCTGTTGCTGGCGACGGCCGCCGGGGCGGCCGTGCAGCCCGGTGAGAACCTGCTGATCAACGGCAACCTGGACGGCCCGGGGGCGGCCTTCCCGACGTTCTGGGAGCAGGGCGGCAGCAACACCAGTCGCCTGCCGACCGGCGGGCCCGAGCAGACCGCGGCGCTGGTCTTCAGCAACCCCGACGGCCGGCCCGGGATCTCGTCGTTCTGCCGGCAGCACGATCAGCAGATCGTCGCCGGGGAGACCTACAAGCTGAGCGCCGACATCCTGACGCGCGGCTTCAAGAGCGGGCACTGCGGGATCATCATCCACGACAACGGCTGGCACAAGGCGGTCGGCCCGCAGACCTTTCCCGCCGACGCGCCGGCCTGGCAGCATGTCGAGCAGACCTTCAAGCTGCCGGAGAGCCAGAACAACGTCTACGGCGTGGCCATCTTCGCGGTCGACTACGTCGGCGAGATCCGCTTCGCGCGGGTCAAGCTGGAGGCGATCAGCCCCGGTGCGCTGGCCGGCAGCGCGCCGCCGCGGGCCGCGGCCGAGTTGCTCCGCCCCCGCCTGGTGGCCTGGCAGCCGCTGCTGAACCAGATCCCGCTGGCCCAGCCGCAGCTCACCTGGCGCTTCTTCGGCCAAACCGCGCGCCCGCTCGCTGGCTACGACTGCGTCGCCACGCTGGACGGCGGCCCGGCGCGCACGCAACCGCTGGCGCCGGAGCTGAACACGTTGGACCTGACCGGCCTGGCGGCCGGCGATCACACACTGGACCTGGCGATCGTCGAACGGGCCACCGGGGCCAAGATCTGGCAGGCGGTGCAGACGATCACCCTGCGTCCGCTGGCGCCGGTCGACACCACGGCGCACCGGCGGCTCAACAACCTGGTTGTCGAACTGCTCCGCCAGCCGCTGCCGGCGGCCGGCCCGGCGACCAGCGCCACCTTCGACAACCCGCGCGACGGCTGGGTCTGGATCCAGATCGCCCCAGCCGCCGCCTCGGCCACGCTAGAAGCGCGGCTGGACCAGGACGATGTCGTGGTGACCGCCGGCCTGGCCCGCCCCGAGGTCTTTCGCGAGCTGCCGCGGGGGCGCCACACGCTGCAGGTCCGCGGGGCCCGCGGCGGGACGCTGGTCGTGCGGTCGATTGCCGAGGTCTTCAACTACCCGGCCTGCGCCGACAGCCAGATCCCGCAGAACGGGAAGTACGACTGGGACTTCCTCCGGCAGCACGTCTTGCCCGCGGTGACCACCCTTAACGGGGGCAATCTCCCTGAGCAACACCGCGCCGAGGTCCGCCAGCTTGGCCATAAGTGGTTGGCCAACGTCGGCACCACGGACCCTCGCGACGCCGCCGATCTGGTCGCCCGGATGAGCGCCAGCCCCGGCCTGACGGCGCCCTGGTACGACGGCATCACCAACGACGAGCAGTTCTTCGGTCACCCCGCGCTGATCCCCTACACCGCCGCCCTGCGCCAGGTGCCGAACCCCGCGCAGCGGCTGATCTACACCTGGATCGTCGGCAAGCCGGCGGTGCCCGGCCTGCACAGCGACTTCATCAGCGCCAGCCTGAACGCTTCACGGGGCCGTGGGCGGCTGTTGTTCGAGATTTACTGCGCCAGCCGGCGCGACGAGCAGGACGCCACGAACTACCTGACCGGCCGGCTCGACGACACGATGCTGCGGCTGGCCGAGTACTTCCCGAACGCCGCCGCCGGGTCGGCGATGATCCTGGGCAACTTCAACCAGATTCCGATCATCTCGCTGGATGTCGACCCGGCGGTGGATTACAAGGTCTACCTCGACCTGCAGCTCCAGCGGATCGCCACGCAGCCGCCGTTCCGCGACCTCGCGATGACCGGTTACTGGGGCAGCTACTACGACGACGAGGAGCTCTACCGCTGGTCGATGGCGCTGCTGCGGCACTACTGCATCGAGGGCCAGACGACCCTCCTGTCGCAGCGCTACGGCTACCGCTACAACCCCGGACACCTCCGCAACGGCGACTTCGCCGACGGCCTGCAGGGCTGGACCGCCAGCCCCGCGGCGGCGGTGCGGCCGGACCAGTTGGCCGGCTACGGCGCCAACAGCCAACGCCGCTGGGGCGCCACCGGGCGGATCGGCGACACCTTTGCGGTGCTGCAGCGCGGCGCCGACCAGCCGAGCACCTTGGCGCAGACGGCCACCGGCCTGACCCCCGGCCAGGTCTACACGCTGCAGTTCGTGACGGTCGATCACCCCGACCTGGTGGCCCGCCGGGTCGCCCCGCAGGAACACCGCCTGCGCGCCGAGTTCGGCCCTGGGGCCGAGCTGCTCCCGGCCCAGTCCTACGTCCACGTGGATCGCCGCACGACCGGCGCGGAGGCCGCGGCCGGCTGGGCGCGGGTCAACCTGCACCACCTGCGGTTCCGCGCCACTGCGGCCACCTGCCAGATCACCTTCACCGACGCCACCGCCGCACCCGGCACCGCCACGGCCCTCAACTACGTGATGCTGAAGCCCTACTACCAGCCCTGAGAGCGGCGACGGCAGCGGGGTGGGACGACAGACAGCCGGCGCCGCCTGGGCAGCGCCGGCTGTCGGCAACGGTCCGCAGCTCGCGGCGAGCTAGCTGGACTTGGTCCGCATCGAGTCGTTGACGGTGGTGTAGACGTCCTTGGTCTTGCGGCCGAGGACCGTCAGAATGGCGATCGCGACGATCGAAATGAGAGCTGTGAGCAGGCCGTACTCGATCAGGGTCTGGCCGTCTTCCTCGCCGAACAAACGGTGCAACACTCTGTTCTCCTCGTGAGCCCCCGACCAGGCCCGGTGGGCGGCTAAGGCGATTTGTACCACAAAACGGTCGCGACGTAGTCAGAAATCGCCCGTGCGGGGCGGATCGGTGTCACTTCTGGGTCACGCGGCGCCACGCGGCGCCGGCTGGTTGGCCGGCGCCGCGCGGCGACGTCAGATCCGCTCGACGGCGGGGTTGCCGTGGATCGTCGGCAGCGGATGCGGCCGGACCAGTTGGCCACCCAGCTCGTAGGACTCGATCACCGCGAAGATGTACTCCATGGTGGCCAGCGCGTCGCGGCCGCTGGAGCGCAGCTTCTCGAAGTGGACGCCGTTGGTGACGTCTTCCAGAAAGGCGTGGATGCGGTTCGGGAAGGTCGCCCCGAAGTCCTTGATGCCGGTGTCGAGCACTTCCGGCTCGGACTTCTCGCCGGGCCTGGTACCGGGGTAGTAGGTCAGCTTTTCGATGCAGTTCTCGATGGCGAAGCTGCCCTTGGTGCCGCCGACCTCGCAACTCCACCAGCCGCCGAGGCCCCACATCGTGTCGCCGCGCTGGCTCAGCAGGTAGCCGATGGTGCCGCTGGCGAACTTGCAGTGGACGCTGTTGATCGACAGCAGCAGATCGCCGGCCGACTGCCGCACGCCGGGGCGGCCGGCGAAGGCCTGGAGGTGGGTGATATCGCCGCAGAAGTAGCGCATCACGCTGAAGGGGTGGGTCAGGAAGGCCTTCATGTGGCCGTAGGGCTGGTTGAAGCGCGGCGACGGGTTGAACTTGTAGGTGTGCTCGCTACCGTCGAAGCCCATCTTGAAGAGCAGGTAGGCGGCCTCGCCGATCTTGCCCTCGTCCATGTACTTCTTGGCCTGCGCCGCGGTCGGGGTGAAGTAGTGGTTGAGGTTGCAGCCCAAATAGAGCTTCCGCTCGGCGGCGTAGCAGACCATCTCGCGGCACTCGCCGATGTCGTTGCTGAGCGGCTTTTCGCAGAGCACGTGGCGGCCGGCAGCGAGGGCCTCCATGGTCGGCTCGTAGTGCCAACTGCCGTTCTCGTAGCCGGAGGTGGTGACGTCGACGACGTCGAGCTCCTCGTGCGCCAGCAGGTCGGCCAGGCTGTAGTAGGCCTTGACCTTGAACTTCTCGGCGGCCTTGTCGGCGACGTCGCGTTTCAGATCGCAGACGGCGACCAGCTCGGCCAGCGCGTTGTCCTGGTGGCAGGTGGCATGCTGGTTGCCGATCCCACCCATGCCGACCACGCCCACTCGCAATGCCATGTCGCTTACTCCCTGACGGTGGCGGCGCCGCGGCCCGGTCGCCCTGGCTGGCGGCGGCTGCTCTCGCGCGGTTGGTTCGCCACCGCCCGGCGGGACTCCTCCGCCCGGTTAAGCGGGGTCCTGCAGGCGGGCGAGCAGCCGGGTCAGCGCGCCGAGCACCGGGGCCGGGCGGTGGTTGGCGCGGGCCGCCGCCCAGCGGCGTGCCGTGCGCAGTTCGCTGGCGGTCGCGGCGGGGTAACTGCGCGGCGCGCCGGGCTCACCGTAGATCGCCACGTAGGGCGTCACCAGGCTGTTGCGCTCGCAGGCCAGGCCGACCTGCCCGGGCGGGAGCGGCTCGGGATCCTCCCAGGAGAGCAACGGCCGGCGGCCCAGCCAGGCAGTGATCTGGCCATCCACCAGCTCGACCCGCAGGTCGCCCCAGTAGTTGTGGACTTCTCGCCAGTGCGGCAGCTCGCGGGTGCTGGTGGCGACCACCTGCCGCTTGCGATAGAGCCGGCTGAACCCCGCGATGGGGCTGCCCAGCTCGAGCGTGTAACCGCTCCAGGGGTCGCGGCCGTTGCCGGCCAGCAGCAGCCGCAGCCGCTCGAAGGGTTCGGTCTCGGGGTCGCCGTAGCGGCCTAACATGCGCACGCCGAGCAGCGCCTGGACCGCCAGGTCAGCGGTCCAGGGGCGGTCGTGCCAGAGCACTGCCTGCGGCTGGGCGGTGCCGATCAGCCAGGCGTACTGCGGCTGACAGGGCCAGCGACTGCCGATCTGCCAGGTACCGCCGCTCTCCCACCAGTCGACCGGCTGCCGCTCGAAGGTCAGCTCCTGGACGTGCGGCGAGGCGACCTCGACCCCGGCGATCAGCGGCGCGGCCCCGGGGGTCCAGGAGAGCCCCAGCGCGGAGCCGGCGGCCGGCGCCGCGGGCGGCGGCAGCGGGCGGCCGTCGAGCCAGGCGGCGGGCTGGCCGCGGTGGCTGACCTGCAGCCAGTGCCGCCCCGGCGGCAGCCCTGGGCCGACCCGCAGCCAGGGCCGCGCGACGCGCTGCGGGCCGCGGTGCACGGTCAGGCTGTCCTGCGGTCCGCGCACCGTGAAGGGCACGCTGAGCGTCAGGGGGCCGTTGAAGCGGCCGGCATGCCACACCTCGCCGCGGCGGGTGGTGGGCAGCCAGGCCGCCGCGGGGTGGGCCCAGGTGTCGCGGTCGAGTTTGCTCTCGGGCCCTTTGTCGAGCTGCGCCGGGTGGACCGTCGGCAGCGGATCGGCCGCCCCGGGCGGCGCGGCGATCTGGACGTCGTCGACGATCACCTCGCCGCCACGGCAGCCGATCCGCAGGGAGCCGCCGAGCAGGTCGCAGGGGCCCCCCGTGAGGACCTCCCCGCCGACCCGCGCCTGGACCTGCCCGGCGGTCAGGCCGAGCTCCAGGCGCGTCCACTGAAGGGGCGGCAGCGGCTCCTGGCCGCGCGCCAGCTCGCGCTCGCCGCGGCCGTCGCGGAGCACCAGGCGGGGGCCGCCGCGCAGCGCCGGACAGCGCAGGGTGAGCTCCCGGCCGGCCGCGTCCTGAGCAATGGCAACGGTCACCTCGCGCGCGTCGCGGAGCTGCACGCTGAGGCCGAGGGTGTAGTTGCACCAGCCGGCCTCGCCGGTGGCGACCTCGCCGTCACGCAGCCGCAGGGCGAACTCGGGGACCCGCACGAAGGGCTCCCCGGTGCCGGTCAGGCAGACCGCGCCGCGGTGGCGCTGCCAGATCCCGCCGGGCTGCTGCGGCGGCCCGGTGCGGGTGAAGTCGTCGCTCACCCAAAGCGGCTCGCGGGCGGTGTAGCGGGCCGGCGTGCCACGCCACCAGAGGCGCCCGCGCAACGGCCGCGGCCAGCTCCAGCGGGCCGCCACGCGGTCCGGCCCGAGCAGCTCGCCGCCCGCGTCGTCGCCCCGTACGATGGCTGGGTTGGGCAATCCCAACGAGCCGCCCGGCAGACCGTGCAGCCGCCGGCCCGCGACCCTCAGGGGCAGGTCGCCCACCACCAGCGCGCCGCGCGGCTGAGCCCCCAGGTCGAGCGTCCAGGCGCCGCAGGCGAGGTCACCCAGCTCCTGCCAGCCGCTCCCCGCCGGTCGGCCGGGCGGAGGCGCCGACGGCCAGAGCGGCGCGTCGCCGACGTCGCGGGCGAGGTCCCACTGGGGCCGGGCGCGCCCGTCGGCGAGGTCGTCGACCAACGCCAGCAGCAGCTCGTCGTAATCGTTGCGCCAGTTGCCCTGCACGTAGAACAGTTGGCTGGCCAGCACGATCAACCGGCCAGCCCCGACGCGGTGCTCGAAGATCGCCGGTTCGCCAGCGGCGTCACCCTCCAGGAAGGTGGCCAGCACGGTGACCTCGTCGAGTTCCTGGAAGCTGAACCAGGCCCCGGTCCCGGCGAAGCGCTGCCGCGGCGCGAAGCGGCGCAACAGGGGGTGGTCGCCGGCCGCCAGGCGGAACGGCCGATCGTCCTGGTCGCCGGACTCGTGGTGGCGAAAGCGCGGGCCGGAGGGGAGCACCTCGCGCGGCAGCCCCCCGGCCTCGGCCAGGACCCGGCCGCCGCGGCGAAGATAGCTGGCGAGGGCCTGCTTGGCGTCGTCCTGCCAGGGCTCGCCGCGGTCCCACATCGAGCCGGCCAGGACCACGTCGTAGCGCTGCAGCACGGCGCTGTCGCAGGCCTCGTGGGCGCCCAGGCAGTCGACCGGCAGGCCAGCCCGCAGGAGCACACCGGACGGACCCATCCGCAAGGGCCCGACCAGCGCCAGCCGCGGCAGGTCGGCGGCGACGGCCGGCAGGGTGAGCAGAGCGAGCAGCCAGCAGGTGCGCATGGGGGATTCTACACCGCCCGGCCGCCCAGAGTTTCAGCGCCGCGCCGACTCGGGCGAGGTACCACGGTTGATCGTATCGCGACCCCGGCCAGGCCCTCCGGCAGCCCGGCGGCGCGGCCTGTGAAGGGAGTCGACGCGGGTGGTACCATGCCTGATCGAAACACATTGGGAAAACGATCTTGCGTGGTACGCCCCCTCACGGACCCGCTCGGGGAGCCAACTCGGCTCGGGGAGCCAAAGGCCTCGCAAGATCTGCGCAACAAGATCGTCGACGCTTGGGACATCGAGCGGTCCTTAAGGGGTGAGGAGTGGTACCTCGTTACGATCATCCGTGGTACGTCGCCGCCCTGGAAAGCCGCGCGCAGAGCGGAGTTGGGCGATCCGCTAGTGAGTCTGAGTTGACTCTCATACAATGGAGTCAGAAAGACTCGCAGCGAGGACAGACCCGATGAGCGTGATCGAGAGCCACCAGGAACAGCATCCGATGGCGGCGATTGCACGAGCTTACGACCATGCCTCGTTGGCGCTGATTCCGTTCACCATGGCGCTGCACAAACCCGGCGAGCGGGAGAGTACGCTCCGGATCGACGAAACCCTGCGGATCGGCGGGGTGCAGCGGCGGTTGGCGTTGGAACTGCACACCGAGGACGGCAAGGCGTTGCCCTACGCGGGCGACCACAAGACCTACCTGGCGTTGCTGCAGCTCAGTCTGCGGGAGGAGGAACCGCGTCGCGAACTGGTCTTCGACCGGGTCGACCTGTTCGACTTGCTGGAGTGGCCGCGGCACGGGCGGAGCTACAAGAATCTGGAGGCCAGCCTGGACCGGCTGCACGCCGTCCGGATCGTGCTGCGGACTGCCCTGGTCTCACGCACCGGACAAGAGTACGGGCGGCGGACCCACGGCTCCCACCTGATCGACACCTACGACATCAGCGACGCCCGCGCCGGCGGGCGGTGTCTCGTGAAGTGGGGCGACCTGGTGATGGATGCGATCCGGCTGGGCGATCTGAAGTCGCTCGACTGGGACCTCCTGAACGCCCTGGGCGACCCGATCACCGGGCATCTCTACCGGCTCCTGGACCGCCTGCTGCTGAACGGTGAGACGCGCTGGGAAGTGGGCTGGAAGCAACTGGCGGCAATGGTTGGCTCGACCGCCAACTACGCCCGGCCAGCGCGCTTCCGGCAACTCCTCGACCCGCACCACCAGCGGCTGATCGAACACGGCGTGATCGACCAGGTGGAGTACCAGCGGGGCGGCGTCTTCGTCTACCACCTGCGCAACTACCTGCGGGTTCAACTGCGCCGCGTGCTGGTCGAACTGGACGTCTACCCGCGGACCGCCGGCGAACTGGTCTCGGCCTACGACGAGGCGGTGATCATGGCGCAGTGCGACTGCCTCCGCCACGGGCTGCGCGGGCGGCCCGAGAAGCAGGGCGGGTTCCTGGTGGAGGCGATCCGCAACAACTGGGACCTGACCTACGGACCCGACGACCGGGAGCAGTTCCTGGCGATCTGGGAGCTCTTCCCGGCGGTCGACCAGGCGGTCTATCACGCTGCGGCGCTGAAGCTGGTGGGCGGCAGCGGGACGCTCTTCGATGGGCGTCCGGACCCCACCGGGTGGAGTCAGGAGATGCGCGCGGTGGTGCGCTTCATGCTCACCAACAACCTGCAGCCGGGCGATCTGGGCGGCAACGGGGTGGCGCCGCGGAAGGCTCTGCCGGCGCCGTGAGCAGCCTGCCAACAACCCTCCCCGAGCTGTTCGCAGCGGCGGTCGCGGCGGCCCGACAGGACTCTGCGCGGGCCGCCGCGCTCTGCGAGCAATGGCTGGCAGCCCATCCGGGCGATCCGCTGGTGAGCGGGCTGGCGCGGCGGCTGGCCGAACCAGGCGCCCAGCAACCGGCCCGCTGGGCGGCGGCGACGGCGTTGCTGAGCGAGGCCAGCGCGCAGCAGTCAGCCGGCGATTTGGCGGCTGCCCTCAGCCGGGCGCGGGCGGCGCTGGCGCTGGCGCCGGAGCTGGCGCTGGTGCACACCGTCCTGGCGGCGCTGCACGTCGCCCGGCGCGAGGTGGCGGCGGCGACCGTGCACGTCGAGCTGGCCCGCGCGCTGGAGGCGCTGGACCCCGCGCCGGAGGAGCCGGCGGCAGCGCCAGCGGGCCCGGCCTGGGCGACCTGGCGACGGGCCGGCTGGCGCTGGGCCGGGCGCGACCTGGCGGCCTGGGTCTTCCTCGACGGCCTGGCGGCGGTGCTGCTGCTGGTCCCGCTGCTGTTAGGGCTGGGCCTGCTGGGCGTCCAGCGCGGGCAGGGCGTGGGCGGCTGGATCACCGCCGCGGCGGCCGGCGGCTGGCTGGCTTACGGGCTGCCGCGCTACCTCGCCGGGCGCCTGCTGGTCCGGTTACGGCAGGTCGTCACCGGCGAGCTGGAGGCTGGGCTGCTGGCGCTGGGGCAGAGCCTGCTGGCCCCGGCGCGGGGGCGGCTGACGGTCTGGAGCCTGCTGCTCAGTTCACCACTGCTGCTGCTGGCACCCCGGCTGGTCTACGTCCGCTGGCTGCTGCTGCTGGACGGCCGCGAGCTCTGGCCGGCGGCCGACGAGAGCTGGCGGCGCACCGCCGGCGGGCCACTCGGCTGGCTGCTCTGGTGGCTGCTGGCGACGGTGCCGCCGTTGCTGGCGCTGCTACTGGCGCTGGGCGCGCCGTACGCGTTGCTCAGTGGACCACCGCCCGACCTCGGACGGCTGCTGCAGGCCGGGCTGGCCGCCGCCCTGGCGCTGGCTGCTGGCTGGCTCTGGGCGCACGCCTCACAGGCCGCCAACCTGCTAGCCTACCACGATCTGTGGGGCCCCGCCGGGCTGCGCGCGGCGCTCCACCTGGCGCCGGGCCTGCTGGTGCCAACGCCCGAACGGTCCCCCCGCGAGGAGCCTCCGATGGCCACCAGTCGCTTCGATCAGCTAGCCTCGCAATGGGACGACAACCCGGCGCGAGTCGCCAATGCCCAGGCGATTGCCGCGGCGATCGCCGCGCGGGTGCCGCTGCAGCCGGCCTGGCAGGCGCTCGACTACGGCGCCGGCACCGGCCTGCTGGGGCTGGCGCTGCGGCCGCACGTCGGACAGGTGCAGGCGGTCGACACCTCGGCCGACATGTTGGAGGTGCTGCGGCAGAAGGTCGCCGCGGCTGACCTGAGCGGGGTCGAGGCGGTGCAGGCCGACCTCCACGAAGGCCCCTGGCCCGGCGGGCCGGTCGATCTGGTGGTCAGTGCGATGACCCTGCACCACCTGCGCGACGTGCCGCTGGTGCTCGGCCGCCTGGTCGCCGCGCTGCGGCCCGGCGGCTGGATCGCCGTGGCCGATCTGGATCGCGAGGACGGCAGCTTCCACGGCCCCGAGGCCAGCGACGTGTACCACCTCGGTTTCGACCGCGCCGCGGTGGCGCAGTGGCTGACTGCCGCCGGCTGCACCGCGGTCGGGGTGGCCGACGCCAGCGTGATCCGGCGGCCGACCCCGAGCGGTGGGACGCGCGAGTTTGGCATCTTCCTGGCCGTCGCCCAGCGACCGGCGGCGTGCGGCCGCTGTTTCACGTGAAACAGCGGAACGGCGGAGAGGAGCGGTCGATGCCACCCCTGCTGGTGGATCCGGTCGCCGTGTTGCACGCGCTGGCGAGTCAGCCGCGGCGGACGCTGGTGGCCCTGGCGGGCGTGCCGGGGGCCGGCAAGACCACCGTGGCGCAGCAGCTCGCGGCCGCCGTCAACGCCGCGGCGGGCGAGCCCGCGCTGATCGCCCTGGGGATGGACGGCTTCCACCACCCGCGAGCCGTGCTCGCCGCGCTGCCCGACCCGGACCACGCCTTCGCCCGCCGAGGGGCGCCGTTCACTTTCGACGCGACGGCGCTGGCCGCGCGGCTGCAGGCGGTGCGGGACGGGTTCCAGCGCGGGCCGGTCGGCTGGCCGGCGTTCGCCCACGAGGTCGGCGATCCGGTGGCCGACGCGGTGACCGTACCCCCGACCGCGCGGGTCGTGCTCGTTGAGGGCAACTACCTGCTCTACGAGCAGGAGGGCTGGGCGCCGGTGCGCGCGGCGTTCGACCATCGCTGGTACCTCGACACCCCACTGGAGCTCGCCCTGGAGCGCCTCGCCGCGCGCCACATCGCCGCCTGGGGCTTCACCCGGCAGCAGGCCCTCGACCGGATCGCCAGCAACGACGGCCTCAACGCCGTCCTGATCGCCGCCACCGCCGCCGGCGCCGAGGCCCGGATCGGCAAGGGTCTGCCGCCCGACCGCGGTGCCGGAGCAGCGGGATGAGCGCCAGCGGGGGTTCCTGGCGGTCGCGGAATGTGGTCACGCTGGGGCTGGTGAGTTTCTTCACCGATCTCCACAGCGAGACGATCCTGGCGCTGCTGCCGCAGTTCATGACGCATGTGCTGGGCCTGCGGCCGGCAGCGATTGGGCTGATCGAGGGGCTCGCCGAGTGTACCGCGAGTCTGCTCAAGATCGTCTCGGGCTGGTGGTCGGACCGGGTCCGCCGCCGGCAGCCAGTGGTGCTGTTGGGCTATGCGCTGTCGACGGCCGCGAAGCCGTTGCTGAGTCTCGCCACGGCGGGCTGGCAGGTGCTTGCGGTGCGGCTGGCCGACCGTTTCGGCAAGGGCGTGCGCTCGGCGGCGCGCGACGCGCTGGTGGCCGATTCGGTCGACCCGGCGCAGCTTGGACGGGCCTTCGGGTTCCACCGCGCGATGGACACCAGCGGCGCCGTGCTGGGCACGCTGGCGGCGGTGCTGCTGCTGCGGTGGAGCGGCGGCGACTACCGGCGGGTGTTCCTCGCGGCGACCCTCGCTGGCGTCGTCGCGGTGGCGCTGCTGGCCGGCCTGGTGCGCGACCCGCCGCCACGTGCGGCCAGCGGCAAGCGGCCACGGGCGCCGCTGGCCGGCAACTTGCGGCTGTTCCTGGTGGCGCACGGGGTCTACTCGGCCGGCAACTTCAGCTACGCCTTCTTCCTGCTCCGCGCCGAGGGTTGCGGCGTCGCCGCGGCGGTTGTGCCGTTGCTCTATCTGTGGCACAACGTCGTCTATGCCGCGGTCAGCTTCCCGGCCGGCGCGCTGCTTGACCGCCTCGGGCCGCGGCGGGCCCAGGTCACCGCCTACCTGTTGCAGGCGCTGACCTGCTTGGGTTTCGCGGCGACCAGCCAGCCGGCGCTGTTATGGCTCTGGTTCGCGGTCTATGGCCTCCAGATGGGCGCCGTCGGCGGCTGCTCGCGAGCCACCGTGGCCGGGCTGCTGGCGGCCAACCGGCGCGGCCTCGGGATGGGCGTCTTCCACGCCGTCGAGGGCGTCGGCCTGCTGTTGGCCAGCATCGTCGGCGGGCAACTGGCCGAACACGTCGGCGGCCCCGCGCCTTTCGTCTACAGCGCGCTGCTGGCCACCGCCGCCGCCCTGCTGGTCACCCGCGCCCTGCCACCGCCAGCGCGCACCCGCGCGGCCGGCGACGAGGAACCAAGCTCGGCGGGCTGAGCGTGAAGCTGGCGTGCGATCGGTCGCCGGTCGCCGCGTGGTGCAGGGAGTGGAGCATGGTGCAGCAGGTGGTGCTGAGCGGCGCGCCGGGGGTGGTGGCGCGGGCGCTGCGGTCGCCGGAGCGGGCGGTGGTGGCGCCGAACCGCCGGGCGGGCGAGGCTTTCGGGCAGCCGCTGGCGCGGAGTTTGGTCGAGCTGGCGACGCGCTGGCTGCGGCCAGACTGGCAGGTCGCGCCGGAGGTGGTCGCCAACGAGGCGCTGACGGCGGCCGTGGCGGCGGTGCTTGGTCCGCGCCACGCGGCGCGGCAGGCGCAGGTGCTGGGCGGTGCGCTGGCCCGCCTGCTGCGCGCGGGGGCCGATCTGGAGCAGTTGCGGCAAGTCGGCTCGCCGCGCGTCCGGGACCTCGCCGCGGTCGGCCTGGGGTACCGCGAGCGGCTGGCGGAGCGGGGTCTGGTCGCCGCGGCAGAGCTGCTGCACCGCGCCGCCGGCCGGGTCGGCGCGCCGGACGCGCTGCTGGTGGCCGGCTACGCCCGCCTCGACGCCGACGACCGGGCCTTCTTGCTGGCGGCCGCTGGCGCCGGCAGCGTGGTCGTGCTGCCTGGCGGCCCGGAGCCGCTGTTCGCCGAGAATCGCGCCACCGCCGAGTGGTTCGCCGCCCGCGGCTGGGCGATCGCCGAGGCCCCAACGCCGGCCGCCGCGACCGTCGGCGAGCGGCTCGCCGCCTGCTTCGTGGCGCAGCAGCCGGCGACCGTCGAGGGGGTTCGGCGGAACCTCTGCGCCTCCCCCGAGGACGAAGTCCGGGCGGCCCTGGCCGAGGTGCAGCGGCTCTTGCTGGACGGCGTCGCGGCCTCTCAGATCACCGTCGTCGCGCGCGACGAGGAGCGCTACGCGCCGCTGGTGCAGAAGGTTGCCGCCGAGTACGGGCTGCCCGTCCGGCCGCAGGGGCAGGGGCCGCTGGCTGAGACTCACTTCGGCAGCTACCTGCTGCGGCTGCTGGCGCTGCTGGTGGACGACGCGCCCTACGAACTGGCGCTGGCGACCTTCGCCGACCCGTTGGCCGGCGGCCTGGACGACGAGCCCCGCGCCACTGCCCAGCACCGCCGGGCGCACGGCGTGGCGGCCTGGCAACAGCTTCTGCCGGGGCAGCCGCTGCTGGGCTGCCTGGCCGACCGTGCCCCGCGCGGGCTGCCGGCCTGGCTGGCCTGGCTGGAGGGGCTGCTGGCCGCCTCGGAGCTGCCCCAGCGGCTGGTCGCCTGGCCCCGCGAGCTGCACGCCCACGAGCGCTTCCGCGAGGGGCTGCGCCTGCTCGCCGATCCGGGCCGTGAGCTGACCGCGGCGCAGTTCGTGGAGCAGGTCAACGACCTGCTCCGCGCGACCACCGTGGCGCTCGACGTCGGCCGCGGCGGCGTGCCGCTGCACACGCCGCTGGCGCTCTTCGGCAGCCGCTGCGATCACCTGCTGGTGCTCGGAGCCGCGGCTGGGCTGCTGCCGCCGCCGCTCAGCGAGGATCCCTGCCTCGACACCGTCGAGCGGGCGGCGGTCAGCGCGTTGGGCTACCCGCTCGAAACGGCCGCCGCGCAGTCGCAACGCGAGCGGCTCAGCTTCTGGATGCTGTTGCAGGCGGCGCAGCGGCAACTGCTGTTCTACCAGCCGCTGGTGGTAGACCGCGCGCCCACCATGGTCAGCTCGTACCTCGATTTGCTGGGCCTGCCGAGCGGTCCGCCCGCGCTGCTGCTGCCGCCGGCCGAGGACCGCCGCTACCGGTTGGGGGCGCCCGTCACGGCGGTCGAGCAGGCCGCCGCGGGTGCCTGGGCAGTCGAGTGCCGCCGGGAGTCGCCCGCCGCGCCCGACGCCTGGGACGGCGTGCTCGACGAGCCGGTCTGGCCGGCCGGCCGGTCGCTGGCGGTTTCGGCGCTGATTACGTTGGGGCAGTGCCCGTTCAAGTGGTTCGCCCGCCACGCGCTGCGGCTGGCGCCGCCCGACGAAACCGCCGCCGATCCTGACGCGCTGCTGCTGGGGACGCTCTACCACGGCGTGCTGGAGCTGGCGGTGCGGGCCGCCCTGGACGATGGTCAGCCGACCGACCGCGAGCGGCTGCTGAGCTACCTCGACCCGGCGCTGGCTGCCTGCCTGGGCGAACCCGCTGACGGCAGCGCGGTGCGGCAGAAGCTGGCGGCGATCTGGGCGCAGCGGCCCGCGACGGGACCGGCCGACGACGACGAGCAGCGCCAGGCGCGCTTCGCGAGTTGGGCGCACTGGCCGATTCTGCGGCGCGAGGTGCTCCAGACCCTGGAGCTGGCGGTACGCTGCCCGGACTTCCTGCCCGCCGACGCGGTGCCCTGCGAGGTGGAGTTCGGGCTGGCCGGGGAGTCCGCCGGCCTGCGGGTCCACGGGCGCGTCGACCGGGCCGACCGGCTGACCACCGGCGCGGTGCGGCTGCTCGACTACAAGAGCGGCAGCAGCCGGCCGGCGGGGATCCAGGACGCCGCCGGCAAGCTCAACGTGGACCTCCAGTTGCCCCTCTACGCGGCGCTCTACGAGCAGGCCCGCGGCGAGCCGGCGGAGGTCGGCTACCTGCTCCTGCGGGGCCGCAAGCTGCTCCGCGGGCAGCCACAGGCGGTCGAGAAGCTGGCGCTGGCGACGGAGTTCGTGGCAAGCGTCGCCGAGCGGCTGGCCAGCGGGCGGGTGCCGGTGCAGCCGGACGTCGACGAGGCGGCCTGCCGCGCCTGCGACTACGCCGCGGTCTGCCGTGTCGGGGCGCGCGTGGCCCGCAAAGGGGTGGGGTGATGGCGCTGCAACTCAATCCGCAACAACAGCAGGCGGCCGCTGCCGGGCAGTGTTGTGCGGTGGTGGCCTCGGCCGGCACGGGCAAGACCGGCACCCTCACGGCGCGCTACCTGGCCGAACTGCGGGCCGGCCGCTCGCCCCTGCAGATCGTCGCGGTGACCTTCACCGACAAAGCGGCCGGCGAGCTGCGGGAGCGGATCCGGCAGGCCGTCCGCGAGGAGTCCGGGCGCGATAGCAGCCGGCTGGCGGAACTCGACCTGGCCCCGATCAGCACCTTCCACACGCTCTGCGGGCGGATCTGTCGGGAGCACCCGGCCGCCGCCGCCGTGGCGCCGGGGTTCACGATTCAGGATGCGCAGCAGAGCCGGCTGTTCCAGCAGGAGCACCTCGACGACCTGCTGGTCGGCCTCGGGCCCGAGCTCTACGATCCGGCTATGCTGTCGTTCGGGACGGCCCGCGCGGCGGTTCGCCAACTGCTGGCCGAGCCGCTGCTGGCGGCGACTGCGCTGCCGCTGCTCGACCAGCCTTGGGAGCTGGTCGCCGCCGCTTGGGAAGCCGCCCTGGCCGCCCAGCGGACCGAGCTGCTCGGGGCCGTCGGCGATTCGGCGTGGACGGCGGCGGTCGCCTACCTGCAGACCCTCCGGTCGTCCGACCCTGAGGACCGCCTGGCGGTCGCGCTGGGGATCGCCCTGGAGCAAGTCGCGGCGATCGCCGCGGGGGGCGACGTCGAGGAGCACCTGCGGGCGATCGCCGGTTGCGGCAAAGGTTCTCCCGGGGCGGCCAAGGCCTGGGCGCCGCGCGACGTCAAGTCGGAGGTACGGGACCCGCTGTGGGCGTTGCGAGACCGCTGCAAGGGGCTGCTCGGCGCGCTGGCGGAGCTGACGCTGGGCCCGTCCGACGAGTGGCAGTGGCGCGCCGCGCGGCAACTGGCGCGGATTCACGAGGCCGTGGCGCCCGAGCTGGCGGCGCGGCTGGAGCAGGCTGGCGCGCTGGACTTCGCCGGGCTCGAAGTCGGGGCGTTGCGGGCGTTGGGCGATCCGGCGGTCCGGCAGTGGTACGCCGCGCGCTGGACCGTGCTGCTGGTCGACGAGACGCAGGACGTCAACCGCACGCAGTCGGAGCTGATCGAGGCGCTGATCACGCTGTTCGCAAGGCCGTCGATCGGCCTGGTCGGCGACGCCAAGCAGAGCATCTACGGCTTCCGCGGCGCCGCTGTCGAGGAGTTCGCGCGGCTGCAGCGCGAGGTGATCGGCCGGCCGCCGGTGGTGCTCGAGCAGACCTGGCGGCAGCACACCGCGCTGGCCGGCGAGCTGAACACGCTGTTCGGCCCGATCCTCGGCGCGCTCCATGCGGCGGTCCGCAGCGAGCAGCCGCCACCCCACGACGCCGCGCGGTACAGCGAGCTGGCGGTCGTCACGCCGTCGGCGGCGACGCCGGAGCAGGCGGCGCCGGGGCCCAGCCTGCGGGCCCGGCGGTGGGTCGAGGCGAACTGGATCGCCGACCGCATCGCGGACTTCGTCGGGGCGAGTTGCCTGGTCAGCGACCGCCGCGGGCCGCGGCCGGCGAGCTACGGGGACATCGCTATCCTGGGCCGCGCCTGGAGCGTGCTGGACACCGTCCAGGAGGCCCTCGCGGCGCGCGGCATTCCGGCGGTCCACGGCGGTGGCGGCAGTCTGCTGGCGACCCGCGAGGCGCTCGACGGCGAGGCGCTGCTCCGCTTCCTGGCGCACTCCAACGACAACCTGGCGCTGGCGGCGGTGCTGCGGTCGCCCTGGTGCGCCGTCAGCGACCGCGCGCTGCAGTCGCTGGCGGGCCACCCAAACTGGTGGGCCGAGCGAGACAACTGGCACGGTGAACTGGCGCGACCGCGCGAGGTGCTCGGCGAGCTGCACGCGGCGGCTGGCCGCTGCACCGCGCTGGAGCTGCTGCAACTGGCCGACCAGCGGACCGGCTACACGGCCGTGCTGGCGAACCTGCCGCTGGGCGACCGCCGGCTGGCCGACTGGCGCGCCTTCGAGGGCCTGGTGCTGGACCTGCAGCGCAGCGGCCCGGCCGTCTTCACGGTCTGCCGCCGGTTGCGGCACTTGCGCGAGCTGCAGATCGAGATCGAGCGGCCGGTCACCCAGGCCGCCGACGCCGTCAGCCTGCTGACGATTCATGCCGCCAAGGGCTTGGAGTTCCCGATCGTCTTCGTGCCTGACCTGGCTCGCCAGCCGAGCGGGCGCCGGCCGGTCGCGCGGCTCGACCGGCAGCGCGGCGTGGCGCTGGCGCCGGCCGCGGGCGAGGCGCCGTCGTACCTCTGGCGGACCCTCGACCGGGCCGCGCGGCAGCGCGACGAGGACGAGGCGCGGCGGCTGCTGTACGTCGCCTGCACTCGGGCCGGCGACCGGCTGATCCTCTCGGCGGCCAGCGACCAGGAGGCGGTCGGACCCGGCGAACTGGCCAGCCCTAGCTTGCTGCGGTTGCTGAAGGCCGGCTGGGACGCCGCCGGCTGGCCGGTCACCGCGATCCCCGCCGATCCCGCGCGGGCCGTGCCGCCGGGCCTGCCGACGCCCCCGCCGCTCACCCGCCCGGCCACCGCCGAGCTGCTGACCGGCGTGGTCGGACCGTGCCTGCACGACGTGCCGGCCTCGGCGCTGGACACCTGGCGCCGCTGCCCGCGGCAGTTCCGGTACCAGATCGTCGACGGCCACCCCGGCCACAGCGGCGGCCACGGCGCGCCGGCCCGGCAGGTCGGGCTGCTGGTCCACGAAGCGCTGGAGCACGACCTCCACGACGCCGCGGCGCTCCGCCGAGTGATGCCGCACCTCGCCGCCGAGGCGATCGCCGAGGCCGCGCGGCTGGTGCAGGCGTGGCACGCGGCCGACTGCTTCGAGCCGGTCCGCCAGCCGGGCGACCAGCGCGAGGAGCCGTTGCACCTGGTGCTGCACGGACTGGCCATCGTGGGGCGGATCGACCGCCTGGGGGCCGACTACGTGGTGGACTACAAGACCGGCGCCGAGGTCAGCGCCGCCGAGCACGAGCTACAGGTCTGGGCCTACGCCTGCGGCAGCGGCCGGGGGCGGGCTTACGTCGCCGACCTCCGCGGTCCGGCGCTGTGGGCCCTCGATGCCGCTCGCCTCAACGCCCTCGACGCCGTCGCGGCGGAGGTGGTCGCCGGGATCCAGCAGCAGCAGTTCGATCCCCGGCCGGACCCCGGCCGCTGCGCGCGGTGTGCCTACCGGCAGTGTGAAGCGCACCCGAACGGTTAGGAGAGCACTGGGTAGTCGGCGATCTTGAATAGCAGCGGGGCAATCTGAACCAGGTAGATGACGGTGGCGACGCTGACCGCGAAGCTCAGCAGCCAGGCCCGGCGGGCGGGCTGCAGGCGGCCGATCTGGCGGGCGGTCTCGAGCGCAAAGGCGAGCAGCAGCGGGTCGAGCGGCAGGCGGAAGCGGTGCAGCAGGCCGAGGCCGCTGCTGGCGATGGCGAGCTGCCAGCCGAAGATCACCCACACCGCCCCTGCTCCCAGCGCCGGTCGGCGGTGCGGTGCCAGCAGCACAGCCACGATCAGCAGGGCCGCCACGAGCGGCCAGAACAGCGACACCGGCAGGTCGCACATGGTGTACAGGAACGGGTTGCGGTGCAGCCCAAAGGCCGAGGCATAGAGCAGCGGACTGGCCAGCAGGCTGAAGGCGAAGTTGCCCAGGAAGTTGGTGCGCCACATCGCTTCGGCTTCGGTCTGGCCGATCGCCCCGGAACCCACCACCGCGCCCGCGCCGAGGGCCAGCAGGACGACCACGACCGAGACCGGGCGCAGTGCGGCGGGAGGCAGCCGCGGTAGCAGCCAGAGCCAGACGAAAAGGCCAATGGGCAGCGGCCAGGTGTCGGCTCGAAAGGCGCCCATCCAGAACACCACCAGGGCCGCCTGCCAGAGCCGCAGGCGGGGCTGCGGCACCCGGCCGCGGCTGGCATACTCCAAAACGTAGAGCAGCCCGATCCCCGACGCGAAGTCCTTGTGGAACCCCGCCGCCACCAGCGCCTGGTCGGGCGAGATGATCAGCCAGGCTGTCACCAGGAAGTGAGTCGCCGGGTGGACCAAGGGGCGCAGTAACAGCCAGATCTGCACCACAAAGAAGACGTTGACCAGCGCCAGCGGCAGGGCCACCGCGACCACCGAGAAACCAATCAGGCGACACAAGATGCCGTGCATCCAGAGCCAGACCGGCTTCGGCCGCGGAGTCTCGTCGGCGGGCCCCTGCAGCAGGAACAGGCCGTAGCCGTAGACGATGGTGCTGTACTGCCAACTGGTGTCCTCGCCCCCGGTGTACAGCAGCACCGAGCGCACCACCAGCGAGCCGATGTGGCCGTCATCGCTGGTGTGGCCGAGGTTCTCAGGGTTCAGGCGCACGCTGACCGCGGTGAAGACCAGCAGCGCGGCCAGGCGCAGCACGGCCAGGCCGAGCGCCAGGCGTTGGGCCGCCACCACCATCTGCGGCTGCCGGCGCCGCACGTGGAACGTCACCACCAGCAGCAGCAGCGGCAGCCCGAGGCTCCAGGCGCGCAGTTCGGCCGGCAGGTTGCGAGTCGGGTACTCCCAGCGCGGGGCCAGCAGCAGCAAGATCACGCCTGCCAGCCAGGCCGCGGCGAAGGGGTAGCCAAACTGCCGCAGGCGCGCCGCCGCGGCCGGGGCGACGGTCACTCCTCGGCTGCCGCGGCGGGGGTGGCGCCGAGGGTCAGCAGCGCCCCATAGATCCGCCCGGCCCCGCTCAGCAGGCCCAGCGCCAGCCCGACCACGCCGCCCAGCAGCAGCGCGCCGAGGGTCGACGGGCTGCTCTTGCGGGTCGGCTCGTAGGGCTCGTTGAGCACCGACCAGCGCAGTCCGGAGGTTTCATAGCGCGCGCGGACCCGCTCCATGGCGTCTTTGAGGGCCGGCAACTGCTGCCGTAGGGCGTCGATCTGGCCTTGCACCTGCGACATCGTGGCGAGCAACGGGGGCAGTCGCCGGATCTGCCGCTCGGCCTGGTCGGCCAGCAGCTTGGTCTGGCGGCGCTTGGCCTGCAGCCCGGCCAGGTTGCGGTTGAGGTCCAGCACGGTCGGCTGATAGCCCTGTGCGGTCAGCTTGACGGTGGCGTCCAGCTCGCGCCGCAGCCGGTCGGCCACCGACTTCGCCTCGAGCACCTCCGGCGATTCCGGTCCGTACCGTTCCTGGGCCCAGGTCAGCCGCGCCGCCGCCTGGCGGTGCTCGACACGCAGTTGCACCAAGAAAGGCACGTCCTCGGGCAGCTTGGTCGCCTGCCGCCCAGCCTGCGACACGAACCGCTGCACGGCGCTGAGTTCTTGCTGCACGCCGCGGATCTCAGCGTCCAGCGCCGCCACCGTCTGGCGCTGCGACAGCAGGCTACGGGTGGCCTCCGAGGCGTACATGCCCGGCTCGATGAGGCCCGACTGGCGTTGCAGTTGCAGCAGCTTCAGGCGCAGTTGGCGATCCTTGTCGACCGCCTCTTCGTAGGCCTCTTTGGCCGACTCGAAGGCCGCCTTGTCCGAGTCGACCGCCAGCCGATCGGCGATCTGGCGCATCTCGGCCACCGTCTGCAGCACGATCTGGCGCGTCAGCGCGCGGTAGGGCGCATCGCGCCGCTTCGCCGCGTCGCCGCTCAAGAAGTCGCCCAGGGCCTGCACGCGCGGCGTGCCGGAGAGGGTGGCCCCCACATGAATCGTGCGATCGACATCAATCTTGACGTCGACCACGCGGCCCATCGTGCGCACCAGGTCGGGGTCGGGCAACGCCTTGTAGACCTTCTGGTAGCGCGTCTTCTGCCCGACCGCCAGCAGCACCGGCTGACTGCGCAGCAGGGCCTGGTAGGTGTTCAGCGGGTAGGCCGCGCCGGTCGGCACCTCGAAGCCGGACTTGGCAATCAGGCCGAACACCCCGGAGGCATTGGCCGAGGCGGCCGGCAGCGGGAACAGCAGGGTCGCCTCGGTGCGGTAGGTGCGGGCGACCAGGGTCAGCGATCCGAGGGCCGCGCACCCCGCACAACCGATTGCGCAGAGCAGACAACGCAGCGCCAACCGCCATCGCCAATCGATGCGCCTCACCTGCGGGCCGCTCCAGCTTCTGCGCCGCATTATAGTCGCTGCGGGCCGAACGCTCAAGTCTTGGACCACCGGCCGCGGCGCTCGTCGCAGGCCTCGCAACGGTCGCGGCGAAAGCAGCGCCGGGAGTCGCCCCGATGCTGCCGCTGACTGTCGATCTGACCGCTGCCCCGGCCGACCTGCCGGCGATCGCCCCGACCGTCTGCCTGGCCGTCGACCCGGCCTGGGCCGGCGCCTGGACCACCGCCGGCGACCTCGACGGCGATGGTCGCGCCGAGCTGGTGCAGGCCCGCATCGACGAGCACCAGGACACCCACGCGGTGGTCGCTGTCAGCGTCTACCGGCTCGACGGCACGCTGCTCTGGCGCTGGGGCGACCCGACGCCCGGGGTCGCCGCGCTGCATAGCGACGTGCCCTGTCAGGTCCATGACTGGGACCGCGACGGGCGACCCGAGGTGGTGATCGGCACGCGCACCCACGTGATCGCCCTCGACGGCCGCAGCGGCGCCGAGTTGCAGCGCTGGCCAACCCCCGGGCCCGACGCCGTCGACTGCCTGACCTTCGCCAACTTCAGCGGCGGCCCGCGTGACGATCTGCTGCTCAAGACCCGCTACCAGCGGCTCTGGGCCTACACCGCCGCCGGGGAGCTGCTGTGGGAGGTGACCCAGCCCGGCGGCAGCCGCACCGCGCACCAGGCCCTGCCGCTGGATCTCGACGGCGATGGCCGCGACGAGCTGCTGGCGGGCTACGCCGTGCTGGACCACGACGGCAGCCTGCTGTGGCGGCTCGAGACCGCCGCGCTGGGCCTCGGACGGGGTCACCTCGACTGCGCGCGGGTGCTCCGCCGGGGCGCCACGCCCGCCGCCTGGCGACTGCTGCTGACCTGCTGCGGCGACCACCAACTGCTCTGCGTCGACGGCCGCGGCGAGCTGCTCTGGCGGCAGACCGGGCGGCACTTCGAGTCGCTCCACCTGGCCGACTTCGCGGGACGCGGGGAGCCGCAGATCCTGGTCGACATCGACCACACCGAGCCGCGCCGCGCGCCGCTGGAGGTGTACGCCGCCGACGGCACGCCGCGGGTCGTGCTGAACACGGTCTACAGCCGCTTCCACCCGGTGCTGACCTGGGGCGACGACCCCACGCCGCGACTCGTCGCCTGCGAGGACCGGCTGCTGGTCGATGGCGCCGCTGGCCAGCCGCTGGCGCGCTTCGAGACGCCGTTGCCGGCGGGGGTTCGCTTCGACCAGCGCGCCAACCCGCAGGAACACCGCGACCGCGGAGCGTTCCACCTGATCGGCCTGGCCGGCAACCTGTTCGGCCACGGCCAGCCCGATCTGCTGCTCCACAGCAACCCCGGCGGCGTGATCTGGGTCTACCGCAACCCGGCCCGCGCCGTCGGCACCCAGCCGCTCGGTCTCGGTCGCAACGTGACGCTCTACTGAGCGAAGCCCGGCGGTCCGCGCCGCGCGGCCCGGCAGCGCGGGTGCGGGCGCGGCCCCTGGGAGCGTCGCTCCCCGCGCTCGCGCCGTCTGGCGCGGACGGCACGCCCCCAGCCGCAGGCGCCGACCGCCAGCCGCCACCACGCCGCGCGCCCCGTTGCCCAGCGGCGGCCCGCACCATCAGGCAACATAAGGCGCATTATGACAGTCGGCGGGCGGGCAGGAGTCGGGCTGGCCGTGGTGAACAGCGCGCGCTGGCGGGAGATCGTCGTGAGGGCAATCGTGGGCGGTGGTCTGATCGGCGTGCTGGTCACGGCCAGCGCGGCGCAGGAGGCGTTGGTGGCCAACGGCGACTTCGCCGCCGGGCTGCAGGGCTGGTATGTCGCGCAGACCGACCAGCTCAGCGCCAGCCTGCAACCGGGCCAGGTCGGCGGGGCGAAGCAAGTGCTGCGGCTGCGCTGCGCGCCGCAGCCGGGGGCCAACGGCTGGGACCTGCAGGCCGCCCTGGCCACCGCCGCGCCGCTGCGGGCCGGGCAGCGGTACCAGATCGCGCTCTGGCTGCGCGGGCCCCAGGACGCCCGCGTCACGCTGCTGCTGCAGCTCAATCGCGAGCCCTGGTCCAACTTCTTCAACCAAACGGTCACCCTGACGCCCGCCTGGCGGGAGATTACCTTGGCCGGCGTGGTGACCCAGGACCTGCCCGCGGGGCAGGCCTCCGTCAACATCCAGTGCGGCGCCGTGACCGGCGAAGTGGAGCTGACCGCGGTCCGCCTGACTGCCGCCGGGGCCGCCACCGCCGGTGACCTGCCGGCCGACCAGCGGCCCGCCAACCCCCTCGGCCTGATCCCCTTCGCGCTGCCCTGGGATGATGCCAGCCCCAGCGTCACCAACATCAGCGCCTGGCTGCCGCGGCCCGCCGGCGCCGCCGGGCGCGTTGTCGTCCGCGACGGGCACCTCTTCACCGGCGACCGCCGCCTCCGCATCTTCGGCACCAACATCACCTCCGGCGCCTGCTTCCCAACTCCCGCCAAGGCCACCGCCGTGGCCGGCCGCCTGGCCAAGTTTGGGCTCAACGGCGTGCGCTTCCATCACCTGGACGCCGGCTGGGCCAACCCGTCGATCTTCGCCGCCGACCGCCGCCGCCTCAACCCGCAGTCCTTGGAACGGCTCGGCTTCCTGATTGACGCCCTGAAGCAGCAGGGCATTTACAGCAATCTCAACCTGCACGTCAGCCGCGAGTACCCCGGCCTGCCCTCCTGGCCCGGCCGGCCCGACTTCTTCAAGGGCGTCGACAACTTCTACCCGCCGATGATCGAGCTGCAGCGGCAGTACGCCCGCGATCTGCTGACCTGGCGCAACCCTGCCAACGGCCTCCGCCTGGCCGACGACCCGGCGGTCGCCTTTGTCGAGCTCAACAACGAGAACGGGCTGCTTTCGAGCTGGTCCTGGGGCTCGCTCGACGCCATGCCCGAGGTCTACACCGCCGAGTTGACGAAGCAGTGGAACGCCTGGCTGACGCGCCGCTACCCCACCCCGGCGGCCCTGCAGACCGCCTGGGTCGGCGGTGACCGGCCGCTCGGCGCGGAGCTGCTGCGCAACCGCGACTTCGCCGCCGGCACCACCGGCTGGACCCTGGAGCAGAACGCCAGCGCCAAAGGCACCGCCACGCCGCAGCCGGGCGGCGCAGTGGCGCTCGAGGTCACCGCCGTCAGCGGCGAGGGCTGGCATGTGCAGTTCCACCAGGCCGGGCTGGCGGTCGCCGCCGACCAGATCTACACCCTCACCTGCCGCGCCCGCGCCGACCGGCCGCGCCGGATCAGCGTCGACTGCCGCCTGGCGCAGGAGCCCTGGACGACGCTCTGGGAGTCCTCCGCCGAGCTGACCACACAGTGGCGCAACTACCGCTTCGTGATCACCCCCAGCGCCGCCGCCGAGAACGCCCGGATCACCTTCGGCAACCTCGGCCAGCAGCTCGGGCGGATCGAGCTGGCCGACCTCAGTCTGCGTCCCGGCGGCGGCTTCCAGCGCCGCGCAGGCGACGCCTGGGGGCGCGTCGACTGGGTCAAGCAGGCCGACCGCAGCACCCTCCCGCCGCGGCTGCAGCGCGACTGGATCGCCTTCCTGCTGGACACCGAGCGCGCTTACTGGACCGGCCTGGCGCGTTTCGTGAAAGAGGAACTGGGCTACCAGGGCCTGGTCTTCGGCAGCGCCGGCGGGTTCAGCCCGCTGCCGGTGCAGGCCGAGCTCGACCTGGTCGACACCCACGCCTACTGGCAGCACCCGCACTTCCCCGGGGCGCCCTGGGACAGCAACAACTGGACCGTCGCCAATCGCCCGATGGCCGGCGTCGCGGGCGGCGGCAACCTCACCATGTTGGCCAACCAGCGCGTCGAGGGCAAGCCGTTCTTCGTCACCGAGTACAACCACCCGGCGCCGAACACCTACAACAGCGAGGCCTTCCTGCTGCTGGCGGCCTACGCCGCGTTCCAAGACTGGGACGGCCTCTGGACCTTCGCCTACGATACCGTCGAAGAGCCCCGCATCGCCGGCTTCTTCAGCGTCGACAGCCACCCCACCCAGATGGCCACCCATCCCGCCGCCGCGGCGCTGTTCCTGCGCGGCGATGTCGCCCCGGGCGGCGATCCGGTGGTCGTCCGGGTGACCCCCGAGAAGTGGCTCGAGGCGACCGTCGCCCACGGCCCCTGGCTCGGGGCGCAGCACTTCGGTCTGGCGCCCGGCGCGGCGCTGCAACAGCCGGTCGCGCTCAGCTTCGCGCCCGGCCCGGCCAGCGCCTTGCCGGCCATCCCCGACGGTGGCCCAATCGTCTCCCGCGGCGGGCAGCTTACCTGGCACACGGTCGGTGACCGCGGCGCCGTGCGGATCGACACGCCGCGGTCGAAGGCCTGGATCGGCCAGATCGCCAAAGGGCCGCAGGAGCTTGGTGAGATCGTCCTGGAGCTGGAGCCGAACCTGCAGAACTGGGCGGCGGTCACGCTGACCGAAATCGACGCCGCCGACCTGACCGCACCGAAGCGTATCTTGGTGACCGCGACCGGCTACGCCGAGAACACCGCGATGGGCTGGAAGAGCGCCGCCAAGGACACCGTCGGCAACCAGTGGGGCCGCGCGCCGGCGCTGGTCGAGGGGATTCCGGGGCGGATCCTGTTCCCGTTGCCGGCCGCCCGCCTCCGTGCCTGGGCGCTCGACGAACGCGGCCAACGCCGCGCCGAGCTGCCCCTGGGCGACTCCGCCGGCCGCGGCACGCTGACGATCGGCCCGGCCGCGCGGACGCTCTGGTACGAGGTCGAGGTCCGCTGAGCCGGCCTCTTGCGCGGCCCTGGCGGCAGGAGCTGCCCGCCCGCCCGCGAAGCCGCCGGCGGAGACCGCGATGCCGCGCCCGAACGTGCTGTTCTTGATGGTCGACCAGATGCAGGGCCGCCTGCTGGAGTCGACGCATCCGGCTCGGCTGCCGCACCTCCGGGCCCTGGCCGCGCGGGGGCTGCGCTTCGCGCGGGCCTACACCCCGAACCCCGTCTGCTCGCCAGCGCGGGCCAGTCTGATGACCGGCCTGCTGCCCCACAACCACGGCGTGGTGCAGGTCAACCACTGCGACCACTCGTACGGCAGCAACCTGCAGACCGATCGCCAGCACTGGGCGCAGCACCTGCAGGCCGCGGGGTACCAGACCGGCTACTTCGGCAAGTGGCATGTCGAACGCAGCAACGACCTGACCCGGTTCGGCTGGAGCGTCGACGGCAACAGCCACAGCGCGCTGTTCCGCCAGCGGGCCCAGCAGCTCGCGACCCCGCCGCAGCGGCTGCGGGAGATCGTCTTGCATGGCCCGCCGGGCTACCCGCCGGCGCGCCTGGCGTCGGTCGTCACGAACCCGCCCGAGACTCGCGGGCTGGGCATCGCCTGCAGCCTGGCCAGCGATTTCTTGCACAGCGCCACCGCCGGTGATCAGCCGTGGTGCTGTTTCGTCAGCCTGACCGAACCGCACGACCCTTACGACTGCGGCGCGGCGGCCTTCGCCGCCTACGACTCGGCCGCCGTGGAGCCGCCGCCGAACTGGTCCGACGACCTGGCCGGCCGGCCGACCCTCTACCGCCGGGCGGCTCGCAACTTCGCGCAGCTCACGCCGGCCCAGCAGCGCGAGGCGGCGGTCTGCTACTGGGCGCTCTGCGACGAGGTCGATGAGCAGTTCGGCGGGCTGCTGGAGCAGGTCGCCGCGGCGGGGCAGTTGGACGACACGCTGGTCGTCCTGACCGCCGACCACGGCGACTTCCTGGGTGCTCACGGGCTCTACCAGAAGAACGTCGGGGCCTTCGAAGAAGCCTACCAGGTCCCGCTGCTGCTGGCCGGACCGGGCGTCGCGGCGGGCGCCGTGAGCGACGCGCGGGTCGGTCTGCAGGACCTCGGGGCGACCGTCCTGGAAGCCGTTGGCCTGACCCCCGAGCCGACCGCCGACAGCCGTAGCGCGGCCGCTCTGCTGGCGGCGCCGAGCGCCACCGCCGGCTGGCAGCAGGGCTACGCCGAATACAGCGGCACCCGCCACTGGTGGTCGCAACGGGTGCTCTGGGACGGTCCCTGGAAGTTCGTCTGGAACGGCTTCGACGCCGACGAGCTGTACCACCTCGACGACGACCCCGGCGAGCTGCACAACCTGGCCGAGGACCACGCCCACGACGCTGTTGTGCGGCGGATGATGGCGACTATCTACCGCCGGCTCGAAGCCACCGGTGACCACCCCCTGGGCCACTGCACCTACGCCGCGCTGCGCCTGGCAGCCTACGGTCCCGGCGTCGCGGCCGACCCGTCCGAGGCCCCCTGAAAGTACCACCGATGATCGTATACCAGCCGGCAAACGAGCCTCTGGAGCGGCTGAACGGCGTTCGGCCGTGGGATCGGCGAGGGTCGCGAGTCGGGCTGAGTCCGGTTCGTCCGGCGGTACGGACAACCATGGTACATTCGGCGGCGGAGGCCTGATGGACACGGGTTGGGGCCTGACGGTGGTGCTCTGGCTGCAGGCGCAGCGTAATCCGCTGTGGGAGCCACCGCTGCTGCTGCTGCACTGGCTCGGCGGCGAGTCGGCGGTGCTGCTATTGCTGCCGGCGGTCTGGTGGTGCTGGCACCCGGCCCTCGGGCGGCGGCTGACGGTCGGGCTGCTGGCCTCGTTCTGGCTCAACGCCGCCCTCAAGACGGCCTTGCACCTGCCGCGCCCGTTCCACGTCTCGGCGGCGGTCCACGAGCTCTTCGTCGAACGTGGGCCGGGGCTGCCGAGCGGGCACACGCAGTCGGCGGCGCTGCTGGCGACGCTGCTCTGGTTGACCTGGCGCCGACCCGAGGTGGCCGCCGGCGGGCTGCTGCTGACCGGTGCGATGGCCTTCTCGCGCGTCGCCGCCGGGGTTCACCTGCCGGGCGATGTGCTGCTCGGCGCGGCCCTCGGCGTGCTGCTGGCGCTGCTGCTCGACTGGGCCGAGCGGCGCGGCGGCAGCCGCTGGGAGGCTCTGCCGGCGCCGCGCCGGGCGCTCCTGGGGACCGCCGCGGTGGGGCTGGCGCTGCTGCTGTTTCCGGGCCTGTTGACGCCGCCCGAGCAACTCCGATCCGCCGCGCCGGCGGCGCTCGGCACGCTCTGGGGCGTCCTGCTGGGTCGCTCGGCCTGGCCGGCCGCAGCGCGCTGCGCCTGGTGGTGGTGGCCGCTCGGCCTGCTCGGTGCCCTGGCGCTCCGAGCCGGCCTCAGCGCGCTGCTGGCCGACTGCCAGCCCGACCTGCTGTGGCGCTTCGCCCGCTATGCGTTGCTTGGGGCCTGGCTGGCGGCGGTGCCCGCCCTGGCGCAACGACGGCGCCTGGCGCCACCAGCCGACACCCCCGCGGGCTGACCAGCGCGCCGGTGCCTGCTTGGCCGGTGGGGTGGCGGACATCTGCGCTGCTCCTCGCCTGGCCGGCCGTCGCGATCCCGCCTTCGTGCCCTTTTCTTGACGCCGCTCCGGCGCCGACCGTTCCGGCGGTCGCCGGGCTGGCCAGTGAGCGGCCAGCCGGGTGGCGCGGTTCGGGCCACGGTCTGGTACAATCGCCGCCATGCTGATTGAAACGACGGCCCACCTGGCGGCGGCCTGCGCGACCTGGCGGCAGGCGCCGGCCGTGTTCATCGACACCGAGTTCGTCGGCGAGGGGCGCTACTACCCGCGGCTGGGCACGGTGCAGGTGGGCACCGCCGACCCTGCCAGCGCGGCGCTGATCGATGCCGTCAAGGTCAGCGACCTGACCCCGCTCGGGGAGCTCCTGACCGACCGCGCGGTGACCAAGGTGTTCCACGCCGCCGGGCAGGACCTGCGGATTCTGTACCGCCTGTTCGACGCGCCGATCGCCCCGCTGTTCGACACCCAGGTGGCCGCGCGGCTGGTCAGTCGCGAAGAACAGATCAGCTTCGACAACCTGGTCGAGCGGCTCACCGGGCAGCGCCCGGCCGAGGGCCACGGCTTCACCGACTGGCTCCGCCGGCCGCTCTCGCCGGGGCAAATCGCCTACGCCCTGGACGACGTGAGGCTGCTGGCGCCGGTCTACGATGCCTTGCAGGCCGACCTCACGGCGCGTGGCCGGTTGGACTGGGCGGCGGAGGAGTTTGCCCCGCTGGAAGACCCGCCGCGCCACCTGCCGGTCGATCCGCGAGAGCAGTACCTCCGGATCCGCGGCCTCGACCGGCTCAACGGCCAGGCCCTCGCGGCGCTCCGCGAGCTGGCCGCCTGGCGCGAGGAGACCGCCCGCCGCGAGGACCTCCCGGTGCCCCGCCTGGCGCGCGACGAGGTGCTGTTGGAGCTGGCCCGCCGCCCGCGCCACTCGCCGCGTGAGCTGCGCGAAGTGCGCGGCCTGACCCCGCCGCAGGCCGACCGGTGGGGCAGCGCGCTGCTGGCGGCGGCGCAGCGTGGCTGGGAGGGCGAGCCGCTGCCGCGGATCCGCCGCGCCGCGGTCGATCCGGCGCTCGACCCGACGGTCGACTTCCTGACCCTCTGCCTGCGCGCGCTGGCCGAGGAACTGAGCCTGGCGGCCGGCCTGCTGGCCAACCGCGACGACCTCCAGACGTTGGCCCACCAGGGCGCCGACGCGGCCATCGCGCTGCTCCGCGGCTGGCGCCGTCAGGCCGTTGGTGAGCGCCTCCTGGCGACCCTCGCGGGCGACGCCACGGCGCGCATCCGGCCGGGCACCCGGCAGGTCGAGCTGCGCTGGCACGCCTGAGCAGCAGGTCGCCCCGCCGCTTTGGCGAAGCCGCCGCCGGGAGCGATCCGATGGCGCCGGTTGAGTGGACTCTCGAACAGCCGCAAGCCGCCTGGCCGCCGCGCGATTCGGTCGGCGAGGTGGTCTGGCGCGACCAGCTCTGGATGCTCGGCGGCTGGTACACCCCGCAGACTGCCAACCCCTGCGACGTCTGGCGCTCCGCCGATGGCGTCGCCTGGGAGTGCCTGCAGCCGGCCGCGCCGTGGGTCCAGAGCGACCTCTCGGCGGCCTATGCCTTCCGCGACCGCCTCTGGATCTGCGGCGGGCGCAGCGTGCCGGGAACGGCCTGCAGCAGCCGCTGCTGGTCGTCGGCCGACGGCGTCGAGTGGACCTTGGAGGCGACCGCCGCCTGGAGCCCGCGCCTGGCCGCGGCGCACGTCGTCTGGCGCGACCGCCTCTGGCTGCTCGGAGGCACCGCCAACTTCTACGACCACAGCCCGACCCAGGTCCACCACGATGTCTGGAGCTCAGCCGACGGCCGGCACTGGGAGCTGGTCACCCCCCACGCCCCCTGGCCGGCCCGCGCGCACCACCAGGCGCTGGTGCTCAACGACCGGCTCTACCTCCTGGGCGGCGGGCTGTGGCACCCCGAACACCTCGCCCGGAACGATGTCTGGGTCACCGACAACGGCGTCGACTGGACCTGCCTGACCGCCGCGGCGCCCTGGGCACCCCGCCTCTGGTTCGGCGCCCAGCCCTACCGTGGCCTGCTGTGGGTCCTCGGCGGCTGGTCCCGCGAGCACGGCAACTTCGGCGACGCCTGGTGCAGCCCCGACGGCACCACCTGGACCGCGGTCCCCGCCAGCACCTGCTGGTCCCCACGCCACGAGCCCTGCACCTGGGTCTTCCGTGACCGCCTCTGGCTCGCCGCCGGCCACGCCGAACCCCTCAGCGGCGAGGTCTGGTCGTTGCACCTGCCCCCCGCCTGGCAACCGACCTGACCCGAGCCGGGCGGCGGCGAGGGATCCGGCTGCGCCGATCTGCCCACCAACCCCCCACCCCCAACCCGCTTGTCCTGAGGAGGCCGCAGGCCGTCTCGAAGGGCGCGGCTGGCGACGGTGAGGGCACACTGTCGTGCCCAGGGCGTTGCCCTGGGCTTGCGTGAGTCGCCCCTTCGGGGCTTCTGGAGGGCGCAGACCGCTCGCCAGCGCTGGTTCGGGCTGGCCCTACGTGGTGGCGGCCGGCCTTCCCTTGCCAACCCACCAACCCCAACCCGCTTGTCCTGAGGAGGCCGCAGGCCGTCTCGAAGGGCGCGGTTGGCGACGGTGGGCGGATCGGATGGGATCGGGTGCCTGGCCCTTCGACTCGCCGCTGCGCGGCGGCTCAGGACAAGCGGTTGGGGGTGATACGGGGTGGGAGACCGGCAGCGGAGCAGGCCGGCTGGCGGGTCTGGCCGGACGTGGTGGCAACGAAAAAGGGTCAGGACCATTGGAGTACCAATAGTCCAGACCCTTGTTTCGCCGCCGGTGCGTGGGGGGCTGGCCGGCCTGGCCGCTCTGCTCCTCCACCCATAGAACCCAACCCGCTTGTCCTGAGGAGGCCGCAGGCCGTCTCGAAGGGCGAGGTTGGCGACGGCTGGGGGGCTCGGCTGGGATCGGGTGCCTGGCCCTTCGACTCGCCGCTGCGCGGCGGCTCAGGACAAGCGGTTGGGGGGAGTACCGGGTGGGACACCGGCACCGGAGCAGGCCGTCTCGAAGGGCGCGGTTGGCGACGGTGGGCGGGTATCAGTCCAGCAGCTTTCGCGCCCAGCGGTGGGGGATGCCGACGTCGTCGACCAGGGCGCCTTCGGGGTGGTAGCCGCAGCGGGCGTAGAACGGCAAGGCGGCGACCTGGGCCAGCACGATCAGCTCGTGGCAGCCGTGTTCGCGGGCGCGGGACTCGAGGGCGGCCATCAGGGCGGTGCCGACGCCGACGCCGCGCCAGGGGGGCAGCACCGCGACGCGCTGCGCGCGGGCGATGCCCCCACCGAGGAGCAGCAGCCGCGCCGTGCCGACCGGCTGCGGCGCCAGGGCCAGGAACGGCTCGGTGGAGGCGTCGAGGTCGTCCCACTCATCCTCTTCGCGAACGCCCTGTTCGTCGATGAACACTGTTCGGCGGAGGTCCAGGCAGGCTTGTCGCTCGGCGGGACTGACCGCGGGGCGGATGACGAAGGACATCGCTCAGTCCTCGCGCACGACGTAGGCGAAGCGGGCGTTCGGGGCGCAGTCGCCGCGGTCCAAGAAGTCCAGGGCGGTTGGCTCCGGCGGCAGGTTGTCGGCCCATTTGAACCAGCAGCGCAGCGGACCGGGGCCGAACAGCGCGCGGGGCAGGGCGACCTGCAGCTCGGCGCCGGCGACCTCCAGCGGCACGGTGGTGACGCGCTCCCAGGCCCAGCCGCCGGTACAGCGCTCGACCACGGCGCGGCCGTTCTCGGGCGGCAGCCGGTTGACGATCAGGTCGTAACCCTCCCAGCCGGTGGTCGGGTCGCCGGCGGTGTTCAGCAGCAGAGTCATCCAGTGCGGACCCGGCGCGCTGATCGGCGCGGCGCAGCGGATGTAGAAGCTGACCTGCTGGGCGTCGCGGGCGACCTTGGCCAGGGCGAAATCGTTGCGGCCGCTGCGGTTGACGTAGTTCGGGAGCGGCGGAAAGCCGGGGTGGTCGCGGACGGTGGTGTCCTCCAGGTCGTCGAGGTAGTCGGGTCCGACGGCGGCCCAGCCAGCGAAGCCCTGGCCCGGCCTCAGGCTGACCGGCGCGCTCAGCGGGGGCACCGAGCGGACGCCCTTGAAGCGGCGGATGCCGTCGATCAACTGGAAGTAGTAGGCATCGCCGTGGCCCCCGACCATCGGCTCGGCATCGCGGCTGAACTCCTGGTTGTACTGGTCGACGAAGAAGGTCTCCCCGCGGTTGGTCCGGCGGCCCAGGAACCCGGGGCCGTGCTCGCCGTCGACGATGAACCGTTGGGCCACCCACTCGTTCCAGCCGGTCACGAAGATCAGCTCGGGATCGACCGCCAGGGCGCGCTGCCATTGCTCGGCGAAGCACAGCCCGACGGCCGGCTGGACGTCGCCCGGGGCGGGTTGCCGCCCGCCGTGAAAGCTGCGGCCGATGTTGCTGGTGGGGTGCTGCGCGATCGCCACCGGGACCATCTCGGGCCGGTCCGGGGCGGCCGACCAGCCGTAGCCCTGGGGGTGATGGTCGAGCCAGGGCCACTTGTCGCGGCCATCGCCGAACCACTGCGCGCCCTTGGTCCAGGCCCACGACTGGCGCAGCGTGAAGAAGCCGCGCAGCTCGTCGCTGAGGCCTTCCGACGGGCTCAGCAGCAAGGGCTTGCCCTGCCACCGGAACCAGCACTCCGGGTAGAGGCCGGCCTGGTACCACTCCTGATAGAGCTTCGGCGCGACGGTCTGGTGGCGGCTGTTGAGCAGGAAGGCGAACTGTGGCACCCGCCGGCCGGTGGCGGCCAGGGCGCGCATCTGCTGACACAAGCTGCGCACCACGTGATCGTAGGTGAAGGCGTTGGTGGCGTCCAGAAAGAGCACGTCGACGCCGGCGTCGGCGAGCAGTTGGAGGTGCTTGCGCTGCACCCAGGGGTCGTCGCTGCGGTAGTAGCCGAAGCGCGGCTCACCCCAGAAGTGGAAGGCGTGGCGCGGGCCGTAGGCGGGATCGGTGGGGTTCGCGGCGAGCATCTTGGAGAGGTCGTAGACCCCCTGAGTGTGCTCGCCGAGCCAGGTGAAGTAGAAGATGCCGACGGTCTTGTCCGGTCGCGGCGCGCCCACGGCGGCGTGGTCGGGCAGGCGCCGGCCCAGCCCGTCGACGGCGGCCCAGGTGTCGCTCGCGAGGTCGCGCGGCGCGGCGGTGAGCATCAGCAGCACTCCCGGCAAGAGGTGGATCATGGTGCGCCGGTTCCGCTCGGCCGGGCCGCCTCCTCCCGTCGACCGGCCGCGCCGGCGGACCGGCGGTCAGGGACCGACCACCAGGTTGTCGGCGTAGAACTCGCCCGGCGCGGTGCCCAGGCCGGCCAGGCCGACCCAGTTGGCGCGGCGGAAGGTCGGGCTGAGGTAGCGCAGCGGCGGGCTCGGCGGGCCGTCGTTGAGGCGCACCGTGTAGGTCGGCGGGGCGCCCTCGCGCTCGTCGAGGCGCAGTTCCAGGCGGCACCAGGTGCCCGGCGCGACGCGCCCCACGGGGTGCCAGTCCGGGCCATCGGCGGCGGTCAGCGTGCCGTCGACCGCCAGCCGCAGCAGCGGGCCGGTGCTGTAGCGGGGGCCCATCGCCGGCCAGTCGCGGAGCTCCAGATCGCAGGCTGCCGGCTGCGCGGCGTCCTGACGCAGGTCGCAGCGCACCGTCAAGGCGGCGCTGCCGGGCTGGCGGCGGAGGTACCAGTGTGGCATCCAGGGCTGCGCCGCCGGGCCGTCGACAAAGCGCAGGCAGCGCCGGCCGGCGGCGGGCTGGCGGTCGCTGACGGTGACGCCGACCGGGCCGTCGGGTTCCACCGCGCCCTCGGGGGTCTCGCCCGGTTCGAACTCCTCCCAGTCCATCCGCCGCGTCGCGTCTTCCGGGTCCGGCGGCGGTGCCAGCTCGACCGCGCGCGCGGTCAGCCGGGCGGCAATCGCCTGCAGGGCGGGTTGCCCGACCAGCCCGACGCCGCTCAGATCGATCGGCCGGAAGCCCAACCGCAGGGCCGGCGACTCCGGGCGCAGCCGGAAGTCACGCGCCGCGGCGTCGACGAACAGCGGGTCGGTGACCAGCGCGGCGGCGTCCCGCCCGGTGGCCTGCCAGGCGGCGAAAGTGCCGTCGTAGAAGTCCGGCCCGGCGGGGTCTTCGGTCCAGTAGAGATTGCGCTCGGCGGTGAACCGGCTGGCCGGCGCCCAGTTGCTGCCGCCGTACATCGCACGACTGCGGTTGTAGACGATATTGCGTTCGAGGTGGGCGTGGACCGTCGCCGGCTCTTTGTTGTTGTTGCGCTGCAACTGCCCGCTGTCGGCGAAGGCGAAGATGTTGTTGACGATCTCGTCGCCCCACGGGAAGCCGTCGCAGTGCAGATGCAGGCCGCCGTCCTGGGTGTCGGAGACGATGTTGTCGCTGACCCGGATGCCGCTGCTGCCGGCGTCCAGGTAGATCCCCCAACCGCCGTACCCGCCGTCGCCGCGCTGGAAGCGGCTGATGTCGTGGATCCGGTTGTGGTGCAGCACCGTGCCCGGCTGCACCCCCAGCGTGTAGATCCCGGCCAGGTCGTTGAGCACGCCGTTGCCGAGGTGATGCAGCCGGTTGTAGGCGATCTCGTTGTGATGCGTCGCCGCGGGGTCGCGCCCGCTCCAGCTCCAGCCGAGGTGGATGCCGATCCAGCTCAGGTTGAGTACCTCGTTGCGCAGGATCTGGTTGTAGCAGGCGGTGCCCCCCAGGAAGACCCCGCAGCCGGCGCGGTAGATCCAGCCGCCGTCGTGGATCAGGTTGCCGTCGACCCGGTTGCGCTGGGTCAACTGCGCCTCGGCCGGCTGGTGGATGGTGCCGCCCGCCAGGTAGACGCCACCGCCGCCGAGATCGTGGAGGTGGCAGCCGGTGACGACGTTGTCGGTGCAGCCCTCGCGCAGACTCAGGCCATGTTCGCCGAGGTGCGCCAGCTCGCAATCTTCGAACCGTACGAAGCGGGTGTTGGTGGCTAAGACGGCGCCGCGCTGGGTGTGGGCGCCCTGCACGCTGTGCTCGTAGGTCGGCGCCAGGTCGGCGCTGGAGTGTTGCAGGCTGAGACCGCGGAAGACCAGGTGCTCGACCGGCAGGCCCAGCGCCGGCTCGCCGCGCAGCCGCAGCAGGGTCGGGCCGACCCGCGGCGCGATCACCTCGGCGGTGGTCAGGTCCTCACCGGGCAGCGGGCGGTAGAGCAGCTCGCCGGCGGCCTGGTCGCAGAACCACTCGCCCGGCGCGTCGAGCGCGGCGCGGACGTTCTCAACGTAGTAGCGCACACTCGGGCCCAGGAAGAAGATCCCGGCGTCGCGGGCAAAGCGCACGGTGCGCCGCTCCAGATCGGCCGCCCCGACGCGGTTGTAGGAGTTGACCCAGTTGTGGAACAGGCAGACCCGCGCGCCCGGGTCGCTGATCCACGGCCCCAGATCCCCCGGTCGGGCGGTCAGTCCGCCGCACACCGGGAAGCCGCCGGGCGGGCTGTTCAGCAGCAGTCGCTGCGAATAGAAGTAGCTGCCAGCGTTCGGACTGCGGGCCAGAGTGCGCCGCTGCCCGTTGACCCAAAGCTGGGTGAAGGGTTCGGGCGCCTGCCGCACCCACGGCAAGGGCGCGGCCCACAGCCCGTCACCGCGCGCCTGCCACCCGCCGACCGGCGCGCCGCCGCTGATCACCACCTGCGCCCCGGGCGCCGCCTGCCAGGTCACCGGTGCCCCCGGCCCACCGCTGTCGAGCGGCCCGAACTCCAGCGGCGCGGCCAATCGCCAGGTGCCCGGCGGCAGCGTCACGCTGATCGCCTCGCTGCCCCGCCGCGGTTCTGCCCGCACCTGCGCCTGCACCGCGGCCAGATCGGCCCCCGGCGCCAACGTCAACTCCACCGCCCGGCCACCGGCCAGCGGCAGCAGCAGAGCCAACAACCAGAGGCGCGACATGGGGTTCCTCCGCCAGCCGGCCCCTACTCCGCCACGCCGACCGGGAGTCCTGCCACGCCAGTGCCCCGATCGTCGGCCGAGCACCCGGTCACGGCGACCATGCGGGTGGTGGCTCAAGAAGAGCGGCGACCGCCGATGGATCCCCCGGTCCGAATATCGCGATCCGGAGCCGGTCCGCAGTCCTCCGGCGGGCATTGATGCCGAAGTTAGCGGAATCTGATAAGATCGGCATCATTCAACGGAGTGGTGTCGATGGACCAGCTCAGCAACCCGTTTGCGCCGGGTGCGGGGACCCCGCCTCCGGAACTGGCCGGCCGCGACGAGTTGCGGGAGACGATCGCGGTGGCGTTGGAGCGCGCGCGGCAGGGGCGGCCTGCGAAGAGCGTGCTGCTGGTAGGGCTGCGCGGCGTGGGGAAGACGGTGCTGCTGGACCGGATGCGCGCCAGTGCTGAGCAGGAAGGCCTCTACTGCGTCCGGATCGAGGCGCCGGAGGACCGCTCACTGCCGGCTCTGCTGGCGCCCGAGCTGCGCGTCACGCTGCTGCGGCTCTCTCGTACTGAACAGGCCCGGCAGTTGGCGCAGCGGGCGTTGCAGGCGCTGGCCGGGTTTGCCCGGGCGCTGAAGGTCACCTACCAGGACATCCAGGTCGGCCTCGACTACGATCCGGAGCCCGGCCTCGCCGACAACGGGGATTTGGAGCACGATCTGGGCGCACTGCTGGCGGCCGCCGGCGAGGCTGCCAAGGCGGCTGGCACGGCCTTGGTGCTGTTTGTCGACGAGCTGCAGTACGTCGCCGAGAACCAACTGGCGGCGTTGATCACCGCGCTGCATCGGGCGGCGCAGCGCCAGCTTCCGGTGGTCCTGGTCGGCGCCGGCCTGCCCCAGTTGCGGGGCCGCATGGGCCGCGCCAAGTCGTATGCCGAGCGCCTCTTCGACTTCCCAACCGTCGGCGCGCTGCCGGCCGAGGCGGCCTACCGGGCGATTGCCAAGCCGGCCGCCGACCAGAACGTGCAGATCGAAGACGAGGCCCTTGAGGCGGTCTTTGCCGCCACGCAGGGCTACCCGTACTTCCTGCAGGAGTGGGGCAAGCACACCTGGGACGTCGCCGCCGCCTCGCCGATCACCCGTGCGGATGTCGAGAGCGCGTCCCTGGTGGCGATCGCGGCACTCGATGAGAGCTTCTTCCGCGTGCGCTTCGACCGCCTGACGCCGGCCGAGAAACGCTACCTGCGAGCGATGGCCGAGCTGGGTCCTGGTCCACACCGTTCGGGCGATGTGGCCGACTTGCTCGGCAAGTCGGTCTCGGCGTTGGCGCCCGTCCGGGGCAAGGCCATCGCCAAAGGGGTGATCTGGAGCCCCAGCCACGGCGACACGGCGTTCACGGTGCCATTGTTCGACCAGTTCATGCGGCGGACGATGCCCGGTACCGAGTGGCGCGAGCGCTGACGCCGCGATCGCCCGGAACACCGTAGCCTGTCACCAGTCCTCCGGCGGGCCTTGATGCCGAAGTTAGCGGACTCTGATAACTCCCGCAGCAGTCGTCGCTCGCGGACCGATCGGGCGCACACTGTGGCGCAGCGGCGATCTGCGGGGCGAGGCACTCGATCCAGGAGGATCCGCTCACCGTCGCTAACCTCGCCCTTCGAGACGGCCTGCGGCCTCCTCAGGACAAGCGGGTTGGGGTTGGAGGATGGAGGAGCAGAGCTGACGCGCCGCCCAGCCCCCCACGCACCGGCGGCGAAACAAGGGTCTGGACTATTGGTACTCCAATGGTCCTG
>JADZEX010000037.1 GCA_020850355.1 Fimbriimonadaceae bacterium | reverse complement strand
GGTCAAAGTAGTAGACCCGAGTTGACTTTTGTAGCGCAGTTTCGGTTAGCCGCCTCATCGGGCCCGTTCGCGGCACCTCGAACAGGCGGAGCAGCAGGTCGGCGCGTGGCGACCGTTGCGTCTGGAGGGCCCGCAACACCCACGCGAGGTCGAGGACCTGCGGCGAGTGAGTCGACAGGCAGACTCGGTAGCCGCGGCTGAGCAGATCGAGCACCGCCAGCAGGACAACTTGGAGGGCGGCCGGATGCAGACCCATTTCGGGTTCCTCCAGGATCACCCAACGGTAGTCGTTGCGGCGCTGCACCTTCCCGGCCGGAAGGAGGTGGTAGAGGCCCAGCAGCAGCGGGGTGAACTCGCGTTGTCCGGCCGACCAGACCATGTAGGGCAGCGCACCGCCGTCTTGCGCCGAGGCGAGGACGAGGCGCCGCTGTGGATTGGCGGCGTCGACACGAAGGTCGAAGCCCCGGTACACATGCTGATTGATGAGGTCGCGCAGTTCGGCCTTCAGACGGCCCTGCTGCAGGAACAGGCCGGACTTGGCAAGATCCGATTCGACTACGTCACGGATGTTTTCGCTGAAGTCGCGCACCACGAACGGGTCGCGAGCAGCATAGTCGCTGAATGGCCGCGGCCAGCCGTTTCCGAGAACCAGCACGCGCTGGGCAGGCACATAGTAGATGCTCTCGGTCTTCGTCCAATTGTACCGTCGCGCCAGCCTGCCCAAGTCGATGTCCTGCCCGTCCACCGTGACCCGACTGTCATCGTCCTGCCACAGGCTGCGCATGCCCTCACCAAAGAACAGATCGAGGAAGTCGGGCAAGTCGTGCCAGGTCATGCCGTGCTTGTGGAGCGAGTCGACCGCCGCCCCGTTGTCCGCGACCAGCTTCAGGGCTTGCAGGAAGATACTCTTGCCGGTCGCCTGCGGACCAACCAGAATCGTGAGGTCGCCGAACTCCACGTCGGCATGGGCCAACGGCCCGATTCCGGTCAGGCCCAGGCTGCGAGTGATCTCCACGCCGGTCTGCCTCCTGCTGTCTGGTAACGGCCAAGCACGCCAACGGCGCTGCGCGCCGGCTGGCAGGGTCGCTGCACGACGGTCAACCTACACCACGACGTCATCTGTCAGTATCGCTGGATCCGGGGCGGTCTGCAACCGCGGCGCCCGGTCGTCGTCAGATGCCATCAGCGCCTGACGCCCACCCATCAGGCCCTCGACGCCGCGGCTGGTCGACGGTACCATCCGAAGTCGGGCTCTGGGAGACGCGCGATGCCCTGGACCGCTGCCTGCACGCTGGCCCTCGTCTGGGCCGCCGGTGGGGAGACCGAGTTGATCGGCGATCCGCAGTTTCAGCGGGGCTTTCGGGTCAGCGCACCGACGCCGGGGAAGCATGTCGAGGCCGGGCAGTTGCGACCGGATCCGACGGCCGAGGCTCCGCTCTGGCGGCTGGCGCAGTGGAGCAGCCGCTACCCGCTGGAGTGTGGTGAGCCGGTTCGCCAGGAGGGGGCCTGTCGCTGGGCCAATGCCGGGAAGCAGGTCGTCGTCGCGCCGGCGCAGCATCCGCACGGGGAGCTGCTGCTGGGGGTGAACGGCAGCGCCGAGTACCCGGACCACGCGCGGCGCCGCGGCGAGCCGTGGGCGCACTTGTTGATCGAGCAGGGCTTGGCCAGCCGACCGGGCATCGCCAGCTTGCAGGCGTTGCGGCTGCACCTCGAAGCGCGGCTGGTGGAGTCGCGGCGAGTCGAGACGCCGGACTACCAGCGCGGGCTGCACGCGGCGCAGTTTCTGATGTTCCTGACGATTCAGAACCTCAACCGGCAGTCCGCCGGCTATGGCGACTTCGTCTGGTTCGGCATCGCGCTGTACGACGACCGCCACCGCGTGATTCCGCGCGGCTGCCACGGCGACCTGGGCACGGGCAAGCTGATCTACAGCCCCGCCAGCGACACGTGGGCGACCGGGTCGCTGCACGATGGCGATTGGGTGACCTTCGCGGGTGACCTGCTGCCGGAGATCCGCGCGGCCCTGGCGGCCGCCTGGGAAAAGGGCTTCTGCCAGGGCTCGCGCGACCTCGCCGACTATCGCGTCAGCGGCCTGAACCTCGGCTGGGAGGTCCCGGGCACCTTCGACGTGGCGGCCCAGATCCGCGGGCTACGGCTGACGGCCGTCGCCGTGCCGGCACCGTAAGCCGCCGCTGGGCTACTCGGCATCCACCACGAAGACCACCCGCAGGTTCTCGAGGAAGCGATCCTTCGGCTTCAGCTTCTGGTTCTCGGCGGTGATCAGCGCGGCATCCTCGGCCGAGACCACAGCGTTCGCCTTGAAGGAGCCCTCGCGGCCGATCGCCCGGACCACCAGCGGGTTCTTGCCGGCCCGCGAGTGCTCGGCGTCGAGGGCTGCCTCCAGCGACGGCAGGTAGCCGACGATGCCGACCTTCTTGACCAGCTCGCGGTCGACCGGCTTGTGGCCCCAGACCGGTTCTTCGTCCGGGTCGAGGATCTTCGGCGCCATCGCCCGCTCGATCGCGAAGCCGCGGGTGTCGACGACCAGGCCGGTGTAGGGCCCCGGCTTGCGCTCCGGCAGCGGCGTCGGCGCTTCGGGCTGGTCCTCGGGAATGTCCACCGAGCGGGACGGCAGCGGTTCGTCGAGCTGCGCCTTGACCTCCCGCAACCGCTCGGGCGGCGTGGCCTCGGCGGCCGGCAGAATCACGTCGGCCACGGTTTCGCCGGCGGCTTGCCCGTAGAGCGGGGCGCGGAGGGTCACCAGGTAGGTCTTGCCGTCGGTGTCCCAGCCCTGTTGCGCCACCTGCGCGCCCTTCACCAGCCCGGCCATCTTGGTCTTGACGCTGTCGTTGGTCAGCTCGTACATCTCGATGGTGGTCTCGCTGCTGACCTTCACCCCGGAGAGCGCCTCGCCGAGCTGGCGGTAGGCGTCGGTGATGGCGACCCGCCGCTGGATCGCGATGCTTCGGGACGTCGCCCCGCGGGGCAGCGGGCCGGTGCCAGTGGCAGTCAGCCAGCCCTGCGTCCAGTTGACCATGGCAGTGCCGTCGCCGACACTCTCCGTGACGTCGGTGGGGGCGGCCCAGGCACAGACCAACCCCAGCAGCGCGATGCTCAGCAGCCAACGCCTCGACATGGCACAATCTCCTATCGCCCGCGGCCGGACGCTTCCCAGAACGCGCCTCGCGGCGGGTCGCTTCCGTCACTTGCCTGCTAACGTGACACATCGCTCCGGGGCGCCGCCGGGGTGCCGCAAGGCTGCTACAATATCCGGCTGACATGGTTGGAGCGAGGTGGCAGATGGCGGAGCGAGTGAAGGTTGGCGTGGTGGGCTGCGGCAAGATCAGCCCAGCCTATTTGGGCATGGCGAAGAACTTCGACGTCGTCGAGATCGTCGCCTGCGCGGATCTCGACCGGACGGTGGCCGAGCAGCGGGCGGCCGAGTTCGGCGTGCCGCGGGTGCTCGGTGTCGACGAGCTGATCGCCGATCCTGAGGTCGAGGTGGTGCTCAACCTGACGGTGCCCAAGGCCCACGCGCCGTTGGCCAAGGCGGCTTTGGAGGCCGGCAAGCACACCTACGCCGAGAAGCCCTACGGGGTCAACCTGGCGGAAGGTCGCGCCGTGCTCGACCTGGCAGCGGCCAAAGGCCTGCGCACGGCCTGCGCCCCCGACACCTTCCTCGGCGCGGGCATCCAGACCGCCCGGCAGGTGATCGACTCTGGCCAGATCGGCCGCCCGCTGGCCTTCACCGCGTTCAACATGGGCCGCGGCCACGAGTCCTGGCATCCCAGCCCGGAGTTCTACTACGAAGTGGGCGGCGGCCCGATGTTCGACATGGGGCCCTACTACCTGACCGCCCTGCTCAACCTGCTCGGACCGGTGCGTCGGCTGACCGGCCTGGCCAGCATCGCCATTCCGGTGCGCACTATCACCAGCGAACCGAAGCGGGGGAAGCAGGTCACGGTGGAGACGCCGGACCACGTGATTGGCGGGCTGGAGTTCGCCAACGGCTGCACCGGCAGCATCATCACCACCTTCGCGACGATGCACCCGGTCTACGACGGGCGACAACCGATCACCATCTACGGTGAAGAAGGCACACTGCGGGTGCCGGACCCGAACGGCTTCGACGGCCCGGTCAGCCTGCGCCGCGCCGGGCAGGACGAGTGGCAGGAGGTGCCGCACAACTTCGTCACCGGCTACGGCCGCAGCGTCGGGCTGGCCGACCTGGCCTACGCGCTGCGCTCGGGTCGGCCGCACCGCTGCAACGGCGAACAGGCCTGCGGGGTGCTGGAACTGATGCAGGGGTTCCTCGAGGCGTCCACCAGCGGCCAGGCGGTGCTGCCGCAGATCGCGTACCAGCGGCCGGCGCCGATGCCCGCGGAGCTGCCCTTCGGCACGCTCGACGAATAAGCTGTACGGGGGGCGGTGACCGCCCCCCAAACAACACCGGACCCCGCTGGCTTGTGGCCTCGGGGTCCGGTGGCAAGAGGATGGATTGACAATGGCCTGCTGACGCGAAGCAGCTCAACCGCTCACGGGAGGGGAGCCGCCTCGCCTAGCCATCCGGCGGCATTCTCCCGGTTGTTCCGCGCCGGGGGTACAAGCGCATCGCCCTGCCTCCTTTCGACACGAACAGCCTTGACGCTATCGCTACCGCGTGCGGTACGAGCCTCGGTCCGGCCCCGGCCTGGCCAACTGGCTGCCGAGTTGTGGGCGACCCGAAGGTCGGATGCCACCTGCCGCCGACCGGACTGCCGAGTGACGTAGCCGCCGCTTTCGGCTTCCGCGGTTGACTTCAGCGCCTTCCGTACTCCTATGATGCCCTATCGGCCACGGTGGTGCTACTCTTTCTACGGCCGATGCTCACAGTTTCGCAACATATCGCCGACAAGCCGCTCCCAGAGCCAGGAAACTCGTTCCAAAGCGGTTCTTGGCCGCGAGACGTCGCCTCGGCAGGGGAGTCGCCCAGCGCGGCCAATCCGCCCGACGGACGCGGAGCCCAGCGATGCCCGACCTGCGCCTGACCTCGCCTCTGGACGGCGATTTGCTGAACTACCACGACGGCCGCCAGACCACCGCCGAGCTCTGGGTTACCGTCCGAGGAACCGCACCGCCGCAAAGTGTCGTGACGGTCAACGGGCTGTCGACTCAGGCCGATGCCGGCGTGTTCGCGGTGGAGGTGCCGCTGACAGCGGTCAGCAACACCCTGACCGCCGTCTGTGGCGAGCAGCGGCAGCAGGCGGTGGTCTACTGGGATCGCCACGCGCCGCGGCGCTACCGTTACTCGACCGACGACAACATCCAGTTCCTGAAGGACCTGGCGGTGCGGCAGCCGGCGAGTCTGTTCGACAACCCCTACCTCGCCTTCTGGCGCCGGCTGCACCGCGAGTACGGCCTGCGGGTGCAGCACAACATCTACTGGGGTGAGCCCGGCGGCTTTGAGTTGCCGCAGTTGCCCGACCGCTGGAAGGGCGAATGGGCGGAGCACGCCGACTGGTTGAAGCTGACCTTTCACGCCGCCGCCGACGAGCCGGCGAAGCCGTATCTGGGGGCGTCCGCGGAGCAGGTGCTGGCCGACTACGATCGGATCACCAACGAGATCGTCCGCTTCGCCGGCGAGGGCAGCCTGTCGCAGTTCACCACCATCCACTGGGGCGAGGCGACCTGGGAGGCTTGCACCGCTTTGGCGCAGCGTGGTCTGCGCGGCCTGGCGGGCTACTGCCTGACCTACGAAGACGACCGCGACGGCCTGCCACCCGGCCCACGGGTCGGCTACTACCTCGACGCCGCGCACTGTGCCCATCTCAGCGCCCGCGACGCCTGGCGCGATCACTCCAACGGGCTCTGGTTCATCAAGCACGACCTGGTCTGCAACAGTTACCCGCCCGCTGAGATCCAGCCGCGGCTGGACCTGGTCTACGCCAACCCGCACCGCCGGCAGCTCATGGAGGTGATGATCCACGAGCAGTACTTCTGCCCGTTCCTGCCCCGCCACTTCCAGCCCGACGCGGAGCAGCGGGTGGAAGAAGCCGTGCGTTGGTTGGCCGAACGCGACTACCAGTCCATCTTCTACGACGACGGCCTGCTCGGGTCGCCGTTGCCCTGACGACGCCGGCGCCGACCGGCGTCAAGCTAGCAGCATCGAGAGCACGACCGCCATGTTGCCGTTCGACTACCAGAGGGTGGAGACCCTTGCCGAGGCCGTCGCCGTGCTGGGGCAGGACCCCGCCGGCACCCGGCTGCTCGCTGGTGGGACCGACCTGCTGGTGTTTCTGACCGACCAGAAGCTCCGGCTCGGCCGCCTGCTCGATGCCAAACGCGCCACCGACCTGCCCGGCCTGGAGGTCAACGGCGCGCTGGCCGTCGGCCCCAACGTGAAGCTCCGCGAGCTGGAGCGCCATCCGGCGGTCGCTGCCCGTTGGCAGGCCCTGGCGCAGGGCGCCAGCGCGGTGGGTGGCGTCGCCATCCGCAACCGGGCCACCCTGGCCGGCAACCTCGGCACGGCCTCCCCAGCCGCCGACACGCCGCCGGCCCTGCTGGCGCTCGGGGCGCGGCTGGAGTTGCTCGGCCCGGCCGGACGGCGGGAGCTGCCGCTGAGCGAGTTCTTCGTCGGTCCGGGGCGTCACCGGCTACAGCCCGCGGAGCTGATCCGCCGCGTGCTGCTCCCCGCGCCGCCGCCGCGCAGCGGCAGCTGGTACACCAAGCTGGCGACCCGCCAGGCGATGGACATCGCCTTTGTCGGGGTCGCCGCGGCGCTCAGCCTGGCGGCCGACGGCACCGTGGCCAGCGCGCGATTGGGCCTCGGCGCCGTCGCGCCGACCCCGGTGGAAGTGGATCTGACGGCTCTGCTGGCCGGTCGGCGGCTTGACGAGGACGCGCTCGCCGCCGCCGCCGAGGCGGCCCAGGTCGCCAGCAGCCCCATCGACGACAAGCGCTGCAGCGCGCTCTACCGGCGGGCGATGGTCGGCGAGTTGACCCGCCGCGGGTTGCGGCAGGCCTTGGCGCAGGCGGAGGCGGCGTTGTGAAGCAGGTGATTACCCTTCAGATCAATGGACAACCGCGCGAGGTGACCGTCGAGCCGCGGACCCGCCTGCTCGACGCGCTGCGTGACGGGCTGCAGTTGACCGGCACCAAAGAGGGTTGCGGCAACGGCGAGTGCGGCGCCTGCACGGTGCTGGTCGACGGGCGGGCCGTCAACTCCTGCCTGATGCTGGCGGTCGAAGCCGTCGGCAGCGCCATCACAACCATCGAAGGCCTGGCGCAGCAGGGGCAACTGCATCCCCTGCAGGAGGCCTTCCGGCAGCACGGCGCGCTGCAGTGCGGGATCTGCACGCCAGGCATGATCCTGGCGGCGAAGGCGCTACTCGACGAACAGCCCCGCCCGACTCGCGACGAGATCCGATTCCACTTGGCCGGCAACCTCTGCCGCTGCACCGGTTACCAGAAGATCATCGACGCGGTTGAGGCCGCCGCCGCGGCGCTGGCTGACTGAGCGCTCTCAGCGGCTCCCCGGCGGGCGGTAGCCCGCCGCGGGATCGTCCAACACCAGCACCCAGTCCTGCCCGGCACCGCGGGTCGGCGGCGTGAACAGCGCCTCGGCCGGCAGTTGCTGGACCCCCGCATCGGTCGCCCGGCCGTTGCGGGGGTCGAACCACCAGACCCGGCAGGTGGTGGTCCGCAAGCGGCCCAGGCGCATCGTGAAAGGCTCGCCGCTGGCGGAGTAGACCACGGCCCAACTGCCGTCGCGGTCGCGGGCGGCCTGACAGACCGCGGCCGGCTCGGTCGGTGCCGCCGCCAGCAGCTCCGGGTCGGGGATCCGGCTGAAGTAGGGCCGCGACTGCAGCAGCCAGCGGACGTACTGCACCTGCGCCGCGCCTGGGCACTGCAACGCCACACGCCAGGTGGTGCGAGCGCTGCTGACCGGCTGCCGACCCGGCTGCCAGAACTGCCAGATGTCGTGACAGCCGTAGGTGTGCCCACAGGCGCCGGCCAGCACGCCCCACCAGGCCAGCTTGCGCACATCCCAATCGCCGAACCAGCCCTGGGCGGGCTTCCAGTCGATGGGGTGGTCCTCGTAGTTCGGCTCGCCGTCGAGGCACGGCTTGGACGGCTGGCGGGCGTAATCGGCCGCCAGCATCCGGTAGTTCGGCGTGTTGGGCGCGCTGTGCCCTGACTGCAGCATGTTGAAGTCGAGCCAGGCCGCGCCGTGGAAGTCGCGCGTCGAACTCGCGCCGCCCTGGGGATGGTAGGTGATCAGGTGCGCCCCGCCGTCGCCCTCCCGCAGCCCCTCGGCCAGCGCCCCGTAGATCGCGCGGTGCGTGTCGCTCTCGCAGTTGCGGTCGCCGCCGCTGATCCAAATCAGACCGGCCTCGCGATAGCGCTGCCCCAACCAGCGGCCGTAGACCCGGGCGTTGGCCGGGGTGAAGATCTCTGGCCCCTGGCCCCACTTCTTGTTGACCTTGTCGCCCCAGGTCGGCAGCATCCCGACCACCAGCCCCAGCTCGTTGGCGCGGGCGACGAGGTCGTCGACCAGCTTGAAGTAGTCCGGGTTCGGTCGCGCCGGGTCGTTATCGATCAGCGGCAAGAAGCCGTCGCGGTTCGGCTCCACCAGCCCGGCAAACTCGGCCAGCACGACCGCCTGGATGACTGTGTAGCCCTTCGCCGCGCGGTCCCGCAGATACTCGTCGGCCTCCGCGCGGTCGAGTCGGTGAAACAGCTCCCAGGCCGTATCGCCGAGGTAGAAGAAGGGCTCGCCGGTGGCGGTCTGCAGGTAGCGGCCAGTCGGATCGACACGCAAGCTCGGCACGGCGGATCTCCCAGCAGTGAGGCAGCCCAGCAACAGCACCAGACAACAGCAGCAGCGGCGCATCGCGGTTCTCGAACGGTGTGATTGGCGCCGGGCCCGCCGGGTCCTGCCACGGGCGGCGCGAGCGGGCTGACTCCCCGGAGCGCGTGCGGGCCGCTTGTCACGCTGCGCGTCGCGACGGGTCCGTTGACAGGCTGTTGGACGGCTTCTACACTGCCTGCAGCGGGCCAGGGCAGGGGACAGCTGGAGGCGGCGATGACCACGGTGCAGGAGATCAACGACCGGGCGGTGGAGCAGTTGGTGGCAGCTCACCGGCAGCGTACCACCGAGACTCTGCGGCTGGTGATTCGCTTCGATCCGGCCGGGACCGGGCCCGACATCCACCTCTTGGAGGTGCTAGACGAGTTCCCCGGCGACGACACGGACGAGTTGCTGCACGCCGAGTTCGAGCCGTCTGCCAACCTGCTGTTCCTGGGCCGGCTGCATCTCTACCTCGGCAGCCCGGCGCAGGCCCTCGGCGCGGTGGTTCGCGGCGACGCGGTGATTGCTGCAGCGCGCTCTGGGCAGGTGGTCTACAGCGACCAGAGCGACCTCGCCGAGCAGCTCCGGACCGCGGTCCTCGGTGGCTAGCACCGCTGCGCGGCGTTGGTTGGAGCAAGCCGGCAGCGACCTGCGCGTTGCGCGGGCCCTCTGGCGTCGGCCCGAGCCGTTGCTGGAGGGCGACGCCGGCTGCCACCTGGCGGCGCTATGCAGCCAGGCCATCGAGAAGAGCATCAAGGGCTACCTGGTCCTGAACCGCACCGAGTTCGCGATGGGGCACCGCCCGGACCGTTACCTGTTGCTGCTCTGCCAGCCGCGGACGGTTCGTCACGCCGCGCACCTGCCGCACCTCAGCCGACTGTTCACCTTGGAGCGGCGGCAAGCCATCCGCGAGCTGCTCGAACTGACCCCCGGTGCGCTGGGCGTCCGGCGCCTGGACCTGCCCAACACCGAGTACCCCTGGCAGGTCCAAGGCGAGTGGGCGCTGATCCCGGCCGGCCACCCGATCTTCGCCGACCCCGCACGCTGTGAGCAGTGGCTCAAGTTGGCCCGCCAGGTTGTCGATGGCCTGGCCAGACTGGTTTCGCTCAGCGAGCTGACGGAGCAGACCTGACTCGCTGGCAGGTCCCCCGGCCGCTCCGCCGAAGAGCGCGGCATGCGCACTCCCGAACGCTGGATCTGGACCGAGCTGATCGGTTTCGACGCCACCGGGGCCGATGCTGGGGTCGGCGAGTACCTGGCCGCCGCGGGGTTCACGCCGGACGCCGTTTGCCTGCTGCTGACCTCGCCCGACTTTGTGCTGTCGCATGTCGACCGCGCCGAGGAGTTCGCGCTGGCGCCCGACTACTGCTCGCGCGACGGCCACGAGTTCGGCCGGCAGCGGCAGCGGCAGGTCTGGACAAATCGTGGGCTGCAGCAGCTGGTGCGGGAGCTGCAGGCGCGCGGTGTGCAGGTCTATCTGACCGTCTTCACGGCCCACTACCGCGACCAGTTCCACCACGAGTGGATCAGCGACCACCTCGAGGTGCGGGCCGTCTATGCCGACTGCGGTCCGGCGCACTGCCTCTGTGCCCTGGCGCGGCTGGCCGACGGCAGCTACTTCGAGGACTACTGGGTGGCGCAGTTGCGCCGCGTCCTGGACTACTACGGCTTCGACGGCTGGCACGGCGCCGATGGCTGGGGGCCGTTGGGCGGGCCGCTCTGGCGGGTCAGCCTCAGCGACGACCTGTTGGGGCAGTTCCGCGACTGGCTGCTGGCCCGGGGTGACGCCGCCGTGGAGCCGGAGTTGCAGGCGGTCTGCGGCGATGTCCAGCCGGCCGTTGCGGCCCGCGGCCGGTGGCTCTGGCAGCACCGCCGCAGCGACTGGATCGCGTTCTGGTCCGACCGCTGGACGCAGTTCTGGCAGAAGGTGCTGACGGCCCTCCACAGCGACGGCAAGCGCGCGGTGATCAACTCCTCGTGGGGCCGCGCGCCGGTCGAGTCGCTCTACCGCTACGGCGTCGACTACCGCCGCATCGCCGCCGCCGGCGTCGACGGCATCGTCGTCGAGACCGCCGCGGCCGGGCTCTGGTTGGAGCGCGAGTGCCAGCGCGAGAGTCTGCCCTTCGACTTCATCAGCGGCCTGCTGCTGATCCGGGCCGATGTGCCGCAGACCAAGCTGATCTTCTTGCACAACGTCCACGACATCTGCGAGCAGTGGGACGCCCTGCGCCACACGCCGGCGCTGCTGGAGCGCGACATCGACTCGCTGGCGAACCAGTTCCTGGTCACCCCCGACGGTCCCCGCCCGGCCGCCGATGGGCTGCTGGTCTGCCTCGGCGACGGGCTGCTGCCGCGCGAATGGGCCTGGCTGCGGGAGCGTTGGGAGCAGTCTTTCGGGCCGCTGCCGACCGCGGTCGACGGGGTCACGCTGCTCTGGTCCGACGCCGCCCGCGAGGCCGAGCCGGCCGCCTTCACCGCGAGTCGCCTGCCCTTGGCGCATCGCCTGCTGTTCGAACTGCAGACCCTCGGCGCGCCGGTCCACAGCGCGGTCCGCAGCGAGCATCTGGACGCCCACGCCGGCCCGTTGCTGGTGCTCCACGGCGACCTGTTGCCAGCCGCCGAACGCGCCGCCGTGCTGGCCCGCACCGCCCCGCTGCTGGTGCTCGGCCGCGACCTGCGGGCCTGGCCACCCGCCGCGCTGACCATTCGCGACACCATGCCGGTCGAGCCCCTCGAGTGCCGCGTCTACGGCGCCCAGCCGCCGGCGCCCGCGGCGCTGCCCGCCACACCCAGCGGCGACCACTGGCTGGCCGACCTGCTGTCCATCCACGATGACTGGTATTACTGGACGCACCTGCAGCAGCGCCTGCCCAGCCCGTCGTTCCTGACCGCCGTGGCGTCGCTGTTGCAGCACTTGGCCGCCGGCCCGCGCGCCAGCACCTGCGGCGACGATGTGACCCTGCTCACCCAACGCCAGGCCGACGGCTGGCAGCGCCTGGCCATCCGCAGCAAGCGCGACTGGTACGTCCAGCCGACCATCGACTACGGCGCGCCAATCGCCGAGTTGCGGGTGGTCACCGAGTTCCCCCTGGTCCGCGTCCGCCCCCAGGGCAGCCAGTTCACGGTCCGCATCCCACCGCAGGGGGTGGTGGTGGTGGCGGTGCGGGTGGGCAGGAACGCCTGACTGTCCGGCGAAACACCAGCCGTCACTGGCGAACGGAGGACTTGGTGCGCAGGACAGCCCAGCCGGCTACCGCGGCCTCGGCCGCCACCGTCGGCTACGAAGGCCAGCTCTGGCAGATGGCCGACGCCCTGCGCGGCAGCATGGACGCCGCCGAGTACAAGCATGTCTGCCTCGGCCTGCTGTTCCTGAAGTACATCGCCGACGCCGTCGAAGAGAAGCACGCCGCGCTCTTGGCCGAACAGGCCCAAGGCGCCGACACCGAAGACCCCGACGAGTACCGCGCCCAGGCCGAAGGCCGCGACCCCGGCCTCCCCCAGCCCCTCGCCGACCTCTTCCCCGCCCGCCTTGTCGACTCCGAACTCGGCGAGATTCCGGAGGGGTGGGGGGTGAAGAGCCTCGACCAGATCGCACGATTCCCAAACGGGCTGGCGCTGCAGAAGCACCCGCCGGCCGACGGGCGATCGCTGCCTGTGATCAAGATCGCCCAACTGCGCGCGGGCAACGCTGTCGGCGCAGATCGTGCCAGCGCGGACCTTCAGGCCAACTACGTTGTCCGGAATGGAGACGTCTTGCTTACGTGGTCCGGCTCGCTGGAGTGCCGCTTCTGGGCTGGCGGGCCAGGTGCCCTGAACCAGCACTTGTTCAAGGTGACCTCGGACAAGCACCCCCGGTGGCTTTGCTTTCTCGGGATCCATCAGCACCTCGACGACTTCCGACACATCGCGGCGGGCAAGGCGACGACCATGGGTCATATCCAGCGGCACCACCTGCCGGATGCGAAGCTCGCCGTTGCGCCGCCCGCACTGTTGCGCGCGGTGGACCCTGTGATCGGGCCGATCGTCGGGAGCACCTGGCATCGCGTAGTTCAGTCGCGCACACTCGCTGCCGTCCGCAATGCCCTGCTGCCCCAACTCATCTCTGGCGAGCTTCGGGTGAGTGACGCCGAGAAATTGACCGAGGTGACGGAATGAGAAAGAGACCGAGAAGCGCGCCGCGCAGCCAGGCACGCATCGAGTACCTGAAGGTGCAGAACTTCCGCGCCTTGCGCGAGGTCGAGTTCAAGGACCTGACGCCGCTGACGGTTCTTCTGGGTCCGAACGGCAGTGGCAAGTCCACGGTGTTCGATGTCTTCGCCTTTCTCGCCGAGTGCTTCGAGCTGGGCCTGCGCCGCGCCTGGGACAAGCGCGGCCGGGCGAAGGAGCTGAAGACTCGCGGCGGCGACGGGCCGGTGACCATCGAGATCAAGTACCGCGAGCCCGGCTACTCGCCAATCACCTATCACCTCTCGGTGGACGAGCGGCGCAACGCGCCGCTCGTCATGGAGGAGTGGCTGCAGTGGAGCCGCAAGGGCCGCGGAAAGCCTTTCAGGTTCCTGGACTTCAAGGAAGGCGTTGGCCGTGCGGTCAGTGGCGAGCGACCCGATGCCGACGACACCCGACAGGACGTGCCGCTGAAGTCCCCCGACCTGATCGCAGTCAACGCGCTGGGCCAGTTCGCCGAGCATCCGCGCGTTGCCGCGCTGCGCGACTTCATCACCGGTTGGTACGTGTCGTACCTGTCCGCCGACAGCGCACGGGGTCAGCCGGAGGCCGGCCCGCAGGATCGCATGACGCGCACCGGCGACAACCTGGCCAACGTCATCCAACACCTCGCCGAGCAGCACGGCGACCGCCTGGAGCAGATCCTCGACGTGTTGCGCCGCCGCGTGCCGCGCATCGAGCGCGTGCTGGCCGAGACGATGCCCGACGGGCGGCTTCTGCTGCAGATCAAGGACGCGCCGTTCAGCAACCCGGTACTGGCGAAGTTTGCGTCCGACGGGACGCTGAAGATGCTGGCTTACCTCGTCCTCCTCTACGACCCTACGCCGCCGCCATTCATCGGCATCGAGGAGCCGGAGAACTTCCTGCACCCACGGTTACTGCCAGAACTGGCGGAAGAATGCCGCGCCGCGAGTGACCGCACGCAACTGCTGGTGACGACGCATTCGCCCTTCTTCCTGAATGCTCTGCGGCCCGCCGAGGTGCGCGTGCTATGGCGCGACGAGCAGGGGTACACGCAAACGCAGCGTGCGGCCGACCTGCCAGGTGTGAGTGAATTTGTCGAACAGGGCGCTTTGCTCGGGCAACTGTGGATGGAGGGGCAGCTCGGTGTGGGCGACCCGCTGGTGAACCAAGGCGCACCGAGCCGCCCACTGCGGAGGCGCTGAGTGATTCCCGCGGTACACTTGGAGCTGCTGGTCGAGGAGCCCTCGATGGAGGCATTCCTTCGTGCCCTGCTGCCGCGCCTGCTGCCACAGGACCGCACCTTCGAGGTCCATCCGTTTCAAGGCAAGAGCGACCTGCTCGGCAAGCTGGAGTCACGACTGCGAGGGTACGTAGCGTGGCTTCCGGCCGACTGGCGCATCGTGGTCGTGGTGGACCGCGACGACGAGGATTGCCGTGTGCTCAAGCTGCAACTGGAGTCGATCGCCCAGCGCGCAGGCTTGCGCACTCGCACGTGTGCGGGCAATGCGTCGTCGCAGCTCGACAACCGCATCGCCATCGAAGAACTCGAAGCCTGGTACTTCGGCGATTGGGCGGCCGTACGGGCGGCATATCCGCGTGTGCCGGCCGTCATCCCAAATCGACAGAGCTTCCGGGACTCCGACGCCATCTGCGGCGGCACCTGGGAAGCGTTCGAGCGCGTCATGCAACGGTACGGCTACTTCAAGGGCGGGCTTGCCAAACTGGAGGCGGCCCGCGCCATCGGCGCGCACGTCGATCCACTGCGCAGCCGGTCCCGGAGCTTCCAGATGCTCTGCGGCGCCATTGGTGAGGCGGTGGCGTGAGCCAGTGCTTCAGCGAGTCCACCATCGAACAGGCTTCGCTTGCCTGGCTGGAGAGCGCCGGCTGGCAGGTCCACAGCGGCGCCGAGCTCGCCCCCGGCGGACCGGCGGCCGAGCGCGACGACTACGGCCAGGTGGTGCTGCCGCAGCGGTTACGCGATGGGCTGGCACGGCTGAACCCCGCATTGCCGGCCGACGCGTTGGAGGATGCGCTTCGAAAGCTGACGCGGCCTGAAGGCGCCGAACTCATCGTTCGGAACCGTGCACTGCACCGCCTGCTGGTCGATGGCGTGACGGTCGAGTACCGCGCCGCGGACGGTGCGATCCGCGGGGCGCAGGCGCGGGTGATCGACTTCGACCACCCGGCCGGCAACGACTGGCTGGCAGTCAACCAGTTCAGCGTGGTCGAGAACAAGCACGCGCGGCGGCTCGACGTGGTGCTGTTCGTCAACGGCCTGCCGCTGGCGTTCGTTGAACTCCAGAATGCTGCTGCCGAGAACGCGACGATTTGGAGCGCCTTCCAGGAGCTCCAGACCTGCCGGGCCGAGGTGCCGGTGCTGTCCGCACCGAAGGCGCTGCTCGTCCACTCGGCCTCGTGGGGCGATGCAGGGGAGGTGCTGGACCAGATCCTGCGGACGGGACAGAACAGCCGGCAGTTCAAGGAGTACGTGACCAGGCTCCTCGGCTACGGCGGCGTCGAGCCGGAGCGCGTCCGCGAGTGCACGCAGCATCGTGTCACTGCGCTCGGAGGCGGGTATCTTCAAGCCGAGCAGGCGCAGGTGCACCGGTTCCCGTTGCCGCCGGGCCTGAGCGGACAACGAGGCTGGCGCCGCCTCACCATCACGTTGGCTTGGCTCACGCCCATCAATACAGCCCACCAGTCATGGAGGCGCGCCGACCTCTGGTTTACGCCCCCGACCGATCCCCTCCACATCAAACGCCAGCAGGCCGAATGGCGCGCCGTTCAGCGAGGGACTGTGCAGCACGAGGTTCTCGAAGGGGACCAGGCTGCCGCGTTCGTCGATGGCCACAACCTGGAGATCCGGGTAAGCTGCCGACCAGACGCAGGCACGCTTGAGGATGCCGTACCCTACGCGTTGGCGACGACCCTGGAAGTCGCTGAGGAGATTGGCGTTGACATCTATGCCGAGATCCGCGAACGGGTGGCCGCAACGCAGGTAAGTGTGACTCCTCAGGCATAGCCTCAGTGCACGCCGGCCCTTCTGCTTTGGAGCACAACGTCGACGTCGCTATCTGGCGCCCGGACTGGCGCGACCGGGTCACACCAGCCACTGCTGCCGCAGGAACGCTTGCGTTTTGTCTAACAAATCTGACGCCTCCTGGCTGCTGGCGAGGTCCTCCAACTGCGGAATGCGGCGGGCATCGGCCAGGTCAATCGGCTGCTCGAGCTTGAGTTGGAGGCGGTGATAGCGGTCGCTCAGCAGCCGCTCGGCCTGGAAGTGGGCGATGTCGGAGACGCCGTCCATCATGATGCCGAGCAGGTGGGGAGCCCACCGCAGGTAGCCCCAGTTGTGTGCCGCGCCGCCGACCGCCGCGGGCACCCGGCCGGTGCCCACCGACAGGACCACCAGGTCATCGAGCTTCGGGCGGCAGGACGGGTCATTGCGCCCGTCGAGCGCCTGCGCGATGGCGACCATGGTCGGGTTGTTGGCGAACACCCCGCCGTCGATGTACCCGTCGAACGAGGGCAGATAGGTTGGTGCGGCGCTGGCTCGCAGCGCGACCCGCCAGGCCAGCTCTGCGGCGTCATCATCGCCGCCGCAGTTGTGGAAGATCTTCGGCTTCCAGGCGGCCGGGTGCTTGCCGTCGGTCGGGTCATAGCGCAGGTCGAAGGCCGGCACGGTGACCCGTGGTTTCAGATCGCCGAGCTTCAGATCTCCCACCACGCTCCGGACCACCCGCTCCAGTTCGGCGTTACCGAAGGCGGCCGTGGCCATTGAGGAGAGGTGGTCGACATTGTGCAGCCAGTGCCGGCGGAAGATCCGAGGGCCTTCCCTATGGTAGGTGTCGGCCAACTGCGTTGGGGTCTGGCCCGCGGCCAAACCCAGCGCCAGAATGCCGCCGGTGGAGGTGCCCGCGATCAGGTCCACCTGGTCCAACCAGCCAGCCAACTCGGGATCGTCGGAGAGCTGTGCCAGCAACCGGCCAGTGAGCAAGCCACGCAGACCGCCACCATCGAGCGACAGAATCCGAAACCGACCCATGATCTACCCCCCTGTTGGGCGAAGTTGCCAGGGTTATAGACCAGGGTCGGTTGTTGTGTCAAGGCCGCACCGCCCGCCCGTTACTCCCCCGGCAGCGGCAGCGTCACGCCGGCGGCGCTGCTTTGTTCGGCGGTGTCCATCACGGCGATCACCCGGCGGGCCTGTTCGGGTTTGACGATCAGGTCGGCCCCGGCGGTCAGGTGGTCGGCGACGTTGGCGTAGTAGGCGTCCCAGTTGCTCGACTGGTGGGGCACCTCGAAGGTGGACTGGTAGCCGTGGTGGTCGGCCTTCACGCGGAAGGCTTTGTCGCCGGACAAGATGGCGCCCTTGGTGCCCAGGATGCGCCAGCGCTCTTTGCCGACCATCGCGATGGTGCTCATCTGAATGTGCGCCACGGCGCCGTCCTCGAAGCGGATGGCGGCCTCGACATTGTCTTCGTTGGTCGCTTCGTGCCAGACCAGTTTGTGGAAGAATCCGGTGACTCCGGTGATCCGCTGCGGCAGCAGTTGCAGCAGCCAGTCGAGGTAGTGGGCGCCCCAGTCGAAGAACTGACCGCCGGAGACCGCCTTGTAGGAGCGCCACCAGGTGCCCGGCTTGCTGTAGCCGCCGCCGAACATCTCGACGTGGTAGACGTCGCCGATCAGCTTCTGGTCGACCAGGATGCTGCGCAGCGCCAGGAAGTCGCCGTCCCAGCGGCGGTTGTGGAAGACGCTGAGCATCGCGCGGTTGGACTGCGCCGCGGCGATCATCGCCTGGGCCTCGGCGTCGCTGAGGCACATCGGCTTCTCGACGACGACGTGCTTGCCCGCCTCGCTGCACTGGATGCAGACCGGGGCATGGAGGTTGTGCGGCAGGATCACGGTGCAGAGGTCGAGGTCCTCGGAGGCCAGCATCTGGGCCAGGTCGGTGTAGATGGTGGCGTCGGGGAAGTCCTGTTTGCCGACGGCGGCGCGGGCCGGGTCGAGGTCGCAAACGGCGACGACCTTCATGCGGCCGGTCAGTTGCATCGACTCGCCGTGTCGCTTGCCCATGTTGAAGGCGCCACCGTAGCCGATGATGCCGACGCGGACGGTCTCGAGGTTCGGATAGTTGCGCTCAGCCATGAACGTCGTCTCCAGCACGCAGATTGCCAGCAGGCGGGGACCGCTTCGGCACGGTCTGCCGCGGTCCTGCCTCAGCGGTCGTCGAAAGGCGCCAGCAGCAGTCCACAGATGGTCTTGGCGTCGCGCAGTTCGCCGCGCCGGGCCAGCGTCTTGGCGCTGCTGAGCGGCATCATCACCAACTCGATGTCCTCATCGGCGTCGGCTTCGGCGACCGCGCCGGGGGTCACGTCGCTGGCCAGGAAGCAGTGGATCAGCTCGGTGCAGAACCCCGGGGCGGTGTAGAAGCTGGCCAGCAGGCGCCACTGGGTGGCCTGGTAGCCGGTCTCCTCGGCCAGTTCGCGCTGCGCGCAGGCCAGCGGGTCCTCACCGGGATGGTCCAGCGTCCCGGCCGGCAGCTCCAGCAGGGCCTCGCCCGCGGCGTAGCGGTACTGCCGGACCAGCACCACCCGGCCATCGGCGGTGACCGGCACCACCATCACCGCGCCGGGGTGCCGGACCACCTCCCGCACGCTCTGGCCCCCCTTGGCCAGCGCCACCTGATCCACATCCAGATGCACCACCCGGCCATCGTAGATCCGTTGGCTCGTCAAGGTGGATTCACTCATGCCACGCGCTCCCAGCCGAGGCCCTCGGCCGGCGGCAGTCTAGCGACTCGACGCCGCCCCGTCCAGGGGGCTTGACGCGAACATCTGTTTGTGATAGACCGAGGAGTGAGGGGCGGCAGGCCGGACTGGAGGAGACGATGGCGGCGTGGCGTGGGCTGGCGGTGGCGGCGTTGCCGGGGCTGCTGGCGGTCGGGGCGACCGACCCGGCGGAGCCGGTGGTCAACCGCGGGGGCTGTTTCTGCGGGGCGGTGCGGTACGAAGTGACGGGCCAGCCGCTGCAGCGCAGCGTCTGTTACTGCGCGGGCTGCCGACGCGCCAGCGGCGCGGCCAACGTGCCCTGGATCACGGTGCGCACGGCGCAGTTCAGGCTGTTGCAGGGCGAGCTGCGCGAGGTGCGCTCCGACCGCTACGCGGCCCGGAGTTGCGATGGTTGCGGCGGTGTGCGCAGTTTCTGTCCCCGTTGTGGCACGCCGCTGCTGTTTGTGGGCGACGACCGCGCGGGGCGGGAGGTCGACGTGACGGTGGGCTCGCTCGACGCACCGCAGGCCTTTGCGCCGGACGAGGAGAGCTTCCCGGAGCAGCGCTTGCCGTGGGACCGCCCGCTGCGGTGACGGTCAGCGCAGCAGGCGGAGCGACTGCAGCGTGACGCTGGCCGCGGGCGGGCCGTGCACCGGGTCCAGCCGTAGCGCCGTGATCTGCTGACCGGCCCAGCGCGGGTGCGTCCCGACCGGCAGGCGGAGTGTCCGGACGACGCCGTCGGGCAGCAGATCGAACCGCACGACCTGCCGCTCGCTGATGCCGTCGTCGGGTGTCGCCCAGTAGAGCTGCCCGAGGGTGCCGGCGGTGGTGCCGATGGTCAGTTCGATCACGTCGCCCGCCGCACCCGCCAGGGCCAATGGTGGCGAGTAGAGCTGCGGGTCGGGCGAGGTGACTACCAGCCGCTGGGCGCCGGCGGCTGGCTCGACGCGCAGGAAGCCGGCCAGCGGCCGCCAGCCGGCCAGACCGGCGGCGAAGTCGACCGCCAGGCTGGTCAGTGCCGCTGCCGCGGGTGGTTCGAGGGACAACTGCTGGGTGCCGAGTTGCACGGTCGCGGCGCCCGGCGCGAGGCTCCAGACGGTCTGGCCGTGTTCCTCAAGCCGCACCGCGGAGCTGCCGGCGAGCGCCGCGCCGCGGGGGTTGAGGAACCGGCGCCCGGCGCCCTGCTCAACCAGCCAGTCGGCCCGCTGCCGGGTGTCGGGCCAGAGGGCCGAGGCGGCGCTGAGACTGCCATCGGGCAGCCAGGCGGCCCAGCCGGCCCGCGGCAGGACCAGTTCGCCGGCCGGGGTGCTGACGCGCAGCTCGCCGGGCAGCCGGTTGCCGACGACCGTCAGGCCGTTGGCGTAACGCAGCCGGATCCGGCCGAAGACCTCCTGCCGCTGGTTCCAGGGCCGGGTCTCGGGCGCCAGCCCGGCGCGCACCAGCTCCTCCAGACTACGCCAGGCGCCATCCTGTTGGTACTCGACGGACTCGATCGGCTGGTCAGCGTAGTAGCGCTGCAGGCGACCGATCAGGAAGCACTCGGTGAGCGTCCAGTCCCACGGCGCCGGGGACATCAGGTAGGCCGCGTTGCCCAGCAGGACCTCGCAGCAGCGGTAGTCGTCCATCTGCTGCGGGTCGTCCCACAGCCGCAGCCGGCCAGCGTGGAACTGCTCGTATGGCGGCAGCTCGAAGAAGCGGTAGCTCAGTCCGCAGCCGTAGTTGACGGTCAGCGGGTGGATCCGCCGCAGGACGTAGTCCACCGGGAACAGCCGGTGCTGCCCATCGTTGACGCCGAAGTCGCCGTAGTCGCAGAACTCGCCGATCAGGTCCTGCTGGTTCAAGGTCTCGGACCCCAACGGGCCCTGGTGCACCTGCTTCACCAGCCGCGCCAGAGCGCGCTGGTGGGCCAACGCGCCGGCCAAGGTGCCGTCGCCCGCCGGGCCGAAGTCGAGGTAGGCCATCGGGCCGCCGCCGGAGGCGAGCTGGTCGACGAAGCCGGCGTTGGTCGGCCAGTTGCTGGCGATCTCCTGCTCCTGCCGGCCAGCCAGGGCGGTCCAGCGGGCCGGTTGCGTGTACCAGGTCGGGCGCCCCTCGCGGTCGGTCGCCAGGCCGACTTCGCCGCGCTGCAGGCTGGGCGACTCGGCGCGCCCCAGGGCGTAGTTGGTGCGGTAAGCGAAGCGCCCCAGCCGGCGGCCGACGACGGCCAGGTCGCGGGCCTCGGCGACGGTCCCGAAGCCGGGGCTGGGTGGGTAGTCGGGCAAGCGCAGGCTGTCGGGGAGCAGGGCGTCGAAGCCGCCGGCCTGCCAGTTCTGGACCACCGTCAGGAACTTGAGCCGGTCGCCGGCCAGCCTGCCGAGCAGTTCCAGCCGGTGGGTCAGCGTCGTGGCCGGCTCGCCGCCCCACAGATCGAGGTAGACCAGGTGTGCCAGCTCCGCGCGGTACTCGCTCGGTCGGGCGAGGGCCGGCAGGGCGACGTCCCAAAGGCGGCGCCCGACCCGCAGGTGCAGCTCCTCGTGCAGCCGGCGGCGGCTGCCGTCACGGCCGGGCGGGTAGTGCAGCGTAGCCGCCGGCACTGTCGGGCCGACGCCCTGTCGCGGATCGCACTGCGCCTCGGGCCACGCCGGCCAGGAGGCCTGCGAAACCGCGAGGTCCCACCAGACGCAGACGAACAGCTCGTGCTGCGGCAGCCACCAGGTCTTCGGCCAGTGCGGCTGGCCATGCGCCAGTTGGTACTGGCTCAGGTCCAGGCCGACCCACGGTCCGCCAGTCTGCAGCTCACCGGGCAGCGCCGCCGCCGCGGCCGGCAGGTCGCACCGCAGGCTGATCACCAGCTCGCCGTCAGCGCCGGCAAGCGCCTGGGCTGACCAGGCTGGCGGTGGGCTGGCGCGGTCGGCCCACTGCGGGCCCCAGCCCAACAGCAGCGGCTGCTCGCCGCCCGGCAGCCGCACGCTGACGCTGCGGCGGACGGCATCGACGCGGTATGGCCACCCGCCCGCGGTCACGTCGACCGGCGCCAGCATCGCGCAGAGCGCCGGCAGCAGGATCATGGCAGGTTCCAGGCCACACTGAGGTAGGCCCGCACCTGGTCCTGTTCGGCCGGAGTCAGGGCCCGGCGGTAGAGCAACAGCTCGCTGAGGTCGCCGGTGAAGAAGGTCTGCGGATTGGGCGAGAAGCAGCCGATCCGGACGACCTTGCCCCACACATCGTTGTAGGCCCAGAGCCCCACGCGCGGTCCCCCGATGGTCATCCCCGGCACCGCCGCGGCGATGCCGACCTGGTAGTCGAAGCCCTTGCCGTCGCTGGCGGTGAGGATCCGTGGGTCGTGGTTGACCTCGCTGCCGGCGACCGGGTTGCTGAAGACCGCGGCCACGGTGGCCTGCATCTTCTGGTCGCTGAGATCGGGCAGCTCCAGGCGGGTGGCGAGCTGCTCGTCGAAGTGCAGGGTGGGCTGCCCGCGCAGGCCGTCGGCGATGTAGCGCGGCCGGTGCTCCGGCCTGGCTTGCTGCGCCACCCGCCCGGCGGCGACGCGGTCCCGCCACAGCTCGACGCGGCCGGCCGCGTCCAACTGCACGTCGGCGGCGCGGGCCGTCAGTCGCAGGGCGAGGTCCTTGGGCGGCAGACCGACGGCCAGGACCTCGTCGGCAAAGGCCAGCAGTCCGGCCTGCCCGACCTGCCAGGCGGCGCCGCCGGTGCCTTGCCAAATCACCCAGCCGAGCGGGGCGGTCTTGCGAACGCCGAGGTTGAAGCTCCACAGCGGGTCACGCTGTGGTGTCCAGCCGCTGGCCGCGAACGGGATCCGCCACTCGCAGGTCCACTCGGCGACGCCGATTGCCGCACGGTACTGCACCGCCTGCTGCAACGCCGCGATCTGCCTTGCGGTGGCGCCGCCGTAGTCGGCCGCCGCGAACTTGCCGTCGGGGTAACCGTAGAGCGTCAACACCGCGCCAGGGTTGGCCGCCGCGGCGCTCTGGAAGGCCACCTCGCAGCCATCGTCGGCACCCCAGGTGTGGGACGAGGGCAGCAGCTTTGGCGCGTTGCCGACCGGATGGCGCTGCGCGATGTAGAGCGCTTGGGCGTCGTAGGCCAGCCAGGCGGTGCTGGCCGGCGCCTTGGCGGGCTGGCCGTCGTACTCCTGGGTCAGCGCCAGCCCGCGCAGAGGATCGGCGGTCGGCCAGTCGGCCAGCGTGCCATCCAGGGTGACCGGCACGGTCAGCCGCCGGGCCACCGCCACCGGGCGATTGGCGCGGGCGCTGGCGGTGCGGGCGGGGTACTTGTCGCCGGGTCGGGCGATCGGCCGGTTGGTAGGCGTCGGGTAGACCGGCTTGCCGCCGACCTGCCGCGGCGCCAGCCCGACGCCCTGCCAGGAGAGTGGCTGCTTCGCCCGCCACAGTCGCACGCGTTCTAGCCGACCCAGGTCGCCGGCCACGGCGGCGCGGGTCACCAGGAACAGAGCGTGCTTGCCGCGGGCCGGTTCGAGGTTGGCGACCAGCGGCCGCACCGTCGCGGCGCCGCCCGTGCCGCGGGGGTAGCCGACCCCCAGCAGCTCGCCCTGCGGGCTGTCCAGCCGCAGCTCGCCCTGCACTTCGTTCGGCTGCAGCGGCAGCGGAGCGCGGGCCTGTTCGAGGCGGAAGTACTCGAACTCGCCGACCTGGGTGCCGTCGGGGGAGCGGAAGACCAGGAACAGGTCGTGCGTCCCTTGCGCCGCGGCGCTCAACTCACCCACGGCGGTCTGGTAGATCTGGATGCGCCCGCCACGGGCCTTGTCGGTCGGCGGCAGCGCGACCGTGCCGACCAGCGGGCCGTCGACGGCGTCGAGGCGCACCTCGCAGCTTCGCGCCTGCGCCTGATCGACGCCGTAGACCACCCGCAGGCGGCGGTAGCCGGCACCGAGGGGCACCTTGTTGTAGCGGATCCAGCCCCCGTCCGGGACGTTGTACATGAAAGTCCACTGCTGCCGGATCTTCTCGTGCAGCGCATCGTGGTGGCTCACTTCGAGCACCAACGGATCGGTCGCCCTGGTGTGCCGTGGCGTCTGCCGCGCGGCGCGGTCGGTGTTCAGGGCGGTGCTGGCGCTGGCGAAGTCGAACACCGCCGTCTGCCAGCCGCCGCCGAAGTCGACCTCGCCCAGCGGCACCACCGCCGCGTCGCGCAGCGTGGCCGGCGCGGGCGGCCCCAGATCCAGGCTGTCGAGCTGCGGCCAGTTCGGCAACGGCGGCGGGACGCTCCAATCATGGCCAAACCGGAACGGCTTGCCAGCGGGGAAGTCTTTTGCGACCAGTTGTGCCGCGGTGCGGGTGAACTGCGGGTGGAAAAGGTTGTCGCGCTCGTGGACGTCGACACACATCGTGTTGTACCAGAGCCCCCGCTGCAGTGAGCCGGGGGCGGCCCAGAGCAGGTTGTTCCAAAGGTCAACATCGCAACTGCCGGCGTCGAGGTAGACCAGCCCCAGCGCCCCGATGCGCATCGCAAAGGTGTCATAAGTGTCGTGCAATACGTTGTAGCAGACTTGCGAGTTGAGCCCGCAAAGAGTGCCGCCGCTGCTGTAGTAGCCGGTTAGCAGGCCAGCGTCTTTGGTCTGTAGCATCCCGTTGTAAAGATGGTTGTGAGCGAACAGCGTCGCCATGTAGTCCATCGGTCCGCGGTCGCGGCTGGCAGTGCTAGTGCCGTTGCCGTAGAAGTTGAAGAAGTGGCGGCCCGCGTTGCGCATCGTGTTGTAGGTGATTACGTGGCCACCGACCAGGAAGTTCTCCCACTCGGGGAAGTCGCTGACGGCGTCAGTGATCGCGTTGAGGTAGTGTGCGGTGTAGCTGACCTCGTCGATCACGCAGTTGTGGATGGTGTGGTGGTAGCCCCGCAGGTAGAACCCGGCGCCGGCACTGATCCGCAGGCTGCAGCTCAGGAAGCGGTTGTCGTGGCCGCTGACATAGATCCCGGTCTCGCCCGACTTGATGGTGTCCCGCCCGTGCTCGATCTGGCCGATGCTGTAGTGCCGCAAGTAGTGGCTGAGGTAGGAGAGATGGCACCGCTCGAAGGTGCAGAACGAGCTGTCCGCCAGGCGCAACGAGGCCGCCTTGAAGCGCAGCCCCTGGACCACCAGATGGCTGCGACCGGAGAGGTCCATCGCCAACTGCCGGCGCTTCGCCTCGACCTGTTGGGGCAGCTTGCCGTCGCGCGGGATCAGGTGCAGCGTGTTGTCCTGCCAGTGCCACTCGCCCGGCGCGTCCAGCGCGTGGAGGTGGCCAACCACCATGCCGCGGCCCTCTTCGGGCGAGTAGCCACCGCCGTAGGCGCTGCCGAACCACCAGCCGCCGGTGCGGTCGCCGACGGTGATCTCGCCTGGTTTGCTGCTTTCGACGATGCCGGTCTGGGCCGCCCAGCCCTCGTAGTGGACGCCGTAGTAGAGCGCGCCCTTCCACCAGTCGGTGGGGAAACCGTCGAGGTGCCGGCTGACGATCCGGCCGGGCTGCTCCTTAAGCGTTTCCTTTGGCAGCGAGAACTCCCCAAAGGTCGGCCAGAGCGGGCTGAGACCGGCAACGTACATCCCGAGGTCGGGATCGGCCCGGTTCGGGTGGCGCGCTTCGAGCAACACGCTGCCGTCGGCGGCGAAGACCTGGTTGCGGCCGGTGCCGAGGGTCCAGTGCATCGGGGCGGTGTAGGTCTGACCTTCGCCCTTGCGGAACCCGACCACCGGGTCGCAGCCGCTGATCAGCGGCTCCGCCCCGGCGGCCGCGCGGACCGTGATTGGCCGCCCCGGCTCGCCGCTGCGGGGGAACACCACCGTCTCGCGGTAGACCCCGTTGGCGACTTCGACGACATCGCCGGGCTGGGCCTGCGCCAGGCCGGCCTGGATCGTCCGCAGCGCGGCCTTCGCGCTGGCCCCGGAGTTGCTGTCACGCCCGGTCGGCGCAACATACCAGGTGGCCGCGCCAGCCGCCGAGACGGCGCAGTAGGAGACGAACAAGCAGCCGATCCGACGCCACATCGCGAGACTCCCGCCGGGACGCTACCGGATTGCCCGCAACCCGCCTGGCTCCTGCGCGAATCCGGCTGGATGGGACCTTGTTCTGGCGCCCCGAGCGTGTTAGAATCCGCGGCGCACCCACAAGACGATGGCAGAATCCGGCGATAGTCCATTGCCGCGGCGCCTCTGGGGCGTGGCCCTGGTGGTGCTCGCGGCGGTCAGTATGATCGGGGGCGGTCCCCTCACCGCCGCTTGGCCCGCCGTTTGGCGAGTCCTCCTCAACCTCGGTCTGGCCGTGACCTGGTTGGTCTTCTACGTGCTGCTCAGCCCGGCCACTCTCAGCTACACGGTCTTGCTGGACCTCCGGCGCCGCGGCCGGAGCTGGCTGGAGCACTGGCACTCGGGCCGCCTCGCCGTGCTCCACGACCGTACCCGCTGGCTGGACCTGGTGGTGCCCCTGTTGCTGACGCTGCTGCTGCTGGCGGCCGTCTGGACCGCGCTGGACGCCGCCGCCGCGGCCGCCGAGTTGACCGCGACCGCGCGCCACAGCCCGGCGCCGTTGCTCGCGGCGGTGGCCATTCTCGTGGCGCTGCCCCTGCTCGGTGTGGCGCTGCCCAGTCGCCTGACGCAGGTCACCAGCCACCGCTTCGAGCGCTGCATCGACGGCCTGGTGGCCGGCGCGGTAGGCCTGCTGCGGCCGCTGCTGGCGCCGCTGGTCTGGCTGGGTGAGCGCTGGCTGGGCGGGGTGCAGCCCGAGGAAGCCGACGCCGGGCTGCCCGAAGAGGACCTCGCCGACGTGATCGAGGTCGGCAGCCACCAGGGCGACCTGACCATCGCTCAGAGTGAGCTGCTGCGGCGCGAGCTGGAGTTCGTCCAGAAGACCGCCGCCGAGGTGATGGTGCCGCGGGTGCGGGTGCAGTACCTCGACATCGACCAACCCCTGGAGGCGGTGCGGGAGCTGATGGTGGCCTCGCGCCACAGCCGCTTCCCGGTGCAGGAGGGTTCGGTCGACCATGTCGTGGCGTTGCTCCATGCCAAGCAACTGCTCAACCTGCCGGCGGCGGGCGGTCCGACGACGGTCCGCGACCTGCTGGCCCGCAGCCCTCGCCGGCCGCCGCTGCATGTGACGATGGAGCAGCCGCTGGAGGATGTCCTGGAGGCGCTGCGGCGCGCCAAGGCCTCGCTGGCGATCGTCGACGACGCCTATGGCGGCGTGGCGGGCATCCTGACCGTGGAGGATGTGGTCGAGGAGTTGGTGGGCGAAATCGTCGACGAATCAGACACCGAGGTGGTCCGGGAGACCTTCCAGGTGAGCGGCCGGCGGGCGCTGGCGGAGCTGGCTGAACACGGCGTAAGCCTGCCGGGCGAGGCCGAAGAGACGGTCGCCGAGTTCCTCCACCGCCAGCTCACCGACCGCGTGCAGGCCGGCGAGGAGTGGGCCGGCGCCGGTTGTCGGCTGGTGGTCGAAGAGGTCGACGCCCACGGCGAGGTGGAGCAGGTGCGGGTCGAGGTGGAGCCGCGCCGGGCCGGCGGGGAGGCGCGATGAGCGATCATCCCGAGCTCTGGTGGTCGGCCGCGGCGCTCTTGCTGGGGCTCTGGCTGGCCGCCCGCCTGGCCTTGACTCACGCCGCCGTGGCCGGGGTCTCGCGGGCCCGGCTGCGTAGTTTGGCCGACGAAGGCAACTGGCGCGCCGAGCAGTTGGTGCTGTTGCTGGCGCGGCGCGAAGCGGTGCAGGGGGCCTTGCGGCTGGCTTTCGGTACCACCCTGGTGCTGGCCGTCAGCGCGGCCTGGTGGCTCGACCGGCAGTTGCCCCGCGGCCGCGGCGACTGGGCCGTCGCCTTGGCGGTGTTGCTGGCCGCGACGATCTTGGCCGAGCTGCTGCCGCGGCTGAGCGGGTCGGCCCGCCCCGAGAGCACGGCGCTGCGGTCGGTCGGCTGGGTGCGCTGGAGCTATCGGCTGCTGGGGCCGCTGGTCCGCCCCGTGCTGGCCGAGGCCGAGACCGCCACGCGTGACGAGGGCGACGACGAGCCGGCCGCCGAGAACTTCCGCGAGCTGGTCGACGCCGCGCCCATCCGTCCGGCGCAGCGGCGCCGGATCACCGAAATCCTGGCCTTTCCCGACCGCACCGCGGGTGATGTGATGGTGCCCCGGGTCGAGCTGGTGGCGGTGGAGCGCGAGACGCCGCTGCCCGCGGTGGCGGCCCTGGTCGAAGCCTCGGGTTACTCGCGGCTGCCGGTCTACCACGACAGTGTCGAGGACATCGTCGGCATGATCCACGCCCGCGACCTGCTGGCCTGGCTGCCGCGCGAGGGCGTCGCCGCCGATCTGATGCGGCGACCGCTGTACGTCACCGAGGCGATGCGACTGGACGCCCTGCTGCGCGAGTTGCGCACCGAGCACCGCTCGGTGGCGGTGGTGGTCGACGAGTACGGCGGGACCGCCGGCCTGGTGACCGTCGAAGACGTGATCGAGGAGATCGTCGGCGAGATCCACGACGAGACCGACGCGCCGCAGGATCCGGTGCGGCCGCGGCCCGGCGGCGGCTGGCAGATCAGCGCGCGCTGCGAGTTGGATCACCTGGCCGAGGTGACCGGCCTGACGCTGGCCAGCGACAGCGATGTCAACACCGTCGGCGGGCTGGTGATGGCCCTGGCCGGGGATCTGCCCGAGCCGGGCGAGGTGCTCGTCGGCACCTCCGACCAGGGCTGCTGCCTGTGGTTGGTTGAGGCTGCCGAAGGCACGCGGCTGCTGGCCGTGGCGCTCCGCCTGGTGGCGCCGCAGCCGGTCGAGGCGTTCGAGCCGGCGCCGGGCGACCCGCCCTGGCTGGTCCCGGCCACCACGCCGCTGGCCACCCTGGCGAGCTGGTTGCCGGTTGAGCCGCAGCCGGCCGCAGGCGTCGCAGTGGGCGAGTTGCTGGGCTTCTGGCCGCCGGCGCAGCGCGCTGGCCAGACGGTGCGTTGGCACGGGTTGCGGGTCACCTTAGCAGAGCCGGGCGGCGACCTGGTCCGCTGTGAGCCGGCCGGCTGACGAACCTGTTTGCCGCCGGCGCCGGGTCGGGTATGGTCTGTTAGCCTGGCCCCCGCGCCGTGGGGGCTGCGGGCGGGAAACTGGAGACGGCCGATGGGCAAGCGAATGACCGCCAAGCCGGTGAAGCTCCCGACGATCAACGTTCGGAAGCTGCGCGATCCGAACGAGACGGTGCTCAAGCTGTTCGGCGCTGGCGTGCCGTTCCTGGCGTACCTCGCCGTGATCGGCATCTCGATGTTCGCCATCGAGAAGACCGCGGTGATCGGCCGGAACCTGATCTACTGGTTGGTGATCGGCGGCGTCAGCGTGCTCGTGCTGGCCGCCGGGCAGCGCAAGAAGCTGGTCAAGCAGTTTCCGCGGAGCAAGGTCACTGGCAGCCAGAACCCCGAGGTGCGGCTGCAACTGGTGCAGCTCTGCAAGCTCTTCGACATCAAGAAGCTGCCCGATGCCTACGTCGTCGAGACGGCCGAGATCGCCGTCGCGGTGCGCGGCCTGGGCAACCCCTACCTGGTGATCTCCAGCCGCCTGCTGCAGATTCTGACCCCCCGCGAGTTCGAGGCCGTGCTGGCCGCGCAGCTTGGCCACATCAAGGCCGGGACGGTCTTCTGGCGGTCCTTCGTGATGTTGCTCAACGAAGCCCGCGGGATCTGGCCGGTGGTCTGCCTGCCGTACCTGCTGATGGCCAAGCTGCTGGTGCAGTACCTCGAGGCCACCAACCACACCGCGGACCGGATCGCCCTGCTGGCGCTCGACGGCGACTACCACCTGATGGTTAAGATCATCATCAAGCTGGTCAGCTACTCGTCGGACAGCATCTCCGACGAGCAACGCCGCCAACTGCAGGCCTTCCTCGACAAGCAGAGCCTCGAAGCCCGCGCCGAGGATGTCGAGCACCAGATGATCCTGGGTCGCATGTTGCGGCTGGTGCCGGGCCTCAAGGAGCGGATCGACAATCTCGCCGGCTCCGAGGGGACGACCGCCTTCGAACGCGAGCTGGCCACCCTGCAGGCCCGCCGCGAGGCGCTCGCAACGACCCGCTGAGCCGGGCGGCGCCGTTGACGAATGCGCGGCGGCTGCGTACCATCGGGTCGCAGGACGCCGCCGGGCGTCGGAGACCACGATGGCGACGACGCCCTTGACGCAGCTCACCGCGGGGATGCCCCTGCTGGTCGATGGCGACCGCCTGGTCACCGTACCGCCCGCGCTGGCGGACGCCTTCCAGCCTGGCGACCGGCTGCTGGTGGTGGCCGGGAGCGGCGATCTGCTGCACATTCCGGCGGCCGAACGCGAGGTGGCCGCCGCCGCCGTGGGCCGCGCGGCCAGCGCCTTCGCGCAGATGGGCGCGGTCAGCGACGCGGCCATCACGGCCTTCTACGCCGCCTTCGCCGCCCGCCTCGCCGACGACGCCGTGTGGGCCGCCATCGCCGCGGCCAACGCCGCCGACGTGGCGCGGGCCCAGGAGCGCGGGCGGTCGACCACCCGGCTGCTGGCCTCCGACAAGCTGCGCGCCGACATGATCAGCGGACTGCAGCAGTGGCAGGCCGCGCCGTCGCAGCGCGGTCGCGTGCTCGAGGCGCACCGCCACCAGGGCTGGACCGTGCAGCAGGTGACCGCGCCGCTGGGCGTCGTGGGGTTCGTCTTCGAAGGTCGGCCGAATGTCTTCGCCGACGCCACCGGTGTGCTGCGCGGCGGCAACACGGTGGTCTTCCGGATCGGCAGCGACGCGCTCGGCACGGCCCGGGCGATTGTCGCGGCGGCGCTCGACCCGGCGTTGGCGGCGGCAGGGCTGCCGGCCGGCGCCGCCAGCCTCGTCGATAGCGCCTCGCACGCCGCGGGCTGGGCGATGTTCAGCGACCGGCGGCTGGCGCTGGCGGTGGCCCGCGGATCGGGCCGCGCGGTGGCCCAGCTCGGCAGCGTCGCGCGGCAGGCCGGCGTCGCCGTCAGTCTCCATGGCACCGGCGGCGCCTGGCTGCTGGTCGACGCCAGCGCCGATCCGCAGCGCTTGGAGGCCGTGATCTACCACAGCCTCGACCGCAAGGTCTGCAACACGCTCAACACGCTCTCTCTGCCGGCCGACCGCATCGCCGAGCTGCTGCCGGTGGTGCTGGCGGCGCTCGAACGGGCCGGCCAGCGGCGCGGGCACGGCTACCGCCTGCACCTCGCGGCTGGCGGTGAAGGCGCTCTGCCAGCGGCGTTGTTCGACCGGCAGGTGCTGGTCCGCCGCGCCGGCGGCGAGGTGGTCGAGCCGCTGCTGGACATCCTGCCGGTCGACCAGCTCAGCCGCGAGTGGGAGTGGGAAGAGACCCCCGAGCTGAGCCTGGTGGTCGTTCCCGACCTGGACACCGCCATCGAGCTCTACAACTGCTACTCGCCGCAGTTTGTGGCCAGTCTGCTGACCCAGTCCGAGGCGGCCTTCGAGCGCTTCTACGCCCTCACCAACGCGCCCTTCGTGGGCGATGGCTTCACGCGCTGGGTCGATGGGCAGTACGCCCTGAACCGGCCAGAACTGGGGCTCAGCAACTGGGAGGCCGGGCGGCTCTTCGCCCGCGGCGGCATCCTCAGTGGCGATGGCGTCTACACCGTCCGCACCGTGGTTCGGCAGAGCGACCACGACCTGCATCGCTGATCAACGCTGCCGCGTCTGGCCGGCGGGCGGCCGCGTCAGGTCGCCTGTCCGCGCCGCCGTCGCAGCCAGCGGTCGTAGAGCACCGCCAGCACAATCAGCGGGCCGACGATCACCTTCTCATACTCCGGCGGCACCAGCAGCAGACCGCAGCCGTTGCGCAGGACTGCCAGAATCGCGACGCCCAGCACCGACCCGCCAACTCCGCCGATGCCGCCATTGAGGCTGGCACCGCCGATCACCACCGCGGCGATCGAGTCGAGCTCCATCAGCTCGCCGGTCGAGGTCGTCGCGACGCGGTTGCGGCCGCACTCCACCGCGCCAGCGAGGCCAACCAGCAGGCCGCTGAGGACGAACAGCAGCACCAGGCGGCGCTCGACCCGGACCCCGCTGAGCCGCGCCGCGACAGGGTTGGCGCCGACCGCGTAGACCTGCCGCCCGGCGGTGCTGCGGCCGAGCCAGGTGGCCACCACGGCCACCGTCACGAACAGCGTCCAGGCGGACAGCGGCAGGCCGAGCCGCGCTTGCAGCAGCAGGTCGTTGAGGCGGCCGGCGCCGGAGACGGTGCGGCCACCGGAGATCAGCAGCAGCAGCCCCCGCGCCAGGCCCATCATCGCCAGCGTCGTGACAAACGCTGGGACCTTCAACCGGGTGGTCACCAGCCCGTTGAGCAGTCCCGCCGCCGCGCCGACGCCGAGGGCCACCAGCACCGCCAGCGCCACCGGCGCGTTGGCATTCAGGGCCAGCGTTGCCGCCATCCCCGCCAGGCCCATCACCGAGCCGACCGAGAGGTCGATCTGCCCGCCCAGAATGATCAGCGTCTGCCCGACCGCCACCAGCCCGAGCGGCACGCTGCGGCTGAGGACATTGGTGAGGTTGTCGGCCCGTAGGAAGCGCTCCTCACCCAGGGTGATCCCGATCGCCAGCAGCAGCAGCACCGCCGCCGGCGCCAGCACCTGCGCCCACTTCCCGAGAGCCGCACCGGATTGCCGCATCGCGCCTTCCCAGCGCTGGCGCTTCGCCGGCCGCCAGTAGTCGCCTTCCGCCCGAGCCCCGATCGCCGGCGTGGTGCACGTCGATCGGCAACGGCCAAGCCGGCAGCGCGCCGCAGCGGTGGCCGCGGGCGGGGTCGATCTGCGCTACACTGGCGGCAGGAGCTGGAGATGCTGCGTCGGGCGTGGTGGCGGCTGCTGCTGGGGCTCTGGGTCAGTGCGGCGGTGGCGCCGGCGGCGACCTTCGCGGATTGGGTCGAGGAGGTGCGGCAGCAGATCCCACGCCGCGGCGCGGGCGTCTTTCGGGTGCCCAGCGAGGAGCAGCAGGCGGCCTTCCGGGCGACCTTCACGGCCCTCGCCGAGCGTCGCCTGGCCGCCGCCGCCGAGCTGGCGCGGCCGCTGCACTACGAACTGCGGGAGCTGACCGACAGCGCCACTGGCCGGCGGTACGCGCAGTTGGTCGAGGCGCGGCCCTGGCGGCACTACTACGGGGTCTACTTCGTGGCCCTCGACGAGGCGCCGCAGGATCTGGTGATCGAAGCGCCGCACCCGCTCTACGATGTCTGGTCAGAGCGCGGCGCCGCGGCGCTGATGCTGGACCCGCGGCTGCGCCCGGCGGTGTGGTTCATGAGCACGGTGCACCGCTACGATCAGGGCGACGAGAACTCGCAGCCGGTGGCCAGCGACCCGACGCACGCACTGCCGCAGATCTTCCAGGTGGCGCATGAGGTGTTCACCCTGGTGCCGTGCCGGCGGTGGGTGTTGCAGATCCACGGCTACGCCTGGAGCGACAAGACGGCGGCCAAGATTGGGCCGGACAAGGTGCACGCCATCGTCTCACCGGGGGCGCCGAACGAGCGTGACCCGCTGGTGGCGGTGCCGACCGAGGCGCCGGCGCAGCAGTTGGTCGGCGGGCTGCGCCAGCGGGGCTGGCGGATCTGGTGGTGCACCCGCCGCACCGACCCGCTGAGCGCCGGGCAGAACCCGCAGGCCTGGTTCAGCAACAGCCACCCGCAGTTGGGGCCGGGCTGGTTCACGCATGTCGAAATGGAGTCGCTGGTGCGGCAGGCGGCGCGCGACGGCGACCTGGCGGTGTTTGGGCCGTTGGTCGAGGCGGTGGCGGCGTTGCCCTGGCGCAGCGCGGCGGCAGAAACCGGGAACCGCTGAGCGCGGCGGTGGCTCGTTGGGAGTGGGAGCAGTCGAGAGGTGACCGCCGCGGCCGGCCGGCCGGGCGCGTCCGAGAGCTCTGACCAAGAGCTGCAGCGCTGGATCGAGTTGGCCCGAGCGGGCGACCGTGAAGCGTTTGGCCAGCTCTACGAGCGCTTCGAACGTGCTGTCTACCGGCTCTGTGAGATTCTGCTCGACGATCCCGACGCGGCGGCCGACGCCGCGCAGGAGACCTTTCTGAAGGTCTGGAACGACCTCCCGCGGCTGCGGCGGGTCGAGGCCTTCGGAAGCTGGCTGCGCGGCGCGGCGGTGCAGGTCTGTCGGACCGCGCGTCGCCGGCGGCGGCGGCTGGGCTGGTTCAGCGAGCAGCCCGCCGAGCTGCCGGAGACGGCTGACCAGACCGCCAGCGGGCCGGACCTGGACGAGCAGCAGCTCACTGCCGAGGTCCGCCGGGCGTTGCGGCAGCTCTCGCCGGAGCATCGCGAAGTGGTCGTGCTGCACTACTTCGACGAGCTCCCCACGGCGGCGATTGCGGCCAGCCTGGGAGTCGCCCAGGGCACGGTGAAGTCGCGCTTAAGCCGCGCGCGCGACCACTTGGAGCGGCTCTTGCGGCCACGGTTGGAAGGGTAGGAGACGGGCGATGGCAGAGCCTCCGGACCAAGGGCGAGACGACCGCCTGGGAGCCTTGTTGCGGGCCGCGGTGCTGCCCGATCCGCCGCGCGATCTGCGTGGCCGGGTGCTCGGCAGCCTGTCGCCGCGGGGGGCGCGGCGCTGGGCTTGGCGGTTGGCGCCGCTGGCTGCCACGGCCGCCCTGCTGGCAGTGGTCTGGCGTCCCCTCGGCCCGGTGCTGCCGACGGTGTCGCCGGCCGACCTGCGGGCCGGCGGGTACGTGCAGCAGCACGCCCTGGCCGGGGTCGCCGACCCGCTGGCCGACGCCACGGCGCTGCACCTGCTGGGAACCCTGGAACTGCGCGCCGCCGTGGCGCATCAGGCGGAATGGCGGTGAACGGTCGTCGCCTGATTGGGCTGGCATTGGCGGCGCTGCTGCTGGGCGGTGGTTGGACAGCCGCGCAACGGCGGGCGCAGCAACAGGCCGAGCGCTGGCTGGCGACAGCCCAGCGGGCGACGCAGCAGACCGCGCACTATGGTCGGCAGCGCAGCAAGGTCGAGGTGGCCGGCCACCGCCAGGAATCGCAGGTCGACTTAGACCAGCGCGACGACGGGCGGACGCGGCTCGCTTACCAGAGCGGCGACGCGGCCGGGACTTTGGTGGTCAGCAGCGGCCCGAAGCAGTGGCGCTGGGACCCGCAGCTGCGGCGCACCGTCGAGGGTGAGGCGTTGGCCGATCCGTTGTCCGAGCTGCCGCCCGGCCGCTGGCGGGTGGGCCCGGGCGGGCTGGTGGCGGGCCGGCCGACGGTGCTGCTGCGCACCGCGGGGCCGCCGCGGCGGGAGCTGTGGATCGACCGCGCCAGCGGGGTCGTGCTGCGGACGGTGACCATCGGCCCGGAGCTGACCACCCGCACGGAGTTCCTGTCGTTCTCGCTCGGTCGCCGCGCTGGCGTCAGCTTCGAGCCGCCGCAGCGCGACCGGTGGGTGCTCAACGAGGTGCTCGACCTGCGCGCCTGCTCCCGGCGCTGCGGCTTCACGGTGCGTCCGCCGCGCTGGCTGCCGGGCGGGCTGCGCCTGCTGGGCAGTTCGTGCTACCACTGCCCCTGCGGCTGCGGCATGCTCGCGGCGCAACTCCGCTACAGCGACGGCGGCCGGACCGTCAGCGTGTTCCAGCAGGACCGCCGTTACATCGGGTGCGTGATCAGCGCGGTCTGTTGCGAGCAGGGCAGCGCCGCGAGCAGTTGCATCGCCCAGCGGCACGCCGGCCTGCCGTTGGTCGCTCGCGTCGACCGGCAGCCGGTGGTGGTCGTGCTGGGTGACCTGCCCGAGGCCACCCTGGCGCGGATCGCCGACAGCGTGCCCTGAGCCTGGCGGCGGCGCCGGCGGCGTGCTATCCTCCGCGGCGGAGGGCACAGATGCCGACGCGATTCGACCTGGTGGTGGTCGGCTCCGGACCGGCCGGTGAGAAGGGCGCCGCGCAGGCGGCCTACTTCGGCAAGCGCGTCGCCCTGGTCGAGCGGGCACCGCACCTCGGCGGCGCCGGGATCAACACCGGGACCGTGCCGTCGAAGACCCTCCGCGAGACGGCCCTCTACTTCTCGGGCTTGCGGCAGCGCGGGCTCTACGGCATCGACTACTCGCTCAAAGACGGCCTCACCGTGGCGGACTTCATGCACCGCAAGCAGGTCGTGATCGAGAACGAGTGGCAGTTGATCGCGCGCAACCTGGAACGCCACGACATCCACCTCTTCGGCGGCCAGGCCAGCCTGCTCGACGCGCACCACGTGGCGGTCGACCGCCCCGGCGGCGGGCGCGAGGTGCTGGAAGCCGCGGTGATCCTGCTGGCGCCGGGATCCTCACCGCACCGCCCGGCCGAGGTGCCGTTCGACGACGAGCTGGTCTACGACAGCGACAGCATCCTCGACCTGCGCCACATCCCGCGCGCAATGACCGTGGTCGGCGGCGGGGTGATCGGGTGCGAGTATGCCTCGGTCTTCACGGCCCTGGGGGCCGAGGTGACCTTGATCGAAGGCCGTGACCGCCTGCTGCCGTTCGTCGACGCCGAGATCGCCAATCGGCTGCGGCTGGAGTTGTCGCTGCTGGGGCTGGAGTTCCGGTTCAACACGCAGGTCACGGCGCTGGCCCGCCGCGGCGAGCAGGTCGCCCTGACGCTGCAGGACGGCCAGGAGCTGACCGCCGACACGGTGCTCTATGCCGCCGGCCGGCAATCCAACGTCGACGGGCTCGGACTGGCAGCGGTCGGCGTCCGGACCGGCCGGCGGGGCGTCATTGAGGTCAACGCGCACTACCAGACCAGTGTGCCGAACATCTACGCCGCGGGCGATGTGATCGGCTTCCCGGCGCTGGCCTCGGTGTCGATGGAACAGGCCCGGGTGGCGATGGTCCATGCCTTCGGGCTGCAGTACAAAGAGGCCGTCTCGGCGGTGCTGCCGCTGGCGGTCTACACCGTCCCCGAGATTGCGATGGTCGGGCTGACCGAAGAGGCCGCCCGCGAGCAGGGCGTGGACTATGTCGTCGGCCGCTGCGCCTATGAGAGCAACGCCCGCGGGCAGATCATCGGCGACCTGGCCGGCCTGCTGAAGCTGCTGGTGGCGCCCGAAGACGGCCGGCTGCTGGGCGTTCATCTGATTGGCGAACTGGCCAGCGAGCTGGTCCATCTCGGCGCGCTGGCCCTGCAACACAGCTCCTGCGTCCACACCTTCATCGACAGCGTCTACAACTACCCAACGCTCAGCGAGTGCTACAAGTACGCCGCCTACGACGCGCTGGGAGCGATCCAACGGCAGAGCGCGGCGGGCTGACCAGCGCCCGACCTTGTGGCGAGATCATTGCGCCCGGCGGAGACTCGCCAGCAGGCCCCGCCCCGCCGCTGGCCAACCCAGTCGGCAGCGGAGACGGCGATGCTGACGACCCGGTGGGGAGCCCTGCTGGTGCTGTGGACGGCGGTGGTCGGTGGGCAGGAGGTGGTCCCCTTGCCGCCCGGCGTGAGCGCGGTCTGGGACCCGGCCAGCGCCGTTCGTGAGGCCACCGCAACTCGGGAACGGATCTGCGTCAACGGCCTCTGGCGCTGGCAGCCGGCCGGACCCGAAGCCAGCCAGCCGTCCGGCCGCTGGGGCTGGTTCAAGGTGCCGGGCGAATGGCCCGGGATCACCGACTACCTGCACAAGGACTGCCAGACGGTCCACCGCCACCCGGCCTGGGCCGAGCTCGACCTGGCCAGCGTGACCGCCGCCTGGTACCAGCGTGAGATCACGATCCCAGCGGGCTGGGCCGGTCGCCGGCTGTTGCTCGCGGCGGAGTACGTCAACTCGCTGGCGAGCGTCTACCTGGATGGTCGCGAGGTCGGCTTGATCCGCTTCCCGGCCGGCCGCCTGGAGCTGGGTGCCGCAGCCCGGCCGGGGCAGCGTCAGGTGCTCACGCTGCGCGTCGAGGCGCTGCCGCTGCGCGGCGTGTTGGCGTCGTACAACAACACCAACGAGGCCCGCCAGGTCCGCGGCAGCGTCGCCCGCCGCGGCCTCTGTGGCGATCTCTGGCTGTGCAGCGAGCCCACCGGGCCGCGGCTCGAGGCGGTGCGGCTAACCAGCTCCGTGCGCCAGGGCACGCTGACCGCCAGCGCCGTGGTGGCCGGCCTGCCCGATGGCTGGCGCGGTCGGCTGCGGGCCACCGTGACGGCTGGCGGCGACCCTCCGGCCAGCCTCAGCAGCCCCCTGCTGAGCGCCGCCGACCGTCGTGGTGAACGGCTGAGCTTGACGGCGGCCTGGCGCCCGTCCGCGCTGTGGGACCTCGACACGCCTGGCCAGCAGTACACCTGCCAGCTCGAACTGCTGGACGCCACCGGCACGCTGCTCGACACCGCCTGGCCAGAGCGCAGCGGCTTCCGGGAGTTCTGGATCGATGGGCGCGACTTCTACCTCAACGGCACCCGCCTGACCCTCTGCGCGCTGCCCCTCGACAACGCCCAGGTCGGCGCCGCCTGGGCGACCTACGAGGCGGCCAAAGAGAGCCTGCAGCGGCTGCAATCCTACGGCATCAACTTCGTCTACACCCACAACTACGGCTGCGAGCCGGGAGCGCATCTCAGCTTCGCCGAGATCCTTCGCGCGGCCGACGATGTCGGGATGCTGGTCGGTCTCTCACAGCCGCACTTCGGCCACTACGACTGGGCCGCGCCCGACGCCGACCGCAGCAACGGTTACGCCGCCCACGCCGACTTCTACTGTGGCGTCGCCGGCAGCCACCCGAGCGTGGTGCTCTACGCCACCAGCCACAACGCGACCGGCTACGCCGAGGACATGAACCCCGACCTGATCGACGGCGTGCAGCCCCGCCGGACCGCCGGCAACGACAGCGGCGCGGCGACGGCCGTGCGCGTCGAGCGACTGATCGGCCAGCTCGATGCGAGCCGGCCGGTCTACCACCACTCCTCCGGCTACCTGGGCACGATGCACACCAGCAACTTCTACCCGAACTGGGCGCCGCAACAGGAGCTCAACGACTGGTTCGAGCACTGGGCCACGGCCGGCGCCAGGCCCTGCTTCCTGGTTGAGTACGGCGCGCCGTTCACCTGGGACTGGGCGCTCTACCGCGGCTGGTACAACGGCGTCCGCAACTTCGGCAGCGCCGTCGCGCCGTGGGACTTCTGTCTGGCCGAGTGGCAGGCGCAGTTCGTCGGCGACGCCGCCTGGCAGATCAGCGACCAGGAGGCCCGCAACGTGCGATGGGAGGCGCAGCAGTACCGCGCTGGCCGGCTGTGGCACCGCTGGGACTATCCCCACCAACTTGGCTCCAGCGACTTCGACGAGCGTTACCCGGTGCTGGCCGACTACTACACCCAGAACTGGCGCGCCTACCGCACCTGGGGCGTCTCGGCGATCTCGCCCTGGGAGCACGGTGTGCTCCACAAGCTCCGCCCCGGCGTCAACCGCAACGCCCGGCAGGAGTTGCCAACCGACTGGTCGCGGTTGCAGCGGCCGGGCTTCAGCCCGGACTACCTGGAGACGCGATACGAGCGGATGGACCTGGCTTACGACCGCGCCGACTGGCAGCCGACCGCCGCCGCCGCCGCGCTGCAGCGCAACAATCAGCCGGTGCTGGCCTGGATCGCCGGCCCGCCGGAGGCCTTCACGGCGCCGGACCACCTCTTCACGGCGGGCGAAACCGTCGTCCGGCAACTGATTCTGATCAACAACAGCCGGCACGCCGTGAGCGCCAACTGGACCTGGCAACTCGACCTGCCGCAGCCCCTGACCGGCCGCCAGAGCGTCACGGTCGCCGCCGGCCAGCAGCACCGGTTGCCGCTGCCCCTGGCGCTGCCAGCGGATCTGCCGGCGGGCGTGTATCACCTGACCGCGACCGCTGAGCTGGGCGCTGGCGGGCAGCAGACCGACCAGTTCACCCTCGACGTGCTGCCACCGGCGCCCGCGGTGCCGCAGCCGGGGAAGGTGGCCTTGTGGGATCCGCGGGGCACCACCGGCCCACTGCTCCAGTCGCTCGGCGTCGCCGCGACCCGGATCGACGCCAGTAGCGCGCTGGATGCCTACGACCTGGTGGTGATCGGTCAGGGCGCCCTCACCCCTGAGGGTCCGGCGCCCGATCTGCGGCGCGTCCGGGCGGGGCTGAAGGTGCTGCTCTGCGAGCAGACTGCCGCCGCGCTGGAGCAGCGGCTCGGCTTCCGGGTCGCCGAGTACGGCCTCCGCCAGCTCTGGCCCCGGGTCGCCGGGCACCCCGCGCTGGCCGGTCTGGACGCGGCCGCCCTCCGCGCCTGGCGCGGCGCCGCGACGCTCAACCCGGCGCGGCTCGACTACCAGGGCACCACCCGGCTGGGCGAGCCACCGACGGTGAAGTGGTGCGGCTTCGACGTGCCGCGGGTCTGGCGCTGTGGCAACCGCGGCAACGTCGCGTCAGTGGTGCTCGAGAAGCCAGCCCGAGGCGATTTCCTGACCCTGGTCGACGGCGGCTTCGGGCAGCAGTACGCGGCCCTGCTGGAGTACCGCGAGGGCCGCGGCGTGATGCTGCTCTGCCAGCTCGACATCAGCGGCCGCACCGCCGCCGATCCCGCCGCACAGCGGCTGGCCGGCAACCTGCTGCGCTACCTGGCCACCTGGCAGCCGGCGTCGCCACGGCGACTGGTCTACGCTGGCGACGAGGCCGGGCGGCAGCACCTGGCCGCCGCCGGTCTCGTCGCCGCGCCGCTGCCAGCGGCCCTGGCGGCCGATCAGCTGCTGCTGGTGGACCGCGCCGGCGCGGCCGGCCTGGGCCCGCGCCGGGCCGAGTTGCAGCGCTGGCTGGCCAGCGGCGGCAAGCTGGTCGCCCTCGGCCTGGACCCCGCCGGGGCCGCGGCCCTGCCGGGCAACCTGCGGCTGCAACCCGCCGAACACCTTGCCGCCGCCTTCGGACCGCAGCCCGTCGGCTCACCGTTCGCCGGCTGCGCCGCGGCCGACATCCACAACCGCGACCCGCGCGAGCTGCCCCTGGTCACCGCTGGCGCGGCGCCGCTGGGCAATGGCGTGCTGGCGGCCAGCGCCGACGGCGCGCTGATCGTCTGCCAACTGCCGCCCTGGGAGGTCAGTCGGGCGGCCGGGGCCGCGCCGTCGCTCGTCGTCGAGCAGCTCGCCGCTGGCGCCGCCGCGGGCGTGTTGACGATGGGCACCGTGCCGCTCGGGCAGGTCGGCCAGAAGCTGCCGGCGCCGGCTGTCGGCACGACCTGTACCTTCACGATGCAAGTGGAGCCCATGGCTGGCGCGCCCCGCGTGCGGCTGGAGGTGGAACGCGCCGGTCGGCCCTGGGACCGCGCCTACAAGGGGCCCGACCAGGATCTGCCCGCCGGCCGGGTGACCGAGCTGCGCGCGACGTTCCCGGTGGCGCAGGCCTTTGCCGAGGGCTGGCAGGCCTACCTCGCGGTGACCGGCGAAGGGGCCCGCCTGCGGATTCGCAGCGCCAGCCTGCGTCCCGCCGCGGGGCAGGAGCTGTGGAGCAATGGCGCCTTCAGCGCCGGCAGCAGTGGCTGGTGGTTCCGCTACGAGACCGAGCAGCAGAACCTCCGCCGCACCTGGCGCGGTACCAGCCGGCTCTTGACGCGGCTGCTGGCGAACGCCGGCGTGCCGTGCCAGAGCCCGCTGCTGGACCGCCTGAGCACCCCCGTGGCCGCGGTCGCCGGGCCGTCAGCCGTGCGCAACGGCACCTTCGCAGCGGCTGGCGCCAACGGCGTCCCGGCCGAGTTCAGCCTCAGCGTCAGCGGGGCGCCCGGCTGGCAAGCGACGCTGGCTGCCCCCCCGCCGGGCGCCGCGGGCCGCGCCCTGTCCGTCACACTGCCCCGCGTCGAGGGCCAGAAGCCCAGCCTGATGCTCGCCCAGAGCGGTGTCGCCCTGACCGCTGGCACCTGGTACCGCCTCTCCCTCCGCGCCCGCGCCGAGGACCTCACGGACGCGGTCACGGTGACCGTCCAAAACACCAACGGCTGGCGCGCCGTGTTCGACTACCAGCGCCTCCAGCCAACGCCCGCCTGGCAGCAGTACAGCTTCCTGCTGCTGGCCAAGGAGACGGTCACCACCGCCAGCCGCTACCAGGTCTGGACCAACAGCGCCGGCCGCCTGGATCTCGCCGACCTCCACCTCGACCCAGTCGCCGACCCGACCGCGGGCCGCTGGCGCGAGGGCTGTTACCTGGACCAGCCGCAGCCCTGGGACGATCCGTACCGGTTCTTCAGGTGGTAGCGCGCGACCGCCGCCCGGAGCTGCGTGATGACCTCCCGTGAACGAACCCTGACCGCCCTCGACCTGGGACAGCCGGACCGCGTGCCGCTCGATCTCTGGGCGACCGGTGAAGTCTGGGCCAAGCTCACCGCGCACTTCGGCTGTGATCCAGCCGGGGTGCGCGAGCGGCTCCACATCGACGGCTTCGCCGGGGTCGCGCCGGCCTATGTCGGGCCGCCTGTGGAGCCGGGCAGCAACTTCTGGGGGATGCGCTACAAGCCGGTCGAGTATGCCACCGGGACCTATCAGGAGCAGTGCTACTTCCCGCTGGCCGCCGCGCAGACCGTCGCCGACCTGGCGCACTACCGCTGGCCATCGCCGGATTGGTTCGACTACAGCCAGGTCCGCCAGCAGTGTGAGCAGCGCCGTGAGCGGCCCATCGAGGCCGGCTACTCCGCACCGTTCTTCTTCTTCAACCAGCTCCGCGGCTTGGAGCAGTCGTTGCTCGACCTGGCGCTCAATCAAGAGCTGTCGCACGCCATTCTGGCACGCCTGACCGACTTCTTCTACGGCTTCGCCGAACGCCTCTTCGAGGCCGGCGGCGGGCTGATCGATGTCACGCAGTTGACCGACGACTTCGGCGGGCAGACCAATCTGCTGCTCTCACCGGCCAGCTTCGACGAATACCTGGCGCCGCACTACTGCCGGTTGGCCGGCCTGATGCGTGATCACGGCGTGCGCATCTTCCACCACGACGACGGCGCGATGTGGGAACTGCTGCCACGGCTGATCGACCTCGGAATCCAGGTCCTCAACCCGGTGCAGTACCGCTGCGGGCCGGTCGACCTGACCTGGCTGAAGGAGACCTACGGCCACCGGATCGCCTTCCACGGCGGCGTCGACAACCAGGAGGTGCTGCCCTTCGGGACGGTCGACGAGGTGATCGCCGAGACGCGCCAGTGCCTCCAGACCCTCGGCCGCGGCGGCGGCTACGTCCTGGCGCCCTGCCACAATCTGCAGCCGATCACCCCGGTCGAGAACATCCTGGCGATGTACCGGACCGCCTGGGAGGAGGGGGTCTACTGACCGGCTGTCACCGCCCCGCAACCGATCCGTCAGGGCCTGCTGACAGCGCTCCAGGCCGGCGACCGGGTACGTGCTTTGCGAGGGTCGCCAGGTGCGGCCGGGAGAGAGCTACATGGTCAGCTTGGATCGACGGCGGTGGTTGGCGGCGGCGGTTGGGCTCTGGTTGTGTGGCCCCGCCGGCGCCAAGCTCGAAGACACCTATCGCAGTGAAGAGCGCGACATCGAGCAGGCCTTGAAGTCGCTGGTGACCACGGTCAACGAGTTCAACGCGAAGCCGGAGAGCGGCTACGACCGTGGGGACGCGCAGCGCTACTTCGACAAGGTCGAGGACACGCTCGAGAAGATCCAGAAGGCCATCGCGCCGCAGCTCTCGTCGCTGAAGGGCGGCGACAAGGAGTACGCCGAGGACGTCAAGAAGCGGCTCGAAGAGTGCGGCCGCACCGAGGACACGCTCGTCCGGCGGCTGCCGCAGCTCTCGGACGCCTACAAGCAGTACCTCAAGGACCTCGCCACCGAAGGCAACGACCTGGTGGCGCAACAGAAAGAGCGCAGCGCGCAGGCCGAGGACCTGTTGGACGACCTCACCAAGCCGCACGAGGCCGACAGCGCGCAACTCGCCAAGGAGCGCGAGGCGATCAAGAAGCTGCTGCAGGAGTTCGACCTCGACCACGCCGTGGTGATCGAGTTCGTCGACCTCGCCCGTAACGGCGCGTCGGTGAAGCTGGCGAGTGTCGCCAAGACCATCGACAACCGGCAGCGCATCCGCCTCAGCCGCTCGCCGTGGCGCGAGCTCGAAGCCGCCCTGAGCGCCGTCACCGACTGGCGCCGCGGCAGTGCCTCGGTGGTCGGACAGTCGCGCAAGGCGCTCGATGGGTGGAACACCAAACTGCTGCGCAGCACCGAGGCCAAGGAACTCACGAAGTACGAAGACCTGCTGCGGCAGCAACTGCTGGCCTATGCCGACGAGTACCCGGGGATGGACCAGGAGGCCAACAAGGCCTACCTCCTGAACGGCAGCATCAAGGGCGAGCGACTGATGATCGCCAACCCGAAAGAGAAGAACTGCAAGTACCGCATCCTGGTGACCATCCGCCAGCGCGATGTCGGTGAGATGCGCGATTGGGTCCAGGACCTGGCCGAAGACCTGGGCCAGACCGAGTTCAACAAGCGCTACCCCGGCAACGGCGGCAGCAACTCCTGGGAGCGCGCCATCGAGCGGAAGGTGCCGGAGGGCTGGCAGATCCACCACCAGACCCCGCTCTACGTCGGCGCCGAGAACGGCGGTCTGGACGATCCCAACAACTACGAGCTGATTCGCACGGCCGACCACCAGCGAGAACACCGCCGCGGCGGCGGGACCTACACCAAGTGGGGCCCGCCCTCGGGTCTCTACCGTAGCAAGGACAAGCCCAACGACGAACTGGAGGTGATCGAGACTCTGGAAGACTAGCCTCGCTCGGCAAGTCCACCCCCGCGGCCACGGTCTCGGCAACCGTGGCCGCGGGGCGTTGGGCTTACCCGGCCGGGCTGAACCGCGCGACCTGCGACGCGGTCAGCGTCACGCTGACCTGCCGCTCCCCGGACTCGACCGGCGCGGCGTCGCCAGCCTGGACCCGACACCGCTCCCACGGGTTTCGGAGCGTCGCCGTCGTCGGACGCAGGGCCGTCAGGGTGACCAGTGTGATTCGCTGCTTCGCCTGGAACTCGCAGTCGACCAGCACGGCGCCGGCGCGGAGGCGGAAGCGGCCGGCCCATTTGGGACTGGCTGCCGGGAGCAGCTCCAGCACGCCGCGGTGGCTTTGCAGCAGGCACTCTTGGAGCGCCGTCAGGTTAACGCCGACCGAATCGAAGTAAGGCACGTCGGTGACGCCGTGGGTCGAGCCAGCGAGCTTGTTGCCCGGTGAGTTCCAGCCGCCGTAGGGGTACTTCTGGTGGCGGCGGAGGTGCTCGTCGATCACCGCGGCGGTGGTCGGCAGGTGCAGGCGCGCGGCTTGGATGGGGCACTGCGACCAGCCGCCGGCGTTCGGGTGGGCGCGGTTCCGGAAGGCCAGCACGGCGCGGGCCAGCTCGGCCGGGGGGCTGCCGGCGTCGATCAGTTCGAACGGGTAGACCGCGTAGAGCTCCGGGTTCTCCATGTTGTGGGCCTCGCGGTCGTCGTAGAACTCGCCCAGCGGGGCCAACTGGTCGACGGTGCGGTCGAAGCCGGTGACCTGGCTGCCCTGGCGGGTGATCCGCCCGACGGGCAGCGGGGCCAGTTTGGCCAGCCGCTCGCGCGCCAGGTCGATCAGGCCGGGCTCGTAGCCCCAGCGGACGCCGTCGCGGACGACCCGGTCGAAGCACCAGCGGGCGGCGGCCAGGTCCGGGGCGGAGTCTTTGATCTTCCACCACATCTCGGCGCTGTCGGTGACCATGCTGTGGTACCGCCCATCGTCGCCTGGACGCAGCCAACTGAGCCAGAACAGCGCCGCCTCACGGACCCAGGCGGCAGCGACTCGGCGCTCGTAGGCGGCGTCGCCGGCCGCCGCGGCGTAGTCGCAGAACAGCTTCGCCAGTTCGGTGGACTGGCAGAGGCTGCGGGCGTTGTAGCCGGACTTGCACTGCTCCATGCGCAGGTCGGCCATCGCCCGTGGGATGGCGGCGGGGTCGAAGGGGCTTGGTTGCCGGGCCGGCGGCGGGGTGGGGCGGGGCGGCGTGGCCGCCTCCCACATCCGGATGCCGAGTTTGCCACCGTGGGCGGTGCTGCGCTGCCAATCGCTGAACTGCGCATCGTAGAAGTCGAGGTAGTCACGTGCCAGGGCGAGGCGATTGCCGGCCAGCAGCGGCCAGATCAGCTCGCGGGTGTTCTGCCACCAGTACCCCCAGCCCCACGACCGCTCGTCGCCACGGATTAGACCCGGCCCGCCGTTGAACTTCGGAGGCGTCGTGGCGTGGGTCGCCACGCCGGCGTAGGAGAGGTAGCCGGTGTGCCAGAGCCGCGTCAGCCGGTCGCCATCGCCACCGCGCAGGTCCACCCAGGCGGCCTCCCAGAACTGCTGCCACCAGGCCGCCTGCCGCGCCACCCGCGCCGCCAGGTCGCTGTCGCGGAGCGCCGTCGCGGCGGTCAGGGCGGCGGCCTCGGGCTGCCCGTCACGGGTCGTGCGGCAGGTCACCAGCACCCAGCTCCGCCGCGGCTGACCGGCCACGACGGGCGCCTCGCGGCGGCCGACCAGCGTCGCCCAGCCGAAGCGGAAGAAGCGGTCGCCCGGGCTGACCTTGGCCGGATCGGCCGGCGGCTGACCGCTCTCGGTGTAGCTGTGGACCTCCCGCAGGAGCTGCCAGTCGGCGACCTGCCGCGCCTCGACGCTGGCCCGGTGGGAGGTTGTGTGGGTGGTCAGTTGCGGCGCCGGCCGCGGGTCGTCGACCTGCACCAGCAGCGCGTTGTCGCCCAGCAGGCCAACCACCGTCAGCCGCACGATGCCCGCCGCCGTGCCGAGGGCCAGCGTAACGGTCCCGCGGTCGAGCTCGAGCCGCTGCTCGAAACTGGTCAAGGTGGCCGCCGGCAGACCCAGATCGAGCTCGACGTGGCCCGGCGAAAGGCCGGTCGGGCTGTAGTGATAGACCGGCTGTTGCACCCCAAAGACATCGCACTTCGAGAGATGCAGCACCAGCCGGTCGGTGTAGCTGACCATCGCCGAGAGGTCGCCAGCGCCGACCGGCATCACCTCAGCCGGATCGCTCGCCGGCCTGCTGAAGACCGGCGAGACCTCCTGCCGCCGCTGCGCCAAGGTCTGCGCCGCGAAGTCGACCGGCGGCACCAGCGGCTCGACCCAGACCTGCTCAAAGGGACTGGCCGCCTCCAGCACCTGCCGGTAGACCTCGCGCCGGTCGGCGGTCAGCACCCGCAGCACCGCCCCAGTCAGCCGCTCCTGGCAGCAGTCCAGCCGGTTGTAGAGCACCAACCGCTCCAGCGGCAGCGCGGTCCCCAGATCGACTTCCCACCACTGCGCCCCACCCGCTGCGGCCGACCAGAAGCTGGCCGTCGGCCCCCACTCGTACTCCACCACCCCATCGACCGCCAGCCCACCGGCGAACCGACCGAGGGTTGACGAGACCGCGACCGGCCGCTTGAGCGCCACATTGCGCCCGCCGACATAGGCCTCCAACTCGGCGAAGTGCAGCTCGGACGTGTGGTCGGCAGCGGCCTCAACGCGTACGTAGCGCCCGACCAGCGGTTGCTGCGCCAGGCCCGGCAACGCCGTGAGCGCGGCCAACAGAGTGATTCGACAGGGCATCAGCGGCTCCGATGGGCGGCATGGTAGCACGCCAGCGGAGCGGCTGCGGCGGTCTCAGACTGTTGCAGTCCTGGCTGCCGTCCTGCCGACTTGCGCTGGAGGGCGGGCAGCGAAGGCTGCGGCCGCTCAACCTCCGCCGGCCCGCTTCGCTGGGGGCGACGGGGAGTTGCTGGCAGAGAAGGGTGTGGGCGACCTCGGCGGCACAGCAGGCCCTGGCCGGCTCTGCGGCTCTGGCTCGGCGGCCGGGCCGCGGGCCCGCCGCCGGGCCTGCGGGCGGGTCGTCGCGTTGACATGCCTCCGGGGGCGTGCTAGTGTCTTGGCGCCTGGAGCTGTGCGATGTGGGGTCCCCTGGTGACCGCGATGGTCACGCCGTTTGACGACGCCCTGGAGGTCGATTTCGACCGCGCCGCCGAGCTGGCCGACCATTTGGTGAACACCGGCAGCAGCGCGGTGCTGGCCTGTGGCACCACCGGGGAGTCGCCGACGCTGACCCATGATGAGGAGCTGCAGCTCATTCGGGTCGTCAAGGACGCCGTCGGCGGGCGGGCCAAGGTGATGGCCGGGACCGGCAGCAACAGCACCGCGACCGCGGTCTGGATGACCCGCGAGGCCTCCAAGCTCGGCCTCGATGGCGCGATGCTGGTCTGTCCGTACTATAACAAGCCGACCCAGGACATGCTCTACGAGCATTTCAAGACCGTCGCCGCGGCGACCGAGTTGCCGGTGCTGCTCTACAACATCGCCAGCCGCACGGGGCGCAACATCGAGCCGGCGACGATCGGCCGCCTGGCCCACGAGGTCCCCAACATCGTAGCGCTGAAGGAGGCCAGCGGCGATGTCAACCAGTTCGCGGCGATGGCCTTGGCGGTGCCGGCGGGGTTCCACCTGTACAGCGGCAATGACAGCGACACGCCGGCCATCTTGTGTTGCGGCGGGTGCGGCGTGGTCAGTGTCGCGTCGCATGTGGTCGGCCAGCCGATCCGCGCGATGATCGAGGCCTACCGCAGCGGCCGCTTCGCCGAGGGCGTGGCCGCCTACCTGCGGCTGATGCCGTTGTTCAATGGCCTGTTTCCGGCCGACTCGGTGAATCCGGCGCCCATCAAGGAGGCGCTGCGGTTGTGTGGGATCGACTGCGGCGGCCTGCGCCCGCCGTTGGCGCCGGTCTCGGCGGCCCGCAGCGCAGCGCTGCGCGGGCAGTTGGAGCAGCTCGGAGTGGTATGAGCGAGTGCGTGCGGCTGATCCCGCTCGGCGGGTTCGGCGAGATCGGCAAGAACATGCTGCTCCTGGAATGCCAGGAGCAACTGCTCCTAATCGACGCCGGGATCGCCTTCCCGGATGACGACACCCCGCCCGGGATCGACCTGCTGATCCCCGACTACAGCTACCTCCGAGAGAACGCCGAGCGGCTGCTGGCGATTGTCCTGACGCACGGTCACGAAGACCACATCGGCGGGCTGCCGTATGTCCTGCGCGACGTCCGGGCGCCAGTCTACGGCACGCCGCTGACGCTGGGCCTGGTGCGCGCCAAGCTCGGCCGCCACCGGCTCGACGATGTCGACCTGCACAGCATCGCGGCGGGCGACCGGCTGACCATCGGGCCGTTCGACCTGGAGTTCTTCCGCGTCACCCACAGCATTCCCGACTGCCTCGGACTGGGCATCCACACCCCGGTCGGCAGCATCGTCCACTCCGGCGACTTCAAGTTCGACCACACGCCCATCGACGGACGGCGGACCGACTTCTCGACGCTGGTGCGCCTCGGCGACGACGGTGTGCGGCTGTTGATCAGCGACTCCACCAACATCGAGCGGCAGGGCCACACGCCTTCGGAGATGGTCGTCGGGAAGAGCTTCGACGAGATCTTCCAGCGCGCGCCGGGCCGGGTGCTGGTGGCCACCTTCGCCAGCCAGATCCACCGCATCCAGCAGGTCTTCGACGTGGCCGCGCGGCATGGGCGGCGGGTGTTGGTCTCCGGTCGCAGCATGGAGCGCAATGTCAGCGTGGCGGCGGAACTGGGATACCTGCAAATCCCAGAGGGCCTGCGCCTGACTCACGGCGAGCTGGCGGAGCTGTCGGATGCGGCCGTGGTGATCCTGGTGACCGGCAGCCAGGGCGAGCCGGTGGCGGGTTTGAGTCGCCTGGCGCGCGGCAAACACCCGCGCCTGCGGCTGCGTGAGGACGATACGGTGGTCCTCTCGGCGACGCCGATTCCCGGCAACGAGGCGACGGTCTGGCGGCTGATCAACGACCTGCTGCGCTGGGGGGCGCAAGTGGTCGACCATCGTGCCGAGGTGGTGCATGTCTCCGGCCACGCCAGCCGCGAGGAGATCGCGCTGCTGTTCAACCTGATCCGCCCCGAGTTTGGCGTGCCGTTCCACGGCGAATACCGCCACATGGTGACCTACGGGGATCTGGCCCAGGCGGTTGGCCTGCCGCATCACAACATCTTCCTGCTGCAGAACGGCGATGTCCTGCGGCTCGACCGCGACGGGGCACGGCTCGATGGGACGGTGGCACACGGCGTCTGGCATGTCGATGGGGGCCGGATCAGCGAGCTGGGCGCCGCCGACAGCGTGCTGCAGGACCGCGGCTTCCTGTCGGAGAGCGGCGTCGTCGCCGCGGCGGTGAGCTACGACTTCGCCGCCGGCGGCGCGCTGGCCCCGCCGGTGGTCAAGGCGCGCGGCGTGCGCGGCGTCGACGAGGCGCTTTGTGAGCAGGCCGCCGCGGAGCTGGCTGCGCGGCTGGCCGAGCTGCCGGCGCCGGAGCGGCACGACCGGGTGGAGGTTGAACGGGCCGGCAAACGCTGCGTGCGGGCGTTCTTCGAACGGGCGGTGCGGATCTACCCGGTGCTGCAGTTCCTGCTGCTCGACCCCACGGCGCCCTGGCCGGAGGCGGCCGGCGAGGCGCAGAGCGAACCTGCAGGCTGACCGTGCGTCGGTCAGGAGGCCGTCCCGGCGATGAGTGAGAGTCCCGAGCTGCGCTTCGACGGCGTCAAGGTGCTGCTGGTCGACGACGAGCCGAACATGCTGCGCGTCGTGCGGCGGATCCTGCACCGCCGCGGGGCCGAGGTCGAAACAGCGGCCAACGGGCTCGACGCGCTGGCCGCTCTGGATGGCTTTACGCCCGATGTGGTGCTGACCGACCTGATGATGCCCGAGCTGGACGGCCTCGGGCTGCTAGCGGCGCTGAAGCAGCGCGACCTCGACGTGACGGTGATCGTGTTCACCGGCCACGGCACGATGGAAACCGCGATCGAGGCGATGCGGCTGGGCGCGCGCGACTACCTGCTGAAGCCGTGCGACCCTGACGAGATTCTGCTGGTGTTCGCCCGCGAGCTGGAGGCCGCCCGCCTACGGCGGGAGAATCTGCGGCTGAAGACCGAGGTCTCGACGCTCTCGCAGCGGCTGGCGAAGTACGAGTCGTTCGGCGAGATGGTCGGCGACAGCGCGGCGATGCAGGCGGTCTACCAGCAGATCGAGCGGCTCTGCCGCTTCCACGACCTGAGCGTGCTGGTGATTGGGGAGACCGGCACCGGCAAGGAGCTGGTGGCGCGTGCGCTGCACCGCGGCAGCCCGCGGGCGCCGCACTCGTTCGTCGCGATCAACTGCGCGGCGATCCCCGAGGACTTGCAGGAGTCGCAGCTCTTCGGTCATCGCAAGGGCAGCTTCACCGGTGCCAGCGAGGACTACGTCGGCGCCTTCGAGGCTGCGGACAAGGGCACGTTGCTGTTGGACGAAGTCGGCGAGATGCGACCGGAGCTGCAGGCGAAGCTGCTGCGGGCCTTGGAAGAGCGCGCCGTGACGCCGCTTGGGAGGCATCAGCCGCTGCCGGTCGATGTGCGCGTGGTCGCCGCCACCAACCGCGACCTGCAGGCGGCCGTCGCCGCGGGCGAGTTCCGGGCCGACCTCTACAACCGCCTGGAGGGCGCCGTGATCGCGCTGCCGCCGCTGCGCGAGCGGCCCAGCGACCTGCCGGCGCTGGCGGAGCACTTCCTGCAGAAGGTGGCGGCCGACTACGGCGTGGCCCCGAAGTCGCTCAGCCCGGACGCGCTGAGCCGCCTGCAGGTCTACGCCTGGCCGGGCAACGTGCGCGAGCTGTTCAATGTGCTGCGCCGCGCCTTCATCTTCAGCGACACCGACTGCATCGAGGCGGCCGAGCTGGCGCTGCACGACGCCCCGGCGGCGGCCGGTCCCGCCGGGGCCGCCGCGGTGCCCGCGCCGCCGGCCGCGGCCGAGCTGGGCCGGATGGCCAGCCAGGAGCGCGACCTGATCGTCGCCGCGCTGCGTGAAGCGCGGGGCAACAAATCGCGGGCCGCTGAACTGCTGGGGATCGACCGCAAGCGGCTCTACCGCCGCCTGCGCAAGTACGGGTTGGAAGAGTAGGCCGCGGCGCGCCGCGAGAGGAGGGCCTGGTGTCGAGCAAGGTGGTAACGGTCGAGTGGCGCGACGGCGCGGTGCGGCTGATCGATCAGACCCTCCTGCCGACTGCCGAGGTCTACCTCGACTGCCGCGACGTCGAGACCCTGGCCGAGGCGATTGAGGTGCTGCGCGTCCGCGGCGCCCCGGCGATTGGCGTCGCGGCCGCCTACGGCGTCGCCCTGGCGGCTCGCGTCTCGACGGCCACCGACCTGGCCGGGCTGCGGGCCGACCTGGCGGCTGCCGTGGCGCGGCTGGCGCGGACGCGGCCGACGGCGGTCAACCTGTTCTGGGCGCTGCAACTGCAGACCTCGCTGTCCGACGCCTGGCCGGGCTCGCCAAACGGCCTGCGGGCGGCGCTGCTGGCGCGGGCGGAGCAGATCCGTGAGGACGACCTGGCCGCCGGCGCGGCGCTGGCGCAGCACGGCGCGACGCTGATCCCGGCCGAGGCGCGGATCCTGACGCACTGCAACGCCGGAGCGTTGGCCACCAGCGGCGGTTACGGGACAGCCCTGGCGGTGATCCGCGGCGCGGCCGAGCAGGGCAAGGTGGCGATGGTCTACGCCGACGAGACCCGCCCGCTGCTGCAGGGCGCGCGGCTGACGGCCTGGGAGCTGGCCACCGACGGCCTGCCGGTGACCTTGCTGTGCGACAACATGGCCGGCTTCCTGATGCAACGCGGCGGGATCGATTGCGTTGTGGTGGGCGCCGACCGGATCACCGCCAACGGCGATGTCGCCAACAAGATCGGCACCTACAGCGTCGCCGTGCTGGCGCGGCACCACGGGCTGCCGTTGTACGTCGCCGCGCCGGTCAGCACGCTTGACCTGAGCCTGGCCAGCGGCGCGGAGATCCCGATTGAGGAGCGACGACCCGAGGAGGTCACCAGCTTCGCCGGCGTGCCCACCGCGCCAGCGGGGATCGCCGTTTACAACCCCGCCTTCGACGTCACGCCACACGACCTGGTGACGGCCATCGTGACCGAGCTGGGCGTGGTGCGGCCGCCCTATCGGGAGAACTTGGCGCGCTTGCAGAGCGTTTGAGCGTTACAGCAGCCCCGGCTGGGGGCACCTCGTGAGGTGGAGGACGGCGATGCGACGTCTGAACGTGCGCGACGTGGTGGCAGGCCTGGTGATTGTGTTCCTGGTCGGTCTGCTGGTCGGCCAGAAGATCGGCGGGCAGCGCGCCCCGGTCTCGGCCGCCGCGGCCCAGGCGGCGCCGCCCAGCGCGCCGAGCACGGTCGGTGAGCTGCGCCAGGTCAGCGATTCCTTCGCTCAGATCGCGGCCGCCGTGACGCCGGCCGTGGTCAACATCTCCAGCACGCGGGTCATGCCGGGTCAGGCCTACTTCGACCCGTTCCGCGAGTTCGCCTACGGTGATGGCTGGACCAAGGCGCCCGACCAGACCTCGCAGAGCCTTGGCTCGGGCGTGGTCATCAGCGCCGACGGGCTGGTGGTGACCAACAACCACAACATTGAGGACGCCGCCGAGGTGCGCGTCTCGCTGGCCGACTCCCGCGAGTTTGTGGCCGAGATTCTGGGGCGTGACCCGCTCTCCGATATCGCCGTGCTGCGCATCAAGGGCGACAAGCTGCCGGTCGCCGAATGGGGCGACAGCGAGAGCCTGCGGGTCGGCGAGTGGGTGATTGCCGTCGGCAACCCCTTCGGGTTCAACCAGACGGTCACCGCCGGCATCGTCTCGGCGAAGGGCCGGCACGACGTCGGCGTCAGCGACTTCGAGGAGTTCATCCAGACCGACGCCGCCATCAACCCCGGCAACTCCGGCGGCGCGTTGATTGACATCAACGGCAAGCTAGTCGGGATCAACACCGCCATCTTCTCGAAGACCGGCGGGTACCAGGGCATCGGGTTCGCCATCCCCGCCAAGATTGCCCGCGCCAACGCCGAGCAACTGCTGCAGCATGGCCGCATCGTGCGCGGCTGGATCGGCCTGATCGCCCGGCCGCTCAACAGCCGGCAGGCCGCCGAGCTGCAACTGCCGACCACCAAGGGCGCCCTGGTGGTCAACCTCTACCGCGGCCAACCCGCGCTGAAGGCCGGCCTGCAGCAGTTTGATGTGGTCACCGCGGTGGACGGCCAGATCGTCGAGTCGCCGCGCGACCTGCGCCTGGCGGTGGCCGCGGCGAAGGCCGGCAGCAGCCTGGAGCTGAAGCTGGTGCGCCAAGGGCAGACCCGCACGGTGAAGATCGCCGTGGCCGACCATCCGGAGCAGAATGGCGAGCCGGTGCCAGGGATCTGAGCTCAGCCGAGGCAGATCCAGCGCACCCGGTGATCGCTTTCGAGACCGTGGACGACCCCTGGGTCGAGGCGGATCAGGTCGCCCGGCCCGACCGCTTCGCGGCGGTCCGCCAGCAGCAGGGTGCCGTGGCCGTCCAGGATGAACCAGAACTCGGCCGCGGCATGGCTGTGCGCGGCGAACGGCCGGTCGGCCGTGGTCTCGCGGATCACGAAGTGGCGCAGCTCGACGGCGTGGCCGGTGATGTCATAGACCACGCGCCCGGCCTGGGCGGGGTCGGCGATCCCGCGGAGGATCATCGGGTGGCTCCGGTGCGGTCGATGGCCAGCTCGAGCGACCAGAAGCGGCACGCGGCCGTGGCCTGATCGAGGTTCTCGAGGTGGATCTTGTTCAACCCCACCCGCAGCGCTGCCGGTGGCACGGCGAAACAGCGGACGCGCGCCGGGCTTGCGTTGGCGGGATTGTGCGAGAGCGGTGGGAACAGCTCGGGCTGCGCGCGGTCGAGCGCCGTCAACGGCGTGTCGTTGAGCGTGGCGACGATCCGCTGCCCGGCCAGCGGCCGCTCCGTCTCCAGGCGCAGCAGCACGGCCTGCACCGGGGCGCGCTGCAGGTCGTCCGGCACGTGGAGCTGCAGGTCGGCCTGGTTGTAGGCTGGCAGCGTGCTGCCGGCATGGGCGCGGTAGATGCTGTAGCACTTGTCGGCGGTGCTCAGGAACTCCTGGTCGGTCAGCCCCCGCAAGCCCTCAGGCAGCACGCTGCGGTCGGTGGGGCGGGCGTAATCGTAGTTGAAGACGCTGACGCCGTCGGCGCCGCGGGCGAGCAGGTTGTGGGCCGCCGCGCGGTAGGTCGGGAAGTTCGTCAGCCGGTAGTGCTGCACCGTTGAGCCGGGCTCCTGCTGGTAGGCCAGCAGGAAGTTCAGCTCACCATGCACGAAAGCCGCCGGAGCCAGGGAGCGGTAGCCCTCGATGTCCAGTTCGGTGGTCTGGGTGAACTGCGGGGCCACGGTGATCCGGTCGACCCAGCCGCGGGCCGCCCAGGTCGCCAGATCAAGCCCCGCGGCCGCCGCCATGGCCGGTTCCGGCGGCAGCCTCAAGGCCAGCTCCAGACGCCGGCCGCGCTGCTGCCCGCAACGGTCGAGCTGGGCCCGCACCCGGCCGACGAAGTCGGTCAGGAGCGGCCGACCGGCGTCGATCTCGGCGTCGTGGAAGTAGCGCAGGCAGCGCATGAAGTCGAGTTCGAGCCCGTCGACATCGTACCGCTCGAGCAACTCGGTGAGCAGCGCCAGGTACCACTCCCGCACCGGGGCGAGCGCGTAGTTGTGGAGGCGGCGGTGGTCCTGGCAGCCGTAGGCGTTCTCGTCGCGGTCGCCCAGCCAGTACTCGGGGTGCTGCTTCCAGAACTGTGGATGCGTTGGGCTGTGGCGGTTGTCGACGTGGTGAAAGTCGTTCATCCGGTAGCTCAGGAAGCAGCCCCGGCCCTGCCGCCTGGCCACTGCCAGCAGGTCGGCCACCGGATCGCCGCCAGCCTGCAGATAGGCGAAGCCGCTGGCCGGGTAGACCTTCGCCGGACCCTGCGGCTGTCGCCACGACGGGTCGACCGTCGAGGGCCAGAGACTGGCCCGCCAGGCCTGCGGGCAGAGCATCACCGCATCGACCGCACTGCCGGCGAGCTTGTCGAAGTAGGCCCCGGCCGCGGCCGCCGTCAGGGGGTACTGGTTGCAGAGCAGCAGCATCTCGAAGTTGTAGAGACAGCGGAACGGGCGCCGCGGCAGCGGATCGGCGAGGTGTTGCCGCACGAACTCGGCGACCCGCCGGCCGAGGAACTGGCAGCCGGCGGCGTTGAAGTGGACGCCGTCGGCGGCGTAGAGCGCTGCGCTGGCGGCCGCGGGCTGCTCGGAGACGGCCTGGTAGAGGTCCAGGACGGGGATCCGGTACTTCGCCAGCACCCCGGCCGCCGCCTCGTTGTAGGTCACCACGTCGCGGTTCCAGCGGCAGGCGTAGCCCTTCGCGCGGTGGTACCAGGCGTCGATCACCGGGGTCGTGGTGGACCAGACCGCCGGGATCTGGGCCTCGGCCAGGCGTCGGAAGATGGCCTCCAGGTTGGCGGTGTACTGGGCCACGCTGAGCTGCGGCGGGGCGTCGGGGTTGCGGTAGATCTCGTGCAGGCCGGCATTGAGGTGGACCAGCCGCGGGCGGGCGGCGAGCACCCAGGCCTGCAGGTTGCGCAGCACCTCGCCGGAGTGGCGGCAGTTCTCGGTCGGGGCGACCACTGTGGCGTCCGCCGCCAGCTCTGCTCGGACCGTCGGCTCGTAGCCCATTCGAATGGAGTCGCCGATCAGCACGACCGTCGGCTGCTCCGCGACGGCCGGCACCGTCGTGGCCAGGAGGCCGATCCAGGCGATCGGGTTGGTGGTCATCGGCACGGCCCGCTCCCGGCCAACCTGTTCGGCGCCGCGGGCGCGGTCCCTGCGCTTGACACCGCTTCGGGCGCCGGCCTAGAATCCCGCGGCGAGCCGCCGACGGGCGCCGGAAGGGTAGGCCGCAGCGGATGGACCCACTTGCCCACCTCAACCTGAGCACCAACTTCGGCGCCGTCGACTGGGTGATCGTGATCCTCTTCCTGGTCGCCTCGACCGTCGCCGGGCTTTACGCGCAACGCTTCATCCGCACCATGTCCGACTACGTGGTCGCCGACCGGGCCGTCCAGGCCTACCTCGGGGTGGCCACCATCATCGCCACCGAGATGGGGCTGGTGACGGTGATGTACAGCGCCCAGAAGGGCTTCACGCTGGGCTTCGCCGCCTTCCACATCGCGCTGATCGCCTGCATCATGGCCCTGATCGTCGGGCGCACCGGGTTCATCGTGGTACCGCTCCGGCGGAGCGGCGCGATGACCATTCCGGAGTACTACGAACAGCGCTACGGCCGCGGCGTGCGGGTGCTGGGCGGGCTGATCCTGGCGTTCTCGGGCATCCTCAACATGGGCATGTTCCTGAAGGCCGACTCCCTCTTCGTGACCGCGGTGATGGGCATTGCCGACCCGACCGCGCTGAAGCTCGCGATGACCATCATGCTGGCGCTGGTGCTGTTGTACACCTGCCTGGGTGGCATGATGGCGGTGCTGGTAACCGACTACCTGCAGTTTGTGGTGATGGGCTTCAGCCTGGTGGTGGTGTCGGTCTTCCTGATGCTCCGCCTGGGCTGGGGCGATGTCGTCAGCGGCGTCGAGAACCTGCTCGGCCCGGCCGGCTTCAACCCGTTGCACGAGGGATCGGTCGGCCCGACCTACGTCCTCTGGATGTGCGTCCTGGGCCTGGTGTCGTGCGGCCTGTGGCAGACCTCGGCCCTCCGGGCGTCGGCCGCCGCCGATGAGGAGGTCGTCAAGAAGACCTTCTCGTGGGGCGCCGTCGGCTTCCTGATCCGGTTCCTGGTGCCCTACTTCTGGGGCCTCTGCGCGCTGGTCTACCTCGGCAGCCAGCCGGCGCTGCGCGACGCTTTCCTGCACGCCACCGGACCGGGGGCCCAGGAGGTCAGCCTCCGGGCGATGCCCATCGCGCTGGCGCAGTTGGTGCCGGCCGGGCTGATCGGCATCCTCACCGCCGGCATGCTGGCGGCCGCGATGTCGACCTACAACACCTACCTGCACGCCTGGAGCGCCGTGCTGACGCAGGACGTCCTGGCGCCGCTGCTGGGGGACAAGCTCACCGAACGCGGGCGGATCCGCTTCACGCAGGCCTTCATGGTGGCGCAGGGGATCTTCCTGCTGGTCTGGGGCCTCTGGTACCAGCTCGGCGAGGACCTCTGGGACTACATGGCCCTGACCGGCGCCGTCTACTTCTGCGGTGCTATCGCCACGCTGGTTGGCGGGCTCTACTGGCGTGGGGCCCGCAAGGCAGGCGCCTATGGCTCGTTCGCCTGCGGGTTCCTGGCGCTGCTTGGACTGGGACCCGTCAAGGACCGCCTGGGGATCACCTGGAGTGGCGAGGCGATCGGGCTGTTCGCCCTGGGCATGGCGATCGTCGTGTTCGTGGTCGGCTCGGTGCTGACTCCCCGGCAGCCGGGCGAGGAGGGCTGACATGGGCTTCTGGAAGCTGCTCTGGACGATCACCTGGTTCGGTGGGCTGGTAGTTTTCACCTACCTCTGGGTGCAGGTCACCCGCTTCGGCTGGCGCGATCTGCGGGTGCTCTTCCGGACGGTTGAGGCTGACGCGGTCGAGGAGCGCCCGCGATGACCGACCCTCCCGCCGACTGCCACTGCGACGGCGGCTGTGGTGGGCTCGAACGCCGCGGGTTCCTGACCCTGGCCGCGCTGGGTACCGCCGCGGCGTTGCTGCCAGGGCGGGCGATGGCCGGACCGTTCGAGGCGGCCGACTTCGAGAAGTATGTGCCGGCCGACAAGAAGCTCGACCGGGAGTGGGTCAAGTCGCTTCTTGCCCGGGGCGAGCGCACCTGGTACCGCGGCCCGGAGCTGCAGCGGATCGGCTTGCCGGTCGGGGGGATCTGCGCCGGGCAGCTCTACCTGGGTGGCGACGGCCGGCTGTGGCACTGGGACCTCTGGAACCGGCGCCACGAGACCAACGGCAGCCACTACGCCAACCCGCTGCAACCGTCGCCCGTGGTGCAGCAGGGCCTGGCGCTGCTGGTGACGCAGGCTGATCGGACCGAGGTGCGCCCGCTCGATGCCAGCGGCTGGGCCGATGTCCGCTTCGCGGGTGAGTACCCGCTTGGCCTGGTCGAGTACCGTGACCCGGCCTGTCCGCTGACCGCCCGACTCGAGGCCTACTCGCCGTTCATCCCGTTGCGCGTCGCCGACAGCAGCTACCCAGCCACCCTGCTGGAGGTCACCGTCACCAACACCTCGGCTGCCGCGGTCACGGCGGAGCTGGCGGGCTGGCTGCAGAACCTGGTCTGCGTCGACACGGCCGCGCAGCGCAGCGGGATCAGCCGCCAGGAGGTGCTGCGGCGAGATGGTCTGCTGGCGATTGCTTCCAGCGCCAAACCGGCGCCGGCCGGCGTGGGCGAGGCTCGGCCGGACCTGCTGGTGGCCGACTTCGAACAGGAGACCTACGGCGCCTGGACGGCGACCGGCACCGCCTTCGGCCCGGGCCCGCTCGAGATGAGCCGGATGCCGGGCTACCAGGGCGCGGTTGGCGGCGCGGGCAAGCGGGTGGTGAACACCCACAACACCCGTAACGGCGAGGATGTCGGGGGCGGTGACCGGCACACCGGGACCTTGACCAGCCCGCCGTTCAAGCTGGAGCGGCACTACCTCAACTTCCTGATCGGCGGTGGCAACGCGGCCGGTCGGACCTGCGTCAACCTGCTGGTCGCTGGCCAGCAGGTGCTGACGGCGACTGGCCAGGCCGACAACCGGATGCAGCCGCACTCCTGGGATGTCCGCGCCTGGGAGGGTCGCTCGGCGCAGGTGCAGATCGTCGACAACGAGTCCGGCGGCTGGGGCAACGTGGGCTTCGACCACCTGGTGCAGAGCGATTTGCCCGGCCCGGTGCTGCCCTTGGCGGAGGCCCCAGACTTCGGCTCAGCCGCGTTCTGCCTGCTGGACGCCCAGCCGACCGACCGCGCGGTGCCCGCCCTGCCCCGCGGCGATGTCCCGCTCGGCGTCTTCGCCGGCCGCCTCGGCGAGAGCCAGGAGGCGGTCGAGCGGCCCTTCGGGCAGCCATTGGTGGGCACGCTGTCGCGGCCGTTGACGCTCGCGCCGGGGGCCTCGCAGACCGTCACCTTCGCGATCTGCTGGCACTTCCCGAACCTCGAGATCCACCGCGGCCACGGGCTGACCGGTCGGCACTACGCCACCCGCTGGCCCGACGCCACGGCCGTCGCCACCGCACTGGCGGCGCGTCACCGCGAACTGGGCGCGGCGACCCGGCTGTGGCAGCGCACCTGGTACGACTCGACGCTGCCCTGGTGGTTCCTCGACCGGACCTTCGCCAACACCAGCATCCTGGCTACCTCGACCTGCCACCGCTTCGCCTCGGGGCGCTTCTGGGGCTGGGAGGGCGTCGGCTGTTGTTACGGCACCTGCTGCCACGTCTGGCACTACGCCCAGGCGGTCGCCCGGCTGTTTCCGGAGCTGGAGCAGATCACGCGGGAGCAGGTCGACTTCGGCTCGGCGCAAGTCGCCAGTGGGTTGATTCGGTTCCGTGGCGAGACGGCTGAAAGCTTCGCGGCGGACGGCCACTGCGGCACGGTGTTGCGGGCCTACCGCGAGCACCAGATGAGCCCCGACGGGGAGTTCCTGAAGCGGATCTGGCCGCGCGTGAAGCGCGCGGTCGAGTACGCCATCGCGCAGGACGGCGACGACGATGGGGTGCTCACGGGTCGCCAGCACAACACCCTCGACGCCGACTGGTTCGGCCCGGTGGCCTGGCTGTCGGGGCTCTACGTGGCGATGTTGCGGGCCGCCGAGGCGATGGCCAGCCTGCAGGGCGACGCCGCCTTCGCGCAGCGCTGCCGCCAGCTTGCCGAGCGCGGCGCGCAGCGGATCAGCCGCGAGTTGTTCAACGGGGAGTACTTCATCCACCGGCCCGACCCGGCACAGCCGCAGGCGGTCCGCTCCGCCGAGGGCTGCTCCATCGACCAGGTCTTCGGCGACCACTGGGCGCGCATCGTCGGGCTCGGCCGGCTGCTGCCCGAAGCACAGGTCAAGTCGGCGCTGGCGGCGCTCTACAAGTACAACTTCGCGCCCGATGTGGGTCCGCACCGCGCCAAGTTCAAGTCCGGGCGCTGGTTCGCGATGCCGGGCGAGGGCGGCCTGCTGATGGCCACCTTCCCGAAAGGCCCCGACCCGCTGATCCACGGCACCGGCGACGAGCCGGCGATGGGCGGGTTCGCGATGTACTTCAACGAGTGCATGAGCGGCTTCGAGTACCAGGCCGCGGCGCACATGATCTGGGAAGGCCTGGTGCCGGAAGGTCTGGCGGTCTGCCGGGCGATCCACGACCGCTACCACGCCGCGCGGCGTAATCCCTACAACGAGATCGAGTGCGGCGACCACTACGCCCGGGCGATGGCCAGCTACGGCGCCTTCACCGCGGCCTGTGGCTGGGAGTACGACGGCCCGGCCGGCCACCTGGGCTTCAGCCCACGGCTGGCCCCCGAAGCCTTCCGCGCCGCTTTCACCGCGGCCGAGGGCTGGGGCAGCCTGGCGCAGACCCGCTCCGGCACCCGGCAGACCAACCGCGTCGAGGTCGCCTTCGGGCAGCTCCGACTACAATCCCTGGCGCTCACCGTAGCGCAGCCGCCGACCACCGCGACGGTCCGGGTCGGCGACCAGGCGGTCGCCGTGACGCTGCAACTTGAGGGCACCCGCGTCGTCGTGAAGTTCGCCGAGCCATTGCGGCTGACCGCCGGGCAGAGCGTCGAGGTGCTGTTGCAGTGAGGCCGGCGCCAACCGTTGGCTTGACGCCACCGTCTCCCAGCCCGTAGAATCGGGCCCTCAGCGCTTGTAGCTCAGTGGAACAGAGCAGCGGCCTTCTAAGCCGACGGTCGCAGGTTCGAATCCTGCCAGGCGCGCTGCCGGGCCGGGCGGCCTGGCGTGGGGCCGTTGACAAGCGGCCTTGCGGCGTGGCACACTCACAGTCCCTACCTCCGAGGCGCCGGTCGCGCGCGCCGTCAGCGGTGTTGGTGCGGAACAAGGATTCGTGTCGCAACGTCACGTCCTGCTGGTCCTGATCGGGCTCTGGAGCCTGCCGGCGATTGCCCAGGCACCTCTCGACAACGCGCCAACGCCAGGCTTCGGGATCCTCGACACGCGGCTTTTCGCCGAAGAGCTGCCGCCACGCGCCGAAGTCGCTGTGCCGGACCCGACGCTGGCTGATCTGCTGACCGCCGGCCCGCTGTTCACCGAGGGCCGCGAGCTGTTGCTGCAGCTTGCCTTCGACAGCGACGATCTGGCCGCCAACCCGCAGCGGCTGGTGTTCTTCGAGCCCGAGGGCGTCAGCCTGGCGGGCGAAGGGTCGGGCCAGGCCCTGCGTCTGGAGGCGGTCGACCCGGCGGCGGTCGGTGTGGCGCGGACGCTCGATGCCACACGGCTGGCCGGTCGGCTGGTCGAGTTGTCGGCGCGGGTCCGGCTGGACGGCGTGCCGCGCCCCGCGCCCGACGCCTCACCCTTCGCGCAGCCGCTGATCGCCTTGCGCTACGAGCGGCCGCATCCCGAGCGGGCGCGCCGGGCGGCCGGCGAGACGCAGCAGGTCGAGCGGAGCATCTTCTGGAACGTCCGCGAAGAGGTCCCGCCGGCGGCCTTCCTGCCCGACAGCCGCTGGCACACCTATCGCGGCCGCTGCTTTGTGCCCAGCGACGTGCTGACCTCCAGTCTGTTGATCAGCCTTGACAACTGCGCCGCCACGATGCTAGTCGACGACCTGGCGGTGAGCCTGGTGACGACCCGCAGCGACCGGCTGCTACAGGCTGGGTGCAGCAACCTGGAGGGCAACCTGCTGGGTCCTGGCGCCAGCTTCGAGCTCGGTCTGACGCGCGGCGCGGTGACCAGTGGGCGGGTTCTCTCGCCGTTGCCGAACGGCCCGGTCGGGCGCGACTTCGGCGAGTGGCGAATGGTCGACGACAACGCCGCCGAGGGGCGTCGCGCCCTGGCGGTGCTGGTGCGGGCCAACCGTGGGGCCGCCGTCGAGCTGCCCTGGATGGGCCTCGCGGCGGGTCAGCCGTACACCATGAGCGTCTGGCTGCGGGCCGGTCGCGACGACGTGCGGGCCGCCTTCGGCGTCGCCGACGCGCGCTGGAAGATGCTTGGCAGCCCGGTTGTCCTGGAGACCCGCTGGCGCCGCTTCGCCGCCACCTTCACGCCGCCCGCGGCGCCGCAGCAGGCCTTCTGGCCGTGGGTCAGCCTGGAGCCGCCCGGCGCCGACACCCAGGTCTGGATCGACGGCCTGCAGTTGGAAGCGGGCGGCGAGGTCGGCCCGCCGCGGCCCTGGCGCGGTGTCGAGCTGGCGCTCTCCGATGGTCGCGAGCCGGGGCCCGGCGTGCGGCGGTTCTACCGCCCGGGCGAGCCCGTGCGGATCACCGCGCAGTTGTTGCAGCGGACCACCGCCGAGCGGACCGTGCGCCTGCGCGGCGTGCTGGAGAGCCACACCGGGCGGCTCTTCCAGCCCCTGCCGGAGGTTCCGCCGACGTTGCTGCTGGCGCCGGAGACGAGTGCCGAGCTGGTGTTGCACGATGGGCCGCTGCCCCGCGGGATGTACCGCTACTGGCTGACCGCAACCGACGAGGTGAGTGGCGAGACCGCCCGGGCGCAGTTGCTGCTGGCCGTGGTGGACCCCCCGCGGACGCACCGTTTCGGCTTCCATGATGGGCCGGGCCCGGCCAACCGCACGGCGGCCGTGGCGGCCACCGCCGACCAGGTCGGTGCGGGGCTGGTGCGGCTGGCGGCGACCCCTGCGGCCGCGATGGAGCAGCACTGGCTGGACGACACCAGTTACGACTGGTCGCTGCTGGAGCCGACGGTCACCGACTGGTCCGGCAGCGGGGTGGGGGTGGTGCAGACCCTTGGTCCGCGGCTGGACAGTTGGCCCGGCTGGCTGCTGGCGAAGTACGGGGCGCAGTTCGGGGTGCCGCTGGGCGGTGGGCCGCGGATCCTGCCGCCGACCCGCACCTGGGGCAGTTACGTCAGCGAGGTGGCCGGCCGGCTGAGTGGCCGGGTGACCGCCTACGAGGTCTTCAGCGGCGCCGACGCGGTGCTGGCGGCCAGCGAGTACCGCGACCTGCTGGCCACCGCCCGCGACGCCATTCGGCAGCGTGATCCGCAGGCCCTGGTGATTGGGCCAGGGGCCGAGCTGCCGGCTTCGGCGCTGCCTGGCCAGTTCCTGGAACAGCTTCTGACCGACGACGGCCAGCCGCTGCTCGATGTCCTCAGCACCTCGTTCAGTGCCTCCTGGCCAGAGCAACTGGACGCCGCCCGAGACGGACTGCGCGGCCTCGCCGCGGCACACCACTTACGACTCTGGGACACCGCCCACGGCTACGCCGAAGGCCCGCTGCTGACCGACCGGCTGAACCCGCGGGCCAGCGAGCATCCGGCCCTGGCGCCGGCCAGTGCCAGTCCCTGGGACGCCGCGGCGCTGACGGCCCGGCACGAGTTGCTGCTGGCCGCGGCCGGCTGGGAGCGCAGCTTCCTGAGCAGCTCGGTGGCCGAGGCGGAGTACCTGCATAGCCCGGTCGGCCCGCTGGTTGAGAGCGATGGCTCGCCGCGTCCGACGCTCGTGGTGTTGGCCACCCTGGCGGCCGAGTTGGGTGACGCCCCGCCGCTGGGCGAGTGGCGGTGGGACCTGAGTCTCCCGGTGCCGGCGGGCGGCGAGGGCGTCCGCCGGCCGCAGGGCGTGCGGGCGGTGGCTTTCGCGACGGCGCCCGACCGCTGCCTGCTGGCGCTCTGGAGCTGGCCCCTCGACGGCGCGGTGCACCTCCAGGTCCCCGCGGCGACGACGGCTCGCGCCTGCCTGATCACCGGTGAAGCCGTGCGGCTCCCGGCCGACGGCGGGCTGCTGCTGGTCCACGCGCCGCTGCTGCTGGCGGAGTTCCCGCGGGAGGCCTTGGAGGCCCTGTCGCAGACCGCCTGTCAGGGGGTGCTGCCGCGGCGAGTCGACCCGCCGGGCGGGCGTGCCGACCAGCGTCAAGCTGCGCGGCGGTAAGTGGCGGTCGGGCCGCCCGTTCGTCGGCTTAGGGGGTATACTGCCAAGGGGAGTGAAGCTACGCCCATGGGCCGGCGGCGCGGTTGCTGGCTGCTACTCGCGATGCTGTTGGGCGGTCCGCTGCGGGCCGCCTGGCAGGATGACTACGCCGCGGCCCAACGGCTCTACCAGCCGGGCGCGGCGGCGGCCGACCTGGACGCCGTGGTGGCGCTCAGCGAGCGCGCGCTGCTGCAGCAGCCGCCGGCGCGGCGGGTGCCCGAGGTCCAGTACCTGCTCGGCCGCGCGGCCTATGACCGCGGCCTGGCCGCCCAAGCCCTGGCCGCCCTGCGGGCCGCGGTGGCGGCCCGACCGGAGGTGCCCGAGTACCGCCTCTGGCTCGGCTACGCCAGTTGGCTGGACGGGCGGCCGACCCTGGCGATCCGCCTCTTCCAGGCGTTGCTCGCCGAGTCGGCCGCGCCGCCCGAGGTGCGCAAGTCGGCGCTGACCTGGCTCGGCAGCTTGCATGAGCCGCCCGAGCTGCGAGCGCTGGAACCGGGCGAGCTGCTGACTCTGCCCGGCGCCCGGCTGCGCCACCACCGCGGCGAAGCGGCCGCCGCGACCGTTCGGCAGGCCCTCGAAGCGGCCCGCGCGACTCTGCTGGAGCGGCTGGGCATCAGCCTCGACGAGCCGGTCGAGGTCGTGCTCTTCCGCGATCTGGCGGAGTACCAGGAGTACCACCGGCAGCGGCAGATCGAGCGGCCGGAGTGGAGCACCGCCTGCACCGTCAACGGTCGCATCTTCACCTACCCGGCCGCCGGCGAGCACGACGCGCTGGTGGCCACCTTGACTCACGAGTACACGCACGTTGCGCTGCGGGCCTATGCTGACGACCGGGTGGTGCCAACCTGGGTCGACGAGGGCGTGGCGGTGTTGCTCAGCAACCAGTTTGGCGGCACCCGGCCGGCGCTGCGGCAGGCCCCGCAACTGCTCAGCCTGCGAGCGCTGCTGGTGCCCACCTTCAGCGCCTACGAAACCGGCGTCGCGCGGCTTGCCTACCTGCAGAGCCGGGCGATGGTCGAAGACCTGCTGCGACAACACGGGGCGGTCAAGCTCCGTGCCTGGCTGCGGGCGCTGGGGCAGGGGCAAGAAGCGGGCGAGGCTTTCGAGGCGGTCTACGGTCTGGCGATGGGCGCCTGGTACGACACCTGGTTCCGGGAGGGGCTCGATGCCAACTGAGCCCTTCGAGGTGCTGGCACCGTTCTACGACCAGGTGATGGCGCGGGTGCCCTACGCCGAGTGGGCCGACTACTTGGAGCTGTTGTTGCGCCACTGGCGGGGTGAGCGGGGCGATGTGCTGGACCTGGCCTGCGGCACCGGCGCCGTCGGCCTGGAGCTGGCGCGGCGGGGCAGCCGGGTGGTCGGCGTCGACCTCTCCCGCGCGATGCTCCGCGAAGGACGCCGGAAGGCCCTCGCCGCGGGGCTCGACATGCGCTTCGTCCAGCAAGACCTGCGGGCGCTTGGTTGCTGGGCCGGCTTCGATCTGGCGGTCTGTCTGTTCGACAGCCTCAACTACCTGCTGGAGCTCGACGACCTGCGGCAGGCCTGCCGCGGCACCCGCCTGGCGCTGCGGCAGGGCGGGCTGTTCATCTTCGATGTGAACACCGAACTGGCCCTGGCGCTGGAGCTGTTCACCCAGGAGGACCTCGCCGCCGACGCGCCGGTGCGGTTGCGCTGGAAGAGCCGTTACGACAAGCGTCGCCGGCTGACCACGGTGGCGATGGAGTTCTACCTTGACGACGGGCAAGTGGTCAGGGAGACTCACCTGGAGCGGGCCTTCACCCCGGGCGAGATTGGTGGGGCCCTGCAGGCGGCCGGGTTCGAGACCCTGGCGGTCTATGACGCCTACACTTTCGACCTGCCGCGCAGCCGGAGCGACCGGCTGTTCTACGTTTGTCAGGCTACCTGAGGAGACTCGCGATGCGCTGGATCGCCGCTCTGCTGCTGGGCACTGCGCTGCTACCGCTGCGCGCTGAAGAGGGCCGTTGGGATCCCAGCGGGGAGTACGTCTCCCCGCCGCCGAAGGACCCGGCCAAGGACCAGGCCCCGAGCACCAGCGACGAAGTGCTCAAGGCCATCAAGTCCGACAAGCTGCGGCCCTATGTGGCCAAACTGGCCAGCGTGCTGGCTCCGGCCCGGGCTGGCGACTACAAAGGCGCCCTGGCGCTGGCCCAGAAGCTCGGCCGCGAGGCGGGCAACGTGATGGTCACCGCAGAGGACCTGCGGCCGCGCGCGATTCTGGCGGGGCTCTACCAGGGCGCCGCCGCGGAGCTGCAGGGGCTGCTCGGCCAGACCTCGGCGGCGGCCTCGGGGTTCCGCACCTTGGAGCGCTTGAAGGGTGCGCCGGCCGACTTCGTCGCGGCGGCGGTGATGGGGCAGGGCTTCTTGGAGTTGCAGGACGGCGACCCAGCCGCGGCGGTCTCCTACGAGCGCCGCGCGCGCGGCATCCAGAAGCAGTTCCCACCGCTGCTCGAGGGCATTGCCAGCCTCTACCGTGGCTCGCCGCAGCAGGCCCTGCCGCTGTTGCAGCAGGCGGCCCGGAGCGGGCGGTACGACGGCCTCAGCGCCATCTACACCGCCGCCGCCTACCTGGCGGCCGGCCGGCCGAGCGAGGCGCAGGCGGCCTACACGGAGCCCGCCGCGCTGAGCAACGGCGGCTACCTGCCGGTCTACTACCTGGTGGGCGGCCTGCTGGCCGCGGCCGAAGGGGACCTGGCGGCCGCCAAGGCGAAGTTCCAGCAAGCCAGCAGCCGCGAGTACGGCCGCGTGCGGCAAGGCGCGGTGCTGGCGGCGGTCGCCGATCTGGCCCTGGGCAACACCGCTGCGGGGACCGCGCTGTTGCAGCAACGCTTGTCCAGCGCACCGCGGCACTTCCAGCCGACGCTCAACCTGTTGCTGCGCCAACCGGCCGCGAATCGCGCCAAGCACGCCCTGCAGACCGCGCGGTACTGGTTCACCACCAACTCGGCGGGCGCCTCCGAGTTGGCGGCGGTGCCGGCGGCGGCGCCGGCACCAACCACGCCGCCGGCCGCCGGCGCGGCCAGCGCTGGTCCGGCAGCCGCACCGCCTGCCGACAGCGCACCGCTGTTGCCGCCGGTCGGCCCACCTGCCGCCGGGGCCGGGGCCGCTGCCGGTGGTGAGGCGCCGGCCGGCGAGGCGACCGCGGCCGACCTGGGGATCGACGCCCGGGCGCCCGAGACGCAGGCTGTCCAGGCCTACCACCAGGCGCTCCGTCACATCGCCGAAGGGCGCGTCTACGAGGCCGAGGTGGCGCTCGCCAGCGCGGTGCGCAGCCACGGGTTCCCCGAGGCCTACCTGGCGCTCGGCCAACTGCGGCTGCAGCGCGGGGTGGTCGGCCAGGCCGAGCGCGACTTCCGCGCCGCCGTCGCGGGGCGACCCAACTGGGCCGATGCCTGGTACGGGCTGGCGCTGGCCGAGGATCAACTGGGCCGCCCGACTGCCGCCGCCCGGTACCGCGCGGCGCTTGGACTGGGGCTGCCCGAGCGGCTAGCGGGCTATGCCCGGCAGCGGCTCGTGGCGCTCGGCGGCTCGTAAGCGGAGCCGCGCGATGCGCCGCGCCAGGTGGCTGTGGGGCCTGCTCCTGCTGCTCGCACTGGGTGGCCTCGGCTGGTGGGCCTGGCCTGAGGTCAGCCCAGGGGCTGCTCGCCAGCGGGCCTGGCGGGCGTTCGAGCGGGGTGACGAGGCGACCGGCCTGCGGCGGATGCTGCGTTACGCGCGGCGGTTCGGCAACCATGCCCGGCACCACGATCCGCTCCGCCTGGGCCAGCCGGTGCGCCTGAGCATCGCGCCGCAACCGCTTGGCCTGCGGGTGCAACTGCCGGTCCTACCCGCGGCCGAGGCCACCAGCGACGGCGCGGCAGTGGCCGCGGAGCAGCGTCCGGGCAAGTTCGTCGGGGGCCCGCTGTGGTTGCCTGGCGGCCAGTTGGTCTACACCGCGCAGCTCGGCGAGGCCCTGCCGCAGATGGTCCGGCTCGACCCCACCACGCTGCAGCGCAGCATCAGCGCGGTGCCGCTGCCCCGCCACTTCACGCTGACCTTCGAAGCCGCCGCAGCGCTGCTCGATCATCCGCAACAGGCGGCCATCGTGGCGCTGCAGCCGAGTTTCAGCGGCGCCGGCCACCCGCGGCTGCTGGCGCTGACCAGCGATGGCAGTTGGCTGCTGTTCCGCGCCGAGGCCAGCACCCAGCCACCGCTGGAGATCTGGCGCTGCCGGCCGGACGGCAGCGAGGCGCAACGGCTGGGCGCCCTGGAGAACGAACCAGCGGCGGTCGCGGCGAGCCCCGACGGCACCCAGTTGGCCTGCTTCGACGGGCCGCGGGTGATGCTGCTGAAACTGGCCGACGAAGCCGCCACGGTGGTGCACAGCTACCCCGCCGCGACGGTGCTCCAACCCGCCGCGCCGGCCTGGTCGCCGGATGGCCAGGAACTGGCCTACGGGGTGGGGCAGGCGGGCGAGTGGCAGGTGGTGATCCGCCGGCTCCGCGGCGGCGCCGCACCGACCGAGCTGGTGCGGCTGAATCCGCTCGACACGCTCTGGCACCTCGGCGCCGGGCGCCTGCTGCAGGGCCAGCGGATCCTGGATCAGGACCACCCACTGGTGACCCTGCGCAGCAGCGCCGACAGCTTCGAGTCCTGGATTCTGGCCGACCGGGCGACAGCGCCGGCGCTCGACGCCACGGGGCTGCGGCTGGCTGCGCGCCAGGGCGGTGACCTGCTGGTCTATTACCTGGAGCAGCCGCTGGTGGCCCTGCCGCTCAGTGCCCCGCCAGCAGCAGGTAAGCTCCCAGAGCGAGCAGGACCAGCGCCAGCGCCACCTTCCCCGGCACCAGATAACGGCGCGCCGAAGCGGCCAGCTCGGCCGATGTGACGCCGCGGCTGGCGAGCCCGAGGATCAGCACCAGCGGGGCCACGAAACCGAGGTTGTAGACGGCCAACTGCGCGTAGGCGGTCCCCGAACCGGTCTTCGCCAGCGCTGCCAGCACCGGCACATAGACCTGACCGGTGCAGACCGCCTCCAGCAAGGTCACCAGGACCCCCGCGGCCGCCGCGCCGAGGCCCACCACCGGTGCGCGCAGGCCTTCGCGAACGAAGCGGTGCGCAAGCTGCTTCAGTCGCAACGGCAGTTGCATCGTCAGCTCGCCGGTCGCGGCGCCGCCGCGGGCACGCCAGGCATCACGCGCCTGCAGCGCCCCGGCCAGCAGCGCCAGAACCCCCACCACGGCGTTGAAGCCGCGGGCCACCGCGGCATTCTGGAGCAGCGCGCTGAAGGTCTGGATGACGCCGAGGCCGACGCCGTAGTAGGTCACGAAGACCGCCAGCGCGAAGCAGCCGCCGGCGGTCACGACGACGCGCCGCGACTGCCCGAGGCGGGTCAACATCACGATCAGGAAGACCGCGGTGGCAATCGCGCAGGGGTTGATGCCATCGGCCAGACCCGCCACGAAGAGCGCCAGCGGACGGTACTGCGCCGACTTCTGACGCAGGTAGGCGACGTCGTCGCCGAGACTTGGACCGAGCGGCTTGGGATCGGCGGCAAAGGCCGGCTGCGGCGACGGCTCCTGCAGCTCGGCCTTGATCACCTTGGTCAGATTGGCCTGGATCTGCTCGTTGCCCGCGAAGCCGTGCGAGCCCACGAAGAGGTAGGTGTTCTCGACCGTGTTCTCCAGGCCGTACTGGTCCTTGTACATGTCGAGCAGCTTCAGCTCGACCGCCTTGCCGGTGTCGTGCAGCTCGAAGGTCACTCGGGACTTGCTGTAGAAGGCCTCGGCAGGCCGGATCGTGAACTCCAGGAACTCCTGGCACTTGCCGCAGCCGCCGCTGTAGAAGAAGACCACCCGCACCGGCCGGTCGCCAGCCCGCGGCTGGTACTTCTGGCTGTCGGGCATCAGCGGTGGCTTCGTCACCGCCGGCTTGGCCGCCGGCTTGCGGACCTGCAAGTTAACCGGAATCAAGATCCGGTCCTGGGGGCTGTCCAGGTAGAACAGGATGTCGCCCCGAAAGTCCATCAGCGCGGTGTCCTGGTCGGGCGGCACCAGGCTGGCCATCACACGGAGCGTCTCGCCGGGCGCGATCTGCTTCTTCGGCAGGTGCAGGTTGATGCCGTTGCTGCCGGAAGCCGTCAACAAGGTGACCGCCTGGCGACCGGTGTTCTTGAGCCGAAAGACCTGCTTCGCGGCCACGCCGACCTTCACCGGCTGCGCCGATTTCCAGGTCGCCGGGCTGGCGATCACACCGCCCGGCGCCGCACCCAACGGGGCGGCCAACAAGAGCAGGCAGGCAGTCGCGGTCCAGCGGAGCATGGCGGCAGTCCTCACCGGGTGTTAGCATGACGTGCTCCGTTGCAGCGTCGCTGTTACGGCGCCGGGCGCGGGGCCGGTTTGACGGCGCGGATTCGATGGTACAACGCAGCGAAGGGCGCGCCCGGCGGCCGCCCGGCAGGGAGCGCACGATGCGAAGGACCGCGACGGCCTGTTGGATCGCTGTGCTGACGGTCGCCTGTGGCGGCTCAGGGCCAGCCAGCAGCGCGCCAACCGACCCCGACCGGCCGCCTGGGCTGCCGGCCCTCGGCATCGGCAGCAGCCTGCTCGGCCGGCGACCCTTCCCCGACGACAACCCCTGGAACACCCTTGTCGCCGATCAGCCGGTCGATCCGAACAGCGCCAACCTGCTGCGCAGCATCGGGCTCGACCGGCCGCTGCACCCCGACTTCGGGCCGCTCTGGGAGGGCCAACCCGTGGGGATGCCCTATCTCGTGGTCGGCGGGCAGCAGGCCCGGCTGCCGGTTCGTTTCGAGTATGCCGACGAGAGCGATCCGGGGCCCTACCCGGTCCCCCTCGACGCGCCCATCGAGGGCGGTCCGCAGGCGGCCGGCGACCGCCACGTGCTGGTGATCGACCGCGATCACTGGAAGCTCTACGAGTTGTTCGATGCGCATCCCGAAGGCAACGGCTGGCGGGCCGGCTCGGGAGCGGTCTTCGACCTCGCCAGCAACGCCCTGCGGCCGCTCTACTGGACCTCCGCAGACGCCGCCGGGCTGCCGGTCTTCCCGGGGCTGGTGCGCTACGACGAGGCCGCCGAGGCCGGCGAGATCCGTCACGCGCTGCGCTTCACGTGCCGCCGAACCCGCCGCGCCTTCGTGGCGCCAGCGCGCCACTGGGCCAGCAGCCTGACCGACCCGAACCTCCCACCGATGGGCCTGCGAGTACGGCTGAAGGCGTCCTACGTGATCCCGACAAGCTGGCCGCGGGAGGCCCAAGCGGTCGCCCGCTGTCTGCAACGCTACGGCATGATCCTGGCCGACAACGGCAGCGATTGGTACGTCAGCGGCACCCATGACCGCCGCTGGGATTTCGACCGGCTGCGCTGGCTGAAGCAGATCCGCGGCAGCGATCTGGAGGTCGTCAGGATGGGTCCGCTGACGACTCCTTAGCGGCCTCGGCCGCGGCGTGCGGCGGACCGATCTTGGGGCGCGCGTCCTCGGGCTCTTCGATGTTGTCGAACTCGCTGACCGGCGGGAGCATCGGGTCGTCATCCACCGGCACGGCCTGACCGCGCGTCTTGACCAGCGACGCCACGATGCCGACAAAGAGAATGCCGAAGATCACCAGCAGCGCCGCCCAGTCCGGCAGCATCTCCTTCAGGTGGTGCGGCAGCAGCATCTTCACGGCGATGAACAGCAGCACGAAGATCAGGCTCGGCTTGAGGTAAGGGAAGCGCGCGATCATCCCGGCCAGCAGGAAGTAGAGGCTCCGCAAGCCGAGGATCGCGAAGACATTCGACGTGAAGACGATGAACGGGTCCCGCGTGATCCCGAAGATGGCCGGAATCGAGTCCACCGCGAAGAGGATGTCGGTGCTCTCGATCACCAGCAGCACCAGAAACAGCGGCGTCATCGCTCGTCGTCCATCGGGCAGCAGCGTGAAGAAGCGCTCGCCTTCGTAGGTCGAGGTCACCGGATAGAGGCGCCGCGCCGCCCTGACCAGCGGATTGCTGTCGGGATCGACCTGTTCGTCGCCGGTGAATAGCATCTTGATGGCCGTCAGCAGCAGAATCACGCCGAAGACGGCGATCATCCACTCGAACCGACTGACCAGCGCGGAGCCGGCGCCGATCATCACGCCGCGGAAGACCATCGCGCCGACGATGCCCCAGAACAGGGTGCGGTGCTGATTCTCCCGTGGGACCCGGAAGTACTGGAAGATCAGCGCCATCACGAAGACGTTGTCGAAGCTCAGCGACAGCTCGACGATGTAACCCATCGTGAACTGCTGCCAGGCCACGCCGCCCGGTAACTGCTGCTCGCCGAGGTTCATGTCGAACCAGTGCTTCGTGTAGACGAAGTAGAGGAAGACACTGAAGGCGAAGCTCAGCGCGACCCACAGACTGGTCCAGCGCACCGCCTCGCGTGGCTCGATCACGTGGGCGCCTTTGTTGAGGACTGCCAGGTCGAGCCAGAGGAGGAACAGCACGAACAGCACGAACCCGGTCCAGAGGCCGATCATGGTGAGGTAAGCTCCGAGCCGGGGCCCATCATACCATAGCACGGCTCACGGCACCGCTCGTCAGCGCCTGGTCAGGCGCTCGCCGACCACGCCCTGCTCCCAGGCGCGGGCGCCGCGGCGGACTTTCTCTTCGAACTGCTCGCGCAGGCCTTGCAGGTGCAGCAGCAGCGAGAAGTGCGCCTCGGCCGACCTGGCGCGCCGGCAGCGGTCGGCTTCGGCCAGCCACACGGTGCGCGACCAGGTGCACGGATCGAACGGCCGGCCGGCCCGTTGACTGAGCCGCGTGAAGGCCTCCACGACGGCCGTCGCGGTGGCCTCGTCGACACCAAACTCCGCTGCCTGGGCAACGGCCTGTTGCTGGGTTGCTTGAGCCATAACGCCGTTAGTGTACGGCGCCGCTGGGGCCGGGTCAACGGCTTGACGAGGCCAACCCGCGGATCCTACACTGGCCGTATGAGCACCACCACCATCGCCGTCGCGGACGAGCTGGCGAACCTCGAGAAGTCGATCCTGGCGCTGCCGCGGCACGGTCAGACCTACCTGCTCGAGATGCTCCGGCTGCACCTGGCCGCCGACCCGGAAGACGACGACCCCGGCGAGCTGTCGCCCGCCTGGCAGGCCGAAATCGCACGTCGGCTGCGTGATCTGGACGAGGGCCGCGTGCAGCCGATCGACGGGGACGAGTTCCTTGCCAAACTCGCGAGCCTCTACCCATGACCCGCCGCGTGGAGTTCGGTCCGGCCGCCGAAGCTGAACTGCTTGAGGCGGCTGCCTGGTACGCCGAGCATGGCCCGAACCTGCCGCGGCAACTGCGCCGCGAGGTGCAGGAAGCAGTGCGGGCGATCCGGGAGCAGCCAGAGCGGTTCCCGCTGTTGCACCAGGACATTCGGCGCTGCCTGCTCAGACGCTTCCCGTATGCCCTGTTGTACCGCGCCACCCACGATCTGGTTGTGATCGTCGCCGTGATGCACCTGTCCCGCGAGCCGGGCTACTGGCAGGAGCGCCTGGACTGACCTACTCCGGGGCCTCGGGTGGCTGCCAGTTGGTCGCTGGCGTGACCACCGTGCCAGGCGGTTGATCGTAGGAGCCCTTGACGATCATGTCGCCGGTCTCGTCAAGGTAACGGTCCAGCTTGGCCCGAAGTTCGGTCAGCGCGGCGGCGTGGGCGGGGTCGCGGGCCAGATTCGCCTGCTCCCAGGGGTCCACGGTCAGGTCAAACAGCAGCTCGCGCGGACGCGGCGTGGCGAACTGCCAGCCGTTGGCGAGGTACTGCTTGCTGCGGCCATCGTCGACATTCGGACCGAACCAGTAGGGCCGGTACTCGTAGCTGCGGATGTACTTGTGGGTCCGAGTCCGCACGCCACGCAACGGGTCGTAGGCCGCGTGGTAAGTCATCTCGACGAAGACCTCGTCGCGCAGGGCGGTGGCCTCGCCGGTGACCAGCGGTCGCAGGCTGCGCCCCTGGACCTCGGCCGGCACAGGCACCCCCGCCAGGTCGCAGAAGGTTGGCAGGTAGTCGATGTTGCTGACCAGCGCAGCGATCTCCTGGCCACCCCGGAAACCACCCGGGCCGCGCATCACGCAGGCGATGCCGATGCCCGGATCGAACAGCGTGCCCTTGGCCCCCGGGAAGGCCACCCCGTGGTCCGTGGTGTAGACCACCAGCGTGTTCTCGTCCAGGCCCGCCGCCTCGAGAGCATCGAGGATCGTCCCGACGGCGCGGTCGACCTTCGCCAACTCGCCGTTGAAGTCGGCGAAGTCGCGGCGCGTCTCTGGTGTGTCGGGCAGGTAGGGCGGGACGTACACCTCGTCGAGGGGCGTGTCGCCGCTGGACGGAAAGACCCGGTGCGTCTCGAAGCTGCCAACCGAGGCGAAGAACGGCTGCTGCGGCCCGCTGCCGAGCCAGTCGGCGACATCGGCGGCGACGGCCTCGATCTGGTGGCCCTTGGTCCAGTGCTGGTAACCGGTCTCACCGACCGGATCGGGGCTCTCGTGCTGCACGCCGAAGAGCCGCGTCTGGTAGCCAGCGGCGGCCAGGAGTTGCGGCGTGGTGGCCACCCCGGGCCGCAGGCGGAACCCGCGGTGGGTCAATCCGATCTCGCCATGGTTGTGCGGGGCCAGCCCCGTGATGGCGCTACAGCGGCTCGGGCTGCATTGTGGGGCGCTGCAGAAGCACTGCTGGAACCGTACCCCAGCGGCCGCCAGGCGGTCGATCTGCGGGGTCTGCACCCCCAGGCCGTAGCCCCCGACGTGCCGCCCGGTGTCATGCGTGATGATGAACAGGATGTTCGGACGCGCGCTCACAAGCCGGACTCCCGGCGACTCGTTCGCGTCCTGCGGGGCCTTCCCTGCCTTACGGCCGCAAGGCGCCCAATGCCTCGCCGATCACGTTGTCGGCCGGGTAGGCGTGGCCGAGATGCTGGCGGAAGGCCTCGGCGTAGGCCACGCCGACCTCGGCGCCGCGGACTTCGCACCAGTGCCGCATACTGCGCAGGTACTCGTCGATGCCGTGGTGCTTCAGCAGCCAGTCGCGCTGGCTGGCGTGGCAAGCCAGGAGCTGTTCCTTGCGGTCGATGGTGGCCGAGATGTCGACGTAGAAGCCCGGTGTGATGCGGTTGCCGAGCGCATCCAGGCCCTCGATGGGGTCGGCGTAGTAGAGCGTCGGAATGTGGTCGAGCGGCGCTGCCGGGTCGGCGGCGCCGGTGAAGACGTTCTTGATCGGCGCCCCGCAGGCGGCGTCGCGGACCAGCACACTGGTCTGTTCATGGTCCAGCATGTAATCTTGCGGGGAATGCGTGACCAACACGTCGGGGCGGACCTGGCGGAGCAACTCGACGGTCGCCTTGAGGGTCGGCTCGTTGAACAGGACGAACAGATCGAGCTGGTCAAGGCAATGGTAGCTGGCGCCCAGCCGGGCGGCCGAGGCCTCGGCTTCGGCGGTTCGGATGGCCGAGATCTCGGCTGGACCCAGGTCGGCCGAACCGCAGTCGCCGTGGGTCATCGTCGCCAGGGCGACCCGCCAACCCAGGTCCCGCAGGCGGCAGAGGGTCCCCGCGCAGAGGATCTCGATGTCGTCGGGGTGGGCCATCACGGCCAGAACGCACGGCTGCTGGTTCGCCAACTGCACTCTCCACGCCGGGCAGTCTGCCATCCCGCGCGGCGCGAGTCAAGTTGACAGGCCGGCGACCCGCAGGTAGAATACCGCCTTGCGTCAGCGGGTTGGGACTTGGCGAGGAGTGCGGGATGTATGCCCTGATCGAAAGTGGCGGCCAGCAGCATAAGGTTGAGCCGGGCCGCTACGTCACCCTGAAGCGCCTGGCGGTTGAACTGGGCGAGCAGGTGACGTTCGACAAGGTCCTGCTGGTCCGGACCGACGAAGCGGTGCAGGTGGGCACCCCGGCGGTCGCCGAGGCCAAAGTGGTCGGCACGATTCGCCGCCACCTGCGGGGCAAGAAGGTCCACGTCTTGAAGGTCCAGCCGAAGAAGGGCTATCGCCGCCACTACGGCGCGCGCGCCAACCTGACGCAGGTGACCATCGACCAGATCGTGGTCGGCGAGGCCACCTACACGGCGCCGGCCGCCGCCGAGGAGTAAGCCATGGCGCACAAGAAGGGCATGGGCTCGTCGCGCAACGGGCGTGACAGCAACGGGCAGCGCCTCGGCGTGAAGCTCTACGGTGGCCAGCTCTGCACCGCCGGCAGCATCATCGTGCGGCAGCGCGGCTCGCGCATTCTGCCGGGCGTCAATGTCGGCATCGGTCGCGACGACACCCTCTTCGCGATGGTCGACGGCCACGTCCGGTTCGAGACCATCCGCCGCGGGGGCAAGGAACGCAAGCGCGCCAACGTCGACCTGTCGCAGCCGGTCGCGCTGGAGGCTGCGGGCGACTGACATGTCCGACCTCGTCGACCAGGCCCGCATCACAGTTCGGGCCGGTCGCGGCGGCGACGGCGCCTCGCACTTCCGACGCGAGAAGTACCACCCCCGGGGCGGTCCCGACGGCGGCGATGGTGGGCATGGCGGCGACGTCATCTTCGTCGTCGACCAGGGCCTCCGCACGCTGCTCGACTTCCAGTCACGCCGCCGCTACGAGGCCGCTGACGGTCGCCCCGGTGAGGGCAACGACCGGACCGGCGCCAGCGGGGCCGACTTGTTGGTCAAGGTGCCGCTCGGCACGCTCGTCTACCGGGCAGCCGACGAGCGCTTGGTGGCCGATCTCGACTCCCTGGAGAGCCGCGTCGTGATCGCTCGCGGGGGGCGACCGGGCCGTGGCAATGGGCAGTTTGCGACCCCGATCAAGCAAGCGCCCACGCTCCGTGAGATGGGCGAGCCGGGCGAGGAGTTCGAGCTGCGGCTGGAACTCAAGCTGCTCGCCGATGTCGCCCTGATCGGGTACCCCAACGCCGGCAAGTCGACGCTGATCAGCCGCATCTCGGCGGCCCGGCCGAAGATTGCCGACTACCCCTTCACCACGCTCGTGCCGAACCTCGGCGTCGTGCGGCTGGACGAAGGTGCCAGCTTCGTGGTCGCCGATTTGCCGGGCCTGATCGAGGGCGCCGCCGAGGGCCGTGGGCTGGGCCACCGCTTCCTGCGACATCTCGAACGCGCCCGGGTGATTGTGCATCTGCTGGACATGTCGGGGCACGACCGGCCCGACCCGGTGGCCGACTACGAGGCCATTCGAGGCGAGTTGGAGCGCTACGACCCGGAGCTGGCGTCGCTGCCCGAGATCGTGGTCGCCACCAAGATCGACCTGCCCGACGGCCGGGAGCTGGCTGAGATTGTCGCCGAAGAGCTGGCTCCACGCGGTGTCGAGCGGCTCTATCCCATTTCGGCGGTCAGCGGCGCCGGGTTGCCTGAACTGCTCCGCGCGATGGCCGCCGCGGTGCGCGAGAGCGCGGTGCCGAGTCTGGTGGCGCGCCGGGCGCTCGAACAGGCTTTGAGCGAGCCGGAACCCGTGGATCGGCGGGCGTTCCAGATTGAGCAGGACGAGGCCGGCGTGTACCGCGTCACGGGCCACGACGTCGAGTTGGCCGTGGCGATCTGCGACCTCGACAACGAGGAGGCGGTGATGCTGCTGCACCGCAAGCTGGTCCGCCTGGGCGTGATCGACGGTCTGCGCGAGGCCGGCTGCGGTGATGGCGATGTCGTCCAGATCAGCGAGGTCGTGCTCGACTTCGCGGAGTAGACGGGAGGGTCCAATGGGCGAGGCGCCGGTCCTGGTCGTCAAGGTGGGCACCAAGGTGCTGACCACGGCGCGGGGCGACTTGGACCTGAACTACATCCGGGAGCTGGCCGGCCAGTTGGCGGCGCTGCAACACGCCGGGTGGGGTGTCGTGCTGGTGACATCGGGCGCCATCCGCGCCGGGATGCGGGCGCTCGGGCTGACCAAGTGTCGCGACCTGCGCCTGCAGCAGGCGGCCGCGGCGGTTGGCCAGATCCAGTTGATGCGGCTCTACGCCGACCACTTCCGCGACCATGGCGTGACCGTCGCGCAGATCTTGCTGACCCGCGGCGACGTCACCGACCGGCGACGGTACCTCAATGCGCGCAACACGCTGTTGGCGCTGCTCGGTCACGGGGTGGTGCCCGTGATCAATGAGAACGACACGGTGGCCGTCGACGAGATTCAGTTCGGTGAGAACGACCAACTGGCGGCCCAGGTCGTGCAGTTGGTGGGGGCCGAGCTGCTGGTCTTCCTGACCGACACCGAGGGCTTTCTGATGCCCGACGCCAGCGGCAAGCTGCAACTGGTGCCGGAGGTCGCCGAGATCACCGAGGAGATGCTCCGCGCCGCGGGCGGCAGTGTCAGCGGTCTTGGCAGCGGCGGCATGACCACCAAGTTGGGTGGCGCGCGGATGGCCACCCGGGTCGGCTGCCGCGTGGTGATGGCGCGCGGCAAGGGTGCCGACGGCGTGCCACCGGTCTGGGCCGTCGCCCAGGGCGAGGCGCGCGGCACCAACTTCCTGGCCTCGCCACACCTGCTGCGGGGCCGCAAGCGCTGGCTGGCCCAATCGGGCGACGCCGAGGGCACCCTGCAGATCGACAGCGGCGCGGTCGAAGCGATCGGACCGGGCGGCAAGAGCCTCCTGGCGGTCGGCCTCGGCGAGGTCGAGGGCGACTTTGAGCCAGGCGCGCTGGTGCGCGTGGTGGATGCCGCCGGGCACGAAGTGGCGCGCGGCCTGAGCAACTACTCATCGGAGCAACTGCGCCTGATCCGCGGCCTCAAGAGCTGGGACATCGCCGCCGCGCTGGGTTACGACGGCGGCGCCGAGGTGATCCACCGCGACAACCTGGCGCTGACCGACGAGACCGTGCTGCGCTGAACTTGCGGCACGCCGCGTGGCGGGGCAAGATGGATCGGGAGACGCCAATGAGCGTGCAGGAGATCCTGGAGCGGCTGCCAGCCCTGACGGAGGCAGAGCGCCGGCTGCTTCGCGAAGCGCTGGACAACCAGACCCGCGGCCAGACCTCCTCGGCGGCGGCCGGCACCAGCGAACTGGCCGACCTCTGGGAGCTGATCGCCACCGGCTGGCATGACACTGGCGGACGCAGTCTGGCGGAGGGCATCGACGCAGCCTTGTACGGACCGGCACCGCAATGAGGCGGCGTGTCTTCGTCGACTCCTGGGCCTGGATTGGGATGGCCTGCTCGACCGACCCGGTGCATCCGCTCGTGGTGCGTCTCACTTCGACCTGCGTCAGCGAAGGTGCCACTTTGCTGACAACCGATGCCGTGCTCAGCGAAGCGCTCACACGCCTGCGATACGACGGCGGGTGGTTGGTCGCCTGGCAGCTTGCCGACGTCGCTCAGCGAATGGCCGGGCACGGTCAGTTGGCCGTGGAGTACGGCAACCCCGACCGCTGGCAGCGGGCCCTGGAGTGGTTCGGACGCTTCACCGACCAGCGCTTCTCGTTTGTGGACTGCCTCAGCTTCGCGGTGATGGCCGAGCTTGGAATCCAGGAGTGCCTGACCTCCGATCCGCACTTCGCGACCGCGGGCTTCACGCCGCTCGGGCGGCGCTGAGGGGGCCGGTTACGCGGCCGGTGCCCAGACCAGGGCGACCTCGATGATCTCGATGTCTTGCTTGCGCGGCGCCAGATCGACTTCTTCGGTGGTCCCCAGCAGGCCCGCCAGGCGCTCCTCGATCTTGGCCTCGTCGGCTTCCTGATCTTGCAGCAGATCGTCGATCTGGGCTTGCACCGCCTCGACATCGGCCAGTTGGTCTTGCACGCTGCCGGTTGAGGATTGGGTCCGGCTGGCGACCCGGCCGACGCTGCGGAGCGTCCGGCTGACGCGCCGGCCGCCGCCCAACAGGGCCGCGCCGATGTCGAGGATGCTGTCCAACGTGCGCCCCCCGGCCCGGGCCTTGGCCTGCTCGTACTGCCGCTGCTCCTCGGCCAGGCGGCGCTCCAGCATCGCCAGGCGGTCGGAGTAGCGCTCCCGCAGGTCGGCGCGCGCCTGGCTGGCCTGGTCGGACAACGCGCTGCGGCAGCGTGCGGCGAACTCCTCGGCCGACTCCCCAGGCGCGGAGGTCAGGCCCAGCTTGCGGTTCTCGAGGAGGCGCAGCCGGCGCTTGGCGTAGATTCGCTCCGCCACGGCGCGCGCCGCGTCCCTCAGGGCCCGGGCGTCGCGGCTCCAAGCTGGCGGCACGGCGCCCGCCGGCGAGCCCTCGGATAGCTCGGCCGGGTCGACCAGGAAGACCCGCGCGGTGACCCCGGGCGCGGTGCCCCACTCCAGACGCAGCCACAGCTCCTCGTCATGCTCCAGACCGGCCTTCGGCAGCGTGTAACCGACCTGGGCACAGCAGAGCATCTGCGGGACTGTGCCGCCGGGCAGGCAGTAGATCGCCGTGCCAGTCGCGGCCGCCGGAGGCGCGGGCGGCGGGGCCCCGAGTTCGGCGGCCGCCGGGGCCGGCGGCGGGGCAGCGTCTGCCACGCGGGGTGCCGGCGGCGCCACGGCCGGAGCTGCTTCGACCAGCCCGGCGGTGGCCAGGGCGCGTAGCTGCGGCAGCGTCAGCGGGCCGGCCAGGTAGCTCATCGCAAAGCGTGACTGCAAGATGGCCGCCTGGTCGAGACTCGGGGAGGTGACCAGGAACTGCCGCTTCTCGAGGCCGGCGATGGCCGCGGCGACATCGGTCCGGCCGGCGCCCTTGGCCGCAGCTTCCAGCGTCTCGCCCAGGCGGGCGCGGTCCTGCTCCGTCTGCAACCGGCCAACCAGCCAGGTGCCGGCGTTGGTGAGGGCCTTGTAGTCGATGTCGACGGGGTTCTGAGTCGCCACGGCAACGCCCACCCCAAAGGCCCGGGCCTGCTTGAAGAGCGTCAGCAGCGGCAGCTTGGTGGGCGGATTGGCGGGGTGGGGCGGCAGGTAGCCGAGCACCTCGTCCAGGTAGATCAGCAGGCGGAGCTCGCGGCTGCCGGGCTGGGAGCGCATCCAGGACGAGACCATCTCCAGGAACAGCGTCAGGAAGAAGTGCCGCTCGGCCTCCTGCAGGTGCGCCAGGTACAGGATGCTGGTCGGGGCGCGGCCATCGGCGCCGGGCAGAAACAGCTCGGGCGCCAGCGGCGCGCCGGTCTGCCAGGCCTGGAAGGTCGGCGAGGCGAGCAACTGGTTGAGTTGCAGCGCCAGCTTCAGGCGGTCCTTCGGGGACAGCACCGTGTCGACCTCGAAGGCACCAATCTTGGCGAACGGTGGCTGCTGGATGCCAGCGATCAGCGCCTCCAGGCTGACCGCCTGGCCGGCCTGCCAGAGCTGTTCGAGCAGGTGGCTGAGCAGCAAGTGCTCCGGGCTGGCCAACGGATCGGCCTCGACTCCGACCAGGCCTAGCAGCGCCGTGATGGTGGTACTGATGCGGTTGCGCAGGTCGGCGGCGTGGTCCGACCAGGCGAGCTGGGGCGGCTGCAACCCGCTCAGAATGTTGATGGCCGTGCCGGCATCGGCGCCGGGCGTGTAGAGCCGCCGCGGGCTGCCCTGCCGCAAGGCCGCGAGGTCCGCGCCGCTCAGCCCGCAGCCGGCCAGGCCCTGCTGCCACCTGGCGGCGACCGCGCTGGCGTCTTCGCCGCCGGCGCCGACCCAGGGCGCGAAGGCGGCCGGGTCGAAGTCCGGGAAGAGCAGCGCCAGGTTGGTCAGGTCGCCCTTCGTGTCGACCGCCACGACCGGCACGTTCTGCCGGCCGAGCTCCTCGAGCAGGACCAGACAGAGCCCGGTCTTGCCGCTGCCGGTCATGCCGACGCAGACGGCGTGGGTGACCAGATCGGCCGCTTCGATCTGCAACGGCGCGGTGCTGCCGGCGACCGTTCCGAGGTGGAGGGGCTTGTCCATGGTGCGATGATACCACGCCGGCGACCGCCCGTCCGCCGCCTGTCGCCTGGCGCCGGGCGCGTCATTGATTCGATCTGACGACGAGGTCCCGATGAAGATCCACGAGTACCAGGGCAAGCAGATCTTCGCGCGCTACGGCGTGCCGATCCCGAAGGGCCAGGTGGCCGCGACCGTCGACGAGGTGGTCGCCGCGGCCGAGGCGGTGGGGTACCCCTGCGTCGTCAAGGCCCAGGTGCACGTCGGCGGGCGAGGCAAGGCTGGAGGCGTCAAGCTGGCCGCCGACGCCGCGGCCGCGCGCGGCGCGGGCGAGGCCATCCTGGGGATGGACATCAAGGGCCTGACGGTGCAACAGGTCCTGGTCGAAGAGGCCATCGGCATCGCCGCCGAGTATTACCTCGGGATCACCCTCGACCGCGCCAACCAGCGCAACGTGCTGATCGTCTCGGCGGCTGGTGGGATCGACATCGAGGAAGTCGCTGCCAAGACGCCGGAGAAGGTCCTGCGGGTGCCGATCGACCCGGCCTTTGGTCTGCTGCCGCACCAGATCACCGCCGCGCTCTACGCCGCCGGGATCGATGCCGCGGCGATTCGGGAGGCCACCCGGTTCATCAAGCTGCTGGACCAGGCCTACCGCGACATCGACGCCTCGCTGGCCGAGATCAACCCGCTGGTGCTGACCACCGACGGCCGGGTGGTGGCGGCCGACGCCAAGATCAACATCGACGACAACGCGCTCTTCCGACACAAGGAACTGGCCGCGCTGAGCGAGGATGCGCTGACCGATCCTTTGGAGATCGAAGCGCACCGCCGCGGGCTGCAGTTTGTCCGGCTGGAGGCCGCCAACCTGGCAGGCGCGGCGCCGGCCGTTGGCGTGATTGGCAACGGCGCCGGGCTGGTGATGGGCACCCTCGACGAGGTCACCCGCGTCGGCGCCCCGCACGGTATCGGGCCGGCCAACTTCCTGGACATCGGCGGCGGCGCCCGGGCCGAAGTGGTGCGCAACGCGCTGGAGCTGGTTGTCAGCAACCCCGACGTGCGCGGGGTCTTCATCAACATCTTCGGCGGCATCACCCGTTGCGACGAGGTCGCCAAGGGCATCTTGGAGGCCACCGGCGCGCTGGATCTGCAGGTGCCGCTGGTAATCCGCCTGACCGGCACCAACGAAGACGAGGGCCGCCGGATCCTCGCGGAGCAGTCGAGCTATCAGCCCTACACCGACTTCGGCGCCGCCGCGGCCAAGATCGTCGAGTTGGTTGCCGCTGCCTGACCGCCGTCCGACCTGGCTCGACCGCAGCGGCCGAGCCAGGTCAGCGCACCGCCGGCGACTACGGAACGAGGTCGCCGATCAGCAGTATCGCACCCAGCCGGATCACCGTGCCTTCGTACTTCTTGGGGTCGTAGCCCGGCTTCTGGCTTTCCCGGTCGGTGACGCTGTTGCGCTTCGGCTGGTCCGGATGGATCGTCAGCGTCACTTCGTGCACCGTGTCGGGAAGGTTGGCGCAGACGCCAATCGTGGCCAGGCGGTGGTAGGTGCAGTAGCTGTCGAAGCGCGCCACCGGCCCTCGCTCGACCCCGTCGATTTTGATGCTAACCTGCCCCGCGTCGGGGCCCATCAGGTCGTAGAGCTGGCAGGTCGTCCCCTTGAACTTGAAGCTGATGCTGTCGCCTGGGGCCCGACCCTCGAAGACATCGGGCATCCGGTTGCCGAAACTCCGCACGAAGGGACTGTCGGCCGGCAGCTTGCTCCAACCCGCCGAGAGCATCGCCGGCTGGATGGCGACCAGCTTGGCGCGTTCCCAGTTGTCGGTCAGCAGCGGCGGCGGCAGCAGGTGTGGCCCGGCCTGCCCAACCCCCTGGAGCTGCCCGATTGCGGCGGCGATGTCCTCGGTGTAGAGCGTGTGGCCGGTGTCGTTGGGATGCACGCCGTCGCCGTCGGTGAACAGCTTGACCCCCTCGGCGGGCGGGAGCGGCTTGCCGGCGGCGTCCTTCTCGGGAACGAATAGCAGCTTGCCTTCGCGCTTCAGCGCGGCGATCCGCCGGCTCATGTTGATCGACGGAATGCCGTAGTGCGCCGCGATCTGTTCGTGGACCGACGCCGCGGGTGAGCAGAGTCCCTGATCGAGCTGCGCTTCGTAGCCGACCCGGAAGGTGTAGGTGTAGCACAGGTCGATCGTCGGGTCGGCCTGCCAGACCTGCCGTACGATGCCCTCCATCGCGCGGCAGATGTCGTTCGGCGGCATCCCCCCGTCGTTGACGCTGAACTCGACGAAGACCAGGTCGGGCCTGAACCGCAGGACGTCATGGCCCAGACGGAAGGCCCCAAGCGAGGAGGGCGTGCCCCCGATGGCGGCGTGGACCTCCTTGATGTCGGAGTTCGGCCAGGTCTGCTTGAACCAGGCCAACGTCTTCGGCCGCCAGCCGTTGGCCGCCGTGATGCTGCCGCCGAAGTAGGCGATGGTCACCGGCTTGCCGGCCGCCAGCTTGGCCAGGACGTTCGGCAGCCCGGCCCGGGCCTGCAGCAGCTCGGCTGGCTGCGGGGTCCACTCCGGCGCGGCCAGGGCCCCGTGGCCGAGGAACGCCGCCAGACTCAGGGTGATCGTCGTCCGCCACATGCTTCTGCTCCTATCGTGCCAGGGTGAGGGTCCCGGCTTCGTCGACCCGCCAGGTGTGCGACCCGGTGCCACGCCACAGCAGCCACTGGTTGCCGGCCAGCCGGCGAACGGCCAGGCTGCACGCAATCCGGCCAACCTTGGCCGGGTCGAGTCCCGTCGCCGCCCACGGAATCGCCAGTTCAGCGCGCCAACCCGCGGCCTCGGTGGCCGCGGCGTACTGCACCCCCTGGGCCGCGCGCTGCACCAGCTCGGCAGCGGTGCCCGCCTCGTCGCTGGTCTCCCAATGACCGTTGGCGTAGCCCCGCCAGATCAGGATCGGCTTGCCCTGCCCGGGCTCGGCCAGGGCCACCTCGACCGCGTCGTCCTGCCCCCAGGTCTGGCCGCGGGTCGGCGGCAGGCCAGCGGGCAGCGCCGTTTCGAAGAAGACGTAGAGCCGTGCGGCGTCGTACAGCAGCCAGGCTCGGCAGGGCGGCGCCTGCAGCTCACCGCTGGGGCTCTGCACCACGGCCAGCGGCTGTCCCTCGACCGCCGCCCAGGGCCCAGCGCGTAGGGCGTCGACGGTCACCGTGCCGGTCGCCCGGCGGACTGCGGCGGTTGGGGCCGGTGGACGCCCTTTGCCCGGCGGCGGCGTCTGCGCGGGGCGGACGGCATGGACCACCGGCCAACTCGCCCGCAGGGGCGAGGGGCGCAGACCCATCTGGTCCAGCGGCAGCGGCTGGAAGCCAATCTGGCTGGCCGGACCGTTGGGGTCCAGCGCGAAGTCGGTCGGCCGCGGGTTGCGCTCCGGGGCCAGGCGATCGCGGTGCAGCAGGCCGATGTCGGCGGCGACCAGGTTTTGCTCGATGGTCAGGTACGCCCGCGCCCGCGCCTCGACATGCTCCCAGGTGCCGCCGCTGCACAGATTCCGGGCCACCCGATTGCCCTTCGGGGCGGCCGGTTCGTCGTCCCACAGGGTCAGCAACTGCGGGTAGCGGGTGCTCCAGGGCTCGGCCCGGAACGGCATCGCGTCGAGGCGCTCCTTCATCGTAGTGGCGACATGGTAGCTGGCCCAGTTCAGCGCCCGGCAGTCGATGTGCAGGGCCGGTTTGCAGTCCACGAAGAGGTTGTTGAGAACAGTGTTGTCCCGCCCGCCGCCGATGAACGCCGCCATCGTCACCCGGCAATAGACATTGCCCTCGTTCGCAGCGCTGCTGAACATGTCGTCGAGGTAGACGCCGACGCAGCCGCGGCCTTCGAAGCCGGTGATGTCGTGCAGGTAGTTGTGCCGGATCACGTTGCCCCGGTGGGTCCAGTCGCGGCCGGCATAGACCGCCCCGGCGTCGTTCGACTCGTAGCACACACTGTGGATTTCGTTCAGCTCGAGCAGGTGGTCGTTGCCGCCAAACTGGATCGCCATGTGCGGCGCGTTGTGGATCAGGTTGTTGGCGACCCGCTGGCCAACGCCGCCGACCGTCACCCCGGCGCTGTACATGCGGTTGATGCGGCCGTAGTCGTGGATGTTGTTGTTCAGCACCGCGTGGTCGCCGCGGCGCAACGTCTGGCGATTGCCGCCGCTGACGCTGATGCCGCCGCTGCCGACCTGCAGGATGTCGCAGTCGCGGACCACGCAGCCCTGCCCGCCGTCGATCCCCACGCCGCCGGCGCCGGTATTGAGGATGGTGCAGCCAACGACCTCGACGCGCTCGGAGTTGCGGATGCTGATGGCGGTCGAGCGGGTCGCCAGGCAGGTCAGGCCCTGCAGCCAGAGGTCGCGGGCGCCGTCGACCGTGAACAGCGTCGGCACCACCGAGACCACCACGTCGCCCGGCGCCAGCTCGTGCGGCGGCCAGAGGTAGAGCAGCCCCGCCGCCCGGTCGAGGTACCACTCACCCGGCCCGTCGATCTCGCTGAACAGGTTGTAGGCGTAGTACCACTGCCCTTTGCGGTAGCCGTAGCCATGGTGCGGTGGCGCCAGGGTCAGCTCCTGCTTCGCCAAGTCGATGCTGCTGACCCGCTGCCGGCCGTCCGACCAGTCCCAGAACCAGTACCCGTGGACCCACGGCTCCGCCTCCGCGGTCCAGCGGGCAGGCCGGTCGCCGTCGTAGCGGAACTGGCCCTCCTTGCGGCCTTTGGTCCCGCGGACGTCGAGCTCGGTCGCACCGGTCGGCTCGACCACCTTCACGAACGCCGTGTTGGGCCAGCGGGCCAGGGTCTGCGGGACGTCACGGCAGAACACCTCCAACCCGCCGTTGACGGCGCCGTAGTCGCTCAGCCCCTGGGCCCGCAGGTCGGCCACCAGCACCTGCCCCCGGGCGGCCGGCTCGAGCCGCGCCAGCAGTGCCGGGTCGGTGACGGGGCGCCAGCCGCGCACGACCTGCCCGCCGACCACGCGGACCGCGGCGCCCTTGGCGGCCCGGTAGATGGTCGGAGCGCCGGGCTGCCCGCTGTCGGCGGCGCCGAACGCCAGCAGCCCGGAACGCGGGTAGACGCCCGCGGCCAACTCCACCACGGCCTGCCCCTGGCCGGCGGCCTGGCGGGCCAGCTCGCGCGCGCGCTCCAGGCTGGCCACCGGGGCGGTCACGCCGTTGGCCGTGTCGTCGCCCTGCGGCGAGACCTGGATCGTGGTCGCCGCCACGCTGCTGCCGGCGGTCAGCAGCATCCCGGTCAAGGTGAGGAGCTTCAGCATCGACATCCCCTAACTCAGTTCAATCACTTCACCGTCCAGCCGACACGACTCCACCACGGCGCAGAGTGCCTTGGCCAGCGCCAGGCCGTCGGCCGCGCCGACCAGCGGGGTGGCCCCGCTGAAGCAACAGTCGACGAAGTGGCGATGCGCTTCGACCGTGAAGCCGGCGGCGCGGCCATGCACTGGGCCGGCGCCGGGGGTGTTCAGGTCGAAGCTCTCCCCGGCCATGGATAGCTCGCTGCGCGTGCGGTCGACGTCGATCACCCCTCGCTCGCAGAGGCAGTAGAAGCGGCTGTCGACCAGGCTGGGCCAGCCGGCCGGGAGGATCCAGTTGGCCTCCAGGTTGACCACCGCGCCGTTGTCGAACTCCAGGGTGGCCTGCACGAAGTCGGCGGTGTCGAAGCCCTGGGCGGCCAGCACGCCGCGGCGCTCGACCGCCCGCACCCGGCGCACCTCGCTGCCGATGTACCAGCGCGCGATGTCCAGCCGGTGGATCCCAATCCAGTGCGCCAAGTGGCTGTGCTGCAGCCAGGGCAGCCGCGTGGTGGGGACCTCCAGCCGATTCGCCAGGCGGCACCAGACGTACTTCACGGCGCCGTACTGCCCGGCCTCCAGGGCCGCCTTGCCGGCCGCGAAGGCGTGCATGAAGCGGTTGCTGAGGTTCAACATGAAGGTGCCCGGCGCCGACCTGGCGGTCGCCGCGATGGCCTCGGCATCGTCGACCGTCACCGCCAGGGGCTTCTCCAGCAGCAGGTGCTTGCCGGCCTCCAGGACCGCCATCGCCGGTTCGCGGTGGAGGTGGTCGGGGATCACCACAATCACCGCGTCGACCGCCTCACAGGCGATCAACTGCCGGAAGTCGGTGAAGGTGTGGGGCACCCCGAAGGCGGCCGCGCGCTCGGCCAGCAGCGCTTCGTTGAGATCACAGATGGCGGTCAGTTCGCAGCGCGGGTCGGCCTGCAGGTTGGCGAGATGCCCGCCGCCCTGCCAGCCAACGCCGATCACCCCACAGCGCAGACGATCCATGAGTTACTCCCCGGTCCGACGCTGCGCCAGCCAGGTCGGGCGCAGCCGCGCAAAAGTGTTGGCGTCCCAGTAATCGCTGACCGCACTGCCCGGCGGCGCCAGCGCGTCGACGGCATCCAGCTCCGCGGCAGTCAGCTTCAGCTCCAGGGCTGGCAGCGCGCTGCTGAGGTGCTGCAGCGTGCGGACTCCCAGGATGGGAGAAGTCACCGCGGGCTGCGCCAGCAGCCAGGCCAGGCTGAACTGCGCCAGCGTCACGCCGCGCGCCGTGGCCAGCGGCTGCAACGCCTGGGCCCGCGCCACCGCGGCGTCGGTCAGCCGCTGCGCGCCGACCCCGCCCTTGGCGTTGCGGCTGCCCTCGGGTCGGTCAGCCGCCGAGCCGTACTGCCCGCTCAGGATCCCGGTGCCCAGCGGCGCCCAGGGCACCAGGCCCACGCCGTGGCGCAGCGCCGTGTAGACCAGCTCCTTCTCGATACTGCGGTCGAGCAGGTTGTAGGGCGGCTGCTCCGCCACGAAGCGCGACCAGCCGTAGCGGCTGCTGGTCAGGATCGCCTCCGTCAGCAGCGTGGGTACCCACTTGCTGGTGCCCAGGTAGAGCACCTTGCCCGCCTTCACCAAATCGTCGAGCGCGGCCAGGGTCTCGTCGACCGGCGTGCTGAGGTCCATGAAGTGGATGTAGTAGAGATCGATGCGGTCGGTGCCCAGGCGCCGCAGACTGGCCTCGACCTGAGCCCGGATGTGATGCCGGCTGGAACCGCCCTCGTTCGGCCCGGAGCCCATGCTGCCGGTGAACTTGGTGGCCACGAAGAGCTTCTCGCGGCGCCCCTCGCGGGCCATCGCGCGGCCGAGGATCTCCTCGCTGACGCCGCGGCTGTAGACGTTGGCGGTGTCAACGAAGTTGATCCCGGCGTCCATCGCGGCGTCCAGGATGATCTGCGCGTCCGGCTCGCTGGTGCTGTTGCCCCAGGTCATCGTCCCGACGCAGAGCGCCGAGACCTTCACGCCGGCCCGGCCCAGGGGGCGGAACTCCATGCTGAGTCTCCCGCCGCCGGCTTCACCGTCGGCGCGGGCGTTCCTGCGCAGGACTCGGCGGCGGTGGGACCAATCTGGGTCGCAGGAGCCGCGCATGTCGTTGCCTGCCCAGATTCGTGACGTTGCCCACCTCGACGAACTGCTCAGCGAGCCCACGCCGCGGGTGGTCGAGACGCTCGGCCGGCTCGATGGCGACCTGCTGATCCTCGGCGCGGCCGGCAAGATGGGCCCGACCCTGGCCCGCATGGCGCGGCGCGCCAGCGACGCGGCCGGCGTGCAGCGCCGCGTGGTGGCCGTCTCACGCTTCACCAACGCCGCCGCTGAGGACGAATTCCGGGCCCACGGCGTCGAGACCATCAAGTGTGACCTGCTAGCCGACGGCGCTCTGGCAGCGCTGCCCGACGCCCCGAACGTGGTCTACATGGCGGGCATGAAGTTCGGCTCGACCGGCAACGAGGCCCTCACCTGGGCGATGAACGTCTACCTGCCGGGCCTCGTCGCGAGCCGCTACCGCACCAGCCGGATCGTCGCCTTCTCGACCGGCAACATCTACCACCTGCACCCCCTCAGCGGCGGCGGCGCGGTCGAGAGCGATCCGCTCAACCCGTTCGGCGACTACGCCCAAAGCTGCCTCGGCCGCGAGCGGATGTTCGACCACTTCAGCCGCGCCCACGGCACGCCGACTTGCCTGATCCGCCTCAACTATGCGACGGAGCTGCGTTACGGGGTGCTGGTCGACATCGCCCGCACGGTCGCCGCCGAGCAGCCCTTCGACGTCACGATGGCGGCGGCCAACTGCCTCTGGCAGGCCGACGCCAACGCCATGTCGCTGGCCGCCTTCGACCTCTGCGCCGCGCCGGCGGTGCCGCTCAACGTCGCCGGCCCCGAGCTGCTCAGCCTCCGCCGCGTCGCCCAGCAGTTCGGCGAACTGCTCGGCAAGGAGCCGTTCCTCACCGGCACCGAGGCCAGCAGCGCGCTGATCACCAACGGCCAATGGGGCCACCGCCTGTTCGGCTACCCGCGCGTCGGTGCGCAACAGATGATCCACTGGATCGCCGACTGGGTGCAGCGCGGCGGTGCCAGCCTCGGCAAGCCGACGCACTTCGAGGTGCGTGACGGCAAGTTCTGAGCGGCGGCAGCCGCCCGCTCAGCCCGGCGGCGCGGCGTGGCTGGCTGCCCGTGGCGCGATGCGGCTGAGAACTTCCACCAGGGCGGCGAGCCGGTACGGTTTGACGAGCCGGTCGCAGAAGCCGTAAGCGGCGTAGTCGGCCATCACCGGGGCCAACGCGTAGCCGCTGCTGGCGACCACGCGGGCGGCCGGGTCCCATTGCCGGATCGCGGCGAGGGTCTCCTGTCCGCTCTGCCCGCCGGGCAGTGTCAGATCGAAGATCCCGACATCGAAGGCCGTGCCACCGGCCAGCGCAGCGCGCCAGGAGCCAACGGCCGTGGCGCCGTCGCCGACGCTGACGACAGTGTGGCCGGCCTGCTGCAGCAGCCGCTCGAGCATCCGGCGGACGGGCTCCTGGTCGTCCAGCACCAGCACCCGCAGGCAGCGGCTGGCGACCACCGGCGGCTCCGCCGCAGCGGCGGCGGGCGGCCGGTCGGCCGCGGGGAGGTAGACCCGGAAGCAGCTCCCCTGGCCGACGGTCGAGGTCACCGCGAGGTAGCCGCCGTGGGCCCGCACAATGGAATAGCTCGAGGCCAGCCCGAGGCCGTGGCCCTGCGGCTTGGTGGTGAAGTAGGGATCGAAGATCCGCGCCAGCACCTCGGCGCTCATGCCGCAGCCCTGGTCAGCCACCCGCATGACGACGTACGCGCCGGCCGGCAGGGGCAACGCGGTCAGCTCGTCGGGCGTGGCGGGGGCCAGGTGGACCGCGATCGCGCCACCCCCGGGCATCGCTTCGGCGGCGTTCAGCAAGAGGTTGTGGACGACCTGCTCCAGTTGTCCGGGATCGGCTTCCACCGGGGGCAGGTCGGCGCTTGCGGTGACCAGCGGGCGGCAGTGCGAGCCGTGCAGCGCGAATCCGGCGGCCTGGCGGGTCAGCGGCTCGAGGGCCAGACTGCTGCGCACCGGGGTGCTGCCGCGCGCAAAGGTCAGCAACTGCTGCGTCAAGCCGCGCGCCTGCACCCCGGCGGCAGCGATGTCGGTCAATGCCTCCCGCACCTCCCCGGTGTCCCCGTCGGCCAGCGCCAGGCGGGCCAGGTCGGCGTTGCCGACCATCGTCGCCAGGAGGTTGTTGAAGTCGTGGGCGATGCCGCCGGCCAGGACCCCGAGCGAATCCAGCTTGGCGGCCATCTGCAGTGCGGCCTGGAGGCGACGTTCGAGCGTCACGTCGCGGATCACCACCACCGCCCCGAGCACCGGCCCGGTCGTCCGCCGAATCGGCGAGACGCAGCGCGTCATTCGGCGCATGTCGCCAGAAGGCCGCCGCCACTCGGTCTCCAGCGGCGCCGCCGGCTCCACGGCGGCCACCGGGCACAGCCAGTCCTCGCCGACCAGTTCGGCCAACGGCCGCCCCGCCGCGGCGTCCTGCTCCCAGCCCAGCAGCTCTTCGGCGACGCGATTCAACAACACCACGCGCCCTTCTGGATCGGTCGCGATGACGCCGTCGCCAATGCTCCGGAGGGTCACCGCCAGGCGCTCCTTCTCGGCCAACAAGGCCTCCGCGGCGGCCTGCCGCTCGGTGATGTCCTGAGCGGTGCCCGCCAGCAGTCGCAACTGGCCCGCCTGGTCGGCGCTGCCGGTGACCCACACCCGGTGCTGCCGCGCCTGACCGTCGGCGCGCCGGACACGGACCAACAACTCGACCGCCTGGCCGGATCGCAGCGACTCCGCCCCAGCCTGGTGCAGGCGCTCGCGGTCGGCCGGGTGCAGCATTGCCGCGACCGCGCTGGCCGACGGCTGGCCGTCGGCTGGATCGACCGCGAAGAGGTTGTAGCACTCCGGCGACCACCAGCAGTCCGTGCCCTGCAGGTCCACCTGGAAGGTGCCGATCTGCGCAATGCTGTGCGCCTCGCGAAGTCGACGCTCACTCTCGCTGAGGGCTTTCTCAGCCCGCAACCGGGTCAGCAAATGGCCCAAGCTGGTGGCGTACAGCTCCAGCGGTTCGTAGTCGGCCACCTCACCTGCCTGCCCCCGTAAGAGGTTGTCCGCCGCCATGCAGCCGAGCACTTCACCGCCGTCCCAGAGCGGCGCCACCACGCTGTCACCGTGACCGACGACGTTCTTCTGATGGTCCGTCAGGACGGTCCCGGGCACCACCAGCAGGCGCTGCCGACCGGCCACCACCTGGCCCATCGCGGTCTGCGGAGTCAACACCAGCCGCGTGCCGCGTTCGTCGCGGGTCTGGCCAGCCTCGTCGGTCCCCCAGGTGCCCCAAATGTGTTGCCCATCGTCGTCCAGCAGCCAGACCGACAGGCGGTCGATTCCCAGCACCGCCCGGCCGCGTTCGACCGCGGTCTGCAGCAGCTCGTCCCACCCGCGCAATCGCGAGAGCTCCTGCTGCAGACCGTGCAGCGCCAGCAGTCGCTGCCGCCGCGCCGCGTCGCTGGCACGGGCGGCGGTCAGCTCCGCGACCGTCGCCGAAAGCTCCGCCGTGCGCGCCGCCACGGTTGCCTCCAGCGCCGCGTTCTGCGCCGCCAGCCAGCGCTCGTGGCGCCAACGCAGCAGCACGCGCCAGACATTCTCCAAGTAGAGCTGCAACTGCTGCACATCGCCCTGGGTGTAGGGCTCTGCCTTGTTGGCAACCCCCGCCACCAGCACCACTTCGCCGCCGTCACGGACCGGGGCGCTCATGTAGCGGTGAACTGGCGAGTGACCTTCGGGGTAGCCCCGCCGGCCCGGTGAGTGCGGGTAGTCGTTGAAGACCTGTGGCTGCCCGGTGCGCGCGGCGGCGGCCCAGTTACCGGCCTCGGCCAGCGCGTACATCCCCGGATTCGGCGCGCTGCAGGTCTGCCGCACCTCGGCCGACCAGGTGAACAGCTCGATCTGCTGCTCGACGGGGTGGAAGTAATGGAAGAAGCCCATCGTGCTACCGGTCAGGCGCACCGCTTCCTCAATCGCATGGTTGACCAGCTCGCGCTCGCTCTGGAACGGCCGCTGGTGCAGCTCCCACAGCGACCGCAGGCGATCCTCGGCGAGTTGTCCCGCGCCCCCCGCGACGGCATCCAGGTCCATCGCGGTCCACCTCTCGGAACCCCTCGTGAGTAGTATGCCGCACGGCGCCCGACTCGGCTGCCGCGGACCGCCGTAACCAGCCGGTCACATCGACGGGGAACCTGTCGCGGATGGTGCCCGGTTCTGCGCCGCGCCAGCTCCGATGGCCCTGGTCGCCAACGCCGCCGTGCAGGTCCGGGCCCAGACGGCGCCTGCCAGCCCGCTGGCAACTAGCATCGCAGCGACGCTGGCCGGTCGGAGGTGGCTCCTGACCGGCCGGCGGCGGCGATCTCTGCGGGCGGTTGCCGGGCTTCAGACGACCGGACCGGAGCTGTCATCGGGCGCCGGCAATGGCTCGTTGCGGCGTCGCCAGCGGCGCCACCAGGGCTCGCAGGATCCCGCCAGTTCGCGCAACGCCGGGGTCTGTTGCCAACACGCCTCGCTGGCGCTGGCCCGGACCCAGCGCCGCCAGTCGCGCGGCCGGGCAGTGGCGGCGAGGGCCGTCGCGACCGCGTCTGCCGAACTGGCAGGCAGGTCCGCCAACAGCCGCGGGGCGGGCTGTGCGGCGAGCAGGCTGCTGGCCAGCCGGCCGGGCTGCGGTCGGGCTGCGAGGTAGGCGGGGATCAGGTCGGGCTGTCGCGCCAGGCCAGCTGCCAGGGCCCCCGGCGCCGCGGCCTCCAGCAGGTCCAGCAGCGCCGGCGACTCGACCTGCTGCGGCACCCAGGCGCCACGCCGGGCTGCCGCGAGACTGGCGGCACCGGCCCGCAGCGCGGGCCAGCCAGCCGCGCTCAAGGTCGCCTCGATCCACCGCGCGAGAGGACTCGCCGTGCCGGTGTCGTCGCCAGGGCGGAGCAAGTCGATCTCCTGCAGGCCGCTGAGCCGCGGCGCCCAAGTACGCTGATTGGCCGCCCAGATCCCGAAGTGGTGCGCCAGGTGGGCACTGTTGTAGGCGTGCGTGCAGAACGCCACCGGCTCGGCGAAGCGCGCTGCGACCTCCCAGATCAGACTGAGCGCCGGCCGCAGGAGGTCATCCGGGCCGATCAGCAGCAGCGGCCGCGCAGCCGAGTCAAGGGCCACCTCAATCAGCCGCGGCCACCAGTCGCGCCGCAGCGCGGTCAGGTCGGGCTCCCGCGGCACGCCTGGCAATCGGCACCGCAGGGGTTGCAGGTCGACCGAGTCCAGGCCAAGTGGATGGTCCAGCGGCGGGTAAGCGGCCAACAACTCGAACGGACTGCCGACGGCCAGCAGACTGGGCAGGTCCAGCACCAGGTGGTGCGCCCGGTAGTTGCCGGCCCGACCGAGAAAGTCTACGCCGCAGGGCCAACTGCGGCCCACCGCCCAGCGCCCCGAAGGCAGTGGCAGGGCATACTCCCGGGCTGGCGCCGGGTCGACGGCCAGGTCGCGCGGCAGGGCGTAGAAGGCTACCTCCACCAGGACCGTCAGATCCGGCCCGGCGGCCACGCCGGGAGTCGCGGCGATGGTCTGGAAGCCCGGTCCGTGGCTGCGGTCGAGACCCTCGCGGACGCTGCCGAAGAGGTGCTGTTCGCAGTTCAGAATGGTGTTCATGACAGGATCCCAGCGGCCCGGAAGATCCACAGCAGGGGGTCGCAGATACGGTACGGTTCGGGTCGGCCTGTGAGCAGCACCTCGCCGTCCCGAGCCTCCGTGGTGCCAACATCACCCAACGCGGATACGGCGCAGAAGCGGGCGCGGGCCGGCAGCAGGTTGAGCACCGCCTGGGCCTGCCGGTCGGGGTGCAGCCACCAGGATCGTACGTGCGCGCTGATGGCTTGCATCGACCGCAGGTAGTCGGGCAAGTCGGCGGCGTCGGGGGGCTTCGTGTCGAAGATCGAGGGCAGGTCCAAGAGGGCCTCGGCGTCACTCCGACCATACTGCAGACTCCAGTCAACGGCCTCGCGACAGAGCCGCTGGAGGCGATCCAGCTTGGTCATCGCGACGACCACGTTGCGCCGCGCCAGCCACGGTGCGCAGCGGAAGACGCGGTTGATCAACTGCGCTGCGGCGGGCGGACTGAAGGTCTCGTGAGTCGGATCGAAGACGAAGATCAGGTCGTCGGCGTGGGCCAGGAAGGCCACGTCGCGCCGGACGTACTGGTCCTGCGCGAACAACTCGCCGGCGACATCGTAGAAGTGCAACTGCAGGCGCCGGCGACGGGGCCAGCGGCGGCGGTTCGGGATCCCGTCGTACTCCAGAATCGCCGGCGGCGGGTTCGCAACGCGGTGATTCGGCGCGGGCAGGCGGCGTCGCTCCAACAGGATGGCGTTCTCGTAGAACAGATCGCTGGCCGTCTCGTTGGCCGCCCGTACGATGAACCGCTGGCCGTCCGCCTGCTGGTCGCTGAGGCTGGTGGCCAGCGCGTAGAAGCTATCCCAGAACAGGCCGGCCAGAAACACCGTCTTGCCGTGGCCGGGTAGACCGACCACCGCGACCTGTCGAGCCGGTGCGTCCCAAGGCCACATCAGGTTGTTCGCCTCCTATCTCGCACCAAGCAGCAACGCGACCAGGAACACCGCCAGGAAGAAACAGAGCAGGCACTTCACGACAAACCAGAGCACGTCGCCCACCACGCCGAGCGCCGCCAACGGGCCAAACTGGCACCGTGCCCTGGCGGCCTGCCGACGGAGCGCCCAGTTGCCGTGTAGCGTGGCCCGGCGCAGGGCCGCGTAGCCTGCCGGGTCACCGATCCGACCAAGGGCGACGGCGCAAGCCAGGCGCACCGGACGGTCCATGGAGTCGTCGTCGAGCCTCCTGGCGAGCGGCCCCGTCGCCTGGCGCGCCCGCAGCGCCCCGAGCATCTCGACGGCATGGTGGGTAGCTGACACACTGCGGCTGGAGGCCAGCTTGTGCAGCCAGGCCGCTCCCCAGCGGCTGTCGCGGCGGTCGCCCAGCGCGGTGGCTGCCGCGACGCGAGTCTGAGGTACGCGGGCGACGATCAGCCGAGCCAGCGCGCGGCGCGGCGCGTCGCTGGAAGTCAGGCCGAGACCCCGTAGTGCCGCCAACTGGGCCGTGCTGGGCGGTCGATCATCCGGCGTCTGCTGCACCACCGCCAGCAAGGTCGGCAGCGCCCGGTCGCCGCCCAGCCAGGCCGCCCACTCCAAGACCGCGAGGTCGGTGCTGTTGGCCGGCGCCCGCGCCAGCAGCAGCTCGGCCGCCAGGACCAGCCCGGTTAGGAGCACGACACCGGCCTTGGTGGTCACAGCGACTGGCTGGCGCCGCCAGCACAGCACCGCGCTCAAGGCCAGCAGCAGCACCAGCCCCCAGACCGCGGCCGGTTGGCGGTAGTTGCGGAACAGCAGCCCCACCGCCGGGACGGCGGCCAGCCAGGTCAAGGCCAACCCAAGCTGGTCGCTGTGAGCAGGCGAGGTCCACTGCCGGGTCTCGCGCAGCAGCCGCCTTCCCGCGGCCAGCCCCAGCAGGGCGCCCCCAACGATCACCCATCCCAGCAGCGGGCTACCCATTGGGCGGCTCCAGCACGCGGTGGAACTCCTGCCTTAACCGCTCGCGGACCGCGGCGGTCACGGGTGCTTCCAGCCGTACGATGCGTCCGCGCAGCCACTCCGGCCGCTGCCCCCAGCGCCGCAGCAACCGACGCAGCGCATCGACGGTCGCCGGGACCTCGAACTCCGACTCGGGCTGCGGGCCGGTGGCCAGCGTCTCGAGTTGCCAGAAGGCATGGTTGGCCGGGAGTGGGGGGACCGCTTCCATCGACGCGGTCAGCCTGACTGCCGCCCGCAGGCCCTCCTTGGTTCCGGCAAGCAGCCAGCTCAGCCCCTTGAGCTGCACCTCCGCCAGGACCGCTTCGCGACGCCACTGGCGCCAGGCTGACTCCGACAGCGCACCTTCCACTACCACCGCCGTCCGGTGGCTGGGCTCCAGACTGGTCGTCTCGCCGCAAGCCACGCAGCGCGCCTCGATCCGCGGCGCCGCTGGCGTCTCGAAGAGCCGGGCCTGGCAGTGCGAGCAGGTGTCGATGTACTGCCCGGCGGTCCGCAAGACCAGGTCTTCGAGCGGGCGGTGGCAGTCGCCGCAGGCGTAGCGGAAAGGCCCGAAACAGAAGCAGTGCGGGCAGAGGAAGCGCCACTGCGCGCGACGCCGCTCCCTGGCCAACCGCACTCGCTGCGCCTGATCGTGGCAACCGACCGCGATCAGCGTCGTCGTGGCCGCGGCACCCAGCGACAACGCCAGATCCGTGGCGCTGTCACGCCAGAGCGGGCCGCCAGCACCCCACACCGCCAACCACAGCGCTGGCCAGAGGTACCACCAGCGCCCGATCTGCGCGATTACCGGATGCCGGCGGAGCGCCTTCATCACAACCTCGTTGCCGTTCCATGCGACCCGACGCCGCGAGCGTACGGTCACGCCCCGGCCGTGGTCAATGCGGGAAACCCCTGAACGCTGGGCCGGCGGGCACCGCGTCCGACAGCAGGACCGGCGCCCGGCGTTGCGAAGCCTCTGGTGGGAGCGGTCGCATGCTTGCCTGGCTGGCGCTATCTCTGGTCACCGCCGACCGTCCACTGCGGGACATGCTGGTGATCAACGAGGACAACAGCCACTTCTTTGGCAGTCGTCCGCCGGAGCTGATGACCACCGAGGGGCTGCAGGCCTTCGTCGACCAGTACGCCGGCAGCGCCGTGACGCATCTCTTCCTGTCGCCCAACGCGATGCGCGCCAGCTTCGACAGCCGCACGCGCGACGCCATCTGGGCGCCAGTCAAGGGTCTCGATCCGACCGACCGCTGGCCGCAGAATGCCAAGCTGCTGGCCAGCCGCGGCCTCGATGCCTACACCGTTTGGATCGCCCGCAGCCGCGAGCGCGGCCTCTCGCCCTGGCTGTCGATGCGCATGAACGACCTGCACAGCGTCGACGAGCCCGACAACTTCATGCACTCGACCTTCTGGCGGGAGCACCCGCAGCTCTGGCGGGTGCCCCACGGCAACGCCGCCCCCTGGACCAACCGGGCTCTCAACTACGTCCACGCCGCGGTGCGGGAGCACCAGATGGCGTTCGTCGATGAGTTGCTGGAACGCTACGATCCCGATGGCCTGGAGCTCGACTGGATGCGCTTCGGTTACCACCTGACGCCGGGCCAGGAGCGCGACGAGGCGGCGGTGCTGACCGCGTTCATGCGCGCCGTGCGCCAGAAGACCCAGGCTGCGGCGGCCCGCCGCGGTCATCCAGTCTACCTGGCGGCCCGCGTCCCAGCTCATCCGGACGCCGCCGCCGGGCTCGGCTTGGACGGCGTGCAGTGGGCCCGCGAAGGCCTCGTGGACCTGCTCGTGCCGTGCCCCTTCTGGACCAGCTCCGACTTCGACATCCCGGTCGAGCTGTGGCTGGAGCGGCTCGGGCCGGCGGCGGCGACCGTCACTGTGGCGCCGGGCCTGGAGTACAACGCCCGCCCCTGGCCGGGCGGCGCGGCCGTCGCCAACACCGTCGCGGCCGCCCGCGGCTTTGCGGCGGCCGCCCGTTGGCGCGGCGCCGACAGCCTCTACCTGTTCAACTGGATGGACAGCGGCACCCGGCCGGTCAGCGAATCGGCCTACGGCCGCCTGCTACGCGACGGCCTCAGCCTGACCGCCGCCACCACGGCCCCGCGACGCCACCCGGTCTGCTTCCGCGACACGGTCCCGGCGGGCTTCCCAACGGGCATCGCCCTGCCCTGCGACCTGACCGTCGGCGGCACCTGGAGCGTCGCCATCGGACCACGGCCCACCGCCGGCACCCTCAGCGTGGTGCTCGGCCTGACTGCCCCGCCGCCGCCCGGCCTGGCGCTGACCCTCAACGGCCAGCCCGTCGGCCCACCGCAGCCCCACCACGAGCTGAAGGACCTCGGCGGCAGCCCGACCCATGCGGTGCGTTACCTCTGCCCGCCGCCCGCTGCCCGCGACGGCCACAACCAGATCACCCTGGCCCCCAGCCCCGGCGCGGCGGGGAAGGTGGTCTGGGTCGAGGTGAGGGTGGGGGAGTAGGCTGGAGCGGGGCGAGGGCAGCGACCCAGCCGTCGAGGGGGCGGCAGCCAGGGCGCGACTGTCCCGCAAGACGCGCCGCCGACCAGTGCGGCATAATCAGAGGACGGCGACTCCAGGAGCGGGGTGGTGCAGACAATCCAGACAACAATCGAGGTGACCGCAGACCGCGTCGTGACGCTGAACTTACCGGAAGACGTGGAGGTCGGCCGGCACGTGGTGGTGCTGACGGTCCTGGATCGCCACCAGATCGCCAGCCAGGACGAAGCGTTGCTCGCCTTCCTCAACCAGGCGTCGGCGCAATGGCGGGACTGTCCGGCGGAGGACACGCTGCGACGGAGCAAGCTTTACGGCGAGTGGGAGCGGTAGTTGGTCTTCGTCGACACCAATGTGTTGGTCTACGCGACCCTCGCCAACGCGCCGCGACATCGGGCGGCCGTCAGTGCCCTGGAAGCGCACCTGGGGCAACCACGCTGGATCAGCAGGCAGGTCTTGCGCGAGTACTTGGCAGTGCTGACTCGGCCGGCATCCGATGGCTCCGCGGTGCCTTTGGCGACCGTCCTGGAGCAGGTGGAGTTGCTGCAGCGCGCGTTCGTGGTCGCCGACGAGGATGCCCGGGTCGGCACCGAGCTGTGCCGGCTGGTGGCCACGGTGCCAGTCGCCGGGAAGCAGGTCCACGACACCATCATCGTGGCGACGATGCTGGTCCACGGCATCGGTCTGCTGCTCACCAACAACGTTGAGGACTTCCGGCGCTATGCCCACTGGATCGAGATCGTGCCACTGGACCGCTGGGCGAGTTAGGCATCGAGGTCGCGCGCCGCGGGCGCCCGGCGAGCGGTGAGAGCGACGTCTGCGGCGCATCGCGCGGCTGGCCACCGCGGTCGGTGGCGGTTCGCCCAGGCCCGCCCGCAGCCCTCCGACGGCACCTGGCGAGTCACCTCGCGCCGCAGACTCCAGGTGGCCCATGCGGAGCGAGGTACACGCCAAGCCCCACGTTCGGTTCCCCTCGCAAACTGCTTGGCCCGAGCCGCCGGAGCTCTCGCGACACAGGGACCTCGCTGCAGACCGGCGCCCCGGTGGACCGAATAGTCGCTCGGTCGACGAACCTGGTGCGCGGGCGGCATCAAGCACCCAGGTCCGGATCTCGTGGCCCATGGGGCTAAGATACGCCCACCATGGCATCCTATGTCAGCGTGATGGTCAGTATCGACTGTGCGCGACCGACACTCAGGATATCGGTCGCCCGCGCAGAACTTCGGCCAGCTCCTGCAGTGCTTGATGGTCGGCAGGATCGGGCATCTCCGCTGCCAGCCGGTCGGTGAGCTGTGTTAGTGCCGCACTCGCGTCATAGCCTGGTAGGGGCACGGCCCGCAACGCCTTGACAAGCCAAAGGGCCTCCGCGGCGTGACCGTTCCCCGCAACCGCGGTGACCAGATGCCCCTGCGCGTCACTGGCTGCCTGAGCTAATCCCTCTGTAAGTTGATCCCCCATCTGAGCAGCACGTTCCTGGCGCGGATTAGTTGGCGCTTGAGGCCAGAACTTGATTGTCTCTGCCATTAGCCCCAATCGCCTGACTGGCGCCAATAAGCCGCCCGCTGGCGCGGCGCGGACAGCCTCTACCTGTTCAACTGGATGGACAGCGGCACCCGGCCGGTCAGCGAATCGGCCTACGGCCGCCTGCTACGCGACGGCCTCAGCCTGACCGCCGCCACCACGGCCCCGCGGCGCCACCCGGTCTGCTTCCGCGACACGGTCCCGGCCGGGTTCGCAACGGGTATCGCCCTGCCCCGCGACCTGAGCGCCGGCGGCACCTGGAGCGTCCCCATCGGCCCGCGGCCTACCGCCGGCACCCTCAGCGTGGTGCTCGGCCTGACGGCGCCGCCGCCGCCCGGCCTGGCGCTGACCCTCAACGGCCAGCCCGTCGGCCCACCGCAGCCCCACCACGAGCTGAAGGACCTCGGCGGCAGCCCGACCCACGCGGTGCGTTACCCCTGCCCGCCGCCCGCCGCCCGCGACGGCCACAACCAGATCACCCTGGCCCCCAGCCCCGGCGCGGCGGGGAAGGTGGTCTGGGTGGAGGTGAGGGTGGGGGAGTAGTCCGGAGCGGGGCGAGCGGCGTCACCAGGTGAGCTGCTCGCGATGCTGCTTCACCAGGTCCCGCAGTCTCCGGATGTCCGCGGGCCAGTGCTCGTCGCTTTGTTGGATCAGGTCAATGGCCACCCGGCCGCGAGCATCCTTGCCTTGGACGACCCGCTCCTGGAGGTCCCGCACCGCGAAGCAGGTGTCGACGAGATGATGGTAAAGCGGCTTGCCGGACATACGGGCCTGCCACTGGCCGGAACCGAGCACCGGCGACGTGGCGCCGCCCAGGTAGTCAGCCAACGTTTGGTCGAAGCGGTCCCGTAGTGCGGTCACAGACAACGCCTGGCGCATCTTGTCGGGCCAACTCGTCCAACTCGCCAATCCTGACAGCGCCCGCCACGCGCTATCTTCGTCTGGCACCTCAGCCGGATTCGGCAAGGGCCAGACCCAGGTCTGTTGGGACTCGGCGAGTACGGCGGCGATGACATCATTGACAACATCCAAGTAGAGCCGGCGCTTGGCCTCGTCGGTGAGCTTCTTCGCGATGGACTTCTCGTTCGTCCTGGGCTTGAGGTACCTGCCGCGGGCCAGCCATGCCGGCTCCAGGAAGTAGCTCTCCAACTCGTGCCGACGCCAGAACAGCAGGTTCCACTTCTCTGGATCGGGGAAACCGCTCCAGGAGTCCTCCACCGCTGTGTTTGAGCGGTAGTCGCGGTCGGCGATGAACAGGTAGTTGGGGTGGCTGGCATGCCACCCGGCGGCTGCCGCGCGGCTGTTGTCGCAGCAGCCGAGGGTCCGGACTTCCACATCCAGCGGGCTCAGCAGCGCTCCGATCACCGCTTGATCGAAGCTGTCTGTGTTGCCCTCCACGTAGACGACGACAGAAGCTCGTTGCTCAACGGCATCGGCCTGAACCCCTCGGGTGACCGCCGCCATCTCAGCGGCGTCCCACGGCGGGTTGCAGCATCAGGCGCCGCTCCTCGGGCACTGCCGCGAACACCGACCGTGAGTGCGTCGCCAGGATGTACTGATTCTGCGGCGCCAGATCGGTCAGGGCACGTACAAACTCGGCGTGCCACTCGCCGTTGAGATGCAGTTCCGGCTCGTCGATCAGCACAATGGCGGGGGTGTCCTTGGTGTGCAGCCAGATCTGGAACAGCGTCCCGATGATCTCTTTCTGGCCGGAGCTGAGCGCGTCGAACGAGAAGGACTCGGTGCTCGCGAGTGGGGTGACTCGCAACTCGACCTGATTCGATTCACTCGGGCGAAGCTGCGCCAGCTTGCAGCCTGCAAACCGCCCGAGCAGATCATCCAGGCGCGGCAGTATTTCGCTCGGCTGCTCAGTCGCCAGACGCTCAAAGAGCCCAGCACTGGCCATTTTGGCGCGCAAGGCCTCCATTTTGAAGGCACTCATCGGCGTGCCCATTCGCCAGGCTCGACCCGGCCGGCGCTCGCCGCCGCTCACCAGCGCGCCCAGCTCAATGCCACCTTCGGTCATGCGTCGGTAACTGTGCAGGCACACCAGACCCGGCACCAACACCGGCTCTGCGCTGTAGCCCAGCAGCGCCCGGAGCAGCTCGATAGCCGCCAGCGGGTCACGGCTGTTGAACCTGCCACGTGCGTCACGAGCGACGTATTCCTGCAGCGGAGCCGCGGAGTCGTCGCCGACGTCCGGCACCAGTCGTCCGTGCCGAGTGCATCTGAAGCCGCTCCTCGCGCTGCCGTCCGGCAGGCCGAACACAGCGGTTGCCTGGCCAGAGGACTCCCCGGCGCGGCAGAAGTAGTCACCGAAGTCGAGCGCCAGGTCGTCGGGATCCCAGCCCTTGAGCCAGCGGCCATCCTTGTCGCTGCACAAGAAAGCCAGCGCTGCCGCTTCCAGGACCGTGGTCTTGCCGACGCCGTTGGCGCTGCCGAGGACGTGGATGTCCGCTTCGCCCGGCCAGCGCGGCTCGGGGAACTCGATCTCCAGGTGATCGATGCCCTTGAGGTTGGTGATCTCGAGCCGTTCCAGGCGTAGCCGGCGCTGGCTGGTCGGCTCGGCGACGTTGGCTGCACCTCCGGTCCGTGGCTTCTTGGTTGTGCTCTGTGCCTTCTCGCTGGCCATCGCCTTCCTCGGGGCCTGGGGCGGCCACATCTGCATTCTAGCACATTGGCCGGCCCGTGGTCCGCACCTACCCCGCCTCCCCCTCCACCGGCTTCCCGAACATCAACGGCCCCGTCTCGTGCTCTTCTCGCAGGCTGATGTGGCCCTGGCGGACCGCCAGGGCGAGGCGGCGGCCGAGGAGGCGGCAGGCGGCCTGGTCGCCTGCAGGGCGGGGAGCGCGGACTGAGGTGGCGCCGTAGTGCAGGGTGTAGCAGTAAGCCGCGTAGTCGGTGATGCCGATCACCAGGAAGCCGAAGTTGAGCAACAGCAGTTGCAGGCTGAGACAGGTCAGCGCCGCGCCGCCGGCGTGGCCGCCTTCGCTCGAGAAGGTCACGCCCAGGCGGCCGTCGAGTTGGCCCCAGACACCGCACTCGTCCCAGAACTTCTTGATCTGCCAGCTCGGCTGGCCCATGTGGGTGGGCGAGCCGAGGGCGATACCGTCGCACCAGAGCAGGTCCGCGGCGGAGGCCTCGCCGAGGTGCCTCAGGCGGACATCGCAGCCGTCCACCAGCGCCGCGCCCTCGGCCACCAGGGCCGCCATCGCGGCGGTGTTGCCGGTCTGCGAATCGTAGAGAACCAGGACGTTGCCCATGCCTGTTGCTCCGCGGCGGTGTGTGTCGCGCGAGGCATCATAGCACCGCGGGCCGGTGGGTGGGTTGGGCAGGAAGCCGCCGTCGGCTGGGCAACACCGCAGCGGGTCGCGATGGCCGGGGGCACGGGCGGTCGCGGCTGGTGGGAGGTGCGGTGATGGTGGGTCTGTGGCCGTTGATGCTGCTGGCAGGCGCCCTGCGGGGCGCCGTGTTGCTGGACGATCTGCCGGGCTACGAGGCGGCGATGGTGGCGCATCTCCAGACGGTCGCCGCCGCCGCGGGCCAAACCCTGGAGACACTCGACGCCGTCGCGCTGGCCGACCCGGCGCGCTTTTCGCGGCAACGGTTCGACCTGTTGGTGGTGCCGCACAGCCCAGTTTGGCCGGGTGCCGCGAGCGGCAATGTCGAGGCGTTTCTGCGGGCTGGCGGCCACCTGGCGTTGCTCGGCGGCCGGGCCTACGAGCAGCCAGTGCTGCAGCACGCCGGGCGCTGGCTGGACCAGGCTGGCTGCGCCGCGGCGGTGGCGGCGCAGCCGGCGGAGCACGTCGTGTTGGGCGGCGGTCCGGCCGACCTGAGAAGCTGGCGGCGGGGCACCAATCAGCCGGAGCATCCTTCGCGGCTGGTGGCCGGGCAAGGACCGCGGGGGGACTGCCTGCGGCTGGAGATCGCCGACCTCGGCGCGTGGCAGTGGGACATGGTCGGCGCGGCCTGGCCGCGGGCCGTGCCGGCGGACCAGGATCTGCTGCTGCTGGAGGTGCGCGGTGGCGAGGCCACGCCGACGATGCTGTTGGAGCTGGCGGAGCAGGACGGCTCGCGCTGGAAGGTCGACATACCGCTGACGACCGCCTGGCGCCGGGTGGCCATCCAGACGCGGCAGTTCACCTTCTTCAAGGATGGCCCGCCGGCCGCCCGCGGGGGCGACGGTGACCGCCTGCACCTGGAGCGCGTCACGCGGGTCAACTGGGGTCTGGCGACCGACGGGTCGGGCCAGCTCCGTGGCCACCACCGGATTGAGCTGGCCGAGCTGGCCACCACGCGCCACCGGCTAGCGTTCACCGCCAGCGACTGCCGCGTGCCAAACGCCGTCTGCTTTGATGACTACGAGCCGTACGACCTGAGTGCCGCCGTGGGGGTCGCGACATGTGCCGACCAGGACTATGTCACTGCGAGGGACTGGGACGGGGCACTCGCCGGCTGGTCGGCCGTCGGTTTCACGTTGTGGGACCGCAGCCAACTGCTGCCACTGCTGCGGGCGGTCGATCCGCGTGACCGGACGGTGGGCTGGGCGGCCTCGCTGCTGGTCCACTATGGTGGCGCCTACGCTGGCGGTTGCTGGTTGCTGAGCGGCGTGACCACGCCCGAGTTCTACCGGTCTCGCACCTTCGACGCCTGCTTCGCGGGCTATCTGCGGGCGGTCGCCGAGCGCGATCTGCCAACGGTGTGCAAGGCGACCAATGAGCAACGCGTGGCCCGGCGGATCGCGTTGACGACCGCGCCGCCCCCGGGAGTGCGCCGTGACGGCGGGCGGTTCGTCCGGAGCGACGGCCGGCCGCTGTTCCTGATCGGCGCGAACCACATCGGCAGCCTGGACCGCAAGTTCTTCGGCGGTCCCTGGGCGCAGTGGCTGGACGAGGACTTCCGCCGCGCGCACGAGGCGGGGCTGAACTGCCTGCGGATCTACGGCGCCAGCGCCTTCTGGCGCGACCCCGCGAAGCTGGCGCAGCTCCGGGAGTGTGCCCGACGGTATGGCATCTACCTGCTGATCGTGGTCAACGACCACGCCGACCACGCCACGCGAGCGACGCTCGAAGAGCGCTGTCGGCAGGTCGCGGCGGCCTTCCGAGACGAGCCGATGGTGCTCGGCTACGACCTGCAGAACGAACCCTACGCCTTTCGCCTCGCCGACCTCAAGGACGGCGAGCAGAGCCTCGGGCAGCGCTACCCGCTGTGGCGGCGATGGGACGAATACACCACCTGGGCCGGCCTGCAGATGGAGGGCAACTTCACCAGCTTCCCCGGCGTCCGCGGCCCGTTGCCGCGCGATGCGGAGCATGGACCGCTGCTGGACGCCACCTCGGGGATCTTCCAGGACTGGATCGCCTGGCAGATCGCCGCGATTCGCGCGGTCGACCCGACGCACCCGATCTCGGTCGGCTTCAACACCATCTTCGCCTGTCTGCCGGCGGCCGCCCAGCTCGACTTTGTCTCGTACCACGCCTACCAGTCGCCGACCAGCCACGCCGAGGTGCTGCGGAACCTGACCACGCTCGACCGCTTACAGGCCGTCTGGCCCGACCGGCCGATCACCCTCGGCGAGTTCGGCTACACCAACGGGCTGGCCCTGCCCGGCGGCTACCTGGACCTGCACACCAGCGCCCTGGGCGAGTTCCTGCACTACCTCTACGCTTGGGCCCACGGCTACAGCGGCTGCCTGAAGTGGGCGCTGACCGACCATCCGCTGGCGCTGTCCATCGAGCAGCTCAGGTACGTGCCGGCCAGTGACCGGGCCAAGCACATCGAGCAGGGCCGCTTTGGGCTGTTCTGGTCGGACGGCACCAGCACCGCGCAGCCCAAACCCCTGGTCCCAGCGCTGCGCTTCCTGCGCGACTACGTCGAGGACGGCGGTGCGGCCGGGCAGTTGACCGTCCGTCCAGCGCCCAATGCGATTGGCACAGGCTACGAGTACCGGGCTCCCGGCGCGCGGTTCGTCGGCCACCAGCAGTACACCGGCGATGGTCTGGAGTTCAGCGCGACGCACCCCGCCAACGTGTTGCTGCGCTGGGACGCCGAGACCTTGCGGCTGGTCAGCACGGCCGATGCCGCCGTGCGTCTGGACCTGGCGACCCTCTGCGGCTGGCCGGCCACGGAACGGCTCGTGCGCGGCCGCCACGGCGGCCAACGGCTGGTCGGGCGGTGGCTGGAGCTGGCGGCGCTGGCGGGCGAGCCGGTGCGGGTCGCGCGGTGAGGGCGAGCCGCAACTGCGTCGGAACGCTGGCGGCTCAGTGCCGCGGCAGCGGCGGCGCAGTGGGCGGGCCGGCCGGGCGCTCCGGCACCACGCCGATGGCTGGGACCCGGTCGAGCACCAGGGGGCCGCTGAAGGAGCCGTCGGGGTCGAGGATGTGGGGGACCAGGAAGATGGTGACCTCCCGGTCGCTGCGTTCGGTGGACTGGCTGCGGAACAGCTCCCCGATCAGCGGCAGGTCCCCGAGCAGGGGGATCTTGCGCCGGACCTGTTGTTCGAGATGCTGCAGCAGGCCGCCGATCGCGATGATCTGGCCGTCCTTGACGCGGACGCTGGTGTTGGCGGTGCGGCGGGTGATGATCGGCAGGTTGTTCGGCCCGGTGCCGGTGACGTCGCCGACCTCGGGCGCGATGTCGCAGGTCACCTCGCGGGTGCTGAGGGCCACCAGCGGGGTGATGGTCAGGCCAACCTTGGCCTCGATGGCCTGCAACTGATAGTACCCGAAGCCGGCCTGGCCGGTGAGGATCTGGAAGTACTGCTGGATCGACACGGCGACCTGCGCCTCACGGCCCTGCTGGGCGATCACGCGCGGGCTGGCCTTGACGCTGCCCTTCGACCTGGCGACCAGCCAGAGCACCTGACTCAGCAGGTTGGTAGCGTTCTCCAGGTAGGTGATCACCCCGGTCGTGTTGTCGCCGCCAAAGTGAGAGCGCTGGAAGCTGGCCTGGAACTTGGCCAAATCACCGGCCGTGGTCTCGACCATCAGCGCTTCGATCATCACCTGCACCGGCGGCGTGTCGGCCTCGCGCAGCAGGTCCAAAATGGCTTGCAGCCGCGGTTGCGGGGCGCTCACCAGAACCCGGTTGAGGGCTTCGTCAAGCTGGATGTGCGGCAGGTACTGCGTCGGAATCAGCTTCTTGAGGTCGGCGGCGCGGGCGAACTCCAGGGGCACCAGGCGTTGCTCGACCACCAGGTCGTAGTTCGGCGATTTGGGGTCGGGGCTGGTGACCAGATAGAACCCCGGCCGCAGGCGCTTGTAGACGAAGCCGCCGACCAGCAGCAGATGCTCCAGCACCTGCTCCAACGGCGCTGCGGTGAACTCGGCGCTGACCAGCCCCTGCACGCTGTTGTCGGCGATGATGCTGACGCCGGCCTGGGCCGCGATGTCGGCCAGCGCCTGCCGCAGATCGGTCTCGCTGAAGCTGTTGGTGACCAGCGCCGGTGCGGCCGGCGCGGCCGGCGTGGTCGGCTCGGCGGCGCAGAGCGCGCCGGCGCACAGCAGGAAAGGCAGCCAGCGGCCGGCGAGTCGCATCGTCAGGGGCCTCCCACCGCGGGGGTCGCGCCGAGATCGAGTTCGACCGGCGTGGCGGTCGGCCGGCTGCGGCCGTCGACGCCGACCAGGGCCACGAAGCGGTGCCTGGTGCGCGCCAGGGCCGTCTCGCAGCGGGCATGGAGCACCGCCCCGAGGCCGGCTTGGACCAGCTTGCCGGCGGGCAGTGCGAAGCGGTCGACGAGCTGGTCGCGCTCGTCGTAGACCTCGAACTGCACCCCCGGCACCAGGCCGACGTTGCCGGTGTTGGTCAGGCTGAGGGCCAGGTCGACGCCACTGCGCGGGTTGGGAGCGACCTCCAGTCGGTCAACCCGCACGGCCGGCTGCGCGGTCTGCTCGGCGTAGACCTGGACCAGCGCGGCGCGCCGGGCGATCTGAGCCGGGTCTTCGGAGGCGGCGCGGTCGGCGCGGTCGAAGCGCACCGCGGCATAGTACTCGCCGCGGCTGCCGGCCGGCAGGGTGACACTCAGGGGCACTCGTTGCCGGCCCTTCTTGGCCAGCGTCAGGGTCGGCTGCCGCAGCGTCAGGGCCGGGCCTAGCGACCGCCCGTGGGTCGGCTCGAAGGTGCCACAGCGGTCCTGGCCATCCGGTCCCCGGACCCACTCGACGACGGTCGCGCGGATCGGCAGCGGGGTGTCGGTGAGGTTGACCAACTCGGCGTAGAGCGTGCGGGTGCTGCCGGCGCCGAGTCGCAGACCGAGCGTGTTGGTGCTGACGCGGAAGCCGAGCGCGGTCTGCGCCAGCGCGGCGCGGTCGGCGGCCGACAGCTCCCGCAGCTCGGGCCGGCCGTCCCGGATGATCAACGGATGCTCGCTGCGCCGGCTGCCCGGCTGACCCTGGATCGCGAAGCTGCAGGTCAGGCGGTAGGTACCGTCGGGGAGCCGCAGCCCGCCCCGCGCGGCGTACTCCCGGCGATGCTCGGGCAGCAGGTAGCCGCTGCCCAGGCTGAGCGTGTCGAGGACCAGGCCGTTCTCGGCGCGCACCTCGAGAGCGCCCTCGAGGCGGGCGTGCAGCGTGCCGCTGTTGCGGACCGCGACCGCGACCCCAAAGCCGTCGGGGCCGACGTCGATCAGTTGCGGCGGCTGTGGTTCGAGCGCCGCCTTCATCGTTGGGCTCGGGATGGTCAGCAGGATCGGCACGTAGTTCAGGTAGCCCATCCGCAGGGTGGCGCCACTGCCGGTGGTGGTCGGATCCCGCTCGGCGATCGGCTTGGCACTGATCGCCAGCATCGCGTAGTAGCCGCCGCCAGCGTCCTTCGGGATCTTCACCGTCAGGCCGATCCGGCGGTCCTGACGCGGCGTCAGGGCGAACTCGGTGGGAGATACCGTCAGCCAATCGCGGCAGCTCCGGGTGTCGCTCTGGCTGACCACCGGCAGGCCGTTGGCCTGGATATCGAGGTGGGTGATGCTGATGGAGCAGTTCAGCTCCGTGCTGCCGGCGTTGTTGACACCCACGGTCAGGCCGCGGTTGTTGGAGACCGGCAGCACCGCATCGACCACGCTGGGCGCGATGATCAACTGCGCCCGGCCGGGGTGGACGGCCAGACCCAGCCAGAGGCTTGCCAGCAGCCACCCACGCAATCCCGTCACAGGGCCCCTCCCGCCGGCTGACTCACACCACCGAGCAGGCCGCGGTGGGTGCCGCGACCTGCCCAGGGCGGAGTGTCGATGCGACCGGCCTGGTGCGCCGGATCCGGTTGCCGGCTAGAGCGCCGGCGCGTAGACCATCACGGGGTCGAGGATGTAGTTGCCATCCTGCTGGCCGGCGTTCGGCAGCAGCTCAACCTTGTACTCGAAGATGTGGTGGCCACCCGGCGAGCGGTCCCACCAGAGCGTCGAGGTGATGGTGCCGTGGGCACCTTCGCCGAACGAGCTGCCCGGCACAAACGCGCCGCCGTCCATCTTGCGAGTGATGGCGATGTCAAACATGCTCGGGCCGTCGGCCGGGTTGGACGGCGTGGTGCGCCCGGCGATGTCCTTGGTGAAGACCATCGCGTCCTTGATACGGCCGGTCGTGAAGTCGAAGTCGCTGGCGACCTTGGTGCCATTGAACTGGAAGCCGATGTACATCCCGTGGTTCGAGGTCACCGTGGCGTTGACGATCGCCGTGAGGTCCCGCGCGCGGGTCGTGGCGTCGGTCATCGCCTCGTAGATGTTCCCGAGGTGGAAGTAGATCTTGTTGTTGGCGACCGTCGTGGCGAGGTACATTTCGATGTCGGCTTCGATGTCCAGCGAGCCGTCACCGACGACGTCTTCGGCCACCCAGGCCGAGCTGTCCCAACTGTAGACCGCCGAGTAGACTTCGCTGCCGCCCTGCAGGATCCAGTTGTTCTTGACGTTGGTGGTCGGGCCGCTGGACGACTTCAGGGTCATCCCCGGGTCCTTGCCGTTGATGGTGGTGCCACCATCGGCGGCGGTGCCTTCCTGTCCCCACAGGGTGTTGGCCCCGTCGGTCGGGCCTTGCGCGGCGGCCGGCCACACCAGGGCCAGGACCGTCAGCGCCATCGCAAACTTACGCATGTGTCTCTCCCTCACCAGGTCCTTCCGGACCACGGCCCGCCGCAGCAGACCGTCCTGCACCGCCGTTGCCGGCGGGTCCGTTCGGGACACCCCCCGGTGTCCCACGCAGTCCCCAGACCGCGCCCAACTCGACCCCGCGCGCAGCTCTGCCGCCGGCGACCCGCTAGGGATGCCCGACCGGGAGAACCTGCAGGCGAGGCCGGAAGATGTAGTTGCCGGCCGGTTGCGCCGCGTCGGGGAGCAACTCGACGCGGATCCGGATGTCCTGTTGCTGGCGTGCCACCAGCGCATACCGAAAGGCCGGTGGGCTGAAGTCGACGCTGTCGGGCGGGTAGAATGGTCCGTTGTCCTGGCTCACCAGCAGCCGTGCGTTGAAGCGGGCCGCCAGCGCGGTGCCGCCGCCATCGCAGGTGCCCCGCAGCGCCCCGCTGACCAGGCCGGTCTCTTCACAGCCCGGTGACAGCAGCTCGCCATCCACAAACGCCAGGACCAGCTCAACGGGGTTGCCAGCCAGCACCCGCAGCAGCGTCTCGCAGCCGGCGAGCGGCAGCCCGGCCGGGAGGCTGCCGAAGTGGAAGTAGGTCTGCCGGTCGACGATCCACCAGCGCGCTTCGAAGCGCGACGGGAAGTTGTAGTACCGCCCGCTGGCGCCGCCAGCGGCCGGCCGTTCGGCCAGGCCGCTGGCCGGCGCGGTCTGCCAGCCGATGCCCGGCTGCCAGTCCACACCCGCCAGCAACCGCCCTGGGGCACAGGCCAGACCCAGCAGCAGCCAACACAACACCCGGACGAACGACTTCACGACCTCAACCTCACCGCCTGCGGCAGGCGGTCCCACCCAGCGCTGGAAGCGGTCGGCGAACGACCACCTCAACTAGCTACAATGAGCTATAGCCAGGTGGTGGCGGCGCGTCAAGGCGCGACCGGAAGATGCCTCGAACTACGGTTGGCGCGCGGCGACTTGCAGCCCACCGAAGGTGCCGAAGACGCCCTGCTGCCAGCGCACCGGCTGCCAGGTTGCCTGGCGCAGGCGGGTCAGCAACGCGGCGGGCAGCGGGCTGTGGCCGAGCAGGCGGCCATCCTGTTCCATGCGCAGCCCGGTGGTGTCGATGCTCAGCCGCAGGGCCGTCGGACCGGCGGTCCAGGTCAGCGGCGCACTGAGGTTGCCGGGGGCGGTCAGACGGTAGATCTGGCCGTAGGCCTGCCACTTGTCGTCGCCCAGCACGAGCAGCTTCGGGTCGTAGCGGCAGGGGTCCTTGGCCGAGGTGGAGGCCACCAGGTCGGCGCCGTGGGGCAGCAGGCTGGTGACCCGTTGCCCGTACTGGTTGAGCACCAGGCCCGCGGCGCGACACTCATTCTCGTAGGGGTGGGTGGTGGCGTCGGTCGGGGCCGGCTCGTCGAAGAGCCTGGCGGCCAGCTCCCACGGGGCGCCCGGCTGGTCCTGACGCCAGAGCTCGCCCCAGGGCCAGACGCCGACGTAGAGCCGGCCACCGTAGATGGTCGTGGTCTGCGCCTCGCGCGAGGCGCCGCTGACCCCGGGCATCACCGGCGGCGCGGCGGCCAGCTCGCGGACCGTGCGGCCGTCGTACTCGAACAGCCGGCCGCTGGGGTACTGGCCCAACAGCAGGCGGTCGTGGTAGTTCAGCATCGAGTAGACCTGGTAGCTGACCTTGAGGTCAGGCTGCCGCAGTGTGCGCCACTGGCGGCCGTCGTAGGCATAGAGCCCACCGATGTTGGAGCAGGTCAGCACCTCGCCGCCCAGTTGGCCCCAGGCGAAGGGGACTTCACCGACCACCGGCAAGGTGAAGGCTTTGGCCTGGGCGGGATCGAGCGGCCCGTCGCCCGGCCGCCAGGGACTGACGCAGAGCTTGCTGAAGCCGTCGTCGTCGGACTGGTAGGCACGGTAGCCGCCCGGCCCGCGGTGGACATGGTAGTAGAACCAGCAGCCCTGGGCGTAGTAGAACCGCACGTACGAACCTTGCGGCGGGGCGCCCAGGATGGTCTGCTGGTCGTGGACGATGCTGTTGTTGTCGAACAGCACGAGCTGCGCGCCGATCCGGATGCGGCCGCCGTGAGTCGTCGGCTGCTTGACCCACTGTGCGCCGTCGTATCGCCGGACATCTTCCACCGTGGCGTGCAGCGCGCCGTCGAGGTCGAAGAGATAGGCTCCCGCCAGGCCGCCGGCCCGCGGCAGCGCCTGCCGCTGCAGGGCCGGCGCGCTGTCGTCCCGGACATAGCACTGCAGCACATGCCGGTCGGGCCGCAGGTAGGTGTTGTAGACACCGGCGAAGCCCGCCCCAATCGTCAGCTTGCCGTCGGTTGAGGTGACCTCGAACAACGAGCCGAAGTTCTGACCGCGATCCTCGCCGCGGTCGACCGTGAGCTGGTAGTCGACGATGGGTTCTGCGGCCGCCGCCACCTGGCCGGCCAACAGCGCGAAGGCGACACAGCAGGTCATCGGATCCCCTCCCAACGGCTCTCGAATGCACCTCGACGGGACTGCGCTGGGTTCAAAGGTGATGCGTCCAGCCGCCAGCCGCAACAGGAGTCCGGGGAGGTCAGGCCAACCTGCCGCGCAGGATCACCGCGATGCGTGGCTGGCTGGCCCTTCTGCTGACAACCGCGGCCGTGGCGCAGCAACCGCCGCTGGCGCCCTTCACGCCCGACGCCGCGACGGTGCTGCTGTACCACTGCGACGAAGGCGCCGGGGCGCAGCTTGGCGACAGCGGGCCGCAGCACCTGCCGGCGGAGCTGCGGGGCGCGCTCTGGACGGACGGCCGCTTCGGCGGTGGGCTGCGTTTCGATGGGCGGCAGGCCAGCGTCTGGCGACCCACCGCGCCGGCCCTGACCGGGCTGCGGCAGCTCACCGTGGAGTGCTGGTTCAAGCAGGACAACCCGGCCGGGCGGCAGTTCCTGGTCGGCCAGGACGTCGGCTTCCACTTCGACGTCAGCGACGGCGCGGCGACCTCGCTCTCGATCTACAACGAAGGCGGTGGCAAGCCGAACGCCGAGGGCAAGCCGCACCAGCACCTCGGCACCGGCGGTTTCAGCCTGCGGCCGCGAGTCTGGCACCACGCCGCGACGACCTACGACGGGCGGCAGATCAGCTTCTTCGTCGACGGCCTGCTGCGGCAGCGCTTGCCGGCGGCGCGGGATTTCCTGCTGGGCGCCCCGAGCCGCGGGCTCTGGCTGGGTTGTTACATCGGCAGCGACTACTGGTTCAGCGGCGCGCTCGATGAGGTCCGGGTCTCGAACGTTGTGCGCTACGACCCGCAGTCGCAGCTCGCCATCGGGCAGCGGATCTTCGAGCTGCCGGCGCCGCCCCGGCCGGGGCGGGCCGTGCGCCCGCTGCAGCGCCGCGGGCTGGCGCAGGTGACCGTGCAGCTCACCCGGCGACACGGCGGGGCTGTCGCGGGCTGGATCCACCTGCAACCGCCGAGCGGGCCGGCGCGGGTCGTCGGGCAGTACGACCTGACCGCTCAGGCGCCCGGCACGACCAGCCGCCTGACCTGCGACGTCAGCGACGAGGTGGGCCCGGAGGGCGTCTACCTGCTGGCCCTGGAGCCGACCAGGCTGGACGGCTACCTGACCCTGACCAGCGCGGGCCTGCGGCGTGGCGAACGCGAACTGGCGGCCTGGCGCGGCGAGCTCAGCTCGCGCCGCACCGACCGGCCGACGCTGCTGCTGCCGCTCCGCGTGGGCCCCGCCGCGCGCCTGGCCGCGCCAGCGCGGCAGGTCGTCCTGCGGCCCGCCACGGCCCTGCGGAGCGGGGAACTGGACCTGCTGCCGGCGGCCGATGGGGTGCCGGAGCTGCTCTCGGGCGACGGCGCCGCGGAGTGGTGGATCGACACGCCCAGCGCGGCCGACTACCGGGTCTACCTGCAGTACGTCAGCCCGGCCCTCCGGCCTTGCGACCTGCTGCTCGATGGCCAGGACCTGCACGCCTTTCACATGCTGGCCCGCGAGACCACGCCGTCGGCCGAGCCGCTCGACGCGCTCTGGCGCTACCAGGGCACCGTACGGCTGGCGGCTGGGGCGCACTGGCTGCGGCTGCAGGACGTGCTGCCAGACGTCGCCGGGCTGCGCCTCGACCCGGTGGCGAGCCGGCCGGCGACCACGCTGCCCTGGGCGCGCTACGCGGTGCCCGACGGCACGTTCCTGGCTACCGCCACGGGCTGGGTGGCCAGTCCGCTGCACGGCGCGCCGAGCGGCGCGGCGCTGCCGGCGCGGGACGGCGTGACCTGGCGCGCGACCTTCGGCAACACGGCCGCCGCGGAGCTGGCAGCGGGCGATGCGCTCCGCCTGCGGCTGGCCGGGCAGTGGGACCTGGAGCCGTTCGGCGCGCTGGAGTTCCGGTGGCGGGGCAGCGGCAGCGGGCATGTCGCAGCCTGGCGGCTGATCGATGCCAAGGGCGACGAGAAGCTACTCTGGCTCGGCCGTGACGAGGTGGCCGGCGACCGCGAGATCCAGGTCGGGCTCTCGTTCGAGGGCAACGACGTGTTCGATCCGGGGCATGTCGTGGCGGTCTGCCTGGACCTCGACGAGGGCAACGTGCGGACGGGCAGCGTCAACCGCTGGAGCGGTGAACTGCGGGATCTGCGGCTGGTGCGGCGGGACCAGGTGGTCTGGCCCGCTGGCTACGCCGCGCGCCAGGCGGCGGCGCGGGCCAGCCTGGCGCGGCTGCAGGAGCCGGCGGCGGTGCTGCGGGCGCGGCCGGGTCGCCCGCTCAACCGGCCGGTGGTGCCCGAGGAGCATCCCCTGTTCGCGACCACGGAGCCGCGCCCGGTGACGCGGGCCACGCTGGGTGCGGGCTTCCAGATGACCGGTGCGCGGGGCATCCACCCCGACACGTTGGACGACTTCCACCGCCACTACGACTTTGGCAGCGTCTGCTGGCCGCATCTCAGCATCTGCCCGCAGCGCGCCAGGTACCGCGACGAGGCGGCCTGGCAGGCGGCGTTGAGCAGCTTCGAGCAGCAACTGCGGGAGGTGCAGCGCCGCGGGCTGCTGCTTTTCGATGTCTGGGGCTACGTGCCCGACAACCCCGACTTCCCGTGGGTCGTCGCGCCGGAACACAAGGCGATCCTGCAGCGCGTCTGCGGCGACCGCTTCCTGGGTTTCGACAACGGTGAGCAGGACGGCCGCTACATCGGCGCCTACGCCGACCGCGGGCCGGCCCAGACACGGCGTGAGGGCTGGCAGGACTTCCTGGCCTGGGACCGGCGCATCGCGGGCGACCACCAGGATTTCATGAACGCCACCGGCTCGCTGAACTTCAGCCACTACTACGGCGAGCGCGGGGCGCGGCTGTTGGGCCTGGAGACCGCCCAGGGCTTGCCCAGCGACACGCTGCTGTTCGCCTTCTTGCGCGGCGCCGGGCGGCAGTACGGGCGGCTGACCTACCAGGCGACCAGCGTCTGGAACCGTTACGGCTACAACCTCTACACCGGCCACCACACCGAAGGGGCCAACGGCTACGGCTACGGGCCGCACAAGGGCTGCTCGCTGAGCCTGCACCGCCGCCTGCTGCTGAGCGGGTTCCTGGGCGGCCACAGCATCGGCGGCACCGAGACCGGGCAGTTCACCGCCGACCGCCTGCCGTCGGGTGCCCCGGAGCTCAGCCCGCTCGGGCGGCAGCACCTGGAGATCCTGAAGTGGACTCGCGAGCACCCCGCGCGTGGCGTGCCGGAGACGCCGCTGGCGGTGGTGCTGGACTTCCACCACGGCTGGAACATGCCGCGGCATCTCTACCGCAGTGACCGCTACAAGATCTGGGGCAAGTTCGCCTATGAGCCGGGCGACTACGGCCTCGACAACCTGTTCCGGTTGATCTGGCCGGGCTACCAGGACGCCAGCTACCTGCGCAACGAACGCGGCTTCCTGACGCCGACGCCCTTCGGCGACAGCTTCGATGTGGTGACCAACCGCTGCCACCCGGCGATCCTGCGGCAGTACCGCGCGCTGCTGCTGGCGGGCGAGGTGGAGCTGACCCCGGAGTTCGTCGCCGCGCTGCGCGCCTTCGTGGCGGGCGGGGGCGATCTGCTGCTCGACGCGCAGCACGCCGCGGCGCTGCCGCCGGAGCTGGCTGGGGTGCAGGTCGGCGAGGTCGCCACGGGCTGCGCCTCGAAGCTGCTCGCCGGCAACGGCCGCGTCTTCGACGAAGCGCCCTACCGTTACCGCCGGCTGGCGCTGCGGGGGGCTCAGCCCCTGCTGCTGAGCGACGCGGGCGAGGCGCTGCTGACCGTCCACGCGGCAGGCCCGGGCCGCGTCGTGGTGAGCGCCGTGGACCATTGGCAGAGCGACAAGCTGACCTGGCAGCGGCCGGAGCTGGTCAATATCGAGTCCCCGTACCGTCTGCTGCAGGGGCTGACGGCAGCCCTCGGTGGGTACTTCGACTCGCTGGCGCCGGTGGCCGCGACGCCGGCCGGGCTGGGCCTGCAGACCTGCTACTTCGACCGCGGCGACCGCCTGCTGGTGGGGCTCTTCAACAACGACCTGTTCGCCGCCTGGCAGGGCACGCTGACGGTCCGGCGCGGCAAGCTGAGCGGCGCCACCGAGACCTGGCGCAAGCTACCGCTGCAACGACGCGGCAACGCCCTCACGCTGCGCCTGCCGCCGGGCGAGGTGGCGCTCCTGGAGCTACGCGGGGCGGGGCTCTGATGGGTCGAGGGCGACCCGCACCGGCACCCGGTTGGTGACACAGGCGCAGCCGCTGAGCAGGCCGACGACCACCCAGCCGTCGCCGGGCGGCAGCGCCACGGGGCAGGTGAAGCGGCCATCGGCGGCCGTCTGCAACACCTCTTCGTTGACGAACAGCGGCACGTCGCGCGGGCCGCTGCCGCGGACCTCGATCCGCAGTTGCTGGCCGTCCAACTCGCCGTCGGCCGGGCCGAGCACGGCGCCCGGCGGGGGGAACTCGATGCAGACACTCACGGTGACACCCTCGGCGTCAGTGTGGTGCAGTCTCCCAGATCCGCGCCACCGGCGCCGGTAACCAGGCGACGGGACGGCCAGGGAGGACGCTGGCCTGCAGCGAGTCGGTCCGCCAGAGCCAGGTCTGGCTGCCCCAGGGCCGCGCCAGCCAGCGGCCGTCGGCACTGGCCAGGCCCGGCCCGTCCGCGGGCGCAGCCAGCGGCGACAGACTGAGCGGCGTGCCGGCCGGCATCCGGAAGCCAGCCACCTGCCGGCCGCGGGCGACCAGCAGCCACGGTCCGGCGGCGGCGAGCTGCGAGGGGCCCTCCGCGCCTGTCGATAGCGGTTCGATGCCGCGGCCGCGCCAGACCGCGACGCCCTGCGCCGTCGGCCAGGCCAGCCAGGTCACGCCATCGCCGACGGGCTGGCAGTCCTGGTCAGCCAGCCGCAACGCGTCGCCGCCGGCGGGTAGCAGATACAGACCGGACCGTGGCCCGACCAGCGCCAACGGGCTGGGAGCGGCGCTCGGCAGACCGGCGGTGAGGGAGCCGCCGGCGAGCCAACAGACCGCCAGGCCGCCGACGCCGCGCCACTGGGCTGGCCCGCTGGCCCAGAGCAGGCGGCCGTCGGGCAGAAAGCCGAGCGGCTGCTGCCCGGGCGGCTCGGCCGTTACCGTCAGGCTGGGCAGGTGGACCCGCTGCACGCCGGAGGCGGCCGGGTAGAGCAGCCACTGCCCTTCCGGCGACCAGCAGGCCGCGCCGTTGGGTGGCGCCAGCGGCCGGGCGGCGGGACGCTCACAGCCCAGCAGCAGACCGCGGCTGGAGAGCGCCCAGGTGGCCGCCGGCGAGACCTCCCAGTGTGACGCGGCGCCGCGCGAAAGCCACCGCGCTCCGCCGGGCTGGCGCACCACCAGGCCCTCGTCCTGGGCCAGCAGCAGGCGGTTGACGGCGCTGGCCAGCCAGCGCCCGGGACCCATCGGCTGCTCGCCGCCGGTGGGCCGGACGAGCCAGAGCTGCTCGCCGCGCTGCAGCAGCAGCCCATTGGCATCGCTGGCGGCCAGCTCGCGCCGCAGCTCGGCGAGCAGCGGCGGGGCGGTCGCCAGGGCGTTGTGGTCGACCTCCGGCCAGACCTGCCAGGGCACGGTCGCGGCAGGCAAACGGCGCTGGATCACCTCGCGGCGCAGCGCCACCCGTCCGTCTTGCCAACCGGCGATGGACTCGCCCGGCTGCAACAGCAGGGCCGACTCCAAGGGCACCACGCCGTCGTTGGCCAGCCAGGCGCTGATCGGTTGGCGGCCGGCGTCGACGAACGAGCGCGCCAGCACGGCCGCGCCGAGTGGGTACGGCTGGCCCTTCAGGAGCGCCGCCAGGGCGGCGCGGTCGGTCAGCGTCGGCACCCGCGGCAGGTAGCCGGCGTAGAGGCGATAGCGGGCCAGCAGCTCGGTCCGGGCCGGGTGACTGGCCAGCCGTTCGTTGAGCAGCCGCAGCGTGCGGTCGGCGCGTTGCCAGACCGACGCCGGCATCGTCTGCGTGAGGTTGTCCCAGCCGAGCTGCCGGCCACCGGCGGTCGCCGCCGCCGCCAGCACGGGCAGGTACTTCTGGAGCGTCTTCGAGCCGCCGACGAAGGGCAGGGTGCCGAGCACCCGGTTGCTCTCGCCGAGCCAATCGAGCGAGCTGCTCGGCGACCCGTGGTGCGGCGTGCCGCAGGTGATCAACAGCGCCACGCGGTCGAGCGCGGCCGGGTCGCTTTCGAGGTAGGCCCGGGCCACCAGTCCGCCCATGCTGTGGCCCACCAGCACCACCGGTCGGTCGACCAGCTCCGGTCGCGCCAGCAGTTCGGCGCCGAGGCGCGCACCGTTGGCTGCCAGGGGTTCCGACCAGTCGTAACGCCAGCGGTAGAGCCGGCAGCGCTGCCGTAGCAGCACATCCTGCGCCGTGCTGTCGCGCAGGTCGTCCCAGATCCTGGGCCCGCTGTTCCAGCCGTGCAGCAGCACGACCGGTTGGCGGCCCGCCAGCGGCTGGTCGTCGAACGGCTCGAGTTCGGCCGCAGCCAGCGCCGGCAGCAGCAACAGCAGCAGCGTCGGGCGCAGGTCTAGCCGCCAGCGAGGGCCGGGAAGAAGCTGACCACGTCGCCGTCCGCCGGCCGGATGCCGTGGTGGGCGCGCTGGTCGTTGACCATCACCTCCAGCGGCTGGTCGCCGATTCCCAGGCGGTCGGCCAGCTCCAGCACCGTCGCCCCACTGGGCAACGCGCAGGTGGTCTGGCGCTGGCCGCCCGGCACCAACTCGCGGAGTTGCGCATAGACCCGCACCGTCACCGTCATCGCTGTGGCATCCCCAGCCCATTGTAGGGTCGTTCCCGTGCTTTGCGCAGGTGCCTCAGCGCGTCAGCCGCCAGGTGTAACGCCGCCCGTTGGCCCGCGGGTCGCTGCCGTCGCTGGCGCTGAAGTAGACCACCGTCGACCAGTGCGAGTAGAGCCCGCTCTTGGCCCGGATGTCGGCGTGGACATTGTTGCGGGTGAGCGGCTGGCCGTTCTCGAACAGCTCCAGCCGGGAGGCCGGCTGCCCGGCCACCCCGTCGCCGACGAACTGCGGACCGAGCACCACCACGTAAGCCTGCCCGCTGTCCGGCCGCATCCGCGAGGGCGCCAGCGTGCCCTCGAGCGGTGCCAGGTAGCGCCAGCCGCGGTGCTCCAAGAGCCGCCAGCCGGCCGGCTCCAGCTCCACCGCGGGGGCCGTCGCGGCGACCAGCTCGAGGTAGTCCAAGTTCAGGCCGCGGCCGTTGCGGTTGGTCAGCCGCAGGCGGTGCGGCCCAGCGCTCAGCGGCAGCACCAGCGGCGCAGCGCCGACCAGCGGGGCGGCCAACCGCCAATCGTCAGCCACGCTGCTGCCGTAGCCCCCGGTGCTGGCGAAGGCCAGCTCGCCGCCGGGCTGACCGTCGATGGTCAGGTCCCGCGCGGTGTCCGTCGGCACGGCGTAGCGCGCCAGCAGGTAGTAGCGGTCGGCGGTCGGCACCCGACACTCCCACTCCAGCCAGTGGCCCGCGGCATCGCTGTGCGACAGCGACAGCCCGCTCGTCTGCAGCTTGTCGTCGCGCACCTGCCCGCTGCCGCCACCCTCCGCGGCGAACTGCTCGGCTTCCAGCCGCAGCACGGTGCCCCAGCGCGCCAGACCGAAGTCGCTGGGATGCGGCGGCAGGTTGACCGTGCGGGTCGCCCGTTGCTGGTGGCCGGCCGCGTCGCGCACGGTCAACGCGACCGTCGCCTGCTTGCCGCGGCCGGCTGCCAGGCGCACCTGCGGCCCGCTGGCGCGCTGCTCGCCGACCTGCCACTGGTACTCCGCAATCTCGCCCTGCACGGCCCGCGAAGGGCGGCCGTCGAGCGCCAGCACTGTCCCGTCGGCACTCCACTCGACCGCTGCCTCGAAGTCGGCGAGCACCTGGTTCAACAGTCCGATGCGGGCGTAATGGATGCCGCCCTGACCGCTGACCTGTCCCAGGAGGTCGAGCGTCGCCGACGGCGCCGAGCCACCCCGCTCGCTGGCGGTCATGAAGGCGGTGAAGGGGTTCCGCAGCGGCACCCGCACCGAGGGCGTGAAGCTGCCATCCGGCAGCAACTCCTGGACCCGGTTCTCATTGATCGGCAGACCGTCGGCGCTGCCGCTGGCGTAGCTGATCACCAGCAGCCGGCCGTCGGGAGTGGCCTGGAACCGTGCATACCCCGGCAGGACCTGCGACGGCTGCCGCTCGCCGCCTTTCAGCAGGGCCACCTTGCGCATCACCTTGCCCTGCTCGATCAGTCCATACATCAGGGTCTTGGTGGCGGGCACCTCGGGGAAGAACTTGTCGCGCACCTTGGGGTTCCAGACACTGCTCTCGATCCAGAGCAGGTGCGCCCGCCCCGCGGCGTCGAGCCACAGGTCGAGATTCGTGATGTGGCCGCAGGTCGCGTCGCAGTCGGCCACCTTGACCCAAGGCTGCCAGGCGGTGCTGGTGATGTCGGGGGTGTAGCAGTAGTAGAGCCGCCGGAAGTCGTAGTCCCACTTCTGGCCGTTGTTCAGGATCAGCTTGTACTCCCGCCAGGCCTTGACGGGTTCGATGATGTCACTGACGCCGAGGGTGTGCGCGGCCCGGTCGCGCAGGGCCATGTTGTGGTAGCAGATCCGCACCGGCTCCGGCACCTCAAACTCGGCGCCCCAGGGCACCGCCAGCCGGCCGGAACGCGACCACTGCCCCTGACGGTCCAGGAAGCTCCAGTAGATGCTGTCATAGCCCAGGTTGTTGAAGTAGAGCGCTTCCTGGTTGGGCCCATCGACACAGAAGCCGCGGTAGCTGTGCTCGGTGAAGGCCGGCGCGCCCTCCCACCGTGGTTCGAGCAGCCGTGGCGCGGCGCTCGGCTGGGCGGTGTCGAAGACCAGCACGGTCGGCCGGGCTGCGCCGCTGTAGGTCCCCGGCGGTGTGAGGGTGGGGTTGCTAGTGAGCAGCAGGCGGCCGTCGCGGAAGACGCCCAGCGGACAGGGCTCGCGCTGCCGGCCGGTGGGATCGGCCTGCGCCGTCCGCCACTGGCCGTCGACCAGTTGCCAAAGCACCCAGCGCGTGTTGTGGAGCGGCTGCTGGTCGGGCAGGACCTCCATGCCGCTGGCGAAGACCTGCTCGCCAATCCGCGCCAGGACCGTGCTGCCGTAGCACCACAACGGTCCCGACCCGTTGTTGGCGTTGCCAGCCTCGTAGATCAGGCCTTCGGCTTCGACCGCCGGCAGCAACGGGGCGGCACTCAGTGCCACCGGCAAGATCGTCCAGAGCCCAGCTAGCATCACCTGCTCCCAAGGCTCGGATTGGCCGTCGCCAGGCGGCCACCTGCCCCGATCCGCGGCCCGGCGTGGGATTGACGCGGCGGGGCAGCGGTGGTATCGTGCAGCCCTGTTTGGCGAGGTAGCTCAGCCGGTTAGAGCGAGCGACTCATAATCGCTAGGTCGAGGGTTCGAGTCCCTCCCTCGCTACTCCTCAGGTTGATTCTCGCGTCGCCGGCGCCCGCCGGGCGCGGGTCCCAGGCGCAGTCGATCGACCACCACCGCATTGTCGCGCTGCGTGTCGACGATTTGCACCTGCTGCACCCCATCGCTGCCCAGCAGGGCCGCGTAACGTGGACCGCGCAGGACCTGCAACTTGGTGCGGAAGGTCAACGGCTGGCCGTCCGGCCCAAGCACCGGCTCGCCGTTGCCGCGGTGGACCAGCATGAAGCGCCGTGGCTTGCTGCGGCGCGGCGAAGCGGGCTGCGCGGAGCGGCGGGTGGCGGCCTGCAGGCGAGTCAGGGCCTCGCTCAGCAGGCTGTAATCGGGTTCGACGTGGAGCGCCAGTTCGTCGCGCATGCGACGCTGCAACTGTGGCGTCAGCTCCAGCAGGCGGGCAACCAGCCGGTGGACCTCGGATACGGCGGCCTGTTGCTCCTTGAGCAAGGCCTCCAGAGTTGATTGATCACCGCCGACCCGCGCCATGGCGCACTCCTCCTGCTGGCACCGCCTGCTAAGCTAGCTCTTCGGCTGTTAGGTTGCGATGCTTGCGACAGGCCTTACGGTAGTGCTCTGAACGCCTGCCGTCAAGCACTCGGGGCGAAGCTGCCGCCCGATTGGGTCGCGCCAACCCGTGACGCCCGGCCGCCGGCGGCGGGAGGAGCCCGGCCGGCTGAGGCCAACTGGGCCGTGGTCGCTGCCGAGGAGTCGAGCGGTGGGACGATGCCACTGAGCCGAGACGAAATCCTGGCGCGCCTGCCGGACCTCACTGACCAGGACCTGCGCGGGGCGCGTCTCCGAGGCCAGAACCTGAACCACGCCCGGTTCTGCCGAGCGCAGCTCAGCCGCGCCGACCTGCGCGAAGCCAGCCTATTCGAGGCCGACCTCAGCGGCGCCAACCTGGCCCGCGCCGACCTCAGCGGCGCCGGCGCCTTCCGGGCGGTGCTGCGGGGCGCCTTCCTGCTGGAGACCATCCTGCTCGGGGCCGACCTCGGCGAGGTCGACCTGGCGGCCGCCGATCTGAGCGGCGCCCGGCTCGACGAGGCGACCGTCCTGCCGCCGAAGTGGCGGCTGGTCTGGGAGCTTGTGAACCGCGGCAGCAGTGGGCAGAAGCTGGTCAGGCAAGACCTCGCCGAGGCCCACCTGGCGGGGGCCAACCTGCAACTGGCCGACCTGCGGCAGGCGCGGTTGCAGGCCTCTAACCTGGCGGCGGCGAACCTCGACCAGGCCGATCTGCGGGGCGCGGACTTGCGTGGGGCCAACTTGCGGGAAGCCCGCCTGAGCGGCGTCACGGCCGATGCGGCAACGCTCTTCGACCCGAAGTGGCGGCTGGTCTGGGAGCTGCACCAGGGCGCCGCCGCTGCGCCGCCGCTCAGTGGCGCCGATCTCAGCTACGCCTGGTTGCGAGGGGTCGACCTGCGCGGGGCCGACCTCAGTGGCGCCGATCTCAGCCGCAGCGATCTGGCCGGGGCCGACCTCAGTGGCGCCGACCTCAGCGGCGCCGACCTCAGCTACGCTGATCTGCGGACGGCCGACCTGACCGGCGCGACGCTGCAGGGCGCCGTCTATACCGCCTCGGGCTGGCGCCCGACAGCGCTGCCACCGGACCTCGATGCCGCGGCGGCCGGGCTGCTGCGGCTGGACTGAGCGTCAGGCCGGCACGAGGTCGGTCGACAGGTACTTCAGCCCGCTGTCGGGCAGCAACGTCACCAGGCAGCGCGGCGCGGCGGGGTGGCTCGCCAGGCGCACCGCGGCCGCCACGTTGGCCCCTGCCGAGAAGCCGACGAAGAGCCCCGCCTCGGCCGCCAACCGCCGCGCCAGGCGGCGCGCCGCGTCGTCACTGACCGCCAGGCTGCCGGTACAGAGGGCCGGCTCCCACTGCGGCGGCACGCTGCCGTAGCCGGTGCCCTGGATCACGTGACCCGGCTTGGTGACCGGCTCCCCAGCCAGCACGGCGGCGCCGGCCGGCTCGACCACCCAACCCTGCACCAGCGGCTGCTGGCGGCGCAGGTAGCGCATCGCACCGACGAAGCTACAGCCCGTGCCGGCCGCCGCCACAACAGCGTCGACCCGGCCACCGGACTGCTCCCAGATCTCCGGACCGGTGCTGCTCTCGTGCGCGCCGACGTTGTCGGGGTTGTGGAACTGGTCGACGTACCAGCCGTCGGTCGCGGCCACCAACTCCGCCGCGCGGGCCGCCACCAGCGCCAGGTCGGCGCCCGAGACCTGACCCGGCAGCCCCCCGGCCGCCTGCGGGACCAGCTCCACCGTGGCGCCCAGCGCACGCATCATCGCGGCGCGCTCCGGACTGTTGCCGGCCGACATCACCGCCACAAAGGGCAGGCCGTGGTGCCCACAAGCGAGTGCCAGCCCGCACCCCATGTTGCCCGAAGTCAGCTCGACGACGGTCTGACCGCGCGCCAGGCGCCCCGTCTGCAGGGCCCGGGCGATCAGGTGGGCGGCCACCCGGTCCTTGATGCTGCCGCCGGGGTTGAGGAACTCGGCCTTTGCCAACAGCCGGCGGGAGCGGTCGGCCAGCAGCCAACTCAGATCGACCAGCGGGGTCTGGCCGATCAGGTCCAGCACGCTGTTGGCGACGCTCATCGCCACTCCTCGGTGACGTCGCGCAGCATTAGGTCACGGGCGGCGGCGGCGGCGGGCTTGCCGGCGAAGAGCACTTCCTGGAGTTGCGACAAGATCGGCATCTCGATGCCCTGCGCGGCGGCCAGCCGGAGCGCGGTGCGGCAGGTCGGCACGCCTTCGGCGACCTGTGAGGTGGCCGCCAGCAGATCGGCCAGCGCGCGGCCACGGCCGAGCTGCTCGCCGAGATTGCGGTTACGGCTCTGGCGGCTCTGGCAGGTCGCCAGCAGGTCGCCGAGCCCACAGAGCCCGGCGAAGGTCCGCTCGTCGGCGCCCAGGGCCACGCCCAGGCGGCGCACTTCGTGCATTCCACGGGTCAGCAGCGTGGCCTTGGTGTTGTCCCCGAAGCCCAGCCCGTCGACGATGCCGGCCGCGATGGCGAGCGGGTTCTTGAGCGCCCCGCCCAGCTCCACCCCGGCCACGTCGGCGCTGCGGTAGACCCGGAAGGTGGCCGTCGTGAGGAGCCGCTGCGCCCGCTCCGCGGCCGCTGGGTCGCCGGCGGCGAGGACCGAGGCGGCGGGTTGCCCGGCGACGATTTCGTGCGCCAGGTTCGGCCCCGACAGCGCCGCGACGGTCGCCCGCGGGCCGAGCGCCGTGGCCAGGACCGTCGTCATGCGCTGCCCCGACTGGTGGTCCAACCCCTTGGTCGCCGAGACCACCAACGCTCCCGGCGCGACCGTGGTGGCCAGCGCGGTGGCCAGCGCCGGGACGCCGACCGACGGCACCGCGACCACCACCAGCTCGGCGTGCGCCACGGCGGCGGCCAGGTCGGCCGTCGGCTGGACGCTGGCGGGGAGCTCGGCCTCGGGGAGGTAGCGCCGGTTCACGCGCGCCGCGCGCAGTTCGGCGACCAGCGTGGCGTCGCGGCCCCACAACCGCACCGGGCGGCCGCTGCTGGCCAGCAGCCAGGCCAGCGCCGTGCCCCAACTCCCGGCGCCGACCACGGCCAGCGGCGGCATCAGAGGATCCTCAGCACGGCGTGCTGGTCGGCGCGGACCGCTGTGGCCGCCTCGCGCAGGCTATCGACCAGGCCCCAGCCGTACCGCGCCAGGTAGCCGCTCAGACCGTAGCGGCGCTCCTGCAGACCGTTGCCCGGCCAGAGGTGATGATGCACCGCTGCCAGCCGCCGGTTGAGGGTCTCGTCGCGCTGGCGCAGCGCCCGCTGCACCTTCTCCTCCAACCGGGAGACCTCCTGTTGCACCTTGCTGAGCAGCGCCGCCCCGCTGCCCTCCAGGCTCGGATCGATGCTCTGGGCGTGCCGCTGCAGGCGAATCAGCGGTTCCTGCAGTTGCTCCAGCGCGACCCGGAAGAGGGTGCTGGTGGACTGCCCCTCGCCGGCCTGCGAGACCAGACTGACCAGCCGCGGCAGGTCCTCCCAGGTCTGGGGGAGCGTCAGCCGATAGGTCTGCAGGTGCTTCGCCACCTTCGGCTCCAGCAAAGTTGCGCTGAAGCGCGGCAGCAGCGCCGAACGGGGCACCTCGTAGTGGTCCCAGATCGGCCCGACCTGCGCGGCGTAGCCGATCTCGCCCGGCCCGACCACGAAGCCGGCGGTCGGCAGCAGGTAGTCCTGCAAGACCGGCCGCAGCAACAGGCTGGTGCTGAACCGGGCGGGACTGTCGCGGCCAATCTGCTGCAGCGCGGCCAGGTCGAGCCGCTCGCCGCGGTCGGTGATCACCGCCGGGCCATCCAACCAGAGCCGGCGCCGCAGGCCGGCGTCGTCCAGCCAGTAGAGCGCACACAACCCGGCCGGCCGGTGCGTCGGGACTTCGTAACCCAGCGCCAGCAGCCGGTCGCCGGCCGCGTTGGCCAGTTCGGTCGGCCGCAGCGGCGCTTGCAGCACGCGTTCCAGGAACGGCCCGGCCAGCGCCCGGAGATCGGCCGTGGTGGGGTCCAGGGTGAGCAGACCGTGGCCACCCAAGAGCCGCTGCAACCAGGCCGCGAACGCCGCGCCGAGGCCGCGCCCGGTGTAGTCGTGCCGCAACGCCGCCTCGACGGTCGGCAGGTCGGGCCGCCCGGCGCAGGCCGCCGCCAGGCCGGCCAGCAGCTCGTCCAGCGCCTCGGCCGGCAGTTCGTAGCGCCCGACCGCTTGCCCGGCCACCCGCTGGCCGTCCCATTGCAGGTGCTGTGGCGCGTCCTGGTTGTCGAGCAGCCAGGTGCTGGCTACCTCCTCGAAGTCGTCATCCTCGCTGGCGATCCAGAAGACCGGCACCGCCGGCTGCCCGGCGGCGGTCAAGCGGGCCGCGGTGACGACGGCGGTCAGCGCTTTGTAGAAGCTGTAAAGGGGACCGCCGAAGAGGCCCGGCTGCTGCCCCGCGACGATCACCACCGTGGCCGGGTCGAGCAGCCAACTGAGGTGCTCCTGCTGCTGCGGTGTCGGGCCCGGCGGGGGCACCTGCGCGGCACAGGCGGCGGCCACTGCCCGGGGCTCGGCCCGCCAGCTTTGCCGGCGCCGCGCCGCGCCGGCGTTGGCCAACGCGGCCGGTCCCCAGGCTGCGCCGTACAACGCGACCAGCTCGGGGCGTCCCCGCAGCAGATCCCGCGCCTGCGCCGGAGTCCAAACCTCGGCCAGCGGCAGCGTGGTCAGTTCACAGGTCAGCCGATCGGCGATCATCGTGCCCCACCTAGCAGTGCGGTCAAGTCCATCGTGAACGCCGCGGTGAAGTGTAACAGGAAGCAGGGCCAACAAGAGCGCCCGCGCCAGGCCAGCCAGCCGAGCACGAGGCCCGCCAGCAGGGAGCTGTGGAACTCCGGCCCCGGCTTGCCGATGTGCAGCAGCACGAACGGAATGGTCTGCCAGACGATGGCCGTCGGGCCGCAGTGGCGCTCCAGTCGGAACAACATCCAACCGCGGAAAAAGAACTCCCAGGCCACGAAGTAGGCGGCGTAGGTCAGCTCGTAACCCACGAAGTAGCCCCAGCCAACCTCCCAGGGGTTGTAGCCCGGGAAGTCCCCGCGGAACATCGGGTAGTAGATCTGAAAGCTCGGCTGGCGGCCGGCGAAGGCGACGATCAGCACGACCATCAGCAGCGTACAGCCCGCGGTCGGCGCCAGCCAGAAGCGCCAGCGGCCCAGGCCCAGCCCGTCAGCCCGCGGCCGCCGGCCATCACAGCCGGCCGAGACCAACAGCGGCACCGCGCAGAGCCAGGCGAAAGTCAGCAGGCCCCAGTTGAACTTGTCGTAGCGGGCGTCGATGAGCAGCCGTTGCCAGGGCCCGGGCAGCGCCCGCAGCGCCAACAGCGCCCCCGCCGCCAGGGCCGCCAGGAGGGCCGCGCGCCGCGGCCGGGCGGCCGGGTTGGCGGCGTAGACCAACACCGGGGCGACCACCACCCAGACCAGGGTCAGCATCAGCCCGACCTCGGCGCGGCGGGCGGCCAGCGTGCGGACACTGTGCGAGTCGAACTGCGCCACGGCGAGCACGGCCGCCATCGCCGCCAGGCCGCCGCCGACCGCCAGCAGCGCGCCGGTGACGCGGTTGGCGCGCCCACTCACCAGGAACGCCACCGCCAGCGCCGCCAGCCAGGCGGCCACGGCCTGCCAGCGCAGGACCGGCAGATCGACGATGCTGCGGTCGGCGAGGTAGCGCTTGTTCATCAACAAGGCACACCCGACCACGCTGGCGAGGGCGATTGGCGGTGACCAGCGCTGGCCGGCGGGCCGCACTTCAGCCTCCCAGAACCGCCGAAGCGCTGCGGCGAGACGCATCGTCACAGCGAGTAGCGGCGCGCGAAGAGCACGGAGATCTCTTTGATGGTCTCCTTGACGGTGCTCCGCAACGCCTCGTAAAGCTCGGGATCCCGCCGCTGCAGCGTGGTCAGCCGCTCCTTGAGGGCCTCCACCCGCGGCGCCACGCTGAGCATCTTCTCCTTGTCGGGATGCGCCTCCTTGAAGGGCAGGGCACCCACCGCCACCTCCGTGCTCTCGTTGTAGAAACCCTCGTCGACCAACTCGTCGCCGACCCATTGGAGCACGTCGTGGTACGGATCGCGCTCCTTCTCACGCCGCTGGAAGAGCAGCTTCAGCAACCGTCGGAGCGGTAAGCGCGGTTCGCTGATGAAGTCGCTGCCGGGCTGCCAGAGCGAATCGAAGAGGTCCGTCAGCGCCTTGTTCAGCGGTGACGCCGGGAAGCTGCCATCGCGTTGCACCAGCAGCAGCGGCCGCCCGGCGCCAGCCAGGCGCAACAGCGGCAACAGCCAGCGCTGCCCGAGCGGCGCGCGCGGCGGCTCCAAGGTCAGTTTCAGCCGCCGCTGCGCCACGAGGTCGGCCAAGGCCACGAAGATCACCTTCTCGGCCACCTCGTTGCGGTCGATCACGCGGTCGGAGAGCGGGGCTTTGGTGGGGTACTCGATATCGTGCAGCAGCGGATTGTGGAGGTCTTTCTCCTCAATGCTCTGCTCGACAAACTCGTGGGCGTACATGAAGGCCAGGGCATCGGCCTGGACGTCGGCCAGGCGCACCGTCAGCCTCCCGTGCGGGCGTACAGAAAGCGGCAGGCGGCGGTCAACTCGTCGACCGTCAGGCTGCCGCCGCGGAACTCGGTGCCCAGGCGCATCAGGCGGTTCAGCTCACTCAAGACCTCGCGCCGGGTCGAACCGTCTTGCAGCAACTGGTCGATGTCCTGGCGCAGCCGCCCGGCGCGGGCCTCCGGAATGCCCGCCAGCAGGGCCGCCATGTGGGCGGTCACCGCGGCTGGATCGGGGCTGACGATCTCGTGCTCGGCGGTGGCGTCGAGCATGTGAAACTCACCGCTGGTGAAGGTGATGCCAAACTGGTTGGTGGAGCCCCCGGGGGTCTCGTAGGCCAGCGCGATGCGACCTTCGTTGGCCGATTCATAGACCTCCAGCCGCAGGTTGCCGTACTCCACCCGGCCGGCGTAGCCGCTGACCAGCTCGGCAAGCTGCTTCTGCAAAGCCGGCCACTGCTCATCCGCCATGAACCGTCCTCACCGGATCCCGCCGCGTACTATAGCACCCGCCCCAAGGCAGGTCAAACCGCCGTCCACCGCTAGAGTGCCGCACCGCAAGCCGCTTGTTACGGGTCGGCAGCGACCCGGCCGAGGAGGCTGCCGTGGCCCACGGCGACCCGCCGCAAGGCTTCGCGCAGCGCGGGCCCGGTGGTGCTGGCAGGCAGCTCCAGGCGCTCGGACAGCGCCCAGACGTGCAGCACGTAGCGGTGTTCGCCGCTTGGCGGACACGGACTGCCGTAGCCGCTCCGGCCCCAGGAGTTGGTGCCCTCGCGCATCGCCGGCTGCTCCGGTTCGGGCTCCGCGCCGCCGCGCAGGGCTGGCGTGGTGAGGTTCCAGGCGACCCAGTGGTACCAGGTCCCGCCCGGTGCGTCGGGATCCTCCAGAATCAGCGCGAAGGCCGCGCTGGGCCGCTCGAAGCGCCAGCGCGCCGCCGGCCGCTGCGAGCCGCCGCGACAGGTCCAGGCGGCGGGCAACCGGCCGCCTGGTGGCCAGCCGAGGACCTCGATCAGCGGCAACGACGGCCGTGCGGTGGGCTCCGGCGCGCAGCCCGCCAGGGCGCCCAGCAGCAGCGCAGCAACGGTGGCACGCATCGCCGACTCCTCAGGCGCCGTGGTCCTTGGCGTAGGCGACCAGCGCCTGCAGATTCAGGTGGGGCGTGGCGTTGGGCACCTCACAGCCGGCGCCGACCACGAAGCGGCGGCCGCAGATCGCATGGCACGCCGCCAGCCCGTCGTAGACCTGCTCGGGGGTCCCCCGCAGCAGCACGCTGGTGGGGTCCAGGTTGCCCAGGATGGCCGTCTCCGGCAGCGCCGCGCGGGCCTTCGTGAGGTCGCACAGGAAGTCGATGTCGACGTAGTCGCAGCCCAGCTTGTTGATTTCCTCGACGAGGTGCGTCGTGCGACCACAGATGTGCAGCCGGACCAGCGCCCCGAGCTCGTGGATGGCGTCCACCAGCCGCCGCTCCTCGGGCCAGACCAGCTCGCGGTAGGTGCTGCCACCGAGCAGCGAGGCGGCGGCGTCGCCGACGCCGATGGTGTCGGCGCCAGCCGCGACCTGCGCCCGGGCGAAGGCGATCTCCTGGTCGACGCTGAAGGCGAACAGGTCACGCACGAAGTCCGGGTCGTCGACCGTGTCGGTCATCAGGTCCTGCATCCCGCGCAGGTCGACCGCCAGGGCGATCGGGCCCTCGACCCAGCCCTGTACGCTGAAGTCGGGTCCGCACTGCTGCCGCAGCAACGCCACGGCCTGCACCCGGTCGTGCATCCGCCCGCCGCCCAGCGGGTCGGCCGGCCGCAGGTCCACCAACCGCGCCTTGTCGCGCAAGAGCGCCAGCCGCGCATCGTTGGCGGGCGCCTCGTCGGTGAAGTAGGTACACTCGCCGCCGAGGTCGTCCACTTCGCGGCAGGGGTCGGAGATGGTCTGGACGCAGTCCACGTCGAACTGCTCGACCATCGCCAACTGCCCGGCGGCCATCACGCGATGGTCCATGATGTAGTCGTAGAAGGTGCGGCCGATCAGCCGGCTGGCGAACATCATCGTGACCGGGTGCGCCGGTAGCCGGTCGACCGGCTGCCCGGCAAGGGTGGCGCGGTAGCGCTCGAGTGCCGTCATCAGTGAGCCTCCTGCAGGACCCCGGGGTAGCCCCCCTCCTGGCGAATCGTCTCCAGCAACGCGACCACGTTCTGCGCTGGCAGCTCGTGATCGAGTTCGGTGCTGCTGCCGCAGAGGTAGCCGCCGTCGGCACCGGCCTCGCGCATCGCGCTGCGCACGCCCTCGATCACCTCGGTCAGGCTGCCGTAGCGCACCAGCCGGTGGATGTCGACCCCGCCGCAGAAGGTCAGCCGCGGGCCGTACTGCTGCTTCAGCCGCGCGAGGTCCATGCCGGCGTTGACCTCAATCGGGTTGAGACCGTCGATCCCGGTGTCCACCAGCCGGTCGAGGATGGGCCAGAGGTTGCCGTCGCTGTGGAACATCACGAAGATGCCGTGCTGGTGGTACGCCTCGACGATCCGCCTCAGGTGGGGGTAGAAGTCGCGTTCGAAGACGGCCTGGCCGAACATCGGGCCCTGGGTGTGGGCGACGTCGTCGCCGACGAAGGCGATGGGGGCCAGCCGCTGGTAGAGCTCCGGGGTGACCGCGGCGGCGACGGCGTGGACCCGCTGGATATGCCGCTCGGCAACTGCGGCGAGGTAGGCCGAGACTGTCTCCGGATCGTCGGCCAGGGCGTAGCTAAACAACTCCAAACCAGCCAGACCGTAGGCGCCCATCAGCCCCACGCCGCCGATCTGCCAGACCAGCAGACAAGGCTCGCAGAGCGCTTGCCAGTGCAGGTGCTGCGCCAGCAGTTGCTGGGCCGCCTCGCGGGCCTGGGCCGCGGTCGGCAGCGGGGCCTCTGCCACGCGGCGGAAGTTGCTCAGCAGTTCGTCCACGCTGCGGATGCGCTTCACCGGGTGCCAGGTGGTCCAGCGCTGGTGCACCTCGACACTGCCGTCGGGGTGCTCGACCCGCTCCGGGTGGCGCGGTCCGCGCAGGCTGCGAGTGAGGTCCAAACAGCGGCTGACCGCTCGCGGTACGACGGTCTGCCAGTTCTCCGGTGTGACGCGCTCGCCAGCGTAGTGGGCGATGGCTCCATCGTTGCGCAGCAGGTCGTAGGCTGGCACGCGGTCGGGCGTGCGGTGCTCGAACGCCGCGACCAGCCGTTCGCGTGAGGTCATCGTGGCCATCGCAGCCGCTCCCGCCCGGACCTTCGGCCGGTTGGTGGCGATCCCTGCCGGCCCCGCCAACTCACTCGTCGCGCGGCGTCCGCAGCACGCTGCCCGGCGCCACAAAGCCGACGACATTGGCGAGCGGCCCGATCCGGGCGCCGCGGCCGACCACCGTGCCAGGGTTCAGCACGGCCTGGCAGCCGGTCTGAGCGCCATCGCCCAGCAGGGCGCCGAGCTTGCGCCGACCGGAGTCGAGCCGTTCCGAGCCGTACCGCACGGCGACGGTGCCGCCGGCCAGTGGGACGTTGCTCAGCACGGTGCCCGCCCCGAGGTTGGTCCGCCGGCCGAGGATGCTGTCGCCGACATAGTTGAAGTGCGGGGCGTGCGCGCCCGGCCAGAGAATGCTGTGTTTGGCCTCGCTGCAGTGCCCCAGCAGCGCGCCGCGACCGAGCAGCACGTCGCCCCGCAGGTAGGCGCCCTGCCGCAAGGTCACCTCCGCCTCGAGCACCGCGGGTCCGCGCACGAAGACGCCCGGCTCGATCACCACCCCGTCGCCGATCACGATGTCGCCCTCGAAGTGGACGCCGGGCGGGGCGGGCGGGTGGCCGCGACCGGCGGTCAGCGCGGCCAGGTAGGCGCTCAGGCGGTCCAGCGCGGCCCAGGCTGGCAACTCCGGGTCGAACAGCTCCGGTCGCCAGTCGGCCAGCTCAAACAGCGCCGCCGCGCTCAGCTCAGCGGGCCAGGGCGCCATCGGTTTCTCCTCGCGAGCGCCAGACCAGCACCAGGAAGCCGACCGCCAGCAGCCCAAAGCCGATCGCCAGCAACGCGCTGCGGGGCGGCTCCGGCGGGGCCTCGGCCGCCAGCCGCCAGCGCACCGCCGTCGGCCGCAGGCCAGCCGGCTCGCCGTTCAGGTCGACCACGGTGAGCCGGTGCGCCCCGGCTGCCATCGCGCGCCACCACCAGTGGTTGGTGACCACCGCCTGGCCTCCCCGGAAGACGGTCCGGCCGGCCGTGCAGGGTGTCAGGTCGAGGTCAGCGCGGCGCCCGTCCGGCGCGGTCAGCCGCAGCACCGGCGCCAGCCGCGGCACCACCTCGCGTTGCGGTGGCGCCGGCAGGTGGACCGTCAGCTCCAGCAGGTACTGCTCCCCGGCGACCGGCACTGGCACCGTGAGTTGCCACGGCGGCGAGCCAGCCACCGGTTGCGCGGTGACTGCCACAATCCGCCCGTGACCCGCCCAGTCGGCCTGCTGCCGCCAGCCCAGCACCGCCAGCGGCAGGCCCAGCAACAGCAGCAGCAGCGGCCAGCGGCGCCTCATCGCCAGCGCTCCGCCGCGGCCCGCAGCGGGTCCAGCACGGCCTCGTCGGCCGGCAGCGGCGGGTACAGCCCACCGAGGGTGATCTGCGGCTTGATGCTGCCGTGGTAGTCCGACCCGACCGTGATCAGCAGTCCCAGTGCGGTCGCCAGCTCGGCATAGAGCTGGCGCTGCCGCGCGGTGTGTTCGGGGTAGTGGACCTCCAAGCCGTCCAGGCCGAGGCTCCGCCACTCGCGCAGTTGGCGTGCCAGCGCCGTGTCAGCCAGGCGCAGGAAGCAGGGATGCGCCACGACCGCCGCGCCGCCAGCGGCGTGAATGCTGTCGATCGCCTCGCCAATCGTCAGGCGCGACTTCGGCAGGTAGGCCGGCTTGCCGCTCCCGAGCCAGCGGTCGAAGGCCTCGCTGATGCTCTCGACCGCGCCGCGCTGCAGCAGGACCCGCGCGAAGTGCGGCCGGCCGAGCTCGCCGTCACCGGCCAGGGCGCGGGCCGCCGCGTAGTCGGCGGGCAGGCCCAACGCCTGCAACCTGGCGCCGATCTGCACATTGCGCTCCTCCCGCCAGTCGTGCAGCGCGCGGAGCGTCGTCTGCAGGACCGGGTGCTGCGGCTCGACGTGGTAGCCCAGCACGTCCAGCATCGCCGGCTCCAGGTCGCAGCTCATCTCGACGCCGGCAATCAGCTCGGGCGCGCTGCCGCCAGGGGCGACCTGCTGGTACGCCGCGACCGTGTCGTGATCGGTGATCGCCACGGCCCGCAGCCCGGCGGCGGCCGCGGCGGCCAGCAGTTCCGCGGGCCGGTCGGTGCCGTCGGAGCAGGTGGTGTGGGTGTGCAGATCAATCATCGCACCGGCTCCCGCACCCAGGCCGCCAGCTCGTGCGCCAGGTGGGTGATGTTGCCGGCGCCCATCACCAGCCAGGTCTCCTCGCGGCCGGCGCTCGCCAGCAGCGCCTCTTTGGCCGCCGCGGGCGGCCCGACGTAGCGCACGCCCGCCGCCGCGCCGCCGGCGACGCGGGCGACGTCGGCGGCACTGACGCCGCTCAGGTCGGTCTCGCGAGCGACGTGGATGTCGCAGATCAGCGTCTCGTCGGCCGCCTCGAAGACGCCGGCATAGTCGGCCAACAGCTCCCGCGTGCGGGCATACTGGTGCGGCTCGTAGACCACCCGCAACCGGCCACCCCAGGCGCGCGCCGCGGCGATCGTGGCGGCGACTTCGGTGGGGTGGTGGGCGTAGTCGTCAACCACGCGCAGCCCACCGGCGGTGGCCAACACCTCCAAGCGCCGGCCGGTACCTTGGAACAGCGCTGCCAACTCGACGGCCTGGGCGATCGGCACGCCGGCCGCGGCGGCCGCTGCCAACGCCGCGGCGCAGTTGGCGACGTTGTGCCGGCCCAGCAGCCGCGTCTCGACCTGATGCACCACGCCGAGCGGATCGCGCAGTGCGAAGTTGGCCAGGCCGCGCGGGTCTTGCGACAGGATCCGCCAGTCGGCCTGCGGCGCCCAGCCGAAGGTCTCGACCGGCGCGGCAGCGGCATCGCGCAGCCGCGGCGTGTTGGGGCAGTCGGCGTTGAGGATCACCCGGCCCGCCGGGCGGACCTGCGACAGGAACTGCCGGAACGTCTCGCGGAGGTCGTCCAGGTCACGGTAGACGTCGGGGTGATCGTGCTCCAAGTTGGTGACCAGCGCCACCTCGGGCTGCAGGGTCAGGAAGGCGCGGTCGTACTCATCGGCTTCGACCACCACCCACTGCCCGGCGCCGCCCCGGCCGTTGACGCCGTAGTTGCTGACCGTGCTGCCGACCAGGAAGGTCGGCTGCAGGCCCGCTTCGGTCAGCAGCACGGCACCCAGTCCCGAGGTGGTGGTCTTGCCATGCGTCCCAGCGGCGGCCCAGCCGCGCCGTGGGTTGATCAGGCGGCCCAGCACGGCGTCGCGCTTGAGCACCGCCAACCCGCGCCGCTGCGCCTCCTGCACCTCGGGGTTGTCCGGCCGCACCGCCGACGAGATGCCGACCCAGGCGCAGTCGGGCGGCACGTTGGCCGCCGCATGGCCAATCGTCACAGCGACGCCGAGCGCGCGTAACGCCGTGGTGTAGGCCGACTCCTCGAGATCGGAGCCGCTGACCCGGTGGCCGGTCTCGACCAGCAAGCGCGCGATGGCACTCATCATCACGCCGCCGACGGCGACGATGTGGACGGCTTCCGACCCGCCAGGCTGCCTCTCCAATCCGGGCTCCTCACTGCATCATAGTCGCCGCTGACGCCGTTTGGCAACCTTCGCAACGCTGCCGCCAAACCCGACCTGCCGGTCGGCTACATACTGCCTTGCGATCGACTGACAGGAGACCAACCGCGATGCTCACCGCCACCCGTCTGACCGACTACGCGCTCTTCCGCGGTCTGCCTGACCACTTGCTCCCGGCGGTCGAGTCGTTGGCGCGGGTCGAGCAGTACCAGGCCGACCAGGTGATCTTCCGTGAGAACGAAGCGGCCACCGACATCTTCCTGCTACACCGTGGACTGGTCGGCCTGTCATTCACGTTTCTTCATGCCGGGCAGGAGCTGCATGTACAGATCAAGCAGGTGCAGCCCGGCGAGGTCTTCGGATGGTCGGCCCTGACCCGGCAGCAGCGCCTCAGTGCGCAAGCCGTGGCGGTCGGCCCGGCCGAGGTGCTGCGAATCCCGGCGGCACCGCTGCGCGAGCTGATGGAGGCCACGCCGCAGCTTGGCTACCGCGTGATGGACCACCTCACCGACCTGGCCTCGCAGCGCCTGCACTCGACCCGCGACCACCTGCGGGCCCTGCTCGGCTGGTGAGCTAGACTGCGGCGCGCCGGCGCAGGGCCGTTTCGAGCGCCTCGACGAGGTCCTGGCCGCGGACCGGTTTGGGCAGGTAGGCGTCCATCCCGACCTCGAGGCAGCGCTCCCGGTCCTCGCGCATCGCGCGGGCGGTGACGGCGATGATGGGCACCGTCGCCGCCGCCGGGAGCGCCATCGCCCGGATTTGCGCGGCCACTTCGAAGCCGTCCATGCCGGGCATCTGGAGGTCCAGCAGGACCACGTCGAAGGGCTGCTGGCGGTACAACTCGAGCGCGGCCTCGCCGCTGCTGACGGCAGTGCAGCGGTAGCCGCGCTTCTCCAACATCAAGGCCAGCAGCTCGCGGTTGGTGGGGTTGTCTTCGACCGCCAGGACGCGGATCGCGCGGCGGTCACCAGTCAGGCCGCCGAGAGCTTCCTCGACGCTGGCTCCCGCGATCTGCAGCAGGGCCCGGTGCAGGAAGTGCGGGCGGATCGGACGCTGCAGGCGAACCACGCCGAGGTCGGGCGGCAGCTCCTCACCGCACCGGATCAGGTGGACCACGGGTAGCTCGCCGACGACCTGCCGCACCGCGGGCCAGGCGGCCGGGCTGCTGCAGACGAGCGCGGCCAGCGGCGACTGCAGCGGGCGCTCGCGGACGGCCTCGACGCCCCAGCTCGCCAGCAACTCGGCGTAGGTGCGGTAGGTCGGGTCGTCGGCATCGGGCAGCCAGACCTGCTGCCCGGCCACCGCGCGCGAGACCAGCGGCTCGCTCTGGTCGGGGTCGGCCGTCAGCCCCACGAGCACCGTCCAGCAGGTGCTGCGGCCCTCGCGGCGGTCGATTTCGAGGCGCCCGCCCAGGGCGGCGACGGCGCGATCAGCCAGCGCCAGCCGCAGTGAGTCACCGGCGGCGGCCGGCGGATCGGCACCCGCCCAGGCGCTGCCCAGCGCTTCGACACGGATCGCCAGCCGCCAACCGTCGGCCGCGGGCACGGCGTTGGCGGAGAGCACCAGATGCCCGTCGACCGCGCTATGGAGGGCGTGGCACAGGAGATGCCCGACGGTCTCGCGCAAGAGCCGGGCATCGGCCAGCACCGACCAGGGCGTCGCGGGGTCGAGTTGGCAGAGCAGTTCGACGCCGCGTTCGGCAGCCAGCGGGCCCAGGGCCAGGAGTGGGTCCCAGAGCACTTCGCGCAGGCGGCAGGGCGCCGCCAGGGGCTCCTGCCAGGGCGTCGGCAACGCCGGGTCGGTCTGCAGCGCGGCCAACAGATCACGCTGGCAGCGCGCGATGCAGCCCACGCCCTCGAGGGTCTGCCGGACCGCCAGCCCGAGCTCCGGATCGCGGGCCTCGCCCGCGTACGCGCTGAGGGCCCGCAGCGGCCGGTCGAGTTCCTGGCAGACGCTCTGCAGCGTGAACCCGCCCGGCAGGCCCCCGGCAGCGCCGTGGCTGGTCAGCAGACCGTTGGCCGCGGTTGGCCCGCTGAGCTGCCCGCCAGCCTCACGGCCCACCGACTGGAATGCCACGACCTCCCCGGCGTCGTTCAGGACGACCTGGTCGACCCACTGCTGCCAGACGATGCTGCCGTCACCACGGAGCGCGCGGTGCGTCACGGTGGCGCTGGGTCGCTTGGCTCCCAGCGCGCCGAGGTGCGCCCGGATCGCTGCGACATCGGCCGGGGGCACCAGCTCGAAGAACGACCGACCAAGCAGTTCGTCGCGCAGGCGGCCGAAGTAACGGCAGTAGGCCTCGTTCACAAACAGCAGCTCGCCCTCGGCGCGGAAGCGGCAGATCAGCTCGGTCTGGTCCTCCACCACCTCGCGGTAGCGGGCCTCGCTGGTGCGGAGGCGTTCGACGAGCTGCACGCGCTCCAGCAGCGGGCCGAGTTGGGCGCAGAAGGTGGCCAGCAGGTCCTGCTGCAGGGGGTCCATCTGGTGACCGCTGATGGCCGTGTCGTTGAGCAGCAGGGCCAGCGTCTGACCGCGCGCCCGGATCGGCGTCACCGCCACCCAGCCCCGACCGATCACGGTGCGGCCGTGGCCGGTCCAGTTGGTGTGGTTCCGTTCGGCCACGATCCACGGCCGGTCGAGGTCGGCCGGCTCGCCGAACCAGGCGCGCCAAAGATGGTTGAGCTCGAACGAGTGGCGCCGCTCGTCGGTGGTCTGACCGTCCAGGTCGGTGCCAAAGGTCGGCCGGACCCGGTCGCCGTCACGGAAGAACACGCCGCACCGCTCGACCCCGAGGCCCGCCCGCGCGGTCTCGACGGCGGCGCGGCAGAAGCCGCTGACATCCTCGCAGTCGAGCAGCGCGTCGGCCATCTGGAGGACCGTCCGCAGCCCAGCCTGTTGACGCTCCTGCCGCTGTTCGCAGGTCGCCGCGAGGGCCAGACTGGCCTCAAAGGCGCGGCATAGTGCCAGCGTGGTGGCCACTTCCGGCGCGCCGCCGGCGGTTGGCGGGTCGGCCAGCAGCACGCCGCGGCGGCCCGGCGCGCGGCCCAGCGGTACGACCAGCAGGTCACCGGGAACCGCCCCGGCACCGGTCGGCGCCAGCGGCCGCTCGCGGTAGATGCCGGCGGGAGTCGCCAGCAGCGGGCCCAGCTCGAAGGGCAGCTCCAGCGCCAGGGCGCGCCCGTCCTGGTCGGTGCCGCGCCCAGCCTGACTGCTGCCGCCCGCGGTCTGCCAGACCGTGGCGCGCTGCCAGCCGAGCGTCACCGCCCCCGCCGCCAACTCGGCGGCGGCGGTCTCCACGGCTGACGCCAGCCAGCCGCCGTCGACCCCGTGCTCGTCCTGACCCGGACACCCCAGCACCACGGTCCTCCACCTGGCCACCGTGCGACGGTCGCTGAGCCGACCGCCACGCACTCACTCTACATCGGCTTGTGCCGCAGAGTCGCCCCGAATCGAGGTCACACAGCAGTCACGCAGGCGAGCTTCGCCTCGCCTGGCAGGAGTCTCGCCGCGCTGTCGTAGATTCCTGCCGGGCCGCACGTGCGGCGCACGGGGATCCACATATGTTGAAGGGCATCTGCGCCGGCAGCCTGGCCGGCGCGACCGTCGCCGAGAAGCTCGACCTGGCCGCCGCGGCCGGTTTCGAGGCGGTGGAGTTCGCAACCGCGGCGAGCGGTGCGGCGCCAGCGCTGGACAGTTCCGAGGCCGACCTGCAAGCGGTGCGGGCCACCGCCGCGGCGGCCGGGCTGCAGCTCAGCTCGACCCTCGGCGGCGTCTTCTGGCAATACTCGCTGACGGCCGACGATCCGGCCGTTCGCGAACAGGCCGTCGGCTACGCCGGCGACTGCCTGCGGGTCGCCAAGGCCCTCGGCGCCGGCTGCGTGCTGATCGTGCCGGCGGTGGTCTACCTGCCCCACGGCGGTGAACCGCCGCGCCAGGTCGCTTACGACGCGGCCCTCGAACGCGCCCGCGAGGCGTTCGACCAGATCGCCGCGATGGCCGAGGAGACCGGCGTCGATGTGGGCATCGAGAACGTCTGGAACGGCTTCCTCCTGAGCCCCTGCGAGTTCGCCGCCTTCGTCGACGGCATCGGCAGCCCGCGCGTCGGCGCCTACTTCGATGTCGGCAACATCCTGCCGTTCGGCGATCCGGTCGACTGGATCCGTATCCTGGGCACTCGCATCAAGCGGGTCCACGTCAAGGACTTCAAGCGCAGCATTGGCAACATCAACGGCTTTGTGCCGTTGCTGTCGGGCGATGTGCCGTGGGAGCCGGTCGTCAACGCGCTCCGCGAGATTGGCTACAGCGGCCCGCTGACGGCGGAGATGAGCGGCTATCGCTACCACAGTCGGGCCGTCGCCTACCATACGTCGACCGCCCTGGACTACATCCTGGGGCGCCGCAGCTAGTTGGCGACGAGGGCGAGGTTACTCTTCCTCGTCCTCGTCGTACTCAATCACGAAGTCCTGGGCGTGCTCGACCAGGTCGACCACTTCCAAGACGGCGTGGTGCGCCAGGGCGACGCTCAGGCCTTCCAGCGGCATCGCGGCCTCGACGATCACCACCGGGCGGCCGTCGCCGTCGCCGTCGCCGTCGTCTTCGAGGTAGACGCGCGAGAACCAGGTGCCGGCGGCTTCTTCGGCCAGGAAGGTCTCGATCGACTCTTCGAGTTCACCGGCGGCGGCCCGCACCACCAGCAGCTCCCGCCCTTCGGCCGGGCCCTCGTCGATGCGGTCGGAGTAGATGGTCACCTGCGAGACGACTTCCTCGCCGTCGAGGATTTCCAGCGACCAGGTGTCGTCTTCTTCCTGCTGGGCGCTCCCGCCGAGCCGCTCAGCAATCTCCTTCACGAGACCGGTCACGTCGGCCATCGCCGCTCTCCTGCCGCAAGCATAGACCGAGTCCGCTGGCAAGTCGAGTCTTTCGACCTCATTGCCCCGCCGCCACCACTGCCCGCAGCCAGCGGCGCGCCTGCTCCAGGTCACGCCCGTCCTTGACCCGGCCATCATGCTGCCGCTGCCCCAACGCCACCGCCGTGGCGACCTGTGGCGAGCCGGTGGCGGCGGCCAGACGGACCAGTTCGTAGTCCTGCACGCCCTCCAGCAGCATCTCGTAGCGCGGTGTCGAGAGCGGGCCGTCCGGGCCGCGGTAGACCAGAAACGTGTCGCCCGAGGGCCACGGTCCGAAGTCGCTGCAGGCCAGCGCGTCGGCCGGCCAACTGGCGTAGGCCCAGCGCAGGTAACCGTCGGCGCCCAGGGCGGCCGCAATCCAGGGCAGCAAGGTGCTCTCGAGCGGCGGCGAGAACGGGAAGGTGTTCGGGAAGGCCGGCCCGCAGCAGGTGTAGAAGGTGGTGGTGACCCCCCGGTCCCGTCGCGCGGCGCAGGCCTCTGGCGGCGGGCCGGGGTAGATCACGCAGTAGTCGGCGATGCCCGCGTCGTGCTCCGGCATCCAGTTGCCGGCCAGCGCGCAGCGCAACTCCGGGGTCACCTCGCGGACCAAGCCCAGCGCCGCCGCCATCACCGCGGGCGGCTTCTCATCGAACCCAAGCTGCGTCCGCGAGAGCCAGCCGCGGCGGTCGAGGTGGTCGCGGAAGCACCGCAGGAAGGCGCTCCAGGTGCGCCGGTAGACCTCGTCACCGACCTCGCAGACCTCCCGCTCACCGCCCTCGCCCAGGAACACGCAGTCGGTCCGGTCGCCCGGGCCCAGGACCAGCGAATAGCAGGAGATCGGGCCCCGCAGGCCACAAACCGTCGCCAGTTCGACGTACCGGTCGAAGACCGCGAAGTCCCACCCCCAGCCCTCGCCGCGGCGCTGCCAGCGCACCATCGAGGGGAAGTCGTAGTGCGTCTGGTGACCCCACGGCTCGTCCAGAATGGTACAGGTCAGCGGCTTCTGGCCCGCCCGCGCGAGGTCCCGCAGGTACGGTTGCAGGGCGTGGAAGTGCGCGTCGCTCCAGCGCGGCAGACCCAGCTCGTCGGCCAACGCGGTCGGCTGTTGCCAGAGGTCGAGGTAGAACGCCCAGTCGGTCGGATCGGGCAACCGCACCGGATCGACCCTCACGGTCAGCGGCAGCGCGGCCACCACAGCGCCCGCCGACCAGAGCTCGACGCAGCCGCTGAAGAGGCCTGGGGCGGCACTGCGGACGATCAGCCAGCAGGGCTGCAGGCCGGCCGCCAGGTCCGCGCTGCCCAGCCAGGGATGCAGTTGATCGGCAACCGCACCGGCCTCCTTGGTCTGCACTCGTCCGACCCGGTGGAGCCGCCAGTCGAGCGCGGCCAGATCGCCGCTCAAGCGGAGCTCGGCTGCCGGCAGCGGCGCCGTCAGCTCAACCGCCAACTGCACCGACCGCTGCTCGTTGCAGGCCAACTCGACGTCGCCAGTCCACTCCGGACTGCCCGCGACGACGTGCTGCCAGGGACCGGGATTCCAGAATCGCGCGACACTCACCAGCGACCTCGCTTCAGCGCACCGGGTACGCCAGCACATGCTCCAGCAACTCGTCCAGCGACACGGTGGCCAGGCCAATCGCCGTGTCGCAGCAGCCGTAGTAGAGGTACAGCCGACCGTCCACCACCACGTTGGCGGTGGGGAAGACCACGTGGGGGATGAACAGCCCGTGCTGCTCGTAGTAGGCCTCCGGCTGCATCACGAAGTGCGGCGTGCGGCAGCGCACCACGCGTGGGTCTTCCAGATCGAGCAACAGCGCGCCAACCCGGTAGATCACCCGGCGCGTCGCCGGATCGGCGTACTCCACGCCGTGGTAGAGCACCAGCCAGCCCGCCGCGGTGCGCAGCGGCGGCGTCGAGCCGCCGATCCGGCCGTCCTCCCAGGCGAACTCCGGGCGGATCAGCAGGGTCGGCGGATCCCAGCGCTGCAGGTCGTCGCTGAAGGTGATCCAGATCCCGGGCTGCAGCGTCCCGTAGGCGGGTCCCACGTACTGCAACGGTCGACGCAGCAGGGCATAGCGCCCGCCGATCCGCTCCGGAAACAGGATCACGTCGCGGTCGTCGAGTTCGGCGGGGGTCGGCCAGCAGAGGTGTTCCCAGTGCCGCCGGTCGGTCGACACGGCGATCCCGGAGCGCGTCTGGTTGTCTTCGGCTCGGCCGCTGAAGTCGGGGTAGGGCGGGGTCGTGACGTCCGGCACGCCGCGGCCGGTGGGATGATAGTTGTAGGCGAAGGGCCGGTAGGCATACGTCATCAGGTAGCGGTCGTCGATCCGCACAACGCGCGGGTCCTGCACGCTGCCGACGGCACTGCCGGCCTGCTGCGGCGTCCAGACGGGCTGGTCGCCGACCGGTTTGAAGTGGACGCCATCGTCGCTGACGCGCAGACCGATCACACAGTGAAACGGGTAGAGCGAGCCGGCGGTGCGCTCGTAGAGCCAGAACCGACCCTCGTCGTGGATCACCCCCGGGTTGAAGGTGACCGCCATCCGCCACGGCAAGTCCCCGGGCCAGACAATCGGGTTGGCGGGATGGCGCTCGAAGCGCGGCAGCGGCACGGCAGCTCTCCGCAGCCAGCTTCGCCGGCCGCGCCGCCCTACCTGCCGCTCAGCACTCGACGCCCAGGCCCTCGGCACCCCACACCGCCAGACGCTGTTCAGCGCTGATCCTGGCGACGCTGGCCGGATAGTAGTGGAACTGCAGCGCCCGCCGGGTCTGCGGGGAGTGGTTCGGCGGGGTGCCGTGCCACAGCAGCCCGCTGAAGATCAGCGCCCCGCCCGGCGGCAGCAGCACCATCTGGTCGTGCGCCACCGGGATCTGATTGTCGCAGAGCTGCCAGTCGCGGATCCGGTGGTGCGGCACCGGGCCGTCGCGGTGCGAGCCGGGGATCACGTGCATGCAACCGTTCTCGGCGGTCGCCTCATCCAACGCGATCCAGCAGCCCACGACGTGGCAGTCGGCGGGGACGTTGAAGTAGGCCATGTCCTGGTGCCAGGGCTTCTCGCTGCCAATCAGCGGAGGCTTCAGCAGCGCCTGGTTGGAGTACATCGCCGGCGGCTCGCCCATCAGCGCGGCCAGCAGCGCCAGCAGCTTGGGGTGCTCGGCGAGGTGCTTCAACCGCTCGTCGGCGTCAATGAAGGCGTTCAGCTTGCGCACCCGCCGCAGCCGGGCGCGCGGGTCGCGGACCTTGTCCCAGTCGCTCACCCCAGCCTCGACGTTGAGGTCGAAGCCCTTCTTCTTGCCGGCCACGCAGGCCATCAGACCGCGTAGGGCGGCGCGCGTCTCCGCGGCGCTGAAGGCCTGCCGGAAGGCCAGAAAGCCGTCCCGCTGGTACCGCGCCAACGCCGCAGCGTCGACCTCGTCAAAGCTGTCGAGCAGCTCTGCCGGTTGATCGAAGCGGTAGAGCCCGGCGGGCGTGCCACCGTCGGGCGACCAGACGTTGACTCGAATGCCGTCATCCAAGGCGCTCATGCCAGCTCCTCCGCCGCTGCCGCGGCCCGCTGGGCCGCCTCAAACTCTCGTCGCCGAGCCTCGCGAGCAGTCTGCTTGGTCTCGTTCCACGGGAATCGCCGACCGTCCGTGCGCGGGGTGGCGGGGGTGCTGAACCCCAGGATGTGCGCCCGCCGGACGCCGCCGGTGTGGTTCGGGCCGGCGTAGTGGAAGGTCCGTGAGTAGTGGAAGGTCGCCGCGCCAGCGGTCAATGGGCAGGCCACCGCCTGGGCCAAGAGCGCCTCGAACTGCGGGCTGGGATCGACCTCCAGCGCGTGGATCCGCGGGTCGTGGTTGACAGTGTGGTGCGGCAGCACCGGCAGCGTGTGGGTCCGCGGGATGAACCAGAGGCAGCCGTTGGCAATGGGGGCATCCTGCAGCGGCACCCAGACGCTGAGGCTGTGGTAGTCCAGCGCCGGGTTCCAGTAGGCCTCGTCCTGGTGCCAGGGCGTCGCGGCGCCGTGCGTCGCCGGCTTCAGAATGGCGTGATCGCCACCCATCTGGCACTCCGGCCCGAGCAACTGCCGCGCGATTTGGTGCGCGTTGGCCCAGTACAGCGTGTCGCGCAGCTCCGGCGCGTAGCGCGACGGCCCGAGGATCTGCGGCAGCGCGGCAGCCGCGTCATCGTCGGTCCCGGCCAGGTCGAAGGCGTTGCCCTCCTCCCAGCCGCGCCGCTCCTCGAACAGCCGGTCGTAGACCGCTGCCGTGCGGGCCAGCTCGGCCGGCGTCGACAGACCACCGACCGCCAGATAACCCTCGCGCCGGAAGAACTCAACCTGTTCCGGCGTCACGCTGACCGTTGGCTGAGGCATCCACCACCCCGTTTCAGCGATATGCTGACACAGGGGTCAAGAGGTGAAGGGGGCGATCCTAACGCAGCGCGCCCGCCGCCCAGCCGGCCGCGCTGAGCAGCCACAACCCGAACGGGAACGAGCAGAGCAGCGTGCCGATCAGACAGGCGGCCAGCGCCTGCCGCGTTTCGGCTGCGAGGGTCACCGGGCTGGCGTCGTCGGCCGGCTCGCGCATGTAGCTGTAGACCACGATCCGCAGGTAGTAGAAGGCGGCGATGGCACTGCAGAGCACCGCGGCGACGGCCAACGGCACCTGGCCCGCCTGGACCGCGGCCGAGATCAGCAGCCACTTGCCGAGAAAGCCCGAGAGCGGCGGGATGCCGGCCAGCGCAAACATGAAGGTCGCCAGGGCGGCCGCCAACAGCGGATGCCGGCGCCGCAGGCCGCGCAGATCGTCGAGCTGTGGCTTGTCGTCGGCGCGCTCCAAGGCCAGCAGCACGACGAACGCGCCGAGGGTCATGAAGCCGTAGGCGACGCTGTAGAACAGCACCGCCTGCGCCCCCGCGGCGCCGCCGGCCGCCAGACCGACCGCCAGGTAGCCGGCGTGCGCGATGCTCGAATAGGCCAGCAGCCGCTTCAGGCTGGTCTGGGCCAGCGCCACGAGGTTGCCCACCAGCATCGTCAAGACGGCCAGCCAGGCGACCGCCGCCTGCCAACTGGCCGCGGCCCCGCCAGCCGCCACGTTGAAGACCCGCAGCAGCGCCATGAAGGCGGCGACCTTGACCCCCACGGCCATGTAGGCCGCGACGGTGGTCGGGGCACCTTCGTAGACATCGGGCGCCCACATGTGGAACGGCACCAGCGCCACCTTGAAGCCGAGCCCGATCAGCAGCAGCGCCAGCCCGACGGCCAGGAAGCCCGGCGCGGCGCCGCCGCCCGCGATGCGAGCCCCGATTTCCCGGAGGTCAAGGCTGCCGGTGGCGCCGTAGACGAAGGCCATGCCGTAGACCAGGAACCCGGTCGCGAAGGCGCCCAGCAGGAGGTACTTCAGCGCAGCCTCGTGCGAGGTGCGGTCGCGGGCGCCGGCCAGGCCGGCCAGGATGTAGAGCGCCACCGACATCGTCTCGAGGCCGATGAAGACCATCAACAGGTTGCCGGCCGAGACCATGAACAACATGCCGGCGCAGCCAAGCGTCAGCAGCACGGCCGCCTCGGCGGCGTCGACGCCGTCATGGACCAGGTAGCGCGACGCCAGCAGCACGCAGACCGCAGTCGCCCCAAGCAGCAGCAGGCTCAGCAGCACCGCCGCGGGGTCAAGCACGAGCATGCCCTGGAAGCTGGGCCCGGGGCGGAAGATCGCCGCCGGCAGACAGCCGACCGCCGCCAGGGCCAGGCCAAACAGGGTGAAGCTGATGCTCCGCCGCGCGGCGCCAGCGGGCCGCAGCACGCTCAGTAGCAGCGTCACCAGGGCCGTGGCACCGACGACCGCCGTCGGCAACGCTGCCCAGAGGTTCATGTCCGGTGGTCGAAAGTCCACGACCGCACTCCCTGGTTCGTCAGTGCGCCACGCCGCGGCGGAGCTTGCTGCCAGTCTCCGGCACGGCCGCCGCGGCGGTCAGCGGGACCTGTTGTTGGACCCACTGCATGGTCGGCTCCGCCGCCTTCAAGAAGACACTGGGGAACAGCCCCAGCACCACCATCAAGACCGCCAGCGGCACGAAGCTGAGCAACTCCGGCCGGGTGATGTCCGGCATCGCCCGCACCTCGTCCGAGGCGACCGGGCCGTAGAAGACTCGCTGGAACATCCACAGCAAGTACGCCGCCGCCAGGATCACCCCGACCCCGGCCAGGGCCGCCACCGCCATCGAGCGCTGCGAGGCGCCGAACAGCACGAGGTACTCGCCGACAAAGCCGCACAGCCCCGGCAGCCCGACGCTGGCCAGCACCGTCAGCAAGAACAGCCGCGAGTAGAGCGGCATCTGCGTGAACAGCCCGCCGAAGTCGGCAATCTGCCGCGAGTGGCGCCGTTCGTAGATCAGCCCGACCAGCAAGAACAGCGCGCCAGTGCTGACGCCGTGGTTGACCTGCTGGATCATCCCGCCCTGCAGCCCCAGCAGGTTGAACGAGAACAGCCCGAGCATCACGAACCCGAGGTGGGCCACCGAGGAGTAGGCCACCAACTTCTTGACGTCCGGCTGCACCAGCGCCACCAGCGCGCCATAGAGGATGCCACAGACCGCCAGCGTCACGAACCAGGGCCCGAAGTGCAGGGCAGCATCGGGGAACAGCGGGATGGCGATCCGGATGAAGCCGTAGGTGCCCATCTTCAGCAGCACCCCGGCCAGCATGATGGAGCCGGCCGTCGGCGCCTCGGTGTGAGCGTCGGGCAGCCAGGTGTGGAACGGCATCAAGGGCACCTTGATGGCGAAAGCCAGAGCAAACGCCAGGAATGGCAGAAGCTGGCGGTCCGGGGCCAGGCGCTGCCGGTACAACACGGTCAAATCGAAGGTCGGCTGCTGGCCCTGGTAGGCCACAAAGAGCAGCGCCACCAGCATCAGCAGGCTGCCCACCAGGGTGTACAGGAAGAACTTCACCGCCGCGTAGATCCGCCGGTCGCCGCCCCAGCAGCCGATCAGGAAGTACATCGGGATCAGCACGGCTTCCCAGAAGATATAGAAGACGAACAGGTCGAGAGCGCAGAAGACGCCGAGGATGGCGCTCTCGAGCACCAGCAGCGCGACCAGGAAGCCCTTCAGGCCGTCCTTGACTCCGGCCGTGGCGCCTTGCACGCAGACGAAACCGAGCACCCCGGTCAACATCACCAACAGGCCGCTGATGCCGTCCAGGCCGAGATGGTAGGTCACCCCGAACCGCGGGATCAGCGGCGCGTTGACCTCGTAGGCGAAGGTGTTGGCGGGCGCGCCGGTGCAGACGTCGATCACGTGCAAATAGGCGAAGATGCTCAGGACGCCGGTCAGCAGGGTCCACAGCAAGGCTTCCAGCCGCAGCGCCTCACGCTCGGCCTCGCTCCGCCGCAGCAGCAGCAGCGCACCCAGCAGCGGCAGGCAGATCAGCAAGGTCAGCATCTTACGCCTCGCTCCTCGGCCGCATCACCCAGACGGTGCCGCCCGCCAGCAGTAGCAGCAGCCCGCCGACCACCCCCTGGACCACGGCCGGGGCCGGTCGCAGGGCCAGTGCCGCCAGCAGGCCGACCGCGCCGAGCGTGAACCAGAGCGCATACGAGCGCACCAGGCCGGGCTGATAGCGGCGGGTGAACTCCGCACTGTCGCTGAAGAAGCTGCCGACGCCGTTGACCAGCCCATCGATCACCCCGGCGTCGAACTCGCGGGCCAGCCACTCGGCGCACTGGTGACCCGGCCGCACCACCCAGCGTTGGTAGAACTCATCCAGCCCGTAGAGGTTGACCAGTGGGCGGTAGCAGCGCGGGTAGCGCGCCGCCAGTTGACCCATCCGCTGGTTGGCCTCACGGTAGCCCCAGGCGGCCAGCCCCAGGCCGACCATCACCACGCCGACGCTGAAGAGCATCCCGCGCACTTCTTGGCCTAATGTGAAGGGGTGATGGGCCCCGAGCACGTGCAACGCCGGCGCGGTCACCGGGTCCAGGAAGCGCGCCAGTTGCTGGCTGCAGAGGCCGTGCCCAGGCAGGTTCAGCAGCCCGCCGAGCGCTGCCAGGCCGGCCAGAATCTGCAGCGGCAGGATCAGGGTCGGCCCATTCTCCTCGACCGCCGCATAGGCCGCGGCGCTCATCCTGGTCGGCTGCCAGAAGGTCTTGTAGAGCAGCCGGGCGTTGTAGAACGCCGTCAACAGCGCCACGCCCGTGGCGACCGCCCACAACAGGAGGTGGCCCTGCCCGGCGTGCAACAGAATCTCGTCCTTCGAGAAGAACCCCGCCAGCGGTGGCAGACCAGCGATCGCCGCGCCGCCGATCAGCATCGTCCAATGGGTCTGCGGGAGCTTCTCGCGCAGGCCGCCCATCTGGCGCATGTCCTGCGGGTCACCGCTCTCGTGCGCGTGGTGCAGGGCGTGCTCCATGGCGTGGATCACGCTGCCGCTGCAGAGGAACAGCAGGCCCTTGAAGAAGGCGTGGGTGACCAGATGGAAGATCGCCGCCGCGTACGCCCCGACGCCGACCGCCAGGAACATGAACCCGAGCTGGCTGACCGTCGAGTAAGCCAGGACCTTCTTGATGTCGTGCTGCACCAGCGCCAGCAGCGCCGCCAGCAGGGCGGTCAGCACGCCGATCACCGCGACCACCTGACTGGCGAACGGCGAAAGCGCGTAGAGCACGCTCAGCCGGACGGTCAGGTAGACGCCGGCGGTGACCATCGTGGCGGCATGGATCAGCGCCGAGACGGGCGTTGGGCCCTCCATCGCGTCGGGCAGCCAGATGTAGAGCGGGAACTGCGCCGACTTGCCGCAGGCGCCGACGAAGAAGCAGAGGGCCGCGGCGGTCAGTTGCGGGTTGCCGACAGCGTACTCGGCGGGCAGCGCCTTGACGATCTCTGGCAGGCTCAGCGTGCCGGTGGCGCGGTACAGCAGGAAGCTGCCGAGCAGGAAGCCGAGGTCACCGATGCGGTTGACGATGAAGGCCTTCTTACCAGCCTGCGAGGCGCTCTGCTTTTCGGTGAAATAGCCAATCAGCATGTAGCTGCAGAACCCGACGCCCTCCCAGCCGACGAACAGCAGCGCCAGGTTCTCGCCCAGCACCAGCACCAGCATCGCGGCGATGAACAGGTTGAGCAGCGCGAAGAACCGCGGGAAGTGCGGGTCGCCATGCATGTAGCCGCGGGCGTAGAGGTGGATCACCAGCCCGACCCCGGTCACCACGAGCGTCATCACCGTGGACAGCGGGTCGAGCAGCAGGTGGTAGTCGACGGTCAGCTTGCCGACCGCCAGCCAGCTTGGCCCCCCGGCGATCAGGTGGTCGACCGGCCCGCCGCGGAGCGCGTAGACCTGCAGCCAGCAGAGCACCGCGATCACGAAGCTGCCGCCGACCGCGCCAGCGGCGATCGTGCCGATCTGCTCCTCGCGGAGGTGCCGGCCCTGCCAGGCGAGGTAGCCCGCGCCGAAGAGCGGCAGCAGGATCAGTAACCAGGCGTGCGCCATGTGGGCCCCTCGCTTAGAACTTGAGCAGGTTGAGCTGGTCTACGTCGACGCTGTGAAGCTGCTTGTAGACCGCCACCACGATGCCCAGCCCGACCGCCACCTCGGCGGCTGCGACGACCATCGAGAAGAACACGAAGAGCTGCCCGTCGAGCCCGCCGTGCAAGCGCCCGAAGGCGATGAAGGCGAGGTTGGCGGCGTTCAGCATCAGCTCGATCGACATATAGACGACCAGCACATTGCGCCGGACCAGGACGCCGGTCACGCCGAGGCCGAAGAGCAGGGCGCTGAGCGCCAGGGTGAGGCCGGGAGGAGTCACGACGAGACCTCCTTGCGCAGGGCGGATTCACGCTGCAACTGCGGCCGCGCGATCACCAGGGCGCCGATCATCGCCACCAGGATCAGCAGGCTGGCGACCTCGAAGGGGAGGGCGTAGCGACTGAACAGCGCCACGCCGATCTGCTCCACGGTGACGGCCTGCCCCGGCTGCGGTTGGGCGGCGGCGCGGGCCGCCTGCAGTGCTGCCTGGGCGTCGGGAGTCGCGGCCGGGGCGCCCGGCAGGCCGGCCTGGCCGGCGGCGAGGGCCTGCTGCCCGGCGGCGACCTGCTGCGGGCGGCCGGCGAGGTCACCACTCCAGCGCACCACGCCCCCGGCCAGCAGCAGCACCGCCAGCAGCCCGGCGGTGGCCAAGGCTGTCGCGCGGCGGCTGCGGGCGTCGGCGACATCCTGCGCCAAGCCCAGGTTGAGGTACATGATGATGAACAGGAACAGCACCATGATCGCGCCCGCGTAGACCGCCACCTGCACGATGGCGATGAAGGGCGCGCCCAGCAGCACGTAGATCAGCGCCGAGGCGCAGAGGTTCAGAACCAGGTAAAGTGCGCTGTGGACAGGGTGGTGGCTGAAGATCATCTTCGCCGCGGCCGCCAAAGCGACGGCGGCAAGGACCAGGAAGCAGATCGCAAAGCCGGTCGTCATGAGCGATCCTTCGGGAGAAACGCGGGCAGTCTAAACGACTCCCTGCGGCCTGTCAACCGCGCCGCAGGCCGCCCTGGCCGGGGTTTCTCACCGCTCAAGTATGCTCTCGCGGCGGCCAGCGGACAGGTGTCCGGGGCAGGATTCTCGATGGCCGGCCGGCGCGTCTGGCAGCCGTCGGGAGGATCGCCCGGCTGCCGTCCGAAGCGCGGCGCGGGAGCTGTTGATGAGCGTCACGCCGCGCCTGGTCGCCGACTTTGCCTGCCGCATCGGGGAGGGCCCGTTGTGGCACGCCGAGCGGCACTGCGTCTACTGGACCGACATCCCGGCCGGCCGGCTGTTCCGGCTCGACGTCGCCAGCGGCGCCGCGGAGTGCTGTTACGAGGGCCGCGTCGTCGGCGGCTTCACGCTGCAGGCCGACGGTCAGTTGCTGCTGTTTCTGGACCGCGGCGGGATCGGCCTCTGGGACGGTCAGCGGCTGGAACTGCTGCGCGACGAACTGCCCGCCGAGGCGAGCAGCCGGTTCAACGATGTGATCGCCGATCCGGCCGGGCGGGTCTTCTGCGGCACGATGTGCCAGGGCAGTTCCCCCGGCCGGCTCTATCGGCTGGACCTCGACGGCACGCTCGAGGTGGTGGTCGACGGCGTCGGCTGCTCCAACGGCCTCGGCTTCACGCCCGACCGGGAGGGGCTCTACTACACCGACTCCGTGGCTCGCGAAATCGATCGGTTCGACTACGATCAGGCCACCGGCGCCATCGCCAATCGACGCCCCTTCGTGCGGACGCCCGCCGGCGAGGGGGTGCCCGACGGGATGACCGTCGACGCCGCCGGCTGCGTCTGGAGCGCCCGTTGGGACGGCGGCTGCCTGGTTCAGTACAGCCCCGCGGGCGAGTTGCTGCAACGCATTGAGTTCCCGGCCCGCAAGGTCTCCAGCGTCACCTTCGGCGGCCCGGACGGCAGCGACCTCTGGGTCACCACCGCGGGCGGCGACGCCAAGGCGACCGAAGGAGCTGGCGCCGGGGCGCTCTTCCACCTCAATCTCGGCATCCTTGGCGGCCCGGAGTTCCGGTCGCGGATCGGGCTGTAGGAGCCGCGCGATGCTCACCTTGTCAGTGCTGGCCCTGCTGCTGACCGCGCCGGTCGAAGTGGCTGGGGCCCGCTTCGAGCTGGCCGAGCTGCAGGAAGGCGGGATCGCCTTCAGCAACCGGGCCTATGTCTTCGAGGGCCTGCCGGCGGCGTTGCGCGGGCTGCGCTACACCCGTCTGCAGGGTGGCGTGACCGCCGTGCTGCGGCTGCGGGTCCACCAGCCGACCACCGTCTACCTCGCCCACGGGCCGTCGAACCTGCTCGCCGACCCGGCTTGGGTGCCGCAGCCTGCGCTGGCCTTCCGCTACCGCGACGGCGGGCGAACCAGCCTCCAGGTGCTCCGCCGCGACTGCCCGGCCGGTCTCGACTGGACCGTGCCGCAGGTGGGTTGGACCGGCACGATGGTCCTGGCGGCGGACCTCAGCGGCAGCAGCCAACCGCTCCAGCTCGACCTCAGCAGCGTGCCCGGCAAGGTCATCGCGCACCTGCCGGCCAGCGCGGGCGTCTACGTTGGCTCGCCTACGCTGGCGGTCCTGCCCGACGGGCGGCTGCTGGCCAGTCACGACACCTTCGGCCGCGGCGAGCCGGTGTTCCGGATGTTCGAGAGCCGCGACCAGGGCGCCACCTGGTGGCTGGTCACCGAGCTGCCGCGGCAGTGGTGGACGAATCTGTTCTGGCACCGCGGCGCGCTTTACGCGATGGGTGTCTGCGCCACGGTCCCCGGGCGCAGCGACCTGGTGATCCGGCGCTACGACGCTGTGCAGCAGCGCTTCAGCGAGCCGCGCGATGCCGCCAGCGGCCTGCTGCGGGTCGGCCGCTACCACACCGCGCCGATGCCGTTGGTGGAGCACCAGGGCTGGCTCTGGCGGGCCGTCGAGGACCAGGAGGGCACGCCGCGGCAATGGCCCCAGCAGTTCCGCGCGCTGCTGCTGGCGGCGCCGGCCCAGGCCGACCTGTTGCAGGCCGCCAACTGGCAGTCCTCGCCACCGCTGGCCAGCGACCCGGCCTGGCTGCCGGCTGGCTGGCGCGGCTGGCTGGAAGGCAACGCCGTGGTGACCCCGGCCGGTACGGTCGCCAACCTGCTGCGAGTCGACCGCCTCAGCGGTGCCGAGAAGGCTGCGCTGCTGACCACGACCGGCCCGGGGCAGGCCCTGGCACTCGACCCCTCCGGCGCCTTCGTGGACTTCCCGGGCGGGGCGATGAAGTTCAGCATCCGGTTCGATCCGGTCTCGCGCCGCTACTGGAGCCTGACCAACCCGGTGCCACGGTGGCTGCGCCGACTCTCGCCGGGCGGGGTCCGCAACGTCCTGGCCCTGGTCAGCTCCGCGGATCTGCGAGTCTGGCAGATCCACAGCATCGAGCTCTACCACCCGGACCCCGGGGCCCATGGGTTCCAGTATCCGGACTTCCAGATCGTCGGCGACGACCTGCTGCTGGTCTCCCGGACGGCCTACGACGACGGACTCGGCGGCGCGCACAACGCCCACGACGCGAATCTGCTGACCTTCCATCGCCTCCCAGGCTTCCGGACCCGGCGGCCAGCAGACTCAACGGCGGCCTTCGAAGCGGCCCGACAGGAGCGTGGAATGGCTTTCGAAGAGGTCTTCGCGCCGGATCCGCCGGTTCCATCGGACTCGCCGGCAGCGGTACCCACCATACAGCCGCAATAGCCACCGGCGCAACGAGGAACCGGGCGGGGTAATGTCGTAATGTCGGATGGGGAATCGCTCGCCGCCCACCGTGGGGTGGGACAGGATCTGTTGACCCGAGCGCGCGCGCTCGAAGGAGAGGTCCCATGTGCGGGCATCGCAGGCTGTGGCTGCTGTTGGCGGCCGTCGCCTCCATCGGAACTATGGCGCGGGCCGCCGACCACGAGGAACGCCTGGTGAGTCTGCGGGTGCAGGATACGCCGCTGGTCACGGTCGCTGGCGAGCTGTCGCGGCTCGGCCAGATCAACGTGGTCGTCGAGCGCACCGTCGGCAATCCGCGGATCAGCCTCGAGATCCAACAAGCTCCGGTGATGTTGGCGTTGGCCTTGGTTGCGGAGGTTTCCGGGTTGGAGGTGGTCACCTCCGAAGGTCTCTACGTGCTGCGCCGCGGCAGTGGCGGCAGCGCCGGCATCGGCGGGGCCAACTGGTCGAAGCTGAAGCGCGGTGAAGTGAAGAAGGTGCAGCTCGCCTGCACCGCGGCCCTGCCGAGTCGGATTGCGGCGCTTTATGGCCAGTCGGGCCTTAGCGCCGATGCCAAGGGCATGCACCTGAATCGGCCGCCGCAAGCGTTGCCGGCGTTGGTCCATGCCTGGCTGCCGGACGCACCCAATCTGCCGGCCAATGTGGTTGCCGCCAAGGCCAGCGCCCGGACTGGCGTGATGGACCGCCTGCGCCAGCGCTGGGTCGCCGCCACCGCCCGGCGCGACCGCGCCGCGGCTGGCTTTCTGCCGCTCCCGGCCGGAATCGCCGTGCTGATCGGCTACGACCCCAACAAGTCGTTGATCGTGGTCGGCCAGGAAGCCGCCGTCGCGAAGTTCGCCGAGACGGTCAAAGAGCTCGACCAGGCTGCCGGCAAATACGTGATCGACGTCAAGGTCGCTGCCCTGGCCTCCACGGCACTGGATGGCTGGCCGGCCAGTTGGAGCGTCACCAGCGCCGGGCTGGGCATCGCGTCGCTGCGCAGTGGGGTGATGCCGCTCGACAAGCTGCCGGCCGACGGCTGGCTGGCTGGCCCGAGCCTGAACCTGTCGGGCGGGACGTCGGCGGTGCTGGCCCTGACCCGCACCACCGTCGCCGACCCGGCGGCGGTGGCTTGCGCGGGAGTCGATCCCGAGGTCACCAAGGCGCTCGGCGCGGTGCTCGCGACGGTCGACGTGAAGCTCACCCCGATGGCCGGCAAGAGCGCCATCCACCTGGTGGTGGACCCGGTCTTCGGCGACGCTCAGGCCTGCCTGGCGCGGGACCCGAACCGCCCGGCGGCGACGCTGCTGACGGCCGTGCCGAACCTCGCCACGATGGTCGCCGCGGCGCCGGGCCAGGCGATCGTGCTCCGTGGCTTCGTGCCGGTCACCGACTATCGCCCGCCCGATGCCTGCCCGCTGTTCGCCGAGTTGCCCTTGATCGGGCCGATCTACGGCACGGCGACCCCAGGGACCGAGCTGGTGGTGGTGCTGGTCCCGAGCGCTGCCAAGTAAGCGGCCCTCGAGTTCGCCTGAAGGTGCGCCCTCCGCTCTTCACCGGAGGGCGCGCTGCTATCCGGGCAGCACTGCGTAACGAATCCGCCCGAGCGCCGAGATCACCGCCCAGAGCGCGCCATTCAGGCAGTCGCCGACGATCAGGCCGAGGAAGAACGGCCGCGCCCGGCGGTACAACCGCAGCCCGCCGCTGCGCAGGATGGCGTTCTTGACGATCCAGCCGAGCAGGAACGAGAACCAGAAGCAGCGCAGCGGGTAGCCGCTGGCGATGATGAAGCCGGCCGGATGCAGGCGGAACCAGGCCACGCGGGTCCGCAGCAGCAGCACCGCCCACATGCCAAGCAGGCCGCCAGCCACCTGGTACCAGGCGCTCGCCTGCGGCTGCTGCGGGGCGGTCAGCAGGCTCTCCAGGAACTTCAGCGGCAACTGCGGCGACATGTTGTAGGTCCAGATGTTGTTCAGCCCGACCTCGGCGCCGTAGCGGTAGGGCAAGTCGATGGTCGCCCAGGCCGAGACCAGGTAACCGACCGCCAGCGCCAGGACGGTGGCGCCAAGCAGCCCGCGCCGGCTGACCCCGAGCGGGTCGGCGGCTTTCTGGATGTTGAGCAGGTGCGGCAGCAGGAACTCGCGCAGGTCCAGCCCCACGAGGTGCTCGATCTGCGAGTTGACCAGGATGCCGCGCGGGCTGAAGCTGCCCGACCCGAACAGCCGCACCAAGACCTCGCGCCCGGCCCAGACTGGCTGCACGAAGAGCAGCCCGGCTTGCGCCACCAACCAGGTCAGTGTGATGCTGGAGGCCGCCGCGAAGGCCAGCACCCCGACCGGCAGGCCGACGTCGCCCCCGAAGTAGACCAGCCAGCCGAGCATCACCGCCAGCGAGCCCAGCAAGCCCCAGACCGCCAGCCGCGGTGAGAGCGCTTCGTGGGCCTCACCCGCGGTCGCCGGCCCGCCCAGGGCGCGGCGCAGGACAGCGGCGAAGTGCTGGCGGCCGGACCAGAGCATCCAGAGCACCAGCGCCACCGCGGCCCCGGCCGCCTGCTGCGAGGCGAAGGCCTCGGCGCCGTAGCCGGCGCCGACCCGGGCCGGCGTGACGCCCAAGCCGTCGGCAACCACCAGTTGCAGCTTGTAGAGCAGGTAGAACAGCCAGAGGCTCAGCAGCACCTCGTTGGTGAGCAGGTAGCTGAAGCCGATCACCAGCGGGTAGACCCACAGCCAGGTGCCATTGAGCGTCCGCCAGCCGCGGTCGGCGAAGCCCAGGATCTGGTTGCCGTAGAGCGAGACTTCCGGCAGGCTGGGGAAGAACCGGTGCAGCCCGTTGAGCGTGTGAATCACCGTCTGCACGGCGACCGCCGCCCACAGCGATGGTTCTCGGAAGAACGTCGGCAGGACCTGCCCCGGGCCCGGGTCGGCGGCCATCTCGACCGGCAACTGGGCGATGGGGAAGGTGAACCGCTCGTGGTCCACCCACTGCCGGCGCAACAGCACGCTGAGGCAGACAAAGCAGGCCAGCAGCGCGACGCAGAACACGCTGTAGACCAGCAACGGCCGCCACCAGAGGTGCCAAGGCAGCGCCGCGCGACCGTGCAGCCCTTCGAAGAAGTAGCGCACGGCGGCCGGATCGCGGATCTGCAGGGCGGCCGGCAGATGCGCCAGCACGCGCTCGCCCCAACCGTTCTCGGGCGTGGCGTAGCGCCAGCCGGCGATGATGTGCGGCGGCAGGTAGCGGAACAACGCCGACGAGGGCAGCCCGCTGGAAGCCGCCGTCATCGCCCAGACGGTCAGCAGTTCGCCCGGCTGCAAGGCCCACCGCGGCCAGCGTCGGCGCAACAGCACGTTGACCCCCAGGACCAGCGTGCTGAGCACCAGGAAGCTGCCCAGTGGTAGATGGTTGCCGGCGACGTAAGTGGCGGCGATCTTGTAGTCGTTGTAGGGCGTCAGCGCGCAGAGCACGGTCGTCGCCAGCAGCCCCAGCAGCACGGCGCGGACCGTCACTGGCCGCCGCGTCGCTGGGTCCACAGACCACCTCCCGCCGATCGCTTAGAGCAGCTCCGTCTCGAGGCCGATCAGCTCCGCTTCACAGGTCCGCTCGGCGTAGTCGACCACCTGTTCGAGCAGCCGCTCGACCAGCCGGCGGTCGCTGTTGACCAGCGCCAGGCCGACGCCTGCCAGGGTCCACTCGTCCTGGTGGGCCACCTCGGCCACGGAGGCGTTGAACTGGTGGCGCAGCCGGTCGACCAGACTCCGCACGACGTGCCGCTTCTCCTTCAGAGAGCGGCAGCCGTCGAGCCGGAAGGTCAGCTCGGCGATCCCGATGTGCATCGCTTAGAGGTCGAGGCTGCGCGCCGTCTCGGTGACCGTGTAACACTCCAACCGGTCGCCGGGTTTGATATCGCGGTAGCCAGTCAGGTGGATGCCGCACTCGAGCCCTTCGATCACTTCGCTGACCATTTCCTTGATGCGCTTCAAGGTGGTCAGCTTGCCGTCGAAGATCAGGCTCTCGGCGCGGAAGACTCGCACGCTCTCGTTGCGCCGCATCCAGCCGTCGCTGACCTTGCAGCCGGCGATGTTGCCGACGCCGCTGATCTTGAAGACCTGCAACACGTCGGCATGGCCGAGCACCGTTTCGGTGACCTCCGGGGCCAGCATCCCCTCCAGCGCCTGGCGCAGATCGTCGAGGAGCTGGTAGATCACGGCGTACAGCCGGATCTCGACGCCCTCGTCGTCGGCCAGGGCGCGGACCTGCGGCTCGACCGAGGTGTTGAAGCCGATCAGGATGCTGCCAGTGGTCTTGGCAAGGTCGACATCGCTCTTGCTGATCGGTCCCACCGCGGAGTGCTTCACATCGACCGCGACGTCGCTGGTCTTGAAGCCGGCCAGCTTGTGCAGGATGGCCTCGATGGAGCCCTGCACGTCGGCCTTCAGCACGACGTTCAGCTTGTCGACCTCACCGGCCTGCACCTGCGCCAGGAAGTCTTCCAGCGTGGCTGCCGTGGTCGGGGCGCCGGTGACCTCGTCGCGGGCGTCGGAGGCGTAGTCCTCGGCCAGCTTGCGGGCCCGCTTTTCGTTCTTGGCGACCTCGATCGGCTCGCCGACGGCCGGGACTTCGCTCAAGCCGAGCACCTCGACCGGCGTCGAGGGACCGGCCGAGGTGATCTCGCGGCCGAGATGGTCGAGCATCGTCCGGACCCGGCCCCAGGCCGTGCCGACCACCAGGGAGTCGCCCTTCTTGAGCGTCCCGTCGCGGACTAGCACCGAGGCGACCGGCCCGCGGCCCTTGTCGAGATGCGCCTCGATCACCGTCCCGACCGGGTTCAGGCGCGGGTTGCCGGAGAGTTCTTCGACCTCGGCGACCAGCAAGATGCTGTCGAGCAGGTCGCCGACCCCGGTGCCGACCTTGGCCGAGGTCTCGACGCAGATCACCTCGCCACCGAAGTCTTCGGCGATCAGGTTGTACTCGAGCAGCTGCTGCTTGGCCCGCTGCGGGTCGGCGCCCTGCACGTCGCACTTGTTGACGGCCACCAGGATCGGCACCTGAGCGGCCTTGGCATGGTTGATGGCCTCCACCGTCTGCGGCATCACGCCGTCGTCGGCGGCGATCACCAGGACGACGATGTCGGTGACCTTCGCGCCGCGCGCCCGCATGTCGGTGAACGCCTCGTGGCCGGGGGTGTCGATGAAGGTGATCTTGTGGCCGTTGTGCTCAACCTGGTAGGCGCCGATGTGCTGCGTGATCCCCCCCGCTTCGCCCGACACCACGTTGGCGTGGCGAATCGTGTCGAGCAGGGTGGTCTTGCCATGGTCGACGTGCCCCATCACGGTGACCACCGGCGGCACCGGATCGACGCCCTTCCGGCCGGTGGTCTTCTTGACGGGTTCCGGCGCGGCGGTCGCGGTCTGCTTGCGCAACCGCAGGTTGAAGCGTTCGGCGGCCAGCGAGATGGCGTCCTCGGCGCTGAACTTCATGTTGATCGAGGCCGGCTTCCCGTCGGCCTGCAGCATCAACATCAAGCTGCCGGGGTTCTCTTTGACGATCTCGGCGAACTGCCGCAGCGAGACGGTCGCCGGAATCTCGATCGCCGAGGTGTCGGCCGCGGCTTTCGCCTCGGCGACTTCCTCAGCCGTGCGTTCGTCCAAGCGGACCTCGCCCGCGAGCAGGTCGCCCGCCTGGCGGCGCCGTTGCTTGTGGGCCTGTTCGCGCACCTGCCGGCGCTCTTCGGCCACCAACTCGCGGAAGATCTCGGCGTCGGCTTCTTCGACCTGGCTGGTGGCTGCTTCCACCTCGACGCCGAGCCCTACCAACAGGTCGAGCGCCTCTTGGACGCCCATCCGAAACTCTTTTGCCAGGTCTGCTACGGTTTCCTGTGCCATGCCCCATCACCTCATCTGGCCCGCCCGGGCCCCCGCTCAAGCCTCGGAAGACATATCAGCCTCCTCGCGCCACGGGCAGCTAGCCCGCCGTTTGTATAGCTCCGCCTCCAACATCTCCGTGTCGGCCGCACTCAGCTCGACACCCAGGGCACGCTGCAAGGCGCGCCGTTCCAACGCCAATCGCAAACACTCGCGCGCCGGCCCGAGGTAGGCCCCCCGGCCTGGCGCTTTGCCCTTCGGATCGACACTCAGCGTGCCGTCCGGGGCGCGTACCACCCGCACCAGTTCGCGCTTCGGTCGGACCCGCCGACAGGCTACGCAACTGCGCTCGGGTACGTGCTTCGGCATCATTCGCTCGGTGCGGGCGGTGGCCCTTCGCCGAGGGCCATCTGCGTCTCGCTCCGGATGTCGAGCTTCAGCCCGGTCAGTCGCGCCGCCAGGCGGACATTCTGTCCGGCCCGCCCGATGGCCAGCGACTGCTGGTCGTCCGGCACCACCACCGTCGCCGAGCTGCCATCGTCGCTGAGGATCACCTTGGCGATCTTGGCTGGCTGCAGGGCCTCTTGGATGAACTGCCGCGGGTCCTCATAGTACCGGATCACGTCGACCTTTTCGGGGCCAAGTTCGTTGGTCACGGCGGTCACCCGGCTGCCGCGGTGACCGACACAGGCGCCGACCGGGTCGACATTGGCGTCGCGCGTGGCGACCGCGACCTTCGAGCGGACCCCGGCCTCACGCGCCAGGCTGGCGATCTCGACGATGCCCTCATGGATCTCGGGCACTTCGCGTTCGAACAGCCGGCGCAGCAAGTTGGGATGCGAGCGGCTGACGATCACCTGCGGCGAGCGGCTGGTCTCGTCGACCCGCAGGATGTAGACCTCCAGGCGGTCGCCGAAGCGGTGTTCGTCACCGCGCATCTGCTCCGACCGCGGCAGCACGGCTTCGGTCTTGCCGAGGCTGATCAGCACCTTGCCGGCCTCGGTGCGCTGCACCACGCCCGGCAGGATCTCGCCGACCCGGTCGATGTACTCGTTGTAGACGACCTCGCGCTCGATCTCGCGGATCCCCTGGGTCATCACCTTCTTGACGGTCTGCGCGGCGATCCGCCCAAGTTCGCTGAGGTCATCGGGGGTGACGTCCCAGTCGATGCTGTCGCCGAGCTCGGTCTCCGGGTCTTCGGCGCGGGCTTCCGCCAGGGCGACTTCGATCTGCGGGTTGAGGACCTGCTCGACGGCCTTCTTCTCCGCCCAGATGCGAAAGCCGGCCGGCGAGCTTTCGTCCAACTCGACGGTCACTTCCTGTTCGAAGCGGCCGCCCTGTTGCTTCTTGTAGCCGGCCACGAGCGCCTTCTGGAAGTTCTCGACCAGCCGCTCGAAAGGCACGTCCTTCTCACGTGCGAGTTGTTGCAGCAGTTCCAGAATGTTCATCTTTTCTCCCGCGGCTGGCCGGTGGCTCGTCGTCGTCCCAGCGGTAGACGACGTTCGCCTTTTCGATCTCGGACCAGTCGACCGTCAACATCTCGCCGTCGACCGCCACCTGCAACGTCTCGGCGGCGACGGCCTCGAGCCGCCCGGTGATCGTCGCCGGGCGGCCGTCACGGCGAAAGCGGACCTTCACCTGCTGGCCGACAGAGCGCTGACAGTGCGCCAGTTTCGTCAGCGGGCGGTCGACCCCCGGCGACGAGACCAACAGCCGGTACGGTCCCGCGAAGGGATCCGCCTGGTCGAGGTAGGCCGCCAGCAGCCGCGAGATGGCGGCGCAGTCGTCGAGGTTGAGGCTGCCCGGCGTCGCGCTGACGTCGGCCAGGACCACCAGCCGGGCACCGCGGCCCGTGGTGACCTCCAACTGCACCAGTTCGAAGCCGGCCGTCTCAAGGATCCCCTCGAGATCGGCCTCGATCGCCCGCCAATCGGGCATCGGCGGCCTCCTCGCGACGCGCGGCCGGGCCGTCCCAGCGGCGCTCCAAGGTCGCAAGACACAAAAAGCGCGGGAAACTCCCACGCTCCGGTGACCGACCCTTCGCTGCGGCCGAGTATAGCACGCGCCGGGGCGGCTGGCAAGCTGCGCCGCCCCGGCCTAGCTCCCGCGGGCGGCCAGCAGTTCGCGGTACAGGGCCGCCAGTTCGTCCGCCAGCCGGCGGCGGTCGAAGCGCTCCAAGACCGCTGCCTGGGCCGCCGCGGCGACCGCCGCGGCGGCCTCCGGGGCGGCCAGCGCCGCGGCCATTGCCGCGGTCAGCGCGGCCTCGTCGCCGCTTCGCACGAGCCAGCCGCTGTGGCCCGCGGTGAGGATGTCGGGGACGCCGCCGACCGCCGTCGAGACCACCGGCACGCCGGTCGCCGCGGCCTCCAGAATGGTCACCGGGGTGCCCTCGTTGAGGCTCGTCAGGACAAACAGATCGAGGTCCGCCAGCAGCGGCGCGGTCGCGGCCCGCCAGCCCAGGAAGTGTACCGCGTCGGCCAGGCCGAGCTCCGCGGCCAGGGCACCCAGCTCGGCGCGCAGCTCGCCATCACCGATCAGCACGAACTGCGCCGCGGGCAGGCGCTGCCGCAGAGCCGCCGCGGCGCGCAGGAAGAGGGCCTGGTTCTTGATGGGTACCAGCCGGCCACAGGTGCCGATCAGGGGCACCTCGCGCGGGATCCCCAACTCGGCCCGCAGCACGCCGCCGTGGCGCGGCGTCGCCGCGAAGCGCTGCAGCTCCAGCCCCAGCTCGATGACGCGGAACCGCTCGGGCTGCCCAATGCCCATCGCCAGCAGCTCCTGCCGCACTTGCGCGCTGACCGCCAGCACGACGCTGCTGCGGCGAGCCAGCCAGCGCTCCAGGCGCCTGAACAGCTCCTCCTTGCGGGGTCCGAAGTAGCCCCGCAAGACATGCCCGTGGAAGGTGTGGACGATCACCGGCACGCCCGCCAGCCAGGCCGCCAGGCGACCGACGAAACCCGCCTTGGCGGTGTGCGTATGCACCACGTCAGGCCGCTCGCGGCGGAGCAGGCGGTAGAGCTGCCAGACCGCCCGCAGGTCATCCAACGCCGAGACCTCGCGCGACATCGCCGGCAGGTAGAGCGGCTCCACGCCATGCTCGGCGGCGACGTACGACATATCGCCCTCTTCGGGCGGCACCCGCCCGGCGACCAGCAGGCTGGCGAACTCCGGCGGGCCCAGCGCCGCGCTGAGCAGCGAGACATGGATCGCGGGCCCGCCGACGTTGAGGCGGGCGATGATGTTGACGATCTTGATCGGACGGTTCATGGGCGGCTCAAGGTGGCGGGATCGATGAATAGACGGAACCACTGCTCGATGGTACACAGGGTCCACAGCAGATGGCCGTGGTTGCGCCGCCCGGCGACATGCTCGGCGAGCACCTGCTGGACGCCGGCTGCTCGCAGCCAGCCGCGGCTGGTGGCCTGGCGGTCCAGCAGCAGCTCCTCGGCGTAGCCGCGCAGCGAGCCGCGGAACCAGTCCCCGAGCGGGACGCCGAAGCCGTGCTTCGGACGGTCGATGATGCGGTCGGGCAGCAGGCGGCGGGCGGCCTCTTTGAGGATCCACTTGGTGCTGCCGCCGCGTAGCTTGAGCCCCGTCGGCAGCGCGCTGGCGAGCTGCACCACGGCGCTGTCGAGGAACGGCGAGCGGACCTCCAGGCTGGCGGCCATGCTCATCCGGTCGGACTTGATCAGCAGGTCGTCGTGGAGGTAGGTGCGGTAGTTGACGTCGAGGATCCGGCTGACCCAGTCGCGGGTGTCCCCAGGGCTGAAGTGCGTCCGGAAAAGCGCCCGCGGATCGGGGCTCAGCGGGCCCTGGCAGAGCGCGGCGAGGCTCTCGTCGGTGGCGATGCGGACCCACCGGAAGTAGGCGTCGGGCAGCGGTCGGCGGGCGCCGTCGGCGAACTCCCAGGCCCGCCGGATGGTGTCGCGGTAGCCGATGCCTTGCGGCACGCGCCCGGCGACCGCCGCCAGCAGGCCGGCCAGGCCGCGCAGAGCACCGAGCTGGTGCGCCAGCCGGGCCGCCTTGAAGCGTTCGTAACCCGCGAACAGCTCGTCGCCGGCGTCGCCGTTGAGGGCGACCGTGACATGCGGTCGGGCCAGCCGGCAGAGCAGCAGGGTGGGGATCGCCGAGCTGTCCCCGAAGGGCTGGTCGTGGTACCAAACCAGCTCCGGCAGCAGGGCCGCGACCTGCGGCGGGTCGACCCGAAACGACTGGTGGACGGTCTCGAACAGCCGCGCGACGGTCTCGGCGTGGGCGGTCTCATCCCACGAGGCGTCGCTGGCGAACCCGATGCTGAAGGTCTGCAGCGGCCCGCTGACCAGCTCGCGCATCAGGGCCACGATCAAGCTGCTGTCGAGCCCGCCGCTGAGGAAAGCGCCGAGGGGCACGTCGCTGATCAGCCGCAGGCGCACCGCGTCACGGAGCGCGGCGAGCAACTGCTCGGACCAGAGCTGCGGGTCGCCGTCACCGCTGCTGCAGGTCAGGCGGACCCCGAAGCTGCGGGCGACGCGCTGCGACCCATCGGCGCGGATCACCAGCAACTGCCCCGGCGGCAGCATCTGAATGCCCTCGAATGCGGTCTCCGGCGAGGGCACGTAGCCATAGGCCAGCAGCAACGGCAACAGATCCAGCCGCGGCCGGCGCGGCACGCCGGGCACCTGCAGCAACGACTTGATCTCGGAGCCGAAGACCACCTGCTGCCCGTCGGCGTACCAGTAGAGCGGCTTCTTGCCGGCCGGGTCGCGGCCGAGCAGCAGCTCCTGCCGGGCGCTGTCCCAAATCGCGAAGGCGAACATGCCGCGGAGGTGCTCGCAGAAGCCCTCACCGTGTTCGCGGTGGAGGGCCAGCAGCACCTCACTGTCGCCGCTGGTGGTGAACTCGTGGCCGGCCGCGGCCAGCCGCTGACGGGCCTCCTGGTAGCTGTAGAACACGCCGTTGTAGGCCAGCACAGCGGCGCCGCGGCGCATCGGGAGGGCGGCCTCGGGACGCAGGTCCAGGATTGCCAGGCGGCGGTTGGCGAGGCCGCAGGGACCGTCGATCGCCACGGCGCCGTCGTCGGGGCCGCGGTGCTCGATCACGGCGTTCATCCGGGCCAGCACCGTGGGGTCGGGAGGGGCGCCGTCCAGCCGCAGGAGACCAGCAAAACCGCACATGGATCACCGCCCCCTGGCGGCCGCCGCAGCGGCCGGGAAGGCGGCGCGGAAGGGGCTCGCAGAGCGCTTCATGGCCGGCGATTGTAGCAGTGCCGGCGGGCTTCGTCAATCTGCGGAAGGCCGGCCGCGCGGTCTGGCGAAAGGCCCGGCAGGAGCTCTCGATGACCCGCCCCTGGCCCCTGCTGGTCGCCTGCCTGCCGCTGCTGGCGATGGCGCAAGAGGAGTCCCCGCTGCGCGGAGCGCTGGACCGCGGCGCCTGGGACTTTGCCCGGGAGCAGGGGCGGATCGAACGGGAGTTCAGCCTGCTGACCCTGACTCCCGGCACCGCCCCGGAGCACCTCGACTGGGCCTTCCAGCTTCGCGAAGGCGGCTTTGCCGACATCTTCTGGCGGCGGCCCATCGCCGCGCCCTTCGGCAACCTGCGGCTGCGCCTGCGCAACCTTGGCGCGCCGCTGAAGCTGGCCGTCAAGCTGGCCGACGCCGGCGGCGCCGAGTGGACCGTCGCGCCGGTCGACCTGCCGACGAGTGCCGCGTGGCGCGCGGTCGACTTCCCGGCGGCTGACTGGCGGGTCGCGGGCTGGTCCAAAGACCCCGACGGGCGACTCGACTTCCCGACGCAGTACCTGGCGCTGATCGCCTTCGGGGTCGGGCCTGGTCCACGGTATCAGGTGCAGCTTGCCGGCCTCGCCACGACGCCCGGCCCGGCGGTCGCCGCGACGCTACGGGCCGACCTGCCGCGGCGGGTCAGCGCCGGCGAACCGCTGCAGGTGCCGCTGCAGCTCACCTTGTCGGCCGCCCTGCCCGCCGCGGGTTTCGGGCCGCAGGTCGCCCGCCTGGGGTTGCTGCGCGGCGAGGACCTGACCGCCGCGGCGATTGTCGCGTGGGAGCGGCCGCTGAGCGCCTGGGTGCCTGGTCAGCCGGTGCAGGGCGTCGCCCGGCTGCACTGCTCGCGCTGGCTGCCCGGCGGCGAGCACCGCTGGCTGTTTGAGCTGCCCGGCGCCACGGTTGCGGCGCTGCCGGCCTGTCAGGTGGTTGGCCGCCCGGTCGGTCGGCCGCCGCAGGCGCAGGTCGCGGCAGTCGGCGGAGTGCCGGCGCTGCTGGTCAACGGACGCCCGGTCAACAGCACGGCCTACGCCGCCTACGGGCCTACTCCGGAGGTCTTCCGGCAGTTCGGTAACGCCGGCGTGCGGCTCTTCAGCATCATGGGTACGCCGACCGCCCACGGCTACGGCCTGGCCGTCGATTGCTGGCTGGACCCGACCACCTTCGACTACGAGCAGCTCGACCAGCGCTTTCGGATGGTGCTGGACCAGTGCCCCGAGGCCTGGCTGTTCCCAAGGCTCTACCTCGCGGCGCCGAGCTGGTGGCTCGATCAGCACCCTGAGGCGGCGGTGCTCTACGACCCGGGCGACGGCCGCCCGGTGCCCTTCCGGCAGGGCGGGCGGCTGATCCCCTCGTGGGCCTCGCTGCCCTGGCGGGAGGCCACCAACGCCGCGCTGCGCAAGTTGATCGCCCATGTCGAGGCGCAGCCCTACGCCGACCGCGTGATCGGCTACCACCTGGCCAGCGGCACCACCGAAGAGTGGATGATGTGGGGCGCCAACGACGACTGCTGGACCGACTACTCGCCGGCCGCGGCGGCGGGCTTCCGGACCTGGCTGCAGCGCCGCTACAGCACCGCCGAGCGGCTGCAGACGGCCTGGCGGCAGCCGGCGGTGGGCTTCGCGACGGCGGCCATCCCAACGCGCCAGGAACGTGCCAGGTCGGCTGGCGTGCTGCGTGACCCGGCGACCGACACACCGAGCACCGACTACGCGCGCTACCTCAGCGACCTCACGGCGGAGACCATCAACGGCTTCGCGGCGACGGTCAAGGACGCCACCGCCCGGCAACGGCTGTGTGGGGTGTTCTACGGCTACAGCCTGCAGCTCTTCGGGCAGCGCCAGCAGAACGCCGGGCACCTCGCCCTGGACGCCGTGCTGCGGAGCCGTGACATCGACTTCGTCTGCAGCCCGACCAGCTACGCCTTCCGCGCCCCTGGCAGCGGCACCACCCACTTCATGGCGCCGCACGGCAGTGTCCTGGCGCACGGCAAGTTGTGGTTCAACGAGAACGACATCCGCACCTCACTGGCGCCCGGCGCGGTCGGCGAGTGGGGGCGCGCGGCGGATGTGGCTGGGGACATCGTGCAGCAGAACCGCGACCTGGCGCACAGTCTGGTCCACGGGGCCGCGCAATGGTGGTTCGATGTCGGCCGCAACCGCTATGACGACCCGCAGTTGATGCAGCGGCTGGGCGAGTTGACCCGCCTCGCCGGGCAGGTCGGCCAGCTCGACCGTACGCCGCGCGAGGAGGTCGCCCTGGTGGTCGATGCCCGCGGCCTGGCGGCGGTGAACGTCGGCGAACCGCTGACCGGCGAGCTGATGCTGCACCAACTGCCCCCGGCCGCGCGCCTCGGGGCGCCGCTGGGCCACTTCGATCTGACCGACCTGCCGGCCCTGCGGCGGCACAAGCTGATTGTCTTCGCCGGGCTCTGGGAAGCCTCCGCCGAGCAGCGCCGGCAGGTGGCGGCGCTGCAGGGCGAGGGCCGCGTGCTGGTCTTCGTCTACGCCCCGGCGCCACTGCGCGATGGCGAGTGGGACGACGCCGGTGTGGCGGCCGTCTGCGGCCTCAAGCTGCGCCGCAGCGACCAGGCGCAGCCGTTGCGGGTGACCTACGCAGCGGGCCAGAACCTTTTGCCCGGCTTGAGCGGATCGTACGGCTCCAGCCGCGCGGCGCGGCCGCAATGGCTGGTCGACGACCCGGCGGCGACGGTCTTGGGCACGCTGCCGGACGGCCAGCCCGGCCTGGTGCTGCGGCGCTACCCGACCTGGACCGCGGTCTACAGCGCCGCCGGTCCGTTGCCGGCCGAGCTGCTGGCCGCCCTGGCCGATCGGGCCGGGGTACACCGCTACCGCGACCCTGGCGACATCGTCTGGGCGGCTGGCGAACTGCTCGGGCTGAACGTCAGCGGCGCCGGGCGCCGGACCGTGCGGCTGCCGGCGGCGGCGCGGGTCACCGACCTCTTCAGCGGCGCGCTGCTGGGCGAGCGGCTGACGCAGTTCGAGGTCGATCTGCCGGCGGCGGGGACCGGGCTCTACCGCGTCACCGCCGCCCGCTGACCGCCGTTCGATCACCGCTTGCGCCAGATCCGCGGCCGCAGGGTTTGACAGTCTGGGGTGGTAGCCTGCATACTGCGCAAAGGTTGCGCGGCGTTGGTGCTGGCAGTGGTTTTTGGTGAAGGAGGTAGGGATGTCGGATTTGGTGGTCAAGGTAGGGGGCGAGGGAGGCAGCGACTCGCCGACGACCGCCGGGGAGTTCATCACCTCCACCGCGATTCGCGAGGGCAACAGCGTCTTCACGCTGCGGACGTTCCCGGCCGAGATCAAGGGTGGCCTGGCGACCTACCAGGTTCGGATGAGCGACGGCGCCGTGCACTCGCAGGGCGACGGGCCGGATGTGCTCTGCTGCATGAACCAGGAGTCCTACGACGAGCTGTTCCGCGAGCTACGGCCCGACGGCGGGGTGCTGGTCTACGACCGTGACAGCGTCACGCTCGACGATCACCTCAACGGTTGTGTCGCCTACGGGGTCCCCCTGAGCAGCATCGCCGCCGATCAGATCAAGGAGCGCCGGACCAAGAACATGGTGCTGCTGGGGGTCGTCAGCGCGCTCTTCGGGCTGCCGCTGGAGACGCTCAAGCAGTGTGTGCAGGACAAGTTCGGCAAGCGCAACCCCGACGCCGTGGCGCTCAACCACGCCGCGATGGAGGCCGGCCACGCCTGGACCCAGGACAACGTCGCGAAGCGTGACAGTTTCGGATTCACCTCCAACCCGGCGATGGCCACGGTGCGGCGGATTGTGGTCGACGGCTCCGAGGCCGTGGCCATCGGCGCCGCGGCGGCCAAGCTCGATGTCTATGCGGGCTACCCGATCACCCCGGCTTCCGACATCATGCACTGGCTGGCGCAGCACCTGCCGCGGCTCGGCGGGACGATGATCCAGACCGAGGACGAGATCTCGGCCCTCGGCGTGGTGCTCGGCGCCTCCTTCGCCGGTGCCAAGTCGATGACCGCAACCAGCGGTCCCGGGCTGTCGTTGATGGTGGAGATGCTGGGCCTGGGTGTGATGGCCGAGCTGCCGGCGGTGATCGTCGACGCGCAGCGCGGCGGGCCGAGTACCGGGCTGCCGACGAAGTGCGAGAACGGCGACCTCAACCTGGCGGTCTACGGCGCCCACGGGGATGCCCCGAAAATCGTGCTGGCCCCGGCCGACATCCACGACTGTCTGCACGACACGATCGGCGCGTTCAACCTGGCGGAGAAGTACCAGACCCCGGTGATTGTGCTGACCGACCAGTCGATGGCGATGCGCACGCAGGCCATCGAGCGGCCTGACCTGGGCGCCGTCAAGCTGGTCACGCGCAAGCTGCAGAAGAAGCACGACCCGCACTACAAGCGTTACGCGTTGACCGCCGACGGGATCTCCCCGGTCTTGCTGCCCGGCTCGCCGGGCGGCCCGTATTACACCATCACCGGGCTGAGCCACGACGAGGAGGGCAACCCGGCGACCAACGACGGCGACCTCGGCGCGGCGATGATGGACAAGCGCGGCCGCAAGATTGCCTCGGCGCGCTTCGAGTCGGGCTGGAGCCGGCTGTTCGGCCCCGAGCGCGGCCAGCTCGGGGTGATCGGCTGGGGCAGCCTGGAGGGCGCGCTGCACGAGGCGGTCGAGCGGCTGAACGCCGCTGGTACGGCGATCCGGGCGTTGCACCTGCGGATGCTCTCGCCGTTGCCGGTCGAAGAGATCGAGGCGTTCGCGGCGTCGGTTGACAAGCTGGTGGTGCTGGAGCTGAACTACAGCGGGCAGTTGCAGCGGATCATCCGCGCCGAAATGGACCTCAAGCCAGGGCTGATTCGGAAGTACGACGGGATCCCGTTCACGCCGGGTGAGATCGAAGCGGCGTTGCGGGCGGAGGTGTAGGGAATGGCTCAGACGATGACGGCCGGCAGCGAGCCGCAGGTTCGCAAGGCCAAGGATTACCGTAGCGACCTGGACCCGATCTGGTGTCCAGGGTGCGGCGACTTCGGCGTGCTGGCGGCGGTCAGCGAAGTCTTTGCCGAGCAACAGGTCAACCCCGACGAGGTGGTGATCGTCTCGGGGATCGGCTGTTCCAGCCGCTTCCCAGGGTTCCTGAGCTGCTACGGCTTCCACAGCGTCCACGGTCGCGCCCTGCCTGTGGCGACCGGCGTCGCGTTGGCCAACCCCAAGCTGAAGGTGCTGGTGGTGGGTGGTGACGGCGACGGCCTGTCGATCGGCGCGGGGCACTTTCCCCACGCCGCGCGGCGCAATGTCAACCTGACCTATCTACTGCTGGACAACGAGATCTACGGCCTCACCAAGGGCCAGATTTCGCCGACCACCACCGACCTCAGCCTGGCCCGCAAGGCGCTCAGTTCGCCGCACGGCACCTGGGAGCAGCCGATCAACCCGGTCGGGCTGGCCCTCAGCTACGGCGCCTCCTACGTCGCCCGCGCCTACAGCGCGCAACGCAAGGAGCTGACCAGCGTGATCAGCCGCGCCTTCCGCCACCAGGGCTTCAGCTTCGTGCAGGTGATCAGCCCCTGCACCACCTTCTACAACTCGTACAAGACGATGACCCCGCGGGTGCGGCCAATCGAAGAAGACCACAACATCCACGACCGCAACGGCGCCTTGATGCTGGCTTACGACCGCAAGCACGTCTGGCTGGGCGAGTTCTACCGCGATCCCGACCGGCCGACGCTGACCGACCAGTTCGAGCACCTCAAGCAACTCGCCGTCGGTGGGCGGCCGGCCACGCTGGAAGCGGTGCTCGACCGCTACTCCTGAGTCGGCCGATGGACCGTGACGAACTGGTGACCGCGGTCTTCGACGGCGAGCTGACCGCAGCCGAGGTGCGTGACCTGCGCCGCGCGCTGGAGCAGCGGGTGGCTCGCACCGCAGTCGCGCGCCAGCGCGGCGAGCCGGTCGACGCCCAGTGGACCGACAGCGCTGAGTTGCGCGAGCAGTTGGCGGTGTTGCGCGAGGAAGAGGCCATCGCCGGGTTCATCGAGCAGGCGCTGGCGGCCAGTTGGGCGCGCCAGCAGATCCTCGACCGCCTGGCCGAGCTGGCCGACGGCAGCGCCGACCCGGCATAAAGTCCAACGCCGCGATGGCCGATGGAATCACAGCCCGTCGAGGCACGGGGTGGTTCTAGCAGTCATGGCGAAACGTCGGGTGTTGGATGCGGATCAGCTTGAGCTGATGGCCCTCCGCACCGTCGCGACCGCGGTCCGCGACGGGATGTCGCTGGACGGCACCGTCTCCTATTGCCTCGACCAGACCCTCGAACACCTCGGGCTCGACTTTGGCTGCCTCTACATCCGGCGGCACGACTACCTGATCCGGGTTGCCAGTCGCGGGCTCAGCGTGCCGGGCGCCCCGGGCGCGGTGCTGCCGCTGACTGAGGCGGCCTGGGCGCAGCGGCCGTTCGTCGCGCAACTGGGTGACGGCAGCGGCGAACACGGCCCGGCCGACCTGGTCAACAAAGCCTGGTTGAGCCTTCCGCTGAGGATCGTCGGTGAGCTGGTCGGCGTGATTCTGGTGGGCGGCTACGGCTGCTCGCCGGCCGACTTGCCGCCGATCGAAGTCGGCCGCCGGCTGGCCGAGCACATTGCCGTCGCCATCGACAACGCCGAGCGCTTCCAGCAACTGCGCGGGATCCTCAACGACACCCGCGATGTGATCTTCCGGACCGACGCCCACGGGCGCTGGACCTACCTCAACGCGGCCTGGGAGGAGACCATCGGCGAGCCGGTGGCGGTCGCGCTGGGCCGCCGGATGCAGCTCTACGTGGCGCCGGAGCAGCGCAGCCGGATCGGCCAGGGACTCGAAGCGCTGGTGCCGCGCGGCAGTGTGATCGGGCGGCAGACCATCCCGTTTCAGATGGCCGACGGCAAGCTCCGCTGGATGGACGTACAGGCACGCATCGTGCGCAGCGACACCGGGCAGATCACCGGCGCCGCGGGCGTCCTGCGCGATGTCAGCGTGGTGGTCCGGCAGGCGCGGGAGCTGGCGCTGACCAACCAGGAGCTACGCCGGCACACCGGCGACCTGGAGCGCGTCAACGCCGAGTTGGCCGCGGCCGACCGCCTCAAATCGGAGTTTCTGGCGACCGTCAGCCACGAGCTGCGGACGCCACTTGGGATGGTGATGGGGTACGTCGAGCTGCTGCTGGACGGTATCCCGGACGCGCTCACCAGTGGCCAGCGGGAGTACGCCGAGATCGCCCTGGAGGGCGGCCGACGGTTGGAACGGCTGATCTTGCAGTTGCTCGAACTGGCTCGGCTTGAGGCGGGTCGAGTGGCCCTGGATGCCCGGCCAACCTTGCTGCTGGATGCCGTCGACGCGGCCCGGCGGGCCGTGCTGGAGACGGCAGCGACGCAGCAGTTGCGGGTCCTGCCGGTGGCGACCGCGGTCCAGCCGTTGGTGCTGGCGGAGCCCGACCGGCTGGTCCAGGTGGCCCAGATCCTGCTCGACAACGCCGTCAAGTTCGGGGCCGCCGGCTGTCAGGTCGAGTTGGCGGTGGACCTGCGGCCCGGGCCGACGCCACAGCTCAACGGCGCTCTGCCGGCTGCTGGCGAGCCGCGCTTTGCGCAGGTGACGGTGACCGACCACGGGGTCGGGATCTCCGCGGAGCGGCGGCCGCTGTTGTTCCGGAAGTTCGTCCAGGCCGACGGCGGTGACACCCGCCGCCACGGCGGCCTCGGGCTGGGCCTGGTGATCGGCCGTGCGCTGGTCGAGATGATGGGCGGCCAACTGGACCTCTACAGCGCGGGCGAGGGCCAGGGCTGCGCTGCGGCGTTCACCGTGCCACTGGTGCCGGCGGTCTGAGCCCGGCCACCGGCCAGGGTGTCTCCAGCCGCGCCTCCAGCTCGTCGAGCCGCTGCTGCATCGCTTCGAGGGCCTCCAACGTGGCGTGCAGCGCGCGACACAGGGGGATTGCCGCCCAATCGCGGGAGGCCGGCACGCCCCGGTGGACGCGCGCCTCGCCGTAAACCAGGGCACACTGCTGGACATGCTCCGAGGCCGTTGCCAGGTACGCTTTGGCCGCTTCGAGGGCGGCTCGCGATGGTTCGCTCATGGTCCGCCTCCAGCATTCCCCTGCTACCTCCCAGAGCGCCAGGCCCGGCCGATCCGTTCCCGCGAGATGCTGCGATTAGGTGTCGACCCGCCGGCCCAGGACATGGCGCAGGGCGCCTTCCAGGTCGGGCAGCCGAAACTGGTAGCCAGCGGCCTGCAGCGCGGCCGGCAGCACCCGCTGGCCGCCCAGCAGCAGGTCGGCCATCTCGCCGAGCGCCAGGCGCAACGCCGCGGCGGGGGCCGGCAAGATCGCCGGCCGGCGCAGCACCTGACCCAGCCGCAGCGCGAACTCGCGGTTCGTGACTGGGGTGGGGGCGGTCAGGTTGACCGGCCCGCTCAGCGTCGGATCGGCCAACGCGTGGTAGATCGCGCCGATGACGTCGTCGAGGGCGATCCAACTGACCACCTGGCGACCGTTCCCGAGTGGGCCGCCCAGCCCCAGCCGGGCCGCCGGCAGCATCTTCGCCAGGGCGCCGCCGGCGGGGCTCAGCACCACGCCCAGCCGCAAGTTGACGACCCGCAGGCCGGCCTCGCGGGCCGGGTCGCAGGCAGCTTCCCAGTCGCGGCAGACCTCCGCCAGGAAGCCGCTGCCGGGCGTGCTCTGCTCGGTCAGCTCCTGGTCACCGCGGTCGCCGTACCAGCCGACGGCGCTGGCCGCGACCAGCACCGCGGGTGGCCGGTCGGCTGCCGCCAGCGCCGCCGCCAGCAGCCGCGTGCCGGCGGAGCGGCTCTGTCGGATCCGCTCCTTGCGGGCCGCGCTCCAGCGTCCCGCGGCCAGCGGCTCACCGGCCAGGTGCACCACCGCGTCGAAGCCGGTGACCACCGCGGGGTCGAGGCGCCCGTGCGCCGGGTCCCAGCCGACCCGCCCTCGGCCGGAGTGCCGACTCAAGGTGACCACCTCGTGGCCGGCCGCCAGCAGCAGGGGCAGCAGCGCGCGGCCGACCAGCCCGGACGCGCCGCTGACCAGGACCCGCCGGCCCCGGAACGCCGGCCAGCGGTGTTGCTGCGCCAGATCGGCAGCGGTCACGGCGTGTCGCCAGGCGAACAACTGGGCCACCGCCTGACGCACCAGCGGCGCGGCCAGGGCCCCGCCGAAGGGCGCCGTGCGCAGCGCGTCGACCAGCTCGCTGCCGCCGTCGGGGCGGTCCAGGAAGCGGTGGGTATGCTCCCAGTAGTTCAGCGGCCATTGGCGCGTCGTGTCGCGGAAGCCGCGCTCGCCGTCCAGCGCGGACAGCTCGGCCAGCCAGTTGAAGCGCAGCGGGCCCTTGCGGACCGCCAACTGCCAGCGACCGCCGGCGCTCGGCGGTCCCGGCCGATGCACCAGATGGACCTGCTCCCAGGGCGGCGCCAGGCGCTCGAAGCAGCCCTCGCGATCGTGCCAGGCAGCCAGCTCAGCGGCGCTGACCGGCAGTTTGGTGCGGCGTTCGTAGGTGATCATCGGCGGGCCTCGCCGACAGTATGGGCCGTGCGCGGGCTGGCCGATGTAACATCCGGTTGGCCACGTCCGCAGGATCCCGCGCGGCGCGCGCGAAGCTGCCGGCATGATCTCCTACCAGTTGGTCGATGTCTTCACGGCCCAGCCCGGTCAGGGCAACCTGGCCGGCGTGGTGTTGCAGGCCGACGGCCTTGACGAGGCCACGATGCAGCAGCTTGCGGCGCGCCTCGGGGCCAGCGAAACGAGCTTCCTGTGCGGCTCCCGCCTGCGCTACTTCACACCGGCCTGTGAGGTGGCCAGTTGCGGCCACGCGACCCTGGCGGCCGCCTGCGCTGCGCGGATCGACAGCCCGACCTGCTACCAGACGCAGGCCGGCGAGGTCACGGTGCGGCCCGAGACGATTGGCGGCACGACGGTCTACTGGTACTGCCGCCCGGCCCCGGAACTGCAGGCTCTGGAGCGGCCGGCCGAACCGCTGCTGGCGGCGCTCGGCCACCCGCGGCTCGACCGCGAGTTGCCGTTGGTGGTCACCGCCGACGGCGACCTGCTGGTGCCGCTTCACCCGTACACCGAAGTCGAGCACCTGCGGCCCGACCCGGCCGCCTTGGCGACCGCGGCCCGGGCGGCCGGCCTCCGGGGCGTCTGCGCCCTGGCGGTGCCGGGCGATACCATCCACGAGTGCCGCGTCCGCTTCTTCGCCCCGCACCTCGGCGTACCCGAGGACCCGGTCACCGGCAGCGTCCACTCGGCAATCGCTGTCTACCTGCACCAGATGCAGATCTTCGAGCACTTCCCCGAGGAGTTGCGGGCGCTGAGCCATCAGGGCGACCCGGCCGGCCGGCAGGGTCAGGTCTGGCTGCGTCTGCGGATCGACCCCGAAACCGACACCCCGCTGGTGGCCGAGGTCGGCGGTGAGGCCGTCCTGGTCAGCACCGGCATCGCGTGAAACACCGCTGGCCACGGGTCTATCCGCCGGTCTACCTCGCCGCGGGCGGCCTGCTGCAGTGGTTGCTACACCGCCAGCTCCCGCTGGCGACCCTCTGGGGCCCGCCCTGGATAACCGCCGGCGCCGCGCTGGCAGCCGTCGCCACCCTGCTCGCCGTCGCCGCGGCGTGGCACTTCCGGATCCACCGCACCACCATCGAACCGTTCCAGCCCTCCCAGGCGCTGATCACCACGGGGCTCTACCGGCACAGTCGCAACCCGATCTACTTCGCGCTGCTGCTCTACCTGGTCGCCGGCGCGGTCGGCTGGGGCACCCTCAGCCCCTGGCTGGTGCCGCCGGTCTTCGTCGCACTGCTCACGCGTCGTGTGATCGTGGTTGAGGAGCGCATGCTGGCCGCCCGCTTCGGAGCCGAGTACGAGGCCTACCGCCAACAGGTCCGCCGCTGGCTGTGACGCCCGCTTGACCGGCCGGGTGCCGCCCGCTACAGTCACTGCGTGACTCCGGCGTGAGGCCGGGAATCGAGCGCCATGATGCTGACGCTGCAGTTGCGCGATGTGCGCTGCTTCCAAAAGGTCGACGCCCCGTTGGCGCCGCTCACGATTCTGGTGGGCGAGAACAGCACCGGGAAGACCAGTTTCCTGGCGCTGCTACGGCTGGCGTGGGACCTCGCCAGCGGCAGGCGCGACCTCGATTTCAATGAGGAGCCGTTCCGCCTTGGATCGTTCAACGAGGTCTCGCGGTACCACGGCGGCCAGGGCAAGCGCGCCCCGAGATTCTCAATCTGCCTCGATGCAACTGGCCCAGGCGCACCTGAGCTTCGGGTGGAAGCCGCCTTCGAAGCAGTTTCTGGCCAGCCGGGCATCGTGGAGAGCACTTTCGGGACCGACTGCTGGGAGATGCGGGTGCAGCGAACCGTAGACGGCACCTTGGCAGTGGCGTGGCGGGAAGTCCTGCGCGCACCGTGGCACGCGCTCGAAGCTCCTGGCGCCAGACAGGACGATGCGCTCCCACTGACGCTCTCGCGGATCACGGCTGGCCAGACCGAGAATGGCGTTACCCGGCTGGCATCCGAGATCGCGGAACAGATGGGCTGGATGGCGGCCAGACGGCCCTTCGCCTACGCCCCGATCCGGAGCGCGCCGCGCCGCACCTACGATCCCGTGCGCAATACCCCCGTCGCGACGGGCGAGCACATGCCGATGCTGCTGGCGAGGCTGGCCGGCGGGGACCCGACCGAGTGGCAGCCCCTGCGCGACGCGATTGTGCGTTTTGGCCACGCCTGCGGTCTGCTGGAGGACATCGCTGTCGAGCGACCGCGCAAGCGGGACAGCGATCCGTTCCAGATCCATGTCAAGATCGCCGGTCAACGTCGGACCGCCAATCTGGTGGATGTCGGCTACGGGGTCAGCCAGGTCCTGCCGATGCTCCTGGACTGCCTGCGGACCGAACCAGGCACCTGGTTCCTGCTGCAGCAGCCCGAGGTCCACCTGCACCCCCGGGCGCAGGCCGAGTTGGGCACCTTCTTCGGCAGCCTGGTGCGGAGCGGACGGCAGCTCGTCGTCGAGACGCACAGCGACTACCTGATCGACCGGGTCTGCCTGGATGTCCGCGAAGGCCGCGGGTTGCGTCCCGAGGAGGTCGTGATTCTCTACTTCGAGCGGCAGGGCGCCGAGGTGCAGGTGCATCCGATCCACCTGGACCGACAAGGCAACTTGGACGGCGCGCCGCCGGGCTACCGGCAGTTCTTCCTCCAGGAGCAGGCCCGCTTCCTGGGCCTCGAGGCGCCGTATGTGCCTGCTGATTGACGCCAACATGGCAGCCCAGGTGGTTCGACCAGGACCAGCGCTTCAAGCCGGTCTGGACCTGGCTGCGCGGCCCACACGGCCGGCTCGTGTTCGGTGGCCGGCTGGCCACCGAACTGTTGCGGGTGAAGCAGGCCGCGCAGATGCTGCAAGAGCTAAAACGTGCCGGCAAGGCCCACCTTGCCGACGCCGCCCAGGTGGACGAAGCCACGGAGGCCGTGCGGGCAGCGTGCAGCTCCGACGACCCGCACGTGGTTGCGTTGGCCCAAGTGACGGGAGCCCGGCTGCTCTGCAGCGACGACAAGCTACTGATTGACGACTTCAAGAACGGCGCCCTGCTGCGGCCGGTGGGCAAGGTCTACCGCGGCCCGGAGCATTCGTCGTTGTTGGAGGGTCGCCAGAAGGGCCACAGCTCGGGCTGCCCCGGCTCGCCAGCCGCAACGGTTAGACGCCAGCCGCGCCCGCGTTGACCCTACCCAGCGGGCGCCCTACAATGATCCTCGCGGCCTGGGAACGCTCGCCCGGCTGGAGATCGTGCTGGTGGATGTCAAGAAGACGCTGTTTCTGAATGCGCCGTCCTACGAGGGGTTTGACGGCGGGGCAGGGGCGCGGTACCAGAATAGCCGGGAGATCACCTCGTTCTGGTACCCGCACTGGCTGGCGGAGCCGGCGGCGATGGTGCCGGGCAGCAAGCTGATCGATGCCCCGCCGCACGGGCTGAGTCCCGAGACCGTGCTGGCCGCGGCGCGCGACTACGAGCTGGTGGTGATCCACACCAGCACGCCCGGTTTCCGCAACGATGTGCGCTTCGCCGAGGCGCTGAAGTCGCAGAACCCCGACCAGATGATCGGCTTGTGCGGGGCGCAGACGGTGATCTGTCCCGACCTCAGCCTGGAGAGCAGCCCGGCGATTGACTTCGTGTGCGGCGGCGAGCTGGTCTTCACGTTGCTGGAAGTGGCCCAGGGCCGCGAGCTGGCCGACATCGCCGGGCTGAGCTGGCGGCGCGAGGGGCAGGTGGTCCACAACCCGCGGCGACCCGAGCCGCCGGACCTCGATGTGGTGCCGTCGGTGCTCGACGTCTACAAGCGTGACCTCGACATCAGCAAGTACTTCAACGGCTACATGCCGCACCCCTACATGTCGCTCTACACCGGCCGCGGCTGCCGCAGCAAGTGCACCTTCTGCCTCTGGCCGCAGACGATTGGCGGGCATGACTACCGGGTGCAGTCGGTGGACCGCGCTGTGGAGGAGTTCCAGCGGGTGCCGCAGTTGTGGCCTGAGGTCAAAGAGATCTTCTTCAACGACGACACCTTCACCGACAACGCCGCGCGGACCATCGCAATCGCCGAGCGGATCGGCCCGGTCGGGGTGCCCTGGAGTGCCAACGCCAAGCCGAACGTGAGCTACGACACGCTCCGGGTCATGAAGGAGAACGGCTGCCGGCTGCTGCTGGTCGGTTTCGAAAGTGGCAACCAGCAGATCCTCAACAACATCCGCAAGGGCACCCGGCTGGACCGCATCCGGGAGTTCGTGGCGCACTGCAAGACCCTCGATCTGGCGATCCACGGCTGCTTCATCTTCGGCCTGCCGGGCGAGACTCCCGAGACCATCGAGGAGACCATCCGGTTCGCCAAGGAGATGGACCCCGAGAGCCTGCAGGTCTCGTTGGCGGCGCCCTATCCGGGGACGGAGATGTACCAGCAGGCGGTCGACAACGGTTGGTTCGACGGCCAGCCGCTGCTCAACGCGGCCGGCGTGCAGATCCCGGCGATCTCCTACCCGGCCATCAGCGCCGAGCAGATGGACGCCGCGGTGGACCGCTTCTACAAGCAGTACTACTTCCGCCCGCGGGTGATCTGGCGGCTGGTGAAGCCGATGCTGACCGACCGTGACCTGCGCCGCCGGCGGCTGCGGGAGGGCCGGCAGTTCCTCGGCTTCTTCAACAAGCGCAAGGACAAGTCCACCGAGACCGTGGCCTGCGAAAGCTGCGCCGGCTGATGGCCCTGGGCACCTGGCGCACGGTGGCTCTGCTGTGCGGCGTGGTCGGCGGGCTGTCGGTGGGCAACATCCTGTTCCGTGTCGGGATGACCCCGGCCGCCAGCTCGGCCCACAGCGCCGGCTTCCGGGCGCTGGCGATGGCCGGCGGCATGGTCCTGATGATCGGCCAGCAGTGCGGCGTCTGGGCAGCGCTGCGGACGTGGCCGGCGAGCGTCGTGATCCCCGCCACCGGACTTAACTTCGCGGTGCTGCCGCTGCTGGAGTACTGGTGGCTGGGCGAGCCGATGCGCCTCGACCGCTGGCTGGGGATCGTCTGCATCGTGGTGGGGGTGACTCTGGTCGGCCGCTCCGCGGGCGTCTCATGAGCGCCCTGCACGGCGTGGCCAGCCTGGTCTGCGCCGTCCTGCTGCTCGCCAGCCTCGGCTTCCTGGTGCTCAGTCACCGGGCCACGCGGCGCTGGTTTGCCCGACCTGCCAGCGCGCCGTTGCCCTCGCCGGCACCGCCGGTCAGTGTGCTGAAGCCGGTCGAGGGCGCCCGGCCGGAGACGCTGGCGGCGTTCCGGTCGTACTGCCAGCTCGATTATCCCGGCGAGGTGGAGCTGCTGTTCGGCACGCTGCGGCGCGACGACCCGGTCGTGGCGGTGGTCGAGCAGTTGCGGCGCGAGTTTCCGCAGGTGCCGATCCGGCTGGAGTACGCCGAGCTGCGCGGCGCCAACCGCAAGACCAGCATCATGCACCACCTCGCCGAGGCGGCCAGCCACGAGTTGCTGGTGATCGCCGACGCCGACGTGCGGGTGCCGGCCGACTGGCTGCGGCAGGTCGTGCCGCCGCTGCTGGACCCGGCCGTGGGCACGGTGACCGCCCTGCCGCGCGGGATCGAGTCGCAGACCCTCGGCGCGCGGGTGATCACGCTGCACTACGCCTTCGCTTACCTGCCGCAGTGGATGGCCGCGACCGTCACGACCGGCGTCCACTGGGCGATTGGCACCACGATGGCTCAGCGCCGGGCGGTGCTGCGCGAGGCGGGCGGGTTCCTGGGCTTCGCCGACGCCCTGGCCGACGACTACGAGCTGGGCTGGCGGGCCAGTCGGCTGGGCTACCACACGGTGGTGCTGCCCCAGCTCTTCGACCGCTTCATGCCGAACGAGAGCCTCGGCGCGGCGTTCCACCGGATCCAGCGCTGGACGCGCACCATCCGGCGCTGCCGGCCGCGCGAGTTTGGCGGCGTGATCGCCTGCCACCCGTTGCCCTGGGCGGCCTGCCTGGCGCTGCTGCACCCGACGGCGGCCTGGGCCTGGGGCCTCTTGGTGGCGGTGGCCGGCCTGCGACTCGTCCTGGCTGCCCAGCTCAACCGCTGGCTGCGCGTCGACGACCTGGCCCGCGCCCCGTGGCTGCTGCCGGTGGTCGACCTGCTGGAGTGGCTGACCTTCTGGGGCGCCTACCTGCGGCAGACCATCACCTGGGCCGGCCGCCGTTACCGGCTGCGGGCCGATGGTACGCTGCAACCGCTGGACTGAGCTGGCTAGACCCCGGCCGCGATCCGCAGGATGTTCTCCCGGCTGATCACCGCGCGCTGGCAGACCGTGTGGTAGTTGATGCCGGTCCGGCCACTGCCGCCGTCGAAGCGCTCGATCAGCATCGGGCCGCTGAAGCTGGCCTCCTGCAGCTTACGCAGCAACCACGGATGGTCGACCCCGCCGTCGCCGATGATCGGAAAGTCGGCGTGGCCGCGTGGGCCGGAGTGGTCTTTGAGGCACATCGTGCGGGCATGCGGCAGAATCGGGTCGACGTCGGCCACCGGGTCGAGTCCCTCATAGAAGCGCACGTTGCCGGCGTCGACCGAGGCCTGGAAGGCTGGGGAGCCGACGTCGTCGATGGTCGCCTTGAGGATGGCGCCGGTGGCGCTGTTGCCGCCGTGGGGCTTCAGGGTGACCGTCACGCCGGCGTCGGCGGCGTGGCCGATCACCTCGCGCCAGGCGCTGACGTAGGCCTCGTGCTCGGCGCGCAGGACGTCGTCGCTCTTGCGCTCTTGCAGGAAGGTCACCCACTCCCAGGTCCCGGTGGCGCAGAGATAGGGCACACCCATGCGCTGCGCCATGTCGATCCGCCGTCGCGCGGCATCGCGGCTGGCGGTCGGGTTGACGGCCATCAGCATCGCGCAGGTCAGGCCGCAGGCCTCGAGCCGGTCCTTCAGCGCATCGATCTGCGAGTCGGTGAACTCCTCGGTGTAGCACGGCCCGTCGCTGTGAGCAGGGTACAGGCTGACCACAGAGTAGCCGGTGGCACGGATCCCCGCGAGGGCTTCCTCGAAGGTGAAGTGCGACCAGTTGAGGTTCCAGATGCCCAGTTGGATGTCCATGCCGGCGGGCTTGGACGGACGGGTTGCATCTCCTGCAACCATACTGACCAGATGAACGAAGCGCCCCGGCCGACTCTACTCTACGACGGCACCTGCCGCTTCTGCATCGCCAGCGTGGCCCGGCTGCGGCGGCTGGTGGGCGACCGCTTCGAGGCTGTGCCGAGCGGCTCGGCGGAAGCGCAGCAGCGCTACACGCAGCTTGGCGAGGCCGAAACCGAGCGGCAGATGGTGCTGGTGGTCGGGGACCAGTGGCACGGCGGCGCGGCAGCGCTGGCCGAGTTGCTGCGCCTGCATCCGCTGCTGCGCCTGCTCAGCCCGTGGTACTATCTGCCCGGCCTGCGGCAGGCCGCCGATTGGGTCTACCGGCAGATCGCGCGGCGCCGCCACTGCCTCGGCGGAGCGTGCGAACTGCCGGGCGTTGCGGCGCGTTAACAAGGCCGCGTTGACCTCCGCGGCGTGGCAGCGTCAGCACAGACAGAGCGGAGAGCGATGATGCGTACCTGGCGACGGTGGATGGTGGTCCTGGGGGGCGTCGGTGCCCTGGCCCTGGCGGGCTGCGGCGGCGGTGGCGGTGGCGGTGACATCCGCTCTCGGATGGCGGGCACCTGGATTCTCCGCGCGCAGTCCGACGACAGCGGCGTGACCTACGACGAGGTCACCAACGGCTTCACCTTCACACTCTACTCGGACGGCGACTGGAGCGACTCGACCGGCGACAGCGGGACCTGGAGCATCTGGGGGGACGAGATCCGGGTCGACCACAGCAACACCGACCCGGACGAGCAACTGCCGTTCCGGCTCGAAGACGGCGACGACCAGTTGCGGATCTTCGTCCCGAACGACGCCAACACGGCCTGGGAGCGGATTTCGGTCTACCGCCGCAACGGCAGCGGCGACGTGGAGATCATCCGCAGTCACGACCCCCAGTTGCGCTAAGGTTCGAGGGCGGCGAGGAGCTGCGCCAGCAGACCCATGCCCATCTGGTAGATGGCGCGGTAGGGCCCCCGCTGCAGCCCCTCGCCGCCCTTGACCGCCGACTCGACCTGGGCTGGCCAGTGTCTGGCGGCCGCCGCCCCGTGGGTGAGGCGCCCACTCAGGCCGTAGCGGCCGCGGCGCCGACGAACTGGCGGCGGTTCCAGCTAGACATCGTCGCCGACTCTCATCTGCAAGCGGTACATCCGCGCGTACCAGCCGTCGTGCGCCAGCAGCTCCTCATGGCTGCCCTGCTCGTCGATCGCGCCGTGCCGGACCACCAGAATCGGGCTGCAGTCACGGACCATCGAGAGGCGGTGCGAGACGATCACCGTGGTCCGGCCGACCATCAGGCGTTCCAGCGCCGCCTGGATGATGGCCTCGCTCTCCGGCTCCACGGCGGCGGTCGCCTCGTCCAGCAACAGCACCCGCGGGTCGGCGAGAAAGGCCCGCGCGATGCAGAGGCGCTGCTTCTGACCGCCCGACAGCTTCACACCGCGCTCGCCGACGACCGTCTCGTAGCCGTCCGGCAGCTCGCCGATGAAGTCGTGCGCGTTGGCCTGCCGGGCCGCCGTTTCGATCTCCTCGGCGGTTGCCTCGGGCCGGCCGTAGACGATGTTGGCGCGGATGCTGTCGTTGAACAGGAACGGTTCCTGGGTGACCACGGCCATCGACCGCCGCAGCGACTCCTGGGTCAGCTCCCGCAGATCGTGACCGTCCAGCCGGAGCCGGCCGGCGGTTGGGTCGTAGAGCCGTAGCAAGAGCGCCAAGAGGGTCGACTTGCCCGAACCAGACGGCCCAACCACGCCGAGCCGGCCGCCGGGCGGCACCGTCAGGTCAACGCCGCAGAGCACCGGCTGCGCGGCCTGGTAGCCGAAGCTGACGCCCTCCAGCGCCAGGGCGCCCCGGACCGTCGGCAGGGCCACCGCCGCCGGGGCGTCGACGATCTCCAGCGGCTCGTCGAGCACCTCCCAGATCCGGCTGGCCGCGGCGTTGGCGCGTTGCAGCATCTCGTTGATCTGCGCCAGGCTGAAGACTGGAAAGAAGAGCTGCCACCAGTAGCTGCGGAACGCCAGCAGGTCGCCAACGGTGAACTGCCCGCGCAGGATGAACAGCGCACCGACTCCGATCATCACCATGCTGCTGAGGAACCCCACGGTGCGCACCGCTGGGAAGTAGACGCTGCGCGCCAGCACGCCCTTGCGGGCTTCGCCGAGGTAGCGTTGATTCTCGGCCAGGAAGCGCGTGATTTCGTGCTTTTCGCGGGCGAAGGCCTTGATCACCAGGATGCCCAGCAGGTTCTCCTGCAGCTTCGCCGAGACATCCCCAAGGCGGTCGCGGATGCGCCGGTAGAGGCCCCGCACGCGGCGGTTGTAGAACCAGACCAGCAGCGCCACGCCGCCCATCGGCAGCAGCGTCAACAGGCCGACCTGCCAGTTCAGCCAGACCATGATCACGGCGACGCCGACAAACTGCAGGCCGCTGGCAACGATGTTGTCGACGCCGTTGATCACGACTTCCTGCAGGGAGTCGACGTCGGCGATGGCGCGCGACACCAGGTCGCCGCTGCGCCGGTCGTGGAAGAAGCGCAGCGAGTGGGCCTGGATCCGCGTGTAGAGCACCTCACGCAGGTCGTAGACGAACTGCTGGCCGACCACGCCCAGGCTGTAGCCGCGCCAGGACTCCAGGGCCACCGCCAGCAGTTGCACCACCAGCATCAGCAGCAGCGCCGGGCCGAGTTGCTGCTGCTGCTGCGCGGCGATCACGGTATCGGCGATGTACTTCCAGACCAGCGGCGGAAAGAGCTGTGCCGGCGTGCTGAGCAGCAGGCAAAGCAGGCTGATCACGATGCTGCGGCGGTACGGGCGCAGGTAGCAGAGCAAGCGGCGCAAGGATGACACGGCCGACCATCTCCGGTCGACGTTGTGACGCGTCGACCGGCCGGTGGTCGCCCGCTGGCGCTACGGCGCCGGCGGACCCGGCGGTGGCAACGGCAGCGGTTCCGCGGTCAGTGCCACCAGCCGCAGCCGGGGCTCGCGCGGCAGCAGCAGGGCGGCCAGCGGGCGGTCGCTGGGCGTCGGCAGCACCAGGTGGTGCAACCAGCAGGGCTGCTGCGGGTTGTCGCCATCGCGGCCCCGCTGCACCGGCACCTGCAGCCCGACCAGCTCGCCGTGCCGCGGGGCGCTGGTCCAGGCAGTGACCCAGGTCGGGGCCAGGGCCACGGCCGGTTCGTCATTGCGACGGTCGGCCGGAACCACCGCAAAGGTCGTCTCGAGGTCGTCGCCGACCGCCGCCAGCAGCAGGTGCAGGCGCCGGTAGCGGCCCGTCGGCAGGGCGACGCTTTGGCCGGCCGGGACCACCACGGAAGCGGCGCTGCCCGCCGCGGGGTACCAGAATCCAACGGTCCGCTGCCAGTTGGCGGCCCCGCGTTGGCGGTAGCCTGACGGGTACAGCCCGGCGGCGGAGTCCTCGGCGCCCGGCGGGACCAACTCGGCCGGCAAGGCCCGCCCGGCGCCGTCAAAGTCGCCCTTCTGGCGGTTCGCACTGCTGACGATCCCGGCCACCGTGGCCACCGCCGCAAGGTCGATCAGCCGCACCTCGCCGCGCGTCACGACGACCGTCGTGCGCCCCAGATCACGCCGCCGCGTGGCCGGGGCGTCGCTGCTCCAGACCTCGCCCGGCAGCAGCAGTTCGGCGACCAGGTGGTACTGCCCCGGAAAGGCCGGCGCCGGCAACGGGCCGGCCACGGCCACACTGGCCCCGGCCGCCACCGGGCCGGGCAACGGCAGCCGTTTGACATCCCGTTGGAGCGGCTCGCCGTCCCAGTAGAACCAGTGCCAGGCCACCGCGCAGCCGGCCGGCCAGGGGCTGCGACCGGTGTTGCTGAGGCGCGCCTCGACCGCCAGTGGCTCCCCGCCGCGTGCCGTGTCGGGAGCGCTGACGGCCGCGAAGTCGACGCCCCAGTCGCGAGCCAGCAGCTCGACCTGCTGCTCCCACGGCCGGCACGCCGGCAACGGCTGCCCGTCGCGCAGCAACGCCAACTGCAACCGCCAACGCGCCGCCGGGCTGGGCGCCGGCCAGGGGCGGCCGCCTGGCAGGCTGACCGGCAGGCTCAGCGGCACCTCCAGCCGCTCGCCCGCGGCAACGCTGCGCCGCGGCTCGAAGGCGGGGCGGGCCACCCCGGGCGTTTCGCCAATCCGTTCCCAGGCGGCGCGGCCGGCGGCGTTCAGCAGGCCGATGACGCTGCCGCCGGGGCTCCACTCGCCGATGGCTTGCGGCGCCGGTTCGATGGCGCAGGGATCGCGCGGGCTGCACTGCACCCAGCGGTAGCCGAGCTGCACCCGTTCGTCCCACGGCTCACGACCTTCGTTGCGCACCGCCACCAGCAGCGGCTGCGCGCCGCCCTGCTCCAAGCGCGGCGGCAGCCCGGCCGCCAGCACGTGGCCGCTGACCGCCGGCGCCTGCTCCGGAGCGATCACCTCGACCAGCAGATCGCTGGTCGGGTCGCCGGTGACGCTGAACCAGCGCGGCAGACTGACGGCCCGGGTCCGCGGCTTGCCCTTCTCGTCCAGCACCGGATTGCCGCGATCGTCGAGCAGCGGCACCTGGCTGTCGATCTGCCCGGCCACGGCATCGAAGCGCAGCCGATAGCGCCCCGGCGGCAGCGGCTGCCCGTGGCGGTCGCGCGCCTCGACCTCGAGCGGACACTGCAGTTCGCCGGTCGGCAGCGGCGGCACCAGGAAGTTGCTCCGGCGACCTTCGTCCGAGAGCGCGAGGAGTCGCTCCAGCGGCTGGCCGCGGCTGTCGGTGAGCGGGCTGCCATCGGGCTTCAGCACCGGCTCGGGTCGTTCGCTATACCAGCGGTAGGTGAGCTGCACCTGCTCTTCCAGCGTCCACTCGCGGAGACCGCCGTTGGCCAGTTGGACCATCACCGTCAGCGGCTGCCCGGCGACCAGGCGCGGCGGCAGGTCGGTACGGCGGAGCTTGGCGATCCAGCCGCCGTCCTGCGGCGAGTTGAACTGCAGCGCCGCGACCCGCACGGCGGCCTCGTGCTGTCGCCCAAACTCCTGGGTCGCCACCAGCGCGTCGCCCTGCCGGAAGCCGTTCCAGCTCTGCAGCAGCAGCAGCTCGGGCGGTGTCCGCAGGACCCGCGTCAGGTCGGCGCGGAAGGTCCGAATGCCGTCCCGGTCGCGCCAGGCCGGCGCCTCGCCGAAGTTGGCGAGGCCCGGTCCGACGGCGGCGGTGGCCCAGGGCGCCAGGGCCACCTGCCCGCCGCGGCCGGCGTCGAACTGCACGTAACCGTCGAACGGCCCGGCGCGGCGTTCCCAACCGCTGCCACCGAGCCAGCGCAGACCGGCGCCGAACTCGGCCTGGAAGCGGGCTTCGCACCACCGCCGGAAGAGCGCGTCGGCCCGTAGCCCGGGCAGCGGATCATCGAGCGCCACGAGGCAGGTCAGCCGGCCACGGTCGGGGAGCTGCAGGCGCAGCTCCGGCGGCACCCGCGCGTAGAACTCGCGGACCGTGCGGTAGAGCGCTTCGGCAGTCAGGGCCTGCGTCAGGTCGACCGGCGCGCCAACCCAGTTGGCGAGGCTGGCCAGCGGTACCAGCACGGCCAACTGCGGCACGGTCTGGCGTTGTCGCCGGGCCTCCCAGGCCGCCTGCAGCAAAGCCCCGAGGGCCTGCTCGGCCGCCGGGTCGCCAGCCGGGTAGCGCACCACCAGCGCGTCGACGCCGGCCCGCGCGGCAGCGGTCAGCAAGTCGTAATGGTAACCCGGCCGCCGGGCCGAGTTCCACGGCCCGAGGCCCTCGTAAGGATGGGTGCCGAGCGGCTGCTGCCGCGCCGGCAGGTCGTCCAGGTAGTAGGTCGCCAGCACCAGTCGCTCGCCCTGCCAGGCGGCGGGTGCGGTGGCCGGCGGCAAGTCCTGACCCTCCAACTCACAGCCCGCCGGGAGCCGCCGCATCGCGGCCGGCGGGTCGCCGTACAGCTCCGGCTTCAGCGCCACGCAGTGCGACGCCTCGAACTCCGCATCGGCGCGGTAGAGCAGCGGCCACTCCCCGTCGGCCAGGCGCCCATCGACCAGCGGTCGCGGCACCGTGCGGTCGCCGACGCGTTGCGGCGGCGCGGCCCGCGGGCAGACGATCTCGTTGGCCTCGCCCGCGACGATCCCCGGGTTCTGCTCACGGAAGATCAGCCGGCCCCAGGTGGCCGGCCGGTTGGTCGCCTCGGCCGCGCGGGCCGCCGGGAAGTAGCTGTAGCGCAGGTCGCGTTGACCGCGCCGATGCAACACCAGGTTGCAGCGCCAGGCCTGGCCAACGGTTGGCGGCGCGACCTGCAGCGCCCGCCAGGGGATGGCGCATTCGACCTGCCAGCCGCTGTCGGCGTCGCGGCGGTCGTTGAGCGTGCCGCGGAGCTGCAACGACTGGCGGAAGCGGGCCGCCAGGAGGTCGGTCTCGGCCGCCACCCAGTCGCCGTCGCCGCGCCGGTCGCCGCGCCGGAACAGCAGCCCGCCCGCCGCCGACATGCCGAGCCAGTGGCAGTCGCTGTCCAACCGCGCGTTGCCGGTGTTGCTGGTTAGGAAGATCTCAATGTCGTCGTCGAGCCAGACCGGACTGCCGGGGCGGCCGTGACGACCCACCAGGTGGAGGTCCTCGACGACCACGGCGACGAACAGGTAGTCGTCGTTCCATTGCGTCAGCAGGCGCAGCCGACCGTCGTCGGCCGGTTCGGCCGCGGCCGCCGGCAGCAGGATGGGCAGCAGCCAGAGCCAACGCCAGCTCAGCGCCGGACCGCGGTGGAGGGCTGATCGAACCATGCGCGCACTCGTTCCTTGACCTGAGACCACGCGTCAAACGCTTCACAATAACCCGGCACGCTGCGCAAGAACGCCTGGCCGTAGGACTTTTCGAGCAACCGACGGTCCAGGCAAATCACCGCCCCGCGGTCGGTCGCCGTCCGGATCAGGCGGCCGAAGCCCTGCTTGAACAGAATCACCGCCTGCGGGATCGAGTAGCTCCGCCAGGCGTCGCCCCCATGGGCTTCGATCTTCTCGCAGCGCGCCTGATGCACCGGGTCGTCAGGCACCGCAAACGGTAGCTTGACGATTACCACACACCGCAGGGCATCGCCCGGCACGTCGATCCCTTCCCAGAAACTCCGCGTGCCCAGCAGCACCGAATGCTCCTGCCGGCGGAAGCGTTCCGCCAAGACATGACGCGGCCCGGAGACACCTTGACAAAGCGTCTCGATGCCAATCGCCGCGAGTCGGGGCTGCAGGAAGGCCTGCGCCCGCCGCATCGGTCCGGCCGCCGTGTAGAGTACCAGGGTGCGGCCGTCCAAGAGGCGGCAGATCTCCTCGACCGCCCGCAAGCAGTGCCTCTCGAACGGCTCCTCGTGCGGCAGGGCGATGTTGGACGGCAGGGCCAGCAGCACCTGCCGCTGGTAGTCGAAGCCCGACGGCACGCGCAGGTGGGTGAAGCGGTCGACCACCTCCGGCTGCCGCAACCCGAGGCGCGACGCGAAGTAGTCGAAGCGGTTGTTGACGGTCAAGGTGGCGCTGGTCAAGACCACCGCCGAGACCTTGGCGTAGAGGTGATCGGCCAGCGCCCGGCCCGGATCGATGGGTGCCGCCCGCAGGCGCCACTCCCAGTTGTCGCGCCGCAGCACGAACTCCAGCCAGTAGACGTACTGCGGGTCGGTCAGGCTACGCAGCACGTCGAGCGTCGTGCCGGCCGCCGTCCACTCCTGCAGGCGGCCTTGCGCCTGGACGCGCAGCGTGGCCAGGTCACCGTCGCCCTCGCCACTGAGAGCCTGCAGGCCGACGGTCAGCCGGGTCAGCTCCTGCACCACCGCGCTCAGGGCCAGCCGCAGGTTCTCGGCTGCCGTCGCCAGCGACTCGCCGAGGGCGCCTTCGTAGACACTCGCCTCCAGACGCAGCCGCTCCGACCGGGTCAGCTCCTCAACCGTCCGTTGCCGGCGGTGCATCACCAGGCCGCCGAGTTGCTGACCCAGCTCCTCCAGCCGTTCCTGGACTCGGGTGACCGCCTGCTCCAGCGCCGTCACCACCGCCAGCAGATCGCTGCCCAGCTCGCCCTGCGACTCGAACAGCCGGCGCAGCCGCTGGTTCAGGCTGCGGACGTCGCGGCTGGGGCCGACCTCGCGCACCATCCGCAGCAGTTGCCAGCGCTCGAAGTTCAGCCCGAACGCCTCGGTGGCGATGTCCTCCAGGTTGTGGGCCTCGTCGAGCACCAGATACTCGAACGGCGGCAGCACCTCGGTGGTGGCGTTGGCCAGGGCCAGGGCGTGGTTGACGACCAGCAGATCGGCCTCTTGCGCGCGCCGCCGGGCGACCGTGGCGAAACACGGGTGGTTGCGGGCGCTGAGGGCGGTGCAGCTCTCCGAGTCGCTGGCCAGGGTGCGGGCGTAGCCCTCCAACTTCGGGTAGCGCCAGCTCAGCCAGGGCGGCAGCTCGTCCAGGTCGCCGCTGGCGGTGGCGGTCGCCCAGCTCAACACGCAGGCCAGTTGCCAGAGCTGGTCCTCAAACGGCAGCAAGGTGGCGTCGCCCAGTTCGCGGAGCAGCTTCTCGACGCACAAGTAGTTGCCGCGACCTTTCACCAGCTCAGCGCGAAACTCCAGCGGCAGGCAGCGCTGCAACAGCGGCAGGTCCTTGCGGCAGAGTTGGTCTTGCAGGTTCTTGGTGTTGGTGCTGACGACCACCGGCGTGCCATTGCGCACCGCCCAGCGCAGCGCCGGCGCCAGATAGGCGATCGATTTGCCGGTGCCGGTGCCGGCTTCGACCAGCAGGCAGTGCCCTTCGTTGAACGCCGTGGCCACCGCATCGGCCATCGCGAGCTGTCCGGGCCGGTCCTCATAGGCCGCCATCGCCGCGGCGACCGGGCCCTGCTGGCCCAGCCAGGCGGCCACCTCGGCGGGCTCCAGCGGCGTCGGCGTGGGCAGCTCGCGCGGCTCTGCGGCCGGCGGCGTCAGCTCCCGTAGCCGCTCCCGGAGCAGCGCGTCGCAGGTCAGCGGCTCGTCGGCCCGGCGGGCCGCGTTGCCCTGGGCCCAGAGCGGGGCCAAGGGACTGCCGGCCCGCCGTAACAGCTCACCGACCTCCTCGCGCACGGCCGCCGGCCGCGCGGCCACCAGCGCCGGGACGGCGTCGTGCAGGGCCACCAGCCGTTCCGCCGTCGGCAGGCCGCGCGGCGGGTTCTGGTCGGTCTCGGACAGCCCGGCCGCCAGCGCGAAGGCCCCCAGGTCGCGGGCCCCGGAGGCGGGTTGTGCCAGCGCCAGCAGATCGCCCAGGTCGACCGTGGGCGTGGTGTCGAGGACCCCGGTCTGGTCGGCGTCGCGCCAGGTGGCCAGCGCGTCATCCAACCCGCAGACCAGCCAGGGGGCCCCTTCGGCCCGCTCCAGCAGCCCGCGCGCCACCTCGTCCAGGCTGGCCGCGGCGAGGGTCTCGGCGTCCTGACTCTTGGCCCGCGCCGCGACGGCCAGCGGGTCGTAGCCGATCATCCAGCAGACGGCGCGGTCGCCGTGCTCGTCGCGCACGACTGCCGCGACGTCGACCCGGTCGACGGACGGCCGCACCAGATCGAGGGCGACGAAAACGGCGGGCATGCAGAACTCGCGGTGGAACAGGGCTAGCTTAGGGTCGCGGGCGGCCCGCTGTCAAGGATACAGGCTGTGACGCCAGGCTGCCCGCCTCCTGTGCAGGAAGCGGGCAACCTGTCCCCGAGCCGGCCGGCGTATGCCAGATCTCCTGTCCGCGGGCCGGTCTGTGCCCCCCGAGGCCGAGAAACTGCGAGGCTGGCGTCAGCGCAAGTTGCGTGTCTGCCAGGCGCTCACCGTGCCGCCGGGCGCGGGCGCCGTGGCGGCGGATCGTCCGGTGAGGTCGGTCGCCGGTGGCCACATCTGCCACCGCGACGGGAAGATCAGGTCGAGCGGGCGCCGCGACCCGGCCTCGCGCCGCGCGGCGAACGGGACGGTCAGGAGGCGAGCGTCGGCGGCGTAGCGGCCCGCGGCGGCGGTCTGCGGTGACGACGTCCCCTGGGCCCCCGCCAGGCTCGCCGTCAACGCGAGCGTCATCCAGATCCACCAATCGATCCGCCGCGTCGTCTGGCCGCTGCGCTTGTCCGTCATCGCTCGCCTCCTTGCCCGTCCCCGCCTGCCGGTATCTTCGCTCGCGGCAGGGGGGGTCTGGCATTAAGGCTCACTGACGGGGATCTAACGCCGTTACCGGCCTGTCGTCGGCGTGTTACCTGGCGGGCCTAGGGGGCGGGTTTGGCGTCCAAAACGAACTCGTCGACGTCGGCTGCGGCGTCGGGCGGGACCCAGATGCCGACCGCGATATGGTGCGTCGCCGGCCATTCGGGGGTCTTGCGGAAGGTCATCCTGACCTGGCGCCAATCGCCGACTGCCAGAGCCTCGGACTCGACCTGCCCAACATCCTCGCGGTTATGGAGCTGCACCACCCGCAGGCGGGCCGTGCCGGCGGTCACCTTGACCCACGCGGTGAGCGTGTAGACGGTGTCGGCCTCGCAGTCGACGCCCTGGTTCAGCCAGACGCCGCCACCGATGCCACCGCTGACGCGGACCCCGCGCGCGCCGGAGTGAGCCGCCTCCGGCAACCAGCCGAACAGCACCGGCTGATTGTCGGCGGAGAGCGGGCGGTACCAGCCATCCGGCCGGTCGGCGCCGGACTCCAGATTGCCGCTCCGCAGGATCTGCGGGTTGCCCGCCAGCTTCGGCACGGCCAGCAGCTCGACTTCGTCGAACAGCGCAGTACCCTCGCCGAAAAAGGTCACCTCGACGCCCAGGTGGGTGACCTCGGCCCACTCGTCGAGGCGGTCCTGGATACGGATCTCCTGCCACTCGCCGGTGCCCCGGACCGCCGTGATGCCGGTGCTGGTCCAAGCTCGCCTGGCGTCGCCCAGCGCGAACTTGAGGTTGGCCGAGCAGTCCTCCGGCAGCTTCACCCAGGCGCCCGCGAGGTAGGTCTGCGTCCGGTCGACCGCCAGCCGCGGCGAGGCCAGGCCGTTGGTGCCGCCCTGCGCCGTGACGGCCACCGCCTGGCCGACCTTGCCGGCCTGCAGGCGGCAGGTGAGGTTCTCGGTGGTCTCCTCGACCTTGGTCCAGTGCGGCGGCAAGCCGTCGGCCAGCGCCGCCTCGAAGCTGCCGTTCGGGCAGAGGCTGGCCGGCGCCGCACCCGCCGCCGAGACCAACCACAGCAGCCACCACGAGCGCTTCATTCAATGACCCTCCGGTCAGAATATGCCCCGTCGCACGGCCGACCGTTGTGACAAACCGGTTGCGGAGCGGCCGACGGGCGGTCAGAATCCGGTTGGAGGGCCGCCTCTTGCGACGCCCGAACGTGATTCTCTGGACCGTGCACGGCCTCGGCACCACCTGTGGGCCGTACGGCGACCGCACGGTGGCCACGCCGCACCTCGACCGGCTGGCCGCCGAGGGCGTGCTGGGTGAGCAGCACTTCGCCACCTGTCCGCTCGGTAGCCCCGCCCGGGGCTCGATTCAGACCGGGCGGTACCCCCACGTCAATGGCCTCATGGGGCTGGTCAACCAGGGCTGGGACCTGCCGGCTGGCGAGCGCTGTCTGGTGCAGTGGCTGGCCGGCGAGGGCTACCACACGGCGCTCTGCGGGCTGCAGCAGATCCGGCGCGAGACCGCCTCGCTGGGCTACCACGAGGTGCCTCCGGCGACCCGCGCCGCCGCCTGCGCCGAGCAGGCGGCGCTGTTCCTGGCGCAGCCGCGCGAGCAGCCGTGGTACCTGGAGATCGGCACCTTCGAGGCGCACCGCCGCTGGGACGAGCCCGACGGCTCGGTCGATCCGGCCACGGTCCGCGTGCCACCGATCTGGCCGGACTCGCCGCTGGTGCGACAGGACCTGGTCGGGCTGTACCAGCACTTGGGGGCGATCGATGCCGCCCTGGGGCGGGTCCTGGCGGCGCTCGAGGCCAGTGGCCGGGACGCCGACACGCTGCTGATCTTCACGGCGGACCATGGCATCCCCTTTCCCCGCTGCCAGGCGACGCTCTACGACAGCGGCCTGCGGACCGCGCTCCTGGCCCGTTGGCCCGGCCACCTGCCGGCCGGCCGGCGGGTCCGCCCGCTGAGCAGCCAGATCGACCTGGCGCCGACGGTGCTCGACTGCTGCGGCCTGGCGCGCCCCCGCGGGCTCGATGGACGCAGCCTGCGCGGACTCTGGGAGGGTCGCACCACCCAGCACCGCCAGTGGATCTTCGCCGAGCAGGACTGGCACGACGACTACGATCCCCAGCGGGCGGTGCGGACCGAGCGCTGGAAGTACCTCCGCAACCTGCGCCCCGGGCCGTTGTTGACGCTCCCCGGCGACCTGCTGCCGGAGCACTGCGGGACGGCCCGCGCGCTGGCCAACCGGTACCTCGTGGCGCGACCCGCTGAGGAGCTGTACGACCTGCACGAGGACCCCTGGGAGCAACACAATCTGGCCGCCGAGCCGACCAGCGAGCCGACGATGCGTGAGCTGCGCGCCATGCTAGACGAGTGGATGGAGAGCACCGGCGACCCGTTCACCGAGCAGGGCTACACCCCGGCGCCGGCGCGCAACTGGCAGGCCAGTCAGCGCGGGCGGCAGTGGTGGGCCGGAGCGGAGGGCAACCCATGAGAATCGTGGTCCGGGCGTTCGCGGCGGCGCGCGAGCTGTTGGGCGCCCAGCGGGAGTTGGACCTGCCGGCCGAGGCGACCGTCGGCACCGCCTGGGCAGCCCTTTGCGAGCTGCAGCCGGGGCTGGCCGCGTTCCAACTCCGTGGGCTGGCGGTCAACCGGGTCTACGCCCCGGCCGAGCAGCCGCTCCACGAGGGCGATGAAGTGGCCGTGATCCCACCGGTCAGTGGAGGTTGAGATGGTCGTCCTGACGACCGCGCCATTGGACGTCAGCGCCCTGGAGCGGGCCGTCGCCGACCCGACCGCCGGCGCCGTGCTGACCTTCGTGGGCACGGTCCGCAACCACCACCGCGGTCGGGCCACCAGCCACCTGGTCTACGAGGCCTACGAGCCGATGGCCGAGGCCGAGCTGCAGCGCCTGCTGGCCGCCGCCGCCGAGCGCTGGCCCATCGCCCGGGCCGCCGTGGCCCACCGCCTGGGTCGCCTCGAAATCGGCGAGGCGGCGGTCGCGGTGGTGGTCTCGAGCGCCCACCGCGGGGAGGCGTTCGAGGCCTGCCGCTGGATCATGGATCAGATCAAGCACGACGTGCCGATCTGGAAGCACGAGACCTGGGCCACCGGCGACAGCGAGTGGATCGGCCCGGAACCGCAGGAGAACCGCTGATGGCCACGGTCGAGGCTGCCACTCTGCCGCCCGCCCGCTCGCGCCGCCGGCTGGCCCTCGGCTGTGGCCTGGTGCTGACACTGTCGTTGGCCGGGCTGCTGCTGTTGTTGGTCAGCAGCAGCCGCAAGGCTGGCCGCCTGATCAGCACCGGGCAGACGTTCCTGCAGCAGGCCGCCGGCGGCAGCCTCGACCAGGCCTGGGCGATGCTGCTGCCCGCCCGGCAGCAGGCGATCCGCCGGCCGGTCTTCGATGCCGAGTGGCAGAAGGTTCGGAGCGGCCTCGGCGCCTTGACGCAGGTCGAGGTGCAGGGCCTGACCGCCTACGACGCCGCCAGCAGCAGCCTGACCTGGGAGTACGTCCTCTCCTGCGCGCACGGCACAGCCCGCTGCACGGTGCGCCTGAACCCGAACGACGACCCGCTGCTGGTGCTCGGCTACCGGATCAGCGCCCTCGACAGCCGCGGAGCGATCCCTCAGAAGGGCGATTCGCCCGCCAGGTAAGCCTCGCGCGTCGCATCGTAGCCCGGGTTGCCGGTCGGGCTGCTGCAGATCACCCACTCCTGCGACCGCACCACGCCGTCGCCATACCCGCAGATCTGGCGGGTCGAGCCGATCACCTCGAAGATCCGCCGGAGCAGTTCGTTGGCCGGGAGGCAGTCGCCCGGCAGCAGGCCGAGGCGACAGAACAAGTCGAGGTCCTTCTTGTAGTCCCGCAGCAGCCCGCAGTCGTGGACGCAGCGGCCGTTGGCAGGATGGAAGCCATCGCAGTTGTCGCAGGCCTGGCATTGCCCCTCGACCAGCACCACCGGCACGGCCGGCTCGGCGCGAATCCGCTGGCAGACCTCCGTCAGCAGATCCTCCGGCCGCAGGTCGCTGCGTGGCTCGCCCTGCAGCCAACAGGAGAGGCACATCAGGTGGTGCGGGCGCAGGTAGAGGCGTTCGCCGCGGGCCACGGCCGGGGCTGCCGCGGCGCGCACGGCGTCCTTCTCGGCCTGCGAGCGGAGGTTGGTGACGGTGCTCCAGCCCGCCGCGCGGAGTCGCTCGTAGACCCCATTGCCGGCCAGCTCGCAGCCTTCCCAGCCGGGGGTGTCGTGGGCGCAGAGCCCGGCGGTGGTGGGGATCCGGTCGAACAGCAGGCTGTAGAGGTAGCGCGCCCGCCGCGTGTCGCCGGGGGCCAGCCCAAGCCGCTGCAGGACGTCCAGGTCGCGCTTACGGTCAACCGCCGTCTGCCGCAGCGTGGCGATCACCTCGGGCGTCCAGGTCCGGAAGTGCGGCACGGCGTCGACCTCGGTCCGCAGCCGAATCGCGACGGTCGGGTCGGTGCGAATCGCCGTCAGCGCGGCCTGGCCGGCGGCGTGATCGATCGCTGGGCAGGCGTTGCCACCTGCCAGGCAGACCGTACAGACCAGGTGGTGCGGACGCAAACTCAGGCGCGGGTTGGTGAGCGTATCCTCGGGCAGCATCGCACGATCTCCAGGCCCCCAGTTCGCGCGGGCGGCTCGGGGATCCTGCCGCTACGCGCGGCGAGCCGCTCGATCAGAGGCCCAGGAACCGGTCGACGATGCGGTCGAAGAGCACCTGGTTGGCGGCCAGCCGCGGCAGCAGTGCCGACAGCAGCAGGTCCACTTCACCGGCCGCCAGCCCATCGGCCAACAGCAATCGAGTCAACGCCAGGCGCCGCTCGAGCCAGGTCGTGGCGGCCTCCTCGCGGCGGTTGTCCGACTCCAGACCGAGCAGCCGCCAGAGGGCGTAGGCCGCCAACTGCTCGCCGACTTCTCCCGGCGGCAAGGTGACAAAGCGCGCTCGGATCGGCTCCTCCGGCAGCGTCACCGCGGCAGCCGTTTGGCGCAACAAGGCTCCCACCGCGGTATCGGCCAGCACGCTGCGACGGAATGCCTCGGACGTGATCCCCGCCATCGATGGTCCTTGAGTTCAGCTCGGGCCGCTGCCCAGGTCAAGCAGGGTAGCCGAAACCCAACGCATTATAGCGCGGCGCGGCGGTGCCTTCAAGACTCAATGACCCAGGCCGGCTTTGGTCAGCAAGCCCGTCTGGATGCGGCCGCCGGTGGGCTTGAAGAGGCTGGGGTAGACCGCCGCCCAGGCCGCGTTGCTGCCGGGGCAGAACTGCCGGGCATTGCCCTCGATCGCGGTGATCGTCGGCATCCGCGCGGCCAGGCCGGCCGAGTGCAGGAACGCCGCGCCGGGGCAGGTGAGGTCCTGCACGCACAGGAACAGCCCATCGTGCTGGGCGGCCGCGCCGAGCAGCAGGGCGTGCGACTGGCCTTTGCAGGTCTTCAGGGCGACTCCGCTGTAGCCCTGCTCCTTGGCCAGCTCGTAGCTCTCCAGGTTGGTCAGGCTCTCGTCGATCACGACCGGCTTGATGGCCGCGGCGCGGTGCATCTTGTTCTCGGGATGCGCCCGCAGGTCGCGGGCCGTCGGCTGCTCGATGTAGGCGACGCGCGCGAAGGCCGTCGGCGCCAGCTCGGCGGTGCGGGCCAGGAACTCCAGAATGTAGTCAACGTTGCGGCAGCGCTCGTTGAAGTCGAGGCTGTAGGTCCAGGTGTCGCGCCCGAGCCGGGCCATGCCCTCGCTCGCAGCGCGTTCGACGCCGGCCACGCGCTGCGCGTCCCACTCGACATCGTCGCCGTTGAGCTTGATCTTGAGGTGCGTCAGGTCGTCCCAGGCGATCCACTCCAGCAGGTCCTCGGGCAGGCCATCGCCGATCGGCTGGGCGACATCACTCGGCGTCAGCGGGTCGAGCGCGCCAACCAGGTGGTACAGCGGCATCCAGGCCTGGGGCTGCCGTAACGTGTAGCGGTCGAGCCACTGGCCGGCGTAGGCGGGGGTCAGGTAGTGCGACAGGTCCCGCGGGAGGAACTCCGGACCGTAGCAGTCGTAGACGTTGCGGCCCAGCGCCTTGCCGTAGGCATCGTGCAGCGCCGCATCGATGGGGCTGGTGCAGACCAGCGCGTAGAGCAGCGGGATCGGCTCGCCGAGTTGATGGGCGGCGCTCAGGCTGGCCGCCAGGTCCAGCCAGGTGGGCTCCAGCCCCAGCGCCAGGTCGATGGGGTGGCCGTACTCCTGGCAACTCGCCGTCGCGGCGACGGCCCGCTGGAACAGCTCGTGCCCCACGGCCGCCGCGGTCGGGCCGCTGACGAGTTGGCTCGGAAAGCCCCAGACGCTGCCGGCTGGCATCCACCCTTCGCCGGTCGCGGTGCGGCCGTCGCGCGTCTCGACCGTCAGGCGGACGCCGTGGTTCAGGGAGTGCGTCACCACCTGCCCGCCGAACTTCAGCGGCGTTCGGAAGACGCTCTCTGCGGTCAACGGTTCCAGCGCTACGACGCGCACGTCAGTCGGGAGGCCCATGTCTACTTCCTGCCGCCGTGTTCGCCGGCCAGGACGAGCGTCCTGCCGACCGCGTCGGCTGCGGCCGGCCGCAGGCGCCGGGTGTAGCGCCGCGCCCGCCGGGGCACTATGATGGTAGTGAAGGACCTGGCCGGACGAGTCGTTGGAGTCCGGTGGTGGTTGTCGGTCGCGACGCTGCCCACGTCCTGTCCCACACCGTGCGAGCGACACGCCTGCCTGGAGAACGAGATGCGCCGCGTCCTGGTCTGGGGTCTGATACTGCTGGCCGGTCTGCCGGCCCTGGCGCAGCAACCCGCCGCGCCGGCCGCGCCCGCCGCCGCGGCGGTGCCGCGCGTCAGCGTCGAGTGGGTCGACGTGCCGGTCCGCGAGGCGTTGCGCCAACTGACCGCCCGCACCGGCATCGATTTCGTGGTCGCCACCGGCGTCGACGGCGGGCTCACGGCGCGCTTCCAAGACGAGGCCATCGACAAGATTCTGCGGCTGATCGCCCGCACGCTGGGCTGTGAGGTGCGGCTCATTGAAGATGTCTTCATCCTGCGGCCCCTCCCGGCGGTTGAGCCGGCCGCCACCGGTGCCGCCGCGCTGTTGCCCGGTGCCGCGCCGGGCGGCGCCCTGCCGGCAACTCCGGCGCCGACCCCCGGCGACGCCCCGCTGGTCGGCGGGCCTGGGGAGGTCGCGGGCGGGACCACGCAACCGGCCGCCAAACGGCGCGAGGTGATCGGGCTGAACTACCGCACGCCGGCCGAGATGGCGGCCCTGCTGGGCGGGGCTTACATCGGGCCGGATGGCACGCTGCAGCAGCCCGGCCAGGGTGCCGGCGGCGCGGCCGCTGGCGGCGACCGCGGCGACCCCTACCGCAACTTGCCGCCCGACGCACGGGTCACCAAGAGCGGCACCATCATCATGCCCAACGGCACCATCGTCACGCCCGGCGGGACGATCGTTGCGCCGAACGGCACCATCGTGCAGCCGCGGCGGCCAGCCTACCTGCGGGTGCCGTATGGGACCAACCCCGAGGACCTGTTCCGCGACCGGCAGCGTGAAGAGACCAGCGGGACGCTCTCCGGCAACCTCGGCGGGGTACCCTTCAGCACTGACGGCAACGGTCTGAGTGTCGGTGGACTGGGGCTCAACCTGGGTGGCAACGGGACGCTCACACTGCCAGGGATCCGCATCGGTGGCCAGCGCGACAGCTCCGGCTACCCCAACACCCGGTTCAACGGCGACACCACCACCACCACCAGCAGCTCCGTCTACCGCTGGGGCCTGCCGGCCAACTGGCACTTCGATCCGCGCCCCTGAGGGTCCGGCGCCGCGGCCAGTGTGGTAACCTGCTGCGGTGGAGCAGCGTCGGCGATGGGGCAGTGCATCCTCGGCATCGAGTCCAGTTGTGACGAAACGGCCGCCGCGGTCTACGGACCGGGCGGCCTCGTCTCGAATGTGGTTGCCTCGCAGTTGGCGGCCCACGCGGTGTTTGGCGGCGTGGTCCCGGAGCTGGCGTCACGGATGCACCTCGAGGCGCTGCTGCCGGTGGTCCGCGCGGCCTTGGCCGACGCCGGCCTGACCGCCGGCGAGCTGGCCGGCGTGGCGGTCGCCCACGGGCCGGGACTGGTCGGCTCGCTGCTGGTCGGGGTCTGCGCGGCCAAGGCCCTGGCGCTGGCCAATGACCTGCCGCTGTACGGCATCAACCACCTCGAGGGCCACCTCTACAGCAACTACCTCGAACCGCCCGCCCCGCCGCTGCCACACCTCACGCTGATTGCCTCGGGGGGCCACAGCGACCTGATCCTGGTGCGCGACCACGGCCACTACGAGGTGCTCGGCCGGGCCCGCGACGATGCCGCCGGGGAGGCCTTCGACAAGGTCGGCCGGCTGCTGGGCCTGCCGTACCCGGGCGGCCCGCGGCTCGACCAGTTGGCCGAGCAGGGCGATCCCCAGGCCTTCGCGTTCCCGCGGGCCTGGCTGGACGGCAGCCCGGAGTTCAGTTTCTCGGGACTCAAGACCGCCGTCGTGCGGGTCTGCGAGGAGCTCGGCGCAGTCGGTGTGGCCGACCGCCTGGCCGACCTCTGCGCCTCCTTCCGGCAGGCCGTGGTGGAGGTCCTGGTGCGCAAGAGCCTCGGCGCCGCGCGGGAGCAGGGCGTCGGCCACCTGGCGGTCTGCGGCGGCGTGGCGGCCAGTGTTGGGCTGCGCCGGGCACTGCAGGAAGCCACCGTGGCGGCCGGCCTGACGCTGTCGCTGCCGCCGCTGCGCTACTGCACGGACAACGCGGCGATGATCGCCTGCGCCGGCTACCACCGGTCGCAGCGCGGCGGGCCCGATGCGTTGACGCTCGGAGTCGCTTCCGGCCTGCCGCTGCCGGCGCCGGGGGCCTGGGCCGGGCGGGAGGTGGCCTGATGCTGCGGCTGCTGACGGTGCTGCGCCGCGGTCGCGGCGACCTGGTCAACGAGGCGCTGGAGCAGTTGACCGCCAGCGGCAGCAACCTCGCTCGCCACGAGGCCGAGTACCTCGTCAAGACCAGCTACAACGCCTTCCTGGTGGCCCTCTCGCAGGGCGAGACGAGCCACTTCGAGGAGCAGATGGCCGCCCTGGCCGACCGCGAGGCGCGGGCCGGCAATGCCTTGCGGGTCGAGGCGGCGGTGCTGGGACTCGACACCTTGGCGGCCCAGGTGCGCGACCTGCACGGGGTCACCGACACCGGTGACGTGGACCCGGTGGCCTTGCTCGAAGCGGGCCGGACCCGCTTCCTGAGCGGCTACCTGCGCGCCAAGGCGGCCGAGGACGAACGCCGCGCGACAGCTCTGGCGAACTACGCCGAGGCGGCCGAGGATGTGCCGTCGCTGGTCTACAGCACCGACATCGAGGGGCGCATCACCGACATCAACCACCTCGCCGCGGAGCTTCTGGGCTACCGCAAGGCCGACCTGATCGGCCAGCATCACAGCATCCTGATGCGGCCGGAAGACGCCGAGCGGTTCAGCTACTTCATTCAGGAACGGCGCACCGATGACCGCGCCACGCGGCGGGCCCGGATCCACCTGCAGGCCGCCGACGGCAGCCTGCGCGAGTTCGAGGTCAGCAGCACCGGCGTCTATGACCAGGACGGCCGGTACATCGGGTCCGATGGCATGGCCCGCACGGTGACCGGTGAAGTCACCGCGCTGGAGTACCAACTGGACTCCGACGGCCGCTTCCAGGAAGTCAGCCCGGCGGCCGCGGCGGTGCTCGGGTTCACGCCGGCCGAGTTGCTGGGGCAGCATTTCGCGGCGATCATGGACCCGCGGGAGCGGGAGCGCGTCGGTCGGATGTTCGGCGAGCGGCGCACCGACGACCGCGCCGCGAAGGCGATCCGGGTGGCCCTCACCGGGCGCGACGGCGCCCGCCGCGAGTTCGAGATCAGCGCCGTCGGGCGCTACGGTGACGATGGCGCCTTCCTCGGCACCGTCGGCCTCGGCTCCGACATCACCAGTCGCAGCGAGCTGGAACGCGCGGTGGCAGAAGGTCGCCGCAAGTACCGCAGCCTGTTCGACCAGGCCGGGATGGGCCTGGCGCTGATCACGCCGGACCTGGTGGTGCGCGACGCCAACGCCTGGCATTACCAGCGGCGGCGGCGGCAAGTCACCGGCAGTCACTGCTACATCGGCCTGTTTGGCAACTCCGACGCCTGCCCCTGGTGCGGTCTGCGCGAAGCCCTCGACCGCGACGAGCCGGTCTTGCGCGAGGACGTGCCGGGCAGCCTCGACGGCCGGCGTTACAGCCTGCTGTTCGCCCCGATCGTCGACGCCGACGGGCAGCGGCTGGGCGTGCTGGAGGCCGTGATCGACGTCACCGCCGAACGCGAGGCGCGTGAGCGGACCGTGGCGGCGGAGCGCCAGGAAGCGGTCTGGCGGCTGGCCGGCGGGCTGGCGACGCCGCACGACACCGCGCTCACGGTGCTGGCGCTGCAGGCGGCGCGGAGTGGCGACCGGGGATTGCGTGAGGCGGCCGAGGCGGCCGTCCGGGAAGCCCGGCGGTTGAGCCGCTTCGCGGCGGCGGGGATGGGCTGCCGAGCTTCCTGCGACCTCAACGCGGTGGTGCGCCAGGAGTTGGCCAGCAGCAGCTTCCCGGCGACGGTCGATGTCGAGGCCGACCTGCTGCCGACCCTGCCGCCCGTGGCGCTGGCCGCCAGCGACGCGGCGGAGCTGTTGCGCGAGCTGCTGCGCAATGCCGTCGAGGCGTTGGCCGACGGCGGGCCGGTGACCATCGAGACCAGTCGCCACGACGGGCAGCCGGTCGTGCTGCGGGTCACCGACAGCGGCCCCGGGATGAGCGAAGCGGCGCTGCGGCAGGCCGTCGATCCGTTCTTCAGCACCAAGCCAGGCCACCAGGGCCTGGGGCTCAGTCTGGTGGTCGGCGTGGCCCGCGGCGTCGGGGGGCGCGTTGAACTGACCGCTGGCGAAGGCGCCGGGACCTGTGTCGAAGTTTACCTGCCGGTCGGCGCGGCGGAGCCCAGCGGCGACCTGGCGGCCGGCCTGCCCGGCGCCGTCCGCATCGAGCTGCCCGACCCGCTCGGCCCGGCGGTCAGCGCGGCCCTGGCGGCGGCTGGGGTGCCGGTGGCGCCGGCGGACGAGGCCGCCAGCGTGCGGATCGTCAGCGGCTCCTGCGCCGTGCCGGTCGGGCCGACCGTCGTGCTCGGCCGCGGACCGGGGCAGCCGGGGCCCGGCGTGGTGCTGGTCCCGCTGCCGTGTACCTTGGACGATCTGCTGGGGGCCCTGGCCCGGGTGAGCGGCTGATGCGCGGCGCACCGCCGGATCGCGCCGCCCAGCAGGTCACCTGGCGCGGCGCCCGCGAGCTGGTGCGGAGCGCGCTCGAGGCCTTGGAGCGGGGCGCCGGGCAGGCCGTCTACCTGCTGGCTGGCGCCGACGACCTGCAACGCCAGGTGACTCTGCAGGGCATTCTGGACCGCCTCTTGCCGGTGGCCCGCCGCGACACCGGGCTGACCGTCTTCGACGGCCGCCAGACCACCGCCGGCACCGTCGCCGCGGCCCTGGAGTCAGCCGGCTTCTTGTTCGACGACGAGCCGCGCCGCGTCGTGCTGGTGCGCCAGGCGCCCTGGTTCGTCGCCGGTTGCAGCGACAACGCCGAGCCGCTGCGGGCTCGCCTGGCGGCCGGGCTGTTGGATGATCTGACCCTGCTGCTGGAAGTGCCCAGCGCCATCGACCGCCGCCTCGGCCTCAGTAAGCAGGTCCTGACGAGTGGCGTGGTGCTGGAGTTTCCGGCGCTGAAGAACGAAGCCGAGGTCCGCACCTTCGTGGAGGAGCACCTCGCCGCTGCCGGCAAGCGCCTGCCGAGCGAGGCGTTTGGGGAGCTCTTCAGCCGGGTCGGCCCTGACGCCATGGCGCTCAGCAGCGAGCTCGACAAGCTGATCTGCTATGTCGACGACGACGACACGATCACGCTGCGCGATGTGCGCGCAATGGTCGCGCCAACCGCGGAGCTGAGCGTCTTCGAGTTGGTCGACGCCGTCGCCGAGGGCCAAACCCGCGCCGCACTCGGACAGTTGGCCGGCTTGCTGGGGCAGCACGCCGAACCGCTGATGGTCGCGAGGATGCTGCAGCGCCAGTTCCGATTGCTGTTGCAGGCCCGCTGGCTGCTCGACCAGGACCTCCTGCCGGCGCGGGCCATCGACGGCAATGCCTACGACTTCAACCGCGTGCTGTTGACCCCCAGCGGGGGCAGCACCTTGCTGGACCGCTGGAAAACCGCCGCCGCCGAGGTGCTGCCGCTCGAAGGCAAGGTGAGCCTGCTGACGCAGCACTACTACCCGCTCTGGAAGACCCTCCGGGTCGCCCGTCAACTGACCAGCGCACAGCTCGAGGCGGCGCTGGAGCGGCTCCTGCAGACCGACCTCGCCATCAAGACCAGCCATCTCGAGCCAGCCGCCGAACTCGAACTGCTCGTGGTAGACTTGTGTACCCGAATATCGTCGGGAGCGACGGCCGAGTGGGCGACATGGTTGGAGTCCTGAGGCATACTGACAGCATGGCCAGCGAACAGAGCAGCGTGGTGGATCCCCGACCGTACCAGCCCGACGAGTTGGATCAGCGCCTCCTGAACGAGTTGCAAACGGGCTTCCCGTTGGTCGACCAGCCCTTCGCCGCAGTCGGCGAGCGGCTCGGCCTGGCGCACGACGAGGTGTTGCGGCGGGTGACGGAGCTGAAAGCCGGCAAGGTGTTGCGGCAGATCTCGGCGATCTTCGATAGCCGGCGGCTGGGTTACCGCAGCTCGCTGGTGGCGATGCGTTTCGATCCCGACGACCTGGAGGCCGGGGCAGCGGTGATCAACCAGCACCCCGGGGTCAGCCACAACTACAAGCGCAACCACGCCTTCAACCTCTGGTTCACGATCGCGGTCCCGCCCAGCAAGACGCTGGATGGCGAGGTCGCGGCCCTGGCGGCGAAGGCGCGGCCGCAGCAGACCTGGCTGCTGCCGACCATCAAGCTGTTCAAGATCGGCGTCAACCTCGACATGACCGGCCGCCAGGCGGCGACGGCGACCGAGGCGGACGAGGACAACATCGGGCGACGGTCGGCGCAGGCCTGGCTCAAGGAAGTGGTCACCCCAACACTCAGCCCCCCTGAGCTGACCGCGGTGCGGTTGCTGCAACGCGACCTGCCGGTGACCGCGGAGCCCTTCGCCGACCTGGTGGCCGGCAGCGGCCTGGCTGCTGCCGAGCTGTTCGCGATCGCCACAGCGATGCTGGCAAACAACCAACTGCGCCGCTACGCCGCCGTCCTGCACCACCGTGCGGCGGGCTTCCGGGCCAACGCGATGGGAGTCTGGGTGGTGCCGCCGGAGCGGATCGACCTGGTCGGCGAGCAGATGGCGGCCTTCCGGGCGGTCAGCCACTGCTACCACCGACCGACCTACCCTGACTGGCCCTACTCGGTGTTCACGATGATCCACGGTCGCCACAGCCGCGACTGCGAGGATGTCGTGGAGGCGATCCGCGACGCCACCGGTGTCACCGAGTACGCGCTGCTGTACTCCACCAAGGAGTACAAGAAGACGCGCGTGCGCTACTTCGTCGACGACGACCGCTTCGACGTCGACAGCATCGCCGGCCGCTCATAGCGGCGTGCCGCCGGGCGGCGGCGGGACCCCAACCGACAGGCCGGGCCGCCCGCGAGGGACGGCCCGGCCTGGTTCGATCTCCTGGAAGTCTGTGTTAGTTGTTCTGCCACATATCGGTCGGGTCGAGGGTCATGTTGGCCTTGAGGACCTTCACATGGCCATCGCAGAAGGCGACGTTGGCCTGGCCGGTGTCGCCGTGGATCGCGTTGAAGCGGGTGATGTTGCCGACGTAGACCGCGGTGACGTGGTAGTTGGCGCGGCCCATGATGCGGTTGGTGGAGTTGTCCCAGCGCTCGGTGAACATGATCAGCGTGGCTGGTGACTTGACCTGCGCCAGGCCGATCGCCCACTGCCCGCCAGCCGCCCACCAGGCCGGCGAGTCGTCACCGTTGCCCATCACCACCGGGTTGCAGCAGTAGCTGCGCGCCTGCACGCCGCCGGCGCTGCGCAGCGGGTCGGACGGGCAGAGGAACATCTGCTGGTTCTTGCAGTAGGGCGCCAGCACCTCGTCGTAGGTGTTGTAGGCATCGGTGCCCGGCGCCGTGGTGATGCCGGTGGTGCCGTTCGGGTGGAGCGCCGAGTTGGCGTACCGCTCGTCGTAGTCCTGCGCATACTGCAGCGCCGCCAGCGACAACTGCTTGAGGTTGCTGGAGCAGGACGAGGTGCGGGCCTTCTCACGCGCCTTGGCGAAGACGGGGAACAGGATGGCGGCCAAAATCGCGATGATCGCAATCACCACGAGCAGCTCGATCAGAGTGAAGCCCTTGCGGGGCGCGGAACCGTGCATCTTCGACTCCTCAGGGCAGTGTGGCACCGCCCGGTATGGGATGAAACGACGAGTACACCTTACCACAAAGGAATGGTCGCCTTCAAGGGGGCGGCCGGCCGCTGTGACACGGCCCGGCAGCGCGGCTGGGAGGCCTCGGCGTGGCGGTGGACAATCACCCCGGCAGCCGCGCCCGAGGAGCCGAGTCGTGAAGATCACCGCCGTGCGCACCGTCTGCCTGAGCCGCCTGCATCAACCCGAGGAGCAGTGGATCACCGCGCAGTACCGTTGTCTCAAAGCCGACGCCGCCGTCGTCGTGATCGAGACCGACAGCGGCCTGCAAGGGTTCGGTGAGGCCTGTGCCTACGGCGGCCCAACCCGGATCGCGGGCTGGGTCGAGTTCCTGGCGCCAGAGCTGTGCGGCGCCGATCCCGCGGATCCGACGCTGGCGCCACACCCCAACGGCCGCGACTGGGCCTACGATACCGCCGTCGCCGGGATCGACTGCGCGCTGTGGGACTTGCGCGCCAAGATCCGGGGCTGCCGGGTGGTGGACCTGTTGACGGCCGACCCGCCGGACCGAGTCCGGCTGTACGCCTCCAGCGGCTGCCGCTACGACTGGCGACGACGGCCGGAGCAACTGGTCGAGGAAACCGTCGCCTCGCTGGCGGCCGGGTACACCGCGGCGAAGTTCCGGATCGGCACCGACTGGTCCTGGGACGGCGTCGACGTCGACCGCTTCCTGGGCCTGGTCCGCGACGTCCACGCGGCGGTTGGCGGGCGGCTGGAGCTGATGGTCGACGGGAACTGCCGGCTTACCGAGGAGCAGGCGCTGCCCATCGCGCGGGAGCTCGACCGGCTCGGCTTCGCCTGGTTCGAAGAGCCCCTGCCGCTGGCGCAGATCGAGGCCTACGGTCGGCTCAACGCGGCGGTGGCGATGCCGATCTCGGGCGGCGAGACCTTCACCACGGTGGAGCAGTTCCGGCCCTACCTGGAACGCCGCGCGCTGGACATCGTGCAGCCGGACGTCGGGATCTGCGGGCTCACCGAAGCGGTGCGCATCGCCCAGGTCGCCGCGCGCTACGGTGTGGGCGTGGCGCCGCACAGTTGGCACAACGGGCTGATGGCCCTGGCTAACGGCAGCTTGGTGGCCAGCCTGGCGCAACAGCCGGCACGGCCGCTGGAGCTGTGCCTGATCCAGGGGCCGCTGCAGTGGGGCCTGCTGGCCGATCCACCGACCATCACCGACGGCTACCTGCACTTCCCGGCCGGGCCAGGGCTGGGCGCCACGCTGGCGGCCGATGTGGCCGAGCGTTTTCCGTACCTCGAGGGCCACTACGCCGTGACGGTGCAGCGGTAGGAGACGGCCGTGGAGAAGTTCGCGCCGCTGAACCTGGCGCCAGCGGAGATCATCGAGTACACCCCGGCCTGGTCCGGCGAGCGTTCCGCCGACGGCCGACCGCGAGTCGCGGAGGAGCTGTTGGAGCGGCTCCGGGCGGTGACGATCACCCAAGCCTGGGGCGTCTGCAGCGGAGCCGGGTTTCCGTGGCAGTATGCCGGCGGCTGGCAGGCGACGCATCCCGGCGAGGTGCTGGTCGGGCGGGCGCTGACCGCGGCCTACTTCCCCCGGCGGCCTGACCTGCGGCAGTTGATGGAGGCCAAGGGCGCGCGGCTGGGCTGTGTCGGCGACCAGATCTCCTGGCCCATCGACCTGCTGCAGCCCGGTGATGTGTACGTCGCCGACGTCTTCGGCAAGCTCGAGCAGGGGCCGGTGATTGGCGACAATCTCGCCACCGCGGTGTTCGCCCGCAGCGGCAACGGGGTGGTCCACGACGCCGCGGTGCGTGACATCGACGGCATCCGCGGCATCACCGGCTTCGCCAGCTTCGTGCGCGGGGTCCACCCGACCTTCGCCTCGCCGACCATCATGCTGTTGGGGGTCAACACGCCGCTGCGGATCGGGCCGGCCACGGTGATGCCCGGCGATGTGGTGCTCGGGCGCGACGACGGCGTGATCTTCATCCCGCCCCAGCTCACGGAGCAGGTCGTCAAGACCTCCGAGCTGCTGCGCTTGCGCGACGCGTTTGGCAAGCAGCGGCTGCGCGAGGGGATCTACACGCCTGGCCAGATCGACGACCGCTGGACGGATCGGATCGAGGTCGACTTCAGTGGCTGGCTGGAGCATCACGCCGACCAACTGCCGGTGCCGCGCGAGGCCATCGCCGAGTTGTTGCGCGAGCGGACCTGGTGAGGCGCGGGCGAGGCCTCAGCGGTTGAGGGCGAGGCTGACCACCGCCAGCACCAGGAGGATGGTGTTGACGACGCCGCAGAGCCCGCCGACCAGGATGCCGACCCAGGCGTGGAGGCGCCCGCCGGCTGTGGGCACCGCGTTGCTGTGGCGCAGCCCGGCCAGTCCGAGGCCGAGGGCCGCCAGGCCGAGTGGACAGCCGAGGCAGGGAATCAGCGAGAAGACGCCCAGGTAGTAGGCGGCCAGGGCACGCGGGTTGTGGTACGGGACGAACACCGTGATCGGATCGACCGGCGTCGGGCCGGGGTCGGGCACGATGACGGCCTGGCCGCAGCCGCAGCGGCTGACCTGGCCGATCTGCGGTGGTTCGGCGACGTGCCGCTGGCCGCAGGCGGGACAACCAAAGGCGAACGGCATCGCGACCTCCCGGTGCGCCGCCGCAACGACGCTGCGACCAGCGTAACGGGCTGCCCGGCGGGCTGTCAAATCCGTCGCTGGCGACCTTGACCGGCGGCCCGCGTGTGCTACGATGCGCCGCAACTTGACGGCAAGATCAAGGTCGTAGCGGTGGATATGACCCAGACCAGCAGCACCGCGGCGCGCCGCGAGGTCTTCCGGGCGCGGCTGACGTGGCTCTTCTCGCAGCCCAACCACGCCTTCTGGCTGATCGTCCTGAACGGCGTGCTGTTCCAGCTCTCCTTCGCGCTGTTCGATCCGCGCCGGGTGGTCGCCGCCTTTCTGACGGACCTCACCGGCCGCGAGTGGCTGGTCGGGCTGGCCATCGCCATCCAACCGACCAGCATGACCTTGCCGCAGCTCTACGCCTCGCACCAGGTGGCTGACGGGCGACCGCGGATGCCCTACTACATCCGCGGCGCGGCGGTGCGCTGGGTCGGCACCTGGCTGGCGGTCTTGGCGGTGGTCACGCTGCATCGCCAGACGCTGCTGCTGGCGACGTTGTTCCTGCTCTTGATCGGCGTGATCGGCGCCGGCACCGGGCTCGGCGTGGTGGCCTTCGGCGACATTGTGATTCGCACCGTGCCGGCCCACCGGCGCGGTCGGCTGTTCGGGCTACGCATCGCCCTGGGCAGCCTGCTGGCCCTGGCGATGGGGGGCCTCGTCAAGCGGGTCCTCAGCCCCAGCTTCCCGTGGCCGTTTCCCTACAACTACGCGCTGCTGTTCGCGATTTCGGCGGTCATCCTGATGCTGGCGCAGGCCTGCTTCATGCGGGTCCAGGAGCCGCCAGTGGAACCGCGCCCGCGGCCGGCCGAGCACTTCGGCGGCTACCTGCGGCATGCCTGGCGGGTGCTGCGCCGCGATCCGAACGCCCAGCGCTACATTTTGTACCGGCTGGTCGCGCCGGCCGGCTGGGTGCCGGTCAGCTTGTCCGTGCCTTACGCCATGAAGGTACTGGGCTTCGGGGCGCAGGTCGTCGGCTGGTTCATGATCGCCAGCGTCCTGGCGGCGGCCGCCTCGAACGTCGTTTGGGCACGCCTCTCCGACCGGGTCGGCAACCGCGTCTGCATCCGCCTGGGAACGGCCTGCGTGGTGACCGGGGTCGGCCTGATGGCGCTGACGCCCCTGATCGGCGAGGCGGTTGCCGGCAGCGGGCCCAACTCGGTGGTGCTGATCTGGCTGATCGCGGTCAACGCGCTCAGCGAGGTGGGCCAGACGGGCGTCAACCTCGGCGGGCTGAACTACACCTACGAGCTGGCCCAGGGCCCCGAAGCCCCACTCTACATTGGCGCCCTGCAGAGCTTCTCGGCCCCGGCGCTGGCCATCACGCCGCCGCTGATGGCCTTGCTGGCGCAGCGCCACGGTTACCCGGCGATCTATGTGCTGGGCCTGCTGCTGGGCGCGATGGCGCTGTACACCACGCTGCTGCTGCGCGAACCGCGCCGCGCGTCGCCGTAGCAGGAGTCGCCGCGGCAGCGCCGAACGCCGCCACGGGGATCTGCCATGAGGCTACCGCTCGGTCTGCTGCTCGCCTGTGCCCTGCCGCTCGGCGCCCGGACCCTGACCTGGCAGGAACTGCTCCACCAGTACACTGATCTCGACCGCCTGACGCGGCTGCAGACCGGGGAGCACAGTCGGCAGTTCTCCAGTTGGCACCGCGCCGAGGAGACGCACTGGGGCTACAATGCCGACGCCGGGCAGTACCTGCGCGAGGAGCCGAACGGCGAGGCGGTGATGTTCGAGGCCACCGGGCCGGGCTGTGTCTTCCGGATCTGGTCGGCCAATCCGCGCGGCCGCCTGCGGTTCTACTTCGATGGCGCCACCTCCCCGCAGATCGACGTGGACTTCGCCGACCTCTTCACCGGCCGGCTGGTGCCGTTCTGCAAGCCGCTGGCCTACCAGCGCAGCGACGCCAACTCGGCCAGCGACCTCTACTTTCCGATCCCCTTCGCGAAGGGCCTGAAGATCTGCGCCGACCGGGCCCACGGGCAGTTCTACCACTTCAACTGGCGGCAGTACCCGGCCGACTGGCAAGTGCCCACCTTTCGGCGGCAGTTGACCGTCGACGAGCAGCGCGAGCTGGGCCACCTGGCGCAGCGCTGGGGCCAGTGCGGACCAGACCCGAAACCGCAGGTGGCAGGACAGCGCAGCCTCCGCCAGACCGTCCGCCTGGCTCCGGGCGCGACCGCGCGGTTGCTGGTCGACCGGCAGCCGGGACAGATCCGCGGACTGCGGGTGCGTGTCGCCTCGACCGAGCGCGAGGCCTGGCGCAAGCTGGTCCTGCGGGCGGTCTGGGACGGCTCGCCGTGGCCGCAGGTCTGGACGCCGCTGGGGCCGTTCTTCGCGCTCGACGGCGCCCCAGCCGACTGCGCCGCGCTGCCCATCGGCTGCGTCGACGGTGAGGGCTACTGCTGGTTCACGATGCCCTACCGCCGCTCCGCGGAGCTGACTCTCAGCAGCTTCCTGAGCCAACCGGCCACGGTCACCTACGAAGTGCAGACGGCGCCCTATCAGCCGCCGGCCGACGACTGTCTGTTCTACGCGCGCTGGCGTAACGAACCGCGGAGCGGCACCTTCGATTACCCGTTCATCGAGACCGCCGGTCGGGGGCACCTCGTCGGCACCAGCCTGCAGGTGCACCACCCGATCCCAGGCTGGTGGGGTGAGGGCGACGAGAAGGTCTGGGTCGACGACGAGCAGTTCCCGCCCTGGGTGGGCACCGGCAGCGAGGACTACTTCGGCGACGCCTGGGGCATCCGCTACCTGCCTGGCGCCAGTTACGGCTGCAGCTACCAGCAGGGCGACCGGACCTGGAACTACCGCTGGCACCTGGTCGATGCGATCCCCTTCACGAAGCGGCTGCGGATGACCATCGAGAACTACGGCCCGAACGGCATCTGGGGCGGCGTGCCGGAGTACGGCTACAGCTCGGTAGCCTACTGGTACCAGGCCGAGACCAGCCCGCCGCTGGACGAACTGGCCGGCCAGCAGTACGTCGGCGCGGCACGGCCCGGAGTGGCGCCCGGCCCGCAGCCCTGGCGGCGCGACCTGTTCGCCCCGCTGACGGCCGACGCGCTGCGCGGCCTGGGGCGCGCGGTGCCAGGTTGCCGTGAGGCCGAGGAGCTGTTCGACCCGCGCCTGGCCCGGCTGAGCGACGCTGGCCTGCCGGAGGCGTTCAACCGCGAGCTGGCGGTCGACTTCGGCACGGTCGCCGGGGGCCCAATCGGGGAGGCGACGGTCGAGGTCGCCCAAGGGGGCGTCTGGCAACCGGCGCTGCTGCTCCCGGCGATCAGCACCGCACCCCTGGAGTTGCGTCTGGGCGACCAGGTGCTGCGGCCGGCCGGGGCGGCGCAGCAGGGCCTGCAGCGGTTCGAGCCGGTGGTTCTGCCGGCCGGCCCCAACCGGCTGATCCTGACCGCCACGGCCGCCGGGCGGGTCGTGGTCGATGCGTTGCAGCTCCATCCGGCACCGCGCGCCGAGGAGGCGATGGAGGCCGAGGAACTGCCCGCTCGACAGACCACTGGGGGCGGGGAGCCGCTGCACGCCAGCGGGCCGCTGGTCGGCCCCAGCGGAGGGCGCATCCTGGAGTGGCACGCGGGCGGGGTGGGCGCCATCCTGAGCCTGGAGCTGCCCACGCCGAAGCAGCCCTACGTGCTCGGCCTGCGGGCGATGAACGGCCCCGGCGCCGGGATCGTGCAGGCCTTCGTGGCCGACCGCCCGCTCGGCCCGGCGTTCGACCTCTACGCGCCGCAGAAGCAGCCGGCCGCGCACCCGCTGCCGTTGGGGATGCTCCCCGCCGGGACGCGGCAGGTCGAGTTGCGGGTCGTCGGCCGCAACCCGGCGGCGACGGCGACGCATGTCGGCCTCGATTACTTCGTCTGGCTGCCGAAGATCCTGCACCCCGACAGCGCCCCCGGGGCCTGGGCGATGGTGATGGGGAGCCGGGGCTGTCAGCCGCGCATCCAAGACCTCGGGCCGCAGTGGATCGGCAACCACCATCTGTGGATGCAGCCGGCGCAACACCAGGCCCTGGCCGAAATCGCGCTGCATCTGCCGACGTCTGGGAAGTACCGGCTCTCTTGGCGGCTGACCACGTCGTGGGACTATGCCGAGGTGCAGGCGCTGCTCGATGGGAAGTCGGTCGGACCGCCGGTGGACACCTACACCCCCGCGGTGCTGCAGACGCCCGAGCTGGATCTGGGCACCTTCGAGCTGACCGCCGGGGTGCATCGTTTCGGGTTGCAGGCGGTCGACAAGCACGAGCTGTCACAGGGCTATCTGATGGGGCTCGACTACCTGCGGGTGGTGCGGGTCGGCGACTGACGTAGGGGCGAGGGAGGAGAACCTCATGCGACGAATCCGCTGGATCGTGCTCGGCCTGGCTCTGGTGGGTCTGACCGGCGCCGCCGAAAACCAGGCCTTCTACGGCATCTTTGCCGAGACGGTGACGCAGAAGAACGCCGGGCAACCCGACATGAGCGCCATGTTACAGGGGCTTGACCCGAAGATGCTCGACATGCTGCCGGCCGAGCAGCGCGCGATGCTGCTGGGCGCCGGGCCGCAGCGGAAGCTGTCGATGCGGCTCTGGTCGCCGACCCTGGCGCCCGCTGGTGCCACCGCGGTCTGCGCCGCGCCCGCTGGCCTGAAGCAAGGCCCGCGGCTGGACCTGGAGCTCTACCGCCCGCGGCCGGCCGGCGGTACCACAGGCAGCCCCGGCACGACGACCGCGCCGCCGCCCGGGATGCCCGGGAAGTTCACCATCAAGCGCTACTGGGGTGACTCCGCCACCGTCAAGCCGGGCCAGCCCGAGGTCACCGAGATCACCTGGGAGAAGATGGACCCGGCCCAGCGCGCCGACATGGCCGAAATGGCCAAGGCCGGCGGCGACGAGTACTTCTACAAGGATGGCTGGACCACCGGCTACTGGCCAACTGCCAAACAGCCCGGCAAGATCGCCGCGGACGCCAAGCTGGAGGGCACCTACGCGCTGACCAGCAGCTACACCGGCAACATCAGCATCACGGTGCCGCCGGAGCTGAACTTCCTGGAGCCGATCAGCTTCACCAAGCCCGACCTGGCGAAGATTCCGGACCTCAAGAAGAGCCTCGGCTTTCAGTGGAAGCCGATCCCGACGTGCCTCGGACTGCACGCCCAGATCACCGGCATGGTCGGCCGCGACACCATCATCATCTGGAGTTCCAGCGAGGTGCGCGAGGACCCAGGTATGATGTGGGACTACCTCGAGATGGCGCAGGTCCGGGCGATGGTCGAGAAGACGCAGATGATGCCCGGCGACAAGCTCACGGTGAACGTCACGGCCGGGATCTTCGACGGCTGCGAGATGGCGATGATGCAGATGGTCGGGTACGGTCCCGGCGTGGCCCTGCCCGAAGGTCAGCCGCTGCCGCGGGTGCAGACCAAGACCTCGTTCAACGGCATGCTCGGCGGCAAGATGCTGGCCGCGATGCCGGCGATGCCTGGCGGGATGCCGCAGGAGTAGACGATGCACCTCGGATGGCTCGGGCTGCTTGGCCTGGTCTGCCTGGCGGCCCGAGCCGCCGACGGCGCTGGGGAGGGGACCGCCTTGCCGGAGGCACTGCGCGTCGACCGGGAGCCCGAACTCGGTCGCAACCTGCCGTACCACCCGGCCGACGGGCAGGCGGTGACCACCAACCCGCCGCCGCTGCGCTGGCTGCCCTCGGGGGAGGTCACCTACCGCGTCCAGGTCGCCCGCAGCGCCGACTGCGCCACCCCGCAGGTCGACCGCCAGGGCCTGATCTGGTGCGCCGAGATGCTCGACCAGCCCCTCGCGCCGGGCGAGTGGTACTGGCGCTACGGTGTCGATCAGGCGGGTCAGCCGACCGTCTGGAGCCGCGCCCGGCGCTTCACCGTGGCCGCCGACCTGCCGCAGTGGGTCTACCCCGGCCGCGATGCGCTGCAGGTGCCGGCGGCCCGGCCGCGGCTGTTCATCACCGCCGCCCAGCTCGCCGACTACCAGCAGCGCGCCCGCGAAGGCGATCTGAAGTCGAAAGCCGAGCGGCTGCGGCGGCAGGTCGTCCCGACGATCGGCGCCGAGTTGCCGCCGGAACCGGCCAAACTGACCGGCACAGCCGACGAGCGACGCTGGCAGTACGTCAAGATTTTCCGCGACACGCGTCCGCCGCAAGACCAGATGGAGCAGGCGGCCTTGGCCTGGCTGCTGCTGCGCGACGAGGCCTGCGGTCAGGAAGCCCGCCGGCGGGTGCTGCACTTCTGCGGGTGGGATCCCCTCGGCAGCACCGCCGTCACCCACAACGACGAGCCGGCGATGTGGCTGATGATGCGCGGCGTGCGAGCCTACGACTGGACCGCCGAGCTGTACACGCCGACCGAACGCGCCGCCATCGAGCAGTGCATCCGCGTGCGGGCCGCGGAGTTCTACAAGCTCCTGCGGCGGCGACCGTACGAAAACAACCCGTACGAGAGTCATGCCGGCCGGATCATCGGCTTCCTGGGCGAGGCGGCGCTGGCGTTCGCCAACGAGTGGCCCGAGGCGCGGGAGTGGTTGGACTACATCACCCGCATCTTCTGGGGTGTCTGGCCCGCCTGGGGCGCCGACGACGGCGGCTGGAACGAAGGGCCCGGCTACTGGTCGGCCTACATGTCGTTTGGCCTGCACTACGTGGTGGCGCTGCGCAACGCCACCGGGATCGACATCGCACGTCGCCCGTTCCTGCACCAGACCCCCTACTACCGCTTCTACCTGACCCCACCGGCCAGCCGGCTGAGTCCTTTCGGCGATGGCAACCAGGCGGCGGCCGGGCCCGCCGGGGACCTGCTCTACTGGTTCAGCACCCTGACCCGCGACCCGCATCTGCGCTGGTACGCCGAGCAGTGCCGCCGCGATGGCGGCGCGGATGTGATGGGCATCACGCTGCAGGACAGCAGCCTGCGAGGTGTCCCGCCGACCGACCTGCCGCCCAGCCGGCACTTCCCTGGGGTCGGCCTGGTGACGCTCCACACCAACCTCGCCGAGGCCACCCAGGATGTCGCCTTCCTGCTGCGCAGCTCGCCCTACGGTACGGTCAGCCACGGCCACAACGACCAGAACTGCTTCACGCTCGAAGCCTACGGCGAGCCGCTGGCCATCCCGACCGGTTACTACCCCAGCTACGGCAGCCCGCATCACGACCAGTGGACGCGCTCCACCAAGGCCAAGTGCGGCATCACCCACGATGACGGCCAGGGGCAGGACCGCGGCTGGGCGGCCAAGGGCCGGATCGACGGCTTCCGCAGCACGCCGCGGGTGGACCTTTGCAGCGCCGACGCCACGGCGGCCTACGGCGGGCGCCTGAGCCGTGCCGTCCGCGACCTGGTCCACCTCCGGCCGGGCGTCTTCGTGCTGCGCGACGAGCTGGCCGCCGCCGAGCCGCGGGCTTTCGAGTTTTGGTTGCACGCCCTGGACCAGATGACCATCGACCAGCCGCAGCAGACCGTGCTGACCAGCCGGCCGCTGGCGACTCTCGAAACGCGCTTCCTGGCGCCGGCGGGGCTGACCTTCCGGCAGGACGACCGCTACGTCCCGGAGCCCGAGACGGTGCTCGGGGGCAACTACACTAACGCCTGGCACCTCGCAGCGGTGGCCCCCAAGGCTGCCGCGACGCAGTTCGTGACGGTGCTGCTGCCGAGCCCGACAACCGCCCCGGCACCGCTGCCCACGACCCGGCTGCTGCCGGCAGACGGCGGGCAGGCGCTCGAGCTGGGCTGGTCCGAACAGCGCGCCGTGGTGCTCTTCCGCAACGCCACGGCGGCCACCGTGGCCAGCGGCGAACTGCGCTCCACCGCGCGGATCACGGTGGTCTGGCAGACGACCGCTGGCGTCGAGACGGGGCGCGACAGCGGCGGGTAGGCCTCAGGCCGGCGGGCGCCGGCAGATCTGCGCCAGCCACTGGCTGACCAGATCAACGACCGCTGCCAGGTGCTCTGGCGTGGTGGCGGCCGGCAGGACGATCACGCACCGATCCACCGCGGCCCACCGGGCCAGGCCCAGCGGGTCGACCAGCCGAAACTCCTGCGGGATGGCCTTCTTCTTGGCCCCAGTATGCAGCACCAGGTGGCAGGTGGGCGCCGGTTGCAGCCGGAAGGTGGCAAAGTGGTCGTCCAGCGCGAAGCTCGGCGCGTTCCACTTGACCTCTTCGCGGATCGACGGATCCAATCTGAGGATCGCCGCCCGCAACGTCTCGACCGTCGGCCGGGCAGGATGATCCAGGTCGGCCAGGTACTCCTCGACCGTTACTTTGCTCGACTTCAGTGCCATTCGCAACCTCCCTGGGATCGGCCCAACAGCAGCCGACCAGCAGCACCAAAGTAGTGTGCGCCGCCCCCGCGCGGCGGCAGGGGCTTGCGGCCGGTGCCTCGGCTCAACGTGCAGCCGCCGGCGCAGGAGGTGCTGGCAGCTACGCGCTGCGGCCACGGCGCCGACGCGGCGGGCGGGACGGTCCGCCAAGTGCGCTTCCACTGGCGATTCGCCATTCAGGGCGAGCTGCCAGAAGTGTGGGCGAAGGTTCAACGCCACTCGCCGCCCATCAGCGGAGTCTACCAAGATCGCAATGTGCTATCTGGATCCGGGCATGCCGTCATTGCCCGCGCCGGTGTCTGCATTCCGGAGTGTGCGTACGCGCCCAATGACATTGCGCCGCGCCGGCTCTGGACCTCTGCGCCCTATGGCCCCAACTCACCTTACAATGACGGCGAACTGCTGGTCGCTGAGAGCACAGGAATAGAGTTTCGAGCGCGCCTTGCACCATTCGGGTTCGCCGTCTTGGGTGATCTCAAGCTGTCGTGCGCTGTGGCCGGGCTCCCTGCTGCCGACCGCGTCTTCAGCTCAGGTGGTAGCCAAACTGCCTGCCGGCCGCCCGCGCTCACTCCGCGAACCGCAGGCTGTACAGATCCGCATCCCGCAGCGCCACGCGGAGGCGGACTGGCCGGGCCGCCTGGCTGGCCAGATCCCCGCCCTGCCAGGTGACGGCGTGCTGCAGTTCGTCGCCGTAGAGCAGCTCGCTGTCGGCGTAGGCCAGGCCAAGGAGCGGCTCGCCGGCTTCGTCGCAGAGCTCGAAGCGCAGACTGCCAGCGGCGCTGGTGGCGTAGTTGACCAGCAGGCGGCGGCCGGTGAAGGTGAACGGTGCCGTCAGCAGCTCGCCGCCAGACATATCCGCTCCCACGGAGACGAAGCCGTCCAGTCGCAAGGTGCCGCGACGGAGCTTCAGGTCGGGGTGGCGGTAATGCTCGGTCCAGTAGATCGAGAGCTCGGTCGGCGAGGTCTGGATGATGCCCCAGGCCGGGTAGTTGGTGCGGTCGGTCCAGCTTAGGGGGTCGGGGCCGGGGCGCAGGAAGGCCTCCCGCCAACGCTCGAAGGCCAGGCCGTCGCGGCTGGCCAGCAGCACCGCGTCGCTGATACCAGGAACGGGGTGCTGCGGGTCTTTCCGCCGGTCGGGCAGGAAGCGCGCCGGAATGCCCAGCAGCAGGTGCGGCGCGCGGTCGTAGGGCACGATGTTGTTGGTGTAGAGGTGCTCCGGCAGCGCGTCGCCGAAGGTCAGGTCGACCGGCTCCGACCAGGTGCGAAAGTCGGGCGAGGTGGCGCGGGTGATCCAGCGCACGCCGTCCTTGAAGGTGCGGAAGTAGCAGACGTACTGCTCGCGAGTGGGGTCCCAGAAGGCCACGTTGTGGCTGTCGAAGGCGCCCTTGGTGAGGATCGGCTCCGGCCGCAGCAGACGCCAGTGCAGGCCGTCGGGCGAGACGAAGCCCAGCAGGGGGCCGCCGCCGACGGCCTTGTAGCGCTCCTCGGGCGGACATCCGGGGCGGCTGTCGAGGAACGGCGAGAAGTTGTGCGTGCCAGCCCCGGCCCAGACGATGTTGTTGGCTTTCGACCCGGCGTGCTCGACCAGCCCGAGGGCGGGCTTGGTGAAGAGCAGACCGTCGCGGCTCTCGGCGTAGCAGGTTACTTCGCGGCCGGCCTCACCGCCCTGGCCGCGGTAGTAGAGCCGGACCAGGTCCCCATCGCGCAGCACGGTGAAGTATGCCGACGTCGGCCCCTCGGCAGCCCCGTCGAGGGTGAGCGCGGCGTTGGCCGGGACGGGGTGGTGCAGCACCCGCCGGGCGCTGCCGCTGAAGCCATCGATCAGGGCGGCGTCGACGAACAGCTCGCGGCGTTGTCCGACTTCCAGCGCGGGCCGCGGTCGCGGCCCGACGCGCGGTGGGAGAGGCTCGACGGCGAGGTTGGCCAGCAGCAGCATCGAAGCGATCATCGCGGGCTCCGCTGCCCGGACCGCTTGGACGACGGCGGTGCGGCACCTTCCCAACAGACCACCGCCGTCACGGCCCCCTCGGCGTGACGGCGGTGGTGTGGCGCCGGGTCGATGGTGACCGCGGCGCACTCCGGTGGCGCAGGCCCCCCGGAAACCTAGCGGCGGCGGCGCCGGGCGCGAGCCACCGGCAGCAGGGCCAGGCCGAGCAGCATCCAGGTGGCCGGCTCCGGCACCGGCGGCACCGTGACGGTGCTGCTCTGCCAGCAGGTGCCGTAACTGAACGGCCCAAAGTTGGTGCCGCCGCCGCCGCCGTAGTTGCCGGTCGGCATCAACGAGCTGGTGTAGTTGAAGCGGAACAGCTCCTGGTGGTTGAACAGCACCTGGTAGTAGTCGTTGCGCGCCTGGTCCTTCTTGGTCAGCGCGTACCAGTCCCAGGCCAGGCTGTTGTTGTTGACCACCCGGATGTTGTCAAGCAGCAGCCCCGACTGGTTGCCGGTCGGCACCGTTGGGTCGCTCGGGTCGGTGAGCTTGAACTGCAGCGTGCCGGTGACGCCGCCGAGCGTGACGCCGGTCTGCGTGATGCTGGACCACCAGGTCTGGCCGGAGATGTTGCCGGATGGGTCGGTCGTGTCGAGCACCGCGAAGTCGTCGTACTTGCTGCCGCTGATCCCGTTGATGCCGCCGCCGGCCGCGCCGTTGGTGACCTTCGGGTCGCGCAACGCCGCTGGGTCGGTGCTGCCGACCCACGGGTTCAGGCTGCCGGTCTCGAAGTTGCCATTGACCACCGGACCAGCCTGCACCAGACCGGGGACCAGCACCACCACCATCCAAAGCACTCGCCGCATTCGAAGCCTCCGCCACTAGTCGCTGGAGCTGCTCTGCAAATGCCGTGCCAGCTCTAGCTCGATTTCGCTAGGGGCACTCTTCCACGATTTACAGACGGCTCTGTCGCCTGAAGGTGAACTGGCTTAGCCAGCCGGCGGCGGAGCGTCGTGGTCGCAGGCGCGGGGCGGGGTGGGGTGGTCCTGAAGTTGGATCAGGTCGCTCGCGGCGGGCGCCAGGCCCTGCCGGGCGAGCAAGTCGGCAAAGGCCTCGGGGTGGCGGTCGCGGAGCAGGCCGAGCAGTTCGCGGGCGCGCTGCTCGATCCGCTGGCCACGCAGTTCCTGAGCGCTGGTGCCGCGGGCCACGATCAGCGCCCCCAGCGCGAACAGACCGCCGATGGCCAGTAGGGCGGCCCACCAGGCGCCGCCACTGCGCTGGAGCAGGCCGGTCAGCAGCCCGAGGCCAACACCGCTGGCCAGCAGTCCAGCGGCGCTGTAGCGCGGCGGTGCCTGGGCTACGGCGAGCTGTCGGGCCGCTTGCGCCAGGTGGTGCGACAGCTCGTGGGTCTCCAGGTCGCCCGTCGCGAAGACCACCTCGCCAGCCAGATTCAGCGACTCCGGCGGATCGAAGGCACCGCTGGCAGCGGCGACTACGGTGATCCGGGGCGTCGGCAGGTCGGCCAGTGCGGCCAGCACCGCGACCCAGTCCTGCAAAGTGGCCGCGGACTCCGGCAGGTCGACCCGCGGCAGGCTGAGTTCGCCCCAGGTGAACCAACCGAGCAGCAGCGCCATCGCCAGTGCCAGAAGCAGCGGCCCGGCGGTCAGGTCAGCGGTCACCAGGAAGTGCCCCAGGGCACAGCCGGCCAGCAGTCCGCGCGCCAGCCGCCACCAGTCGCGGAACACCGGGTGGTTCACGGCACGACCTGCCGATGGCCGCTGGCCGCCGCGGCGAGGGTCGCCTCGATCACCTCCTGCGCTTGCACCGCCGCGGCCCAGCTCGTCTGCGGCGCCGCCTGCTGCCGCGCGCAGTCGAGGTAATGGCCGAGGCAGTTGCCGAGGTCGTTGCGCGAGGTCGTCTGCCAGGGCCCGAGGTCAAGTTGGTGGACCTGGCGACCTTGCAGCAGCTCCAGCGGCTGCTTCGCCGAGCGGGGCACCAGCAAAGTGCCCTTGTCGCCGATCAGCGTCGCCGCGGCCGAGCGGGGCGGGTCGGCGACGGCCCAGGAGTAGGTCAGTTGGGCGACTCCTTCACCCACCTGCCAGACCGCCAGACCGGTGTCCTCGCCCGCCGGTGGCGACGCCGCCAGTTGGCCGGCCCAGGCGGTGACGGCGCGGATCGGCGCGCCGAGGACCCACGGGACCAGGTAGGCGTAGTGGATGGCGCCGTCGAGCAGGGCCCCACCGCCGCGGGCCGCCTCGGAGCGGAAGTCGCCCCCCGTCAGCAGCCGCCGCTGGTCGGTCAGCACCGGCCAGAGCGACAGCCGCGGCTGGCCGATCACGCCGCTGGCCAGCAGCTCCTTGACACGTTGCCAGACGGGCGACCAGCAGAGGTTCTGAACGCAGTAGAGCGGGATGGCGCCGGCCAGCTCGGCCAGCCGGCGGGCCTCGGCGGCGGTGCGGCAGGGCGGCTTCTCGACGATGGTCGGCCGGCCCTGCGCCAGCGCGGCGGACGCCAGGGCGTAATGCGTGTCTGGCGGGGTCACCAGATCGACCAGGTCGGCTGTCGCGAGGACCGCCGGGTCGGTGGTCACGGCGCAGCCCAACTCGGCCTCCAGCGGCGCCAGCCGGGCGAGGTCGCGACCAAGCACGGTGACTTGCGCAACGGCCGGGTGCTTGCGCCAGACCTGCAGATGGTAACGTCCGAAGCCGCCGCAGCCGACCTGCACGAGGTGCCAGCCGGCGTCGGCCACCTCAGGCCTCCAGGAGCGTCAGCGCGGCGTCGACCGCTTCGACAAAGAAGTGGTCGCCGAACATGCAGCTCTCGCCGACGCCGAGTTGCTTGTGCAGGTGGTAGACCTGGGCTTTCAAGATGCCCTCCCAGCCCGGCGTCTGGTGCGCCAGCCAGGCCGGCTCGCAGAGCGCCCCGAGGATCTGGAAGGCGGCGGCGCGGTACTCTGCGGCGGCCGCCGCATCGCCCACCACGCTCGCCAGCTTGAGCAACCCGGCGGCGCCGATGGCCGAGCCGGAGGTGTCGATCGGCCGCGCCTCCGCCGGCGCATCGAAATCGTACGGGCTGACGCCGTCGTCGGGTAGCCCGCGCAGCAGGCAGGTGGCGTTCTGGCGGCTGGTCTCGAGGTAATCCGGGTTGCCGGTGTAGCCGTAGCTGCTGGCGAAGCCGTAGAGCGACCAGGCCAGGCCGCGGACCCAGCAACTGTCGCCGCGGTAGCCCTGGTGGGTGGTCTGCCGCAGGCACTCGCCGGTGGTCAGGTCGAACATCGCCTCGTGGGCCGTGGAGCCGTCGCCGCGGACAAGGTAGCGCCGGCTGGTGGCGCAATGCGTGTCGGCCCGGCGGCGCAGTTCGGCGTTGCCGCTGGCGGCCGCCGACCGGAACAGAATCCCGACGTTCATCATGATGTCGATGAACAGCGAATCGTCGCTGACAAAACTGCGGAGGTAGCCGCCGGCTTCCTTGAAGCGCAGCCCCATCGTCTCGCCCGCGGTGATCAGCACCTGCTGCAGCGCAGGGTCGCCGGTCAGGTCGTACCAGCGGCCGTAGCTGGAGCCGAGCACGAAGTTGAGGTCGTGGACGTGGCGGTCGTGTTGGCGGGAATCCAGCGCCACGGTGTAGCGCTCGGCGGTCTGGCGCCACCAGGCGTCGCCGCTGCGCTTCGCGAAGACCCACATCATGCCGGGCAGGAAGCCCTCGCACCAGTTGGTCCACCGCTCGCCGCCGTGCCGCCATTGGCCGTTGACCGTGTACATCGGGTAGTAGTCGGGGTCACGTTCCACCAGGCCCCGCACCTGCTGCTGCGCGAAGGCCAGGGCCATTTCCAAACGCTGCCGCAGCGCACTGCGGTCGACGGCGACAGGGGTCACGGTGCGGTCCTTTCCGGCCTCTAACCGGCCGGAGTCTAGCGACCGGCGGCCCTCGCGTCAAGCCTGCGGCCCCTCGTCAGAAGCGGTGGGCGGTGCTAGGATGGGCCGAGCCGGCAGGCAGGCAGCCGGCGGGCGAAGCGGGAGAGAGCCATGGAGCAGTTGGCGGCGCGGGCCCAGACCTTGGTGGAGGCACTGCCCTACATCCGCAAGTTCCACGACGCCGTGGTGGTGATCAAGTACGGCGGCGCGGCGATGGTCGACAACCAGCTCAAGGCTGCCGTGCTGCAGGACATTGTGCTACTCTGGTACGTCGGCATGCGGCCGGTGCTGGTCCACGGCGGCGGCCCCGAGGTGTCGGCGTTGATGAAGCGCCTCGGCATGCAGCCGGAGTTCGTGCGCGGGCTGCGGGTGACCGATCAGGGCACCATGGAAGTCGCCGAAATGGTGCTCGGCGGCAAGATCAACAAGGACCTCGTCGATGGCCTCAACCAGGCCGGCGGCCGGGCGGTCGGCCTGAGCGGCAAGGACGACCGCAGCATCCTGGCGCGCAAGCTGGAGACCCACGAAGGCCAGCCGATCGATCTCGGCTTTGTCGGCGACATCGTCAGCATCCGGCCCGATCTGATCCGTCTGCTGGTCGACCACGGCTACATCCCGGTGCTCTCGAGCATCGGCGTCGGGGTGGATGGGACCAGCTACAACATCAATGCCGACACGCTCGCGGGCCGGGTCGCCGCCGAGCTGGGCGCCGCGAAGTTCGTGATGCTGACGGATGTTCGCGGCATCCTGCGCGACCCGCGCGACGAGGGCTCGCTGGTCGGCCGGATCACCGCCGCCGAGGTGGGCGATCTGATCGCCGACGGCACCATCGATGGCGGCATGATCCCGAAGGTCGCCGCCTGCCTGGAGGCCAGCCAGGGCGGCGTGCCACGGGTCCACATCATCGACGGGCGGATCGAGCACGGGCTGCTGATGGAGATCTTCACGGACCGCGGGATCGGTACCCTGATCGCCAAAGACGCTGCGGCGCTGCCCTGAGCCGATGGACGTCCTGCGGCTGGCGGCCGCCCAGATTGCGGCCGACCTGACGGCCTGGCAGGCCGACCCGCTGCACTTCGCAGCGGACCTGCGGCCGTTCGTCAGCGCCCACCACCTGGCGCCGCTGGTGCGCCGCGCGGTCGAGGTGGCCGTCGCGCCGGCGCCGGGGCTCGGCCGGCCGGCCGGCTACGCCTGGCAGCACGGCCTGCGCGTCGCCCGGCAGGCTCTGCGGCTGGCCGCGGCCGAGGATCTGTCGGCCCGGATCGACGCCCCGGCGTTGTTCGTGACCGCGCTGTGGCACGACCTGGCGCACACCCAGGCGGGCGACGGTCACCAGTTGGCGGGCGCGGCTCTGGCGGCGCGGGAGCTGCCCGCCTGGCTGCCGCCGGAGCAGGTCAACCGCATCGCGCGCTGGATCGCCGCCAGCGACGAGCCGCAGCAGGCCTGGCTGCCCGAGCAGCAGTTGCTCTGGGACGCCAACGCGCTGGACTTGCACGGTGCGCTGTTCATCGCCCGGTCGCTGAGCTACCTGGCCGCCCAGGGCCTGCCGCCGGAGCTGGCCCCCGGCGCCTACGAGGCGCTGGCCCCCGCCCACGCCGCCTGGCGCGAGCAGGCCTTCTTCGAGACGACGCGCCGCGACCTGGCTCAACGCGCCGCGGCCGAAGGGGCCTATCTGGAGGCGCTGCGGCGCGAACTGGGGTAGCTCAGTCGGCGGCGTCGGGCACTTCGGCGGCGTCGAGCAGGGCATCCAGCCGGGCGGCCACCGCGGCTTCGCCGAGCTGGCTGATGTTCAGCTCCAGATGCGGCAGGATGCTGGCAGCGAGCGCGCGCCGGTACTCATCCTGCAGCGCCAGCAACCCGCCGACGATGTCGTCCCAGGTGGCGCCGAAGCGTTCGAGGTAACGCTCCCAACAGGGCGGCCGGCGGCTCAGCGTATCGCGCAGCCGGGGCGACAGCTCCTCGGGCGACACCGTCAGCAGCACCACCTGCGGCTGGTAGACCCGCAGGGTGTTCTCGATCCGCCGCAGCATCGTCTGGTCGCCGCCGGCGTGGAGCACCACCGTGGTCAGGTGGAAGCGCTCGAAGACATACCGCAGCCGCCGGGCGGCGCCGCTGCCTTGAAAGACGCGCCCTTCGACGCTCAACACGCGGAGCGGTTCGAGGGCCGCCAGCAGGCGGTACATCAGCCGCTCGTAGCGCACCGCGGCGACATCCTCGACGGCTTCAACGGCGCGCTCGGTGTACTGCTCGCCAAGCACCAGCGTGCTGGCCCGGCCCTGAAACGACGGCCGCGCCCGCAGCGCCGCCAGGGCGCGGGACTTGCCCACCGCCGGGATGCCCTCCAGGATCAGACCCTGCACCAGTTACTCCAGTGGCGCGCGGTCGCTGCCACGCGGGGGCTCGGGCTCCAGGCGCCGCTCGGCTGCCTCGGCCGCCTCGGCGGCGCCATCTTTGGCCTGCCGCAGCAGGTCCTGCAGCTCCTCCTTGGCGTCTTCCATCTCGTCGGAGACCGCTTCCAGCACCGCGAACGCGCCGCTCAGGCTGTCGGCGCTGAGACTGCCGGCTTCGTGCTGCTCCCAGACCTTCTCGCCGAGCACCCGGAACTCGGCGTTCATCCGCCGGTCGAGGTCGTACAGGCGGACCTTCAGCTTGGCCAGCGCCGCTTGTCGCCGGCCGGCTGCCAGGCCCTGTTCCAGCAAATCCTCGGCCTGGGCCTTGAGGCCGTCGAAGTCTTTGAAGCGGTCGAAGAAACTGCCCATCAAGCATCTCCCTGGAGCGGCGCCCCACACTGCCGACAGAACCGATCTCCACCGGCGGCGGGTTCCCCGCAGCCCCTACAGCTCCTGCCCGTCGCCGGCGGCGCCTCCGCGGTCAGCGCGGCCAACTCGGCCTGCAAGGCGGCCAGCTCGGTGTCGACCGCCGCGACCGCGCTGCTGGCGGCCGTCAGTCCCTCGTGTTGGAGTGTGCCCTGCGCCTGGAGTTCCATGGCCGCCCGCCCGAGGTCCGCCAGACGGTCCTGCCGGCGGCCCTCCAAGAGGGCCAACTGCGCCTTCAGACGCGCCACTTCGCCCAGCCGGCGGCCCTCATCGACCACCGCCCGGGCACCCCGCCGCAGGTCATCCCACACTTCCATCGTCGCCGCCTCCTGGTGCCGCTGACCTAACGTGGCGCGCGGCGCCGGTCGCTGTCACGCCAGCGGCTCGAAGACCGCGAAGCCGAAACGGGCGCGACTCCCGGCCAGTCGCCGGCTCGCTGGCAGGGCTTCAAAGAGCGGGTCGCCGAGGCGCCCTTTGACGACCACCGCGCGCCGCGCCAGGCGGCGAGCCGCCTCCAGCGCCGCGGGCCGCAGCGGCTGCTCGCAGGCCAGCGTGCGTAGTCCGGCCAGGCCAACCGCGTCGGGCAACGGTCGGTCGAACATCGGGTCGAACAACACCGCGTCGCAGCCGGCCGTCGTCAGCAGGGGATCGTGCAGCCAATCGAGGTGGTCACCGGCCAGCACCTCAATCGCGCGCATCGCCGGGGCCAGGGCGTGTTGGCGCGTCGCCAGCCCATGGCGCACCAGCGCCGCGATCACCGGGGACGCCTCGATCCCCACCACCCGCCCGCGCGGGCCGACCAGTTGGCTGACCACCAGCGCGTCGGCGGCCAGGCCGAGGGTCGCGTCGACCACGCAGTCACCGGGCTGCAGTCCCAGTGCCTGCCGCAGCGTGTCACGCTGTCCGCCGCCAGCGGCGGCCCGCAGCCGCGGGACCGCCATGTTGGGGTGCCAGGCGAAAGTCGGCCCGGAGGCTGGCTGCCAGACCGGCTCGCCACCGGTCACCAGCACCACCCCGGGCAGCTCCTCGGTCGCCAGCAGCTCGGCCACACTGCGGCCCTGCCGGCGGACCAGCCGGCCGGCCATCGCCGCCGCCAGTTGGGCCGCCAACGCCAGGTCGGCCAGCCGTTCCTGCTTGCCGGCGCAGACCGCAATCACAGCTTCGGGGCGGGCAGCGCGGCCGGGCTGTCGGGGACGGTCGCGCAGAAGCTGTCCAGCCGGTCCGGGCTCCGCCGGTCGCGGATGGTCTCGACCAGGTAGAGGCAGTTGCGCTCGACACAGTGCCAGACGCGGGCCGCCAGCAGGAACGGGTAGGGCAGGCCGACGAACCGGAAGCAGCGTTGGCGGGCTCGCTCGCCCAGGCTACGCCGCGGCCCCACGAAGGTCACCGCCGGGTGGCCCTGCCACTGCCCGACCGCGCGTTCCAGGCGGAAGCTGCTCCACTCCTTGTAGCACTGGCTGAAGGCCCAGTCGCCCAGGTCGCCGGCGCGCTGCAAGGCGATCTCGGCCAGCCCGACGCGGCTGAATGAGACGGTGTCCTTCTGCCAGCCGAAGCGCAGCTCGGTGCGGCCGGTCTCCATGCGCTGGCCCGTCAGCACCCAGTCGCTGGCCAGGCGGCACTCCAGATCGTAGGCCGTCCAGAGGTCGCCCTCCGCGTCGGCGGTGTCGGTCAGTGAGCCGAGCACCTGCCGCGCGACGGTGCGGCAAGCCGGGTCGTCCAGGGCGCCATTGACCTGTGCCAGGGTCACCCGCTGCGCGCTGGGGGAGTACCAGATCACCCCATAGGCCTGCGTCTCGGCCGACCAGTGGAACCCCTCCAGGCTGGAAATGTCGCGCTTGCCCTTGCCGATCAGCTTCAGGCCGCGCTCGCTGCCGAACCGCTGGCTGCGCTTCTTGGCCTGCTTCTCCAGTTGGCGAAGGTAGTTCTCCAGGGTCACGCTCGGATCGATGCTCTTCTGCTTGGCGGTGTCCAGCCACTTCACCTGCAGCCGGGGCATCGCCTCGTCGGCCAGCCAGAGCTCGCCCGCGGTGCGGTCGGTGCCAATCTTCGAGAGGAACCACTCGGCCGGCACCACGGCCTGCATCTGCTGCCAACCGACTCGCCGCCACTCAGCCATAGAGGAATCCTGTCCCCGCGGTCGCATCGCCCCGGTGAGGTGATGCTGTGATTGAGGCCGTCTTGCTGGGCACCGGCACCTCGGTCGGCGTGCCGTTCCTGGGCTGCCGCTGCGCCGTCTGCCAGTCGACCGATCCCCGCAACCAGCGCCTCCGCTGCAGCCTGCTGCTCCGCGCGGGCGAGACCCGGGTGCTGGTCGATTGCGGCCCGGACTTTCGCCAACAGGCCCTGCGTGCTGGTCTCGAACGCCTCGACGCGGTGGTCCTGACCCACGAGCACGCCGATCACCTGCTCGGCCTCGACGACCTGCGGCTGTTCATCTTACACCAGAAACGCCCGATGCCGATCTGGGCGCAGCCGCCCGTCCTGGACGCCGTCCGCCGGATCTACTCCTACGCCTTCGGTGAGAGCAGCGCCGGGTCGTTCACCCCCAGCTTTGAGCTGTGCCCGCTGGCCGGGCCGCCGGCAGCCAGCCCGCTGGCCGGTCTGCCGCTGCAACCGGTGCCGGTGATCCACAGCAACATCCCGACGATTGGGGTCCGGATCGGCGACCTGGCCTACCTGCCGGACGTCAAGCAGGTGCCCGACGAGTCCTTGCCGCTGCTGCGTGGCCTGCGCCACCTGGTGATCGACGGCTTGCGCTACCGCGAGCATCGCACGCATCACAACCTGGACGAAGCCCTGGCGGCGATCGCGCGGATCCGGCCGCAGCAGGCCTGGCTGACCCACCTGACGCACGACTACGACGCCACCACCGCCGAGGCCGATCTGCCGGCGGGCGTGCGCCTCGCTTACGACGGGCTGACCTTGCCGGTCACCTTGGATCAGACCGCCACCTGACCCAGCAGGGCGACGAGCTGGTCGACCCACGCCTCGGCGGTGCCACGGGGGGCGTAGGCCCAGCGGCAGAGGTCGGTCTCATAGCCGCCCAGCTCGTAGTGCCGGGCAGTCGGCAGGTAGCCGACCATGTCGTTGGCCAGGCCGACCGGCACTACCGGCTGCAGCGGCGACCGCTCGCGCAGCGCCAGGCCGATCTCGCAGAACGGCTCGGCCGGGATCCCACAGAGCCCCACCTCGCCCAGCCGCAACGCCTGCAACAAGAACGGGATCTCCTGCGGCCAGCTCGGCTCGGCCATCGCCAGGTGCTCGCGGGCGTAGACCGCCGGCCAGGTCTCCTGCTCGGCGGCCGGCCGCGCCAGGTAGTCGCGCGCCGCGGCCACCTGCGCCGCACTCGGGCGCCGCGGCTGCACCGTCACCGTGGCGGTGGCGGCGGCCAACGTCAGGTCGTCGCGGAAGTCCTCTTCCCAGAGCGTGTTCCAGAGCTTCCAGGCCTCGCCGGCCGCGACGTTGGCGACGCGCTCGATGGCGTGGTAGGCGTGCCGCCGCCGCGGCGCCGGGCGACCGAAGTTGCAGTTGTTGAGGTCGCCCTGACAGCCGTTGGACAGCAGCACGGTCAGCGGCGCCCCCGCGCAGCGCTGCAACGCGCCGGCAAATGCGCCGAAGTAGTCGGCGGTGATATCCAGCGCCGGCGCCCCGACGTAGTGCAAGGCCAGATTGGCGAAGGCCGCCAGCGGTTCGCCCTCGGCCGACCGCACCGCCAGCAGCGTGAAGGTCGGATCAGTCGGCCCCGCCACCCGGTCGATCAACGGGCTCTGGTACCCCGGATTGAAGACCACGCGGCCGTCGGTCAGGTGGTAGCGCCGGTTGAAGACCTCGCTGGGGCAGGCTCCCACGGCGACCCCGAGCTGCGCCGGCCGCAGCCGCTGCGCCGCCAGCACCACGGCATCGCCAATCCGCTGCGGCAACTCCGCCAGGTAGCCGGCCGCCGGATCGGTCGCCGCGATGTTCATGGTGCTCGGCCCGAAGTGTGTGTGCGTGGCGCTCACCAGCAGTCCGGCCGGTGGCACCCCGGCCTCCGCCGCCACCCGCGCCCGCACCGGCTCCGTCAGCGCTGCGGTCACGGCAATCAGATCACAGACCACCAGCGCCACCCGCTGCTGCCCATCGTCCAGCACCAGCGCCTTGGCCCGTAGATCGTCATGCACCCGCTCGGCCGCGCGCGGGGTCAGGTAGCCCTGCAAGTCGGTCCCCAGCGGCGGGGTGATCGCAACTTCGGCGGTACCGGCGTGGAGGGGCATCACGAGGCTCCTGCGGCGGTGCGCGGGTCGGCCTCGGGCAGCCGGAACTCGGCCCGCTGATCGGAGATTGTGACGGCAACGCCAAACACCTGCTCAGCCGTCTCGAGCAGCTCGATGCGCAGACCCCACTCGGCGCAGTCCCACCGCAGCGGCCCGACGACAGCCAACTCCACGTCAGCCTGGCAGATGCGCTCGGCGAGCCGCACGCTGATGGTGTCGCCGGTCTCGCTGTGGCGCAGATTGAGCCGACGGCGGTCCGGGAGCCACTGGGGGTCGACGGGGCTGCTCTCAAACGGCGACGCGGCGGCCGCCAAGGGGGCTGGATCGAGAGTCGGCAGCGACGGGTTGGCGAGGCGTGGCAGCGCCGGGTAGGTCGGGATCGCCTCGCGTTCCCGAGGCGAGAACTCGGCGTCGAGCTGCCGCAACTCGCGTTCGGCGCGCTGCAGGCGACCTGGATCGGATCCGGGGCGCTTTTCATACTCGACCTGGCGGCGCTTGGTCTGCCACATCCGCTCCCGGGCCAGGCGGTGGTGGTCAACCAGGTTGTCGTCCCGCAGCACGGCGGCGTAGAAGCTGAGCGAGTCCGTGAACTTGCCAGCTCGCTCGATGGCGGCGCCGGCCTCGGGGATCGTCACATGGCGGGCCCAGCGTTCCCACTCCGTCACCCGCAGGTGCTCGTTGAGGTAGGCGCCGAACTCCTGCTGCCGCGCGCTGTCCATCTCGGCAAACCGCTCTGACCGCGCCAGCGCCCGGATCAGCGCACTCTGGATGCACAGGCGTTGTTCGGCGATCCACGTCGCCAGGCTGCCGCGCTCGAAGTCCGTGGCCGGGGCGAAGGACCCCCGCGGTCTGGTGACGGCTTGGAGCCGGTCGAAGTCGCCCACTTCCACCAGACGGTAGACCAAGGCCTCCAGGACGCCTGCCGCTTCCGGACGGCCGCGCTCCACGAGGTGCTGGAGCAGGATCAGGAGCAGGCTCGACCCGGTCGTGTTCCAGGCGAGCCGGTAGGCTTGCCCGAGCTGCGTCCCCTCCGCCAGCAGGGCCTCCAGCACCGGTACTGCTTCCGTCACGCCAAGCGCCAGTTGGAGGTGCTCGCGGTAGACCTGCAGCATCTGGTCCGGTCGCTTGCAGCGCTGCCAGGCCAGCAGGCTGGCGGGGTAGTCGGCGAGCTGGGCCTGGGCGATCTGGTAGGCCTCCGGACGGTCTCTGGCAGGCAGCCGGTCCCAGTGGCGCACCGCCTGCCGGTAGCGCTCAGCGTCGTAATAGACCGCTCCGGCGGCGCCGTCGGGCAGTTTCAGGCGGCCGGCCGCGAGCTGGTCGAAGGCGCCGGCGAGACGCCGGACCAACGAGCGATCCGCGATCTGCCCGACCGTCGCGCGGCCGTCCAGGATCGCCGCCAGGGCCTGGCTCCAGGTGCGGTACCAGATCGACTCATCCGGGGTCAGGCCCTGCGCCGCGCGCGCCGCCAGCGCTTCGACCAGGGCGGTGGCGGCCTGGTCGCTGGCGCCGACGGCGACGGTGTGGGCCCAGCGGCGTTCGTCCGGGTAGGGCAGATGCGGCGGGTAGCCTTGCGCGGCCAGGATCGGCCAGCCTTCCGGGCCGGCCAACCAGTAACAGCGAATGGCCTCGCCATCGTGCCGGGCCTGCTGGTAGACCGGCGCTGCGGCGAGGTACTTGCCGTCGTACTCCAGCGCCTTGGCATCGCATTCGAGGTGCTTCAGCTCGTTGCCTGCCCGGCGGTAGAGCGCGGCTGCCTGGCGCAGCAGGTAGCTGTCCTGCCGCTGATCGCCCTCGCTCTCGAAGCTGCGGGCGTTCTCCTGCGGGTCGCCGGCCACATCGCCGCCGAGCTGGTCTGGTAGGCCGGCTGTCAGGCAGGCCATCGACGACTCCCAGCGGTCGGCGGCGTGGCCGATCCGCCGGAGGATCTGCTGGTCCACTCGGACCCGCTGGCTGACCGCCCACAGCCGCTCCAGGCCGCGGCCACTGTCCACCACCACCAACCGCCGTTTGGCGCGGCTGACGGCGACGTAGAGCCGGTTCAGGAAGTACTGCAACGGCAGTTGCGGGGCGCCGGCCGCGGCGACGCCCTCGGTTTCGAGCGCCGCCAGCACATCGACTGGCGACTCGCTGCCGAAGCCGTAGACCAGCACGGCCGGGTACTCGCAACCCTTGGCTCGAGCGGCGCTCAGGACCCGTAGGGGCACGCCGTTCTCGATGCCGATGTGGCGGCTCAGCAGCGGGTCGTTGGCGACATAGTCGGCTTCTTCGCCCTCGCCGCACGGCACGATCACGACCAGCTCGCTCTGCTCCTCGAACGCCCGCCAAAACTGTGGGTCGTCGGCGCTGTACCAGACCACCAGCGCGGCCGCCTGATCGTCGGACCAGGGCCTCTGGGGCCGGGCGTCGGGGTCGTCGAGCAGCGCCACCCGGAGCGCCTGCACCCAGTTGCCAAGGTGGACAATGGGTCCGCTGGAGCGGTAGTTGTACTCCAGCTCGCAGCAGTTCAGGCCGAGCGCCGGCGCATCGCCAGCGCGGTTCAGCTCGTCGATGAAGCGCTCGTGGAAGGCAGCTTTGACGGCATCCCAACGGAAGCCCGTCGGGTTGAGGGTCTGGAACGGGTCCCCGGCAAACGCGAACGGCACCCGCGGTATCTGGTGGGGGGACAACACCCGCGCCGAGAACAGGTTGCAGCGCAGGATCAGCTCCAGTTCGATGCTGGTGAAGTCCTGGGCCTCGTCACACACGACCGCCGGGTAGACCGGCTGGGCCAGGTCGTTGGCCAGGATACAGCGCGCCAGATCCTGGTCGTCCCAGCATCCCCCCTGGTCGGTCAGGGGCTGGTACCAGCTCCTCCAGACCCGCTCATGGACCAGCGCAAAGTCCTCGGCGGAAACCGACTTGCGCTGCTCTGGCAGCAGTCGGTAGTCATCCGGCTCGAGGTAGTCCTCGGCGTTCAGTCCCTTGATGTAGCTCCGGATGACATGCCAGCAGAGGTCGGCGCCGTAGCGCGTCCGGGCTTCTGGGACATGGTTGTAGCGCTCCTGCCAGAGTCGTCGAAACGTGGCGTAGCTGACATAACCGTCGCCGCCAAAGCGCGGCAGCAGATCCGCTGGCAGCAGGCTCAGCGCGAAGCGGCGGAACGGCTGGAAGGCCTGCTGGACCACGGCTTGCCGCTCGCCAGGGTCGTGGGTCTCCCCCAGCACACGCAACGCGGCCTCGCTGCGCAGCAGTCGTTCGACCAGACCTTTGGCGGTCTCGAGCAAGTCCAAGCTGGCTGTCAGGTAGAGCGGCACCTGGAGCCGCTCCGGGTCGTCCTTGGAGAGGTGGTAGAAGAGCAGATCCGCGAACAGGTACTGCAGCAGGGTCGACTTGCCGCTGCCGGCGCGGCCATTGATGAACAACGGGAAGGCGCCACTGCCGCTGCCGCGGATCCCTTCCAGCACCTTCGTCTCTTCCGGCGACAGCGCCATGTTCCCCAACGGCTCTTTCTGCACTTCGATCCAGAGGTCCTCGTCATACAGCAGCAGCGACGGATAGGCTCGGCGACAGCAGCGCTGGTGCTCCTGCGACCACTCGCCGGCCGTGCCGAACGGCGATCCCGCAATCCAGCTCGGGGCCGCGTCGCCACTCGTGGTGACATCCAAGAGCACCAGGTGACCCGGCCCGCGCCAGAACCAGACGCGCCAGTCGGGTCGCTCGGCAACCACCTGGCCGCTCACCCCACCGCTCGCCTCCAAAGCTCGCCAACACGCGGCGTGGACGCGGTTGAGCTGATTGCTGACCAGCTCCTGACGCGTCCGGTCGACCCAGGGGCCCGCATCGTAGACCAGCTCATCCTGTCCAGCGTCACGCCAGTGGCCGAACGCCGAGTAGAGCACGTCATACTCGGCTGCGCTGGGCTTGGGCAGGCTGGCCAGCGGCTCCGTCTGCGTCCGTTCCGCCAGGTAAGCCGGCAGGTCGAGCTGCGCGATCAGCTCGCCAAACTGCTGCTGGCCGAAGCCGACCGGGTCCTGGGCGAACCGCTGGTACTCAGCCCCACCTCGAATCAGGATCGCCAAGAGCACCAACACCCGGTGCTCACCGACCGCGAACTCCTGCGCCAGCAGCCGTCGGTTGCGTCCCCCAAGCTGCTTCTTGACCAGGTACGGGTAGGGGAAGCGGTCGAAGAAACTCACCGACTGCTGTGCCTCGACCTGCTGCCGTACCCGGGCCAGCTCCGGCTGCAGCGTGTGCGTCTGCGCGTCCTTCCGACAGCGGTCCGTGACGTAGACGTAGATCCCCACGGCCAAACCTCCTTGCACAACCCGTAAATGTCAAATGCAATGAACTTGCCATGGTGCCGGGCGAGTTAGCAGCCCCAGGTCTGCCGCAACAGCCGGCCGTGGGTGGCCAGCCAGGTCTGAACCGTCCCGGGCGGGGCCACCACGTGGCGGCAGAGGGTGCACTCGTAGCCGCCGACCGCCAACTGCTCGTCGGGGGCGACGTAGCCGACCGTGTCGTTGGCCAGCCCAATGGGCATCGTCACGGGGTAGGGGGAGGCGGCCTTGAGCGCCAGGCCGACCTCCGCGAAGACCTCGCCCGGCAGACCGGCCAGGGCGACCTCGCCGATCCGCAGGACTTGCAGCGGCAGGCTGAGTTGGGTGGGCTGGTCGACCATCTTGAGGTGATCCAGCGCGTAGGCGTAGGCCCAGGAGTCGGCGGCCGGGCGGGCGGTGGCGAGGTAGTCGCGGGCGGCGCTGAGTTGGGCCGCGGTCGGTCGGCGAGGGGTCAGCGGGACCTGCTCCAGCGCCCAGGCCAACGGCAGATCATCGTGGTAGTCCTCTTCCCAGAGGGTGTTCCAGAGCTTCCAGGCCTCGCCGGCGACCACTTCGCCGACGCGCCGGGTGTGGTGGTACGGGTGGGGCGCGCGGCGGGGGCGGCGGACGTCGATGTTGTTGAGGTCGCCGAAGCAGCCGTTGGTGAGGGCAGCCACGAACGGCGCGCCGGCGCAGCGTTGCAGGCCGGCGGCGAAATAGCCGAAGTAGTCGGCGCTGACGTCGTCGTTGGCCGAGCCGACGTAGTGCAGGGCCAGATTGCCCAGCGCGGCCAGCGGTCGGCCCTCGGGCGTGCGGGCGACCAGCAGGCTGAAGGTCGGGTCGGCCGGGCCGTTGGCGCCGACGATTTTGGGGTTGCCCACGCCCGCGTTGGTCTGGACGCTGCCGTCGCGCATCCGGAAGCGGCGGTTGAAGACCTCGCTGGCGCAGGATCCGACGGCCCAGCCGACCTCGGCCGGCTGCAGGCTGCGCACGGCCTGGATCACGGCATCGGCGATCCGTGGCGGGGCCCAGGCAACGTAGGACTCCTCACGCCGGGTCAGCAGCGCGCCGTAGACCGCCGGCCCGTAATGCGTGTGGGTGGCGGTCACCAGCAAGGCCTCGGGCGGCAGGCCGACCGCCGCCTGGACCCGTTGCTTGACCTCGTCGGCCATTTCACGGGTCACGATGATCAGGTCGCAGACCACCACGCCAACGCGGCGGCCGTCCTGTTCCCAGACGATGGCCTTGGCGTACAGCGGGTCGTGCAGGTTGAGGGCGACCCGGTCGGTGAGGTTGCCGTCGAGGTGGCAGCCCAGCGGCGGGGTGATGTCGATCTGCGCGGCACCCACTTGCAGTGGCATCAGGCGGCTCCGGCGGTGGATTCGCGCCGCCGCGGCGGTTCCTCCCGCAGGAGCCCTGCGGCAGGCTGCGAACTGCCCGGCGGAGGCGGCGATGATCTGGATCCTGATGGCCTGCGGCAGCCTCGTGCTGGTGGAGCCGGTGGCGCCGGTGGCGCCGGTGGCCGGGCCGGGGGCAGTCCGGCTGGGTGGTCTGCTCGGCAGCCGGGTCACCGCCACCGCGCTGGGCCGGTTGCTGGACGTTGACGAGGACGCGCTGCTGGCTGGCTTTCGACGGCGGCCCGGGGAGCAGGCCTGGATCGGCGAGCACGTCGGCAAGTTCCTCGACGCGGCCTGTCTGGCCTGGCAGCAGACCGGCGACCCGCGGCTGCGGGCCAAGCTCGAGCGCGTCACCGCCGGGCTGCTGGCCTGCCAGGAAGCGGACGGTTACCTGGGCACCTACCGGCCGGCCGACCGCTGGACCTCGTGGGATGTCTGGGTCCACAAGTACTGCCTGGTCGGCCTGCTGGCGGTCCACACGACCACCGGCGACGGCGCGGCGCTGCAGGGCGCACGGCGGATTGGGGAGCTGCTCCGGACGACTTTCGGCCCCGGCGGGCGCGACCTGATCGCCAGCGGGACTCACGTTGGGATGGCTGCGACCAGTGTCCTGGGACCGGTGGTGCGGCTCTACCGGTGTTCCGGCGACGCGCGCGACCGGCTGTTCGCAGAGCAGATTGTGGCGGGCTGGAGCCAGCCTCACGGCCCGCACCTGCTGGAATCGCTGTTGGGCCACGGTCGAGTGCAGCAGACCGCCAATGCCAAGGCCTATGAACTGCTCAGCAACCTGGTCGGCCTGAGCGAGCTGTACCGTCTGACCGGTGAGCCGCGCCACCTGGCCGCCTGCCGCCGGGCCTGGGACGACATCGCGGCGACGCAGTCCTGGGTCACCGGCGGCACCTCCCTGTCGGAGCACTTCCAGGCCGACCACCACCTGCCCAACAGCGGCGCGGTCTCGGAGAACTGCGCGCAGGTGACGCTGGCGCAGTTGACGGCGGCGCTGCTGGAACTGACCGGCGAGGCGCGGTACGCGGCGGCCTTGGAGAACCTCGCCTACAACCACCTGATCGGCTCGCAGACCCCCGATGGCCGCTCGATTTGCTACTTCACGCCGCTGGAAGGTCCGAAGCCCTACGGGCGTGGCATCAACTGCTGCGTCTCGAGCAACCCCCGCGCCGTACTGCGGCTGCCGCAGTGGAGCTGGGGGCAGGTGGGCGACAAGCTGATCGCCCAAATCCACGGACCGAGCCGGTTGCGAACCACCGTTGGGGCGGTCGCCGTGCAGGTCGAGCAGTTGGCGGACTATCCGACCGAGCCGGCGCTGCGCTACCGCCTGGCGGTCTCGCAGCCGCTCGAACTGAGTCTGGCGGTGCGGCTGCCGGCGGGCGAGCGACCACGTTGGCTGCTCAACGGTCGGCCGTGCGAGGTGGCCGCCGAAGCTGGCTACGCGGTGCTGCGGCGGGTCTGGCGCGACGGCGACGCGTTGGCGGCGGCGTTGGATCTGCCCGTCGAGCGGCTCGCCGGGCAGCACGGCAACCACGGCCAAACCGCGTTCCGGCGCGGCCCGCTGGTCTACTCCTACGACGAGGCGGTCAACCCGGGCCTGCCGCCAGCCGCCGCGGTCACCGCCGACGAGGGCCCGGCCGCGGTGGTCGAGCCACCGGCCGCGGCGCGGACCTGGCCGGGCGAGCGCTGGCTGCAACTGCCGGCGGTGACGCCCGCTGGTTGGGCCGGCCCGGCCAGCCTCTGCCTGCGGCCGTTCGCGGCGGCCGGCAGCAGCGGCGCGGTGCAGCAGGTCTGGCTGCCCGCCGCCGAGACGGTACGCGCGGCGGAGATCTCGTTGACCTGCGGCGGACGCGAGAGCTGGTCGCGCGCTGGCAATGTGGCTGGATCCATCTGCGATCAGCGCGGCGACACGTGGCGGGTCACCTTCGATGGCCGTTGGCAAGACCTCGACTGGTACGCGGTCGAACTGCGCGCCCCCGCGACGGTCGGCCGGGTCGTCTTCCGTCACGGCGCGGTCTACCACGACGGCGGCTGGTTCGACCGCCGCAACTCCGCGCCGCGGGTCGAGGGTCAGGCGCTGCCGGGCGGGCCCTGGCTGCTGCTCGGCGAGCTCACCGACTACCCGGCCACCACCGCCGGGAGCCCCGCCGGGCTGACGCCTGGCCAGCCGTTCGAGGTCCGCTGCGCGCCGCAACGGCTGGTCGCCGTGCGGGTGGTCGGCGTGCCGGCGAGCGGCGATCGCCCGGCGCAGAGCTTCAGCAGTTGCGCCGAGCTGCAGGCCTGGGAGCGCTGATGGCTGCGATTCAGGATCCCCGCGAGCCAGCGTTCGTGGCGGCTGCCGAACTGACCACGGCGCTCGGCCGGGCGGCGCGGGGGCAGTATCTGGTGGAAGGTGAGAAGCTGGTGCGGCAGGCGCTGGCGGCCCAGCGGCTGGAGTCGGTCCTGCTGCTCCCCAGCGCGGCTGACCTCGCGAGCGAGCTGCGCAGCGCGAGCGTGCCGCTGCTGACCATCGCGCCGCGGCTGCTGACCAGGTTGTCGGGCACCGACTACGAGACCGCCGTCACCGCGGTTGGGGTGGCCCGGCGCGAGCTGCTGCCGCAGGCGCCCGGCCGCGGGTTGTTGCTGCTGGCCGAGAACATCCAGGACCCGCGCAACGTGGGAGTGCTGTTGCGGACCGCCGAGGCGGCCGGCTGCGCCGCGCTGGTGCTGGGCGACCGCAGCGCCGATCCCTTCGGGCGGCCCGCGGTGCGCTCCAGCACCGGCAGCATCTTGCGCCAACCGCTGGTGCTGTGCGCCGACCTGCCGGCCGAGCTGGCGCGGCTGCAGGCGGCCGGGGTGCGCGTCTACGGCAGCAGCGCGAGGGCCACGGCGTCGGCCTGGGAGGCCGATCTGCGCGGGCCGCTGGGGCTGCTGGTGGGCAACGAATCGAGCGGCCTGGAGCCGGCCACGGCGGCCGCCTGCGAGGCCCTGCTGCGGCTGCCGATGCACGGCGCGGCGAGCTCGTTGAACGTCACCGTGGCGGCTGGCGCGCTGCTCTACGAGGCGCTGCGCCAGCGGGCCGACGACCGGGAACCAACCCGGTGCGTTGACGCGTAGGAGCCCGCGGGCTAGGCTATCGGGAGAAGGAGCGAGACATGGCGGACGTTCGGGAGGTGATCGTGCTGGGAGCGGGTTGCGCCGGCTGGACCGCGGCGACCTACGCCGCCCGCGCCGACCTGCGGCCGCTGCTCTTCACGGGCAATGAGCTGGGCGGACAGTTGGCGATGACCACTGAGGTCGAGAACTACCCCGGCTTCCCGGAGGGCATCCTGGGCCCCGAGCTGATGGAGCGCATGGAGCAACAGGCGCGCCGCTTCGGGACCGAGGTGAAGATCGAGCGGGTGACCGCCGTCGACTTCTCGCAACGCCCCTTCGCGGTCACCGCGGGTGGGGAGACCTATCACGGCAAGGCGGTGATCATCTGCACTGGCAGCACCCCCCGCCGGCTCGGTGTGCCGGGCGAGAGCGAGCTCTGGGGCCACGGCGTGACGGCCTGCGCGACCTGCGACGGGGCCTTCTACCGCGGCCAGGAGATTGTCGTGGTGGGCGGCGGCGACAGCGCCTGCGAAGAAGCTACCTTCCTCACCAAGTTCGCCAGCAAGGTGACCATGATCCACCGCCGCGATGAGCTGCGCGCCAGCAAGATCATGGCGAAGCGTGTGCTGGAGCACCCGAAGATCGAGGTCGCCTGGAACAGCGTCGTCGAGGAGTGCCTCGGCACGCCGGCCACCGGCCTGACCGGCGTGCGCCTGAAGAACGTCAAGACCGGCGAGGTCTGCGATCTTCCGGTCACGGGCTTCTTCTTGGCCATCGGCCACGACCCGACCACCAAGCTGTTCGAGGGCCAGCTCGAACTGGATGACAAGGGCTACCTCATCACCGACGACCACCAGATGACCTCCGTGCCAGGGGTCTTCGCCGGTGGAGACGTGCAGGACCATACCTGGCAACAGGCAATCACCGCTGCCGGGACGGGTTGCGCCTCGGCGCTGGCTGCCGAGCGCTGGTTGTCCGAAGCCGACTGAAGTCGCGCCGGGCCGGGAACGCTCGGGGTGAGATGACCGCACCAAACTTCGACAACCTGCTCGCCGTGCTGCGGCGTGAAGCTCCCTCGCGGCCGACGCTGTTCGAGTTCTTCTTGAACGAGCGGCTCTACCGGGCGCTGGCCGGGTACGAGCCCGACATGACGCAGCCGCACGCCTGGCAGCGCTTGATGCTGGCCGCCTACCACCGGGCCGGCTACGACTACGTCACCGTTCAAGGCAGCGACTTCCGCTTCGCCGCCGGGGCGCAGCATCGGGCTGCCAGTGTCTCGATGAACGAGGGCAGTGTGCTCGCCAGCCGAGCCGACCTCGAGGCCTACGCCTTCGAGGACCCGGCGGCGTTCGACTACAGCCGGCTGGACGTCCTCGGCGCCGAGCTGCCGGCCGGCATGAAGCTGGTGGTCCACGGCCCCAGCGGGGTGCTCGAGAACACGGTCCGCCTGGTCGGTTACGAGGCCCTCTGCCTGCTGTGCTACGACGAGCCCGAGCTGGCCCGCGACATCTTTGCGGCGGTCGGCTCGCGGCTGCTGACCTACTACGAGATCTGCGCGCCGCACCCCGCGGTGGGGGCCTGCATCTCCAACGACGACTGGGGCCACAAGACTCAGACGATGCTGCCACCGGCAGTGATGCGGGAGTTCTGCTTCCCCTGGCACCAGCGCATCGTCGCGGCGATCCACGCGGCTGGCAAGCCGGCCATCCTCCACAGTTGTGGCGCTCGCCACGAGATCATGGAGGACATCATCGAGGTGATGCGCTTCGATGGCCTGCACAGCTACGAGGACCTGATCCAGCCGGTCGAAGAAGCCTGGGAGCAGTGGGGCGAACGGATCGCCATCCTTGGCGGGATCGATGTCGACTTCCTTTGCCGCGAGCCGCTGGAGCGGATCCGAGAGCGCGTCGCGGCGATGCTGCAGCGCACCGCCAGCCGCGGCGGGTGGGCGGTCGGGTCGGGCAACAGCATCCCTTACTACGTGCCCGACGAGGCCTACCACGCGATGCTGCAGCCGGCCCTGGCGGGGCGCTGAGGGCGGCGCGGTTCAGTCGTCGCTGGCGGGCTCGCGGAGCCGGGTGCTGCCGAGGTCTTCGACGCGGTCGATGAACAACACCCCGTCGAGGTGGTCGATCTCGTGTTGCAGCAAGACCGCCTCGAACCCTTCGACGTCCAGTCGCAGCGGGGCGCCGGTGCAGTCCTGGGCAGTCACCACGATGCGTCTGGCCCGTTTCACGTTGGCGGTGAACTGCGGCAGGCTGAGGCAGCCTTCGCGGAAGCGCTTGGCACCGCTGCGCTCGACGATCTGCGGATTGACCAGCCAGAGCGGCCCGCTGCTGCTCTCGGCGTACTTCGGGCTGCGGCTGCTGTCGATGTAGATCAGGCGCAGCAGCACCCCGATCTGGGGCGCCGCAAGGCCCGTGCCTGGGACACTCAGGAGCGTCTCGCGGAGGTCCGCAGCGAGCTGCTGCAGCGCCTCGTCGAAGCGCTCGACCGGGGCACAGACCTGTTTCAGGCGCGGGTCGGGGTAGACCAGAATCGGCCGCTGCGGCATCGCTAGAGCGTCTCTTCCTCGACGGCCCGCAGGGTCACGTCAACGTCCAGCTCGGCCCGCAGGCTGGTCAGGCGCTGCTCGATCGCGGCGACCGAGCTGCTGGCGGGGATGGTCATCTCCAGCAGCATGATGTAGACCGGCTGCCGCGGGTCGCCGGCGACGCGGGTGGTCACGTCGACCACGTTGCAGTCGACCGTAGCGAGGGCCTGCGAGACCCGGTAGACAAGGCCCGGCTGATCGGCGCCGTAGACCGACAGCACACAGCGCGTGCCCGCTGGCGGTGGTGCCGGCGGTTCCTGGCCCAGATCGCGCAGGTCGACGTTGACGCCGAGTCGGGTGCCCGCCGCCGTCAACGCCGCGGCGAGGTCGGCCAGACGGGGCGGATCGGGCAACAGCGCGATCAGGATCATCGCGAAGGAGTCCCGCAGGCGGGTGGCGCTGGAATCCTCCAGATTGCAGCCGTGGTGGAACAGCACCTCGCTGATCCCCGCCACAATCCCCGGCCGGTCCCGTCCGAGCACGGTGATCGACGCCCATTGGCTCATCGCTGGCTCCGGCCTGGTGGTTCGCCACCAGCGGCGGCAGCCCTGCCGGCAGGCGAGGCGCCGCCGGCGGCGAACTGCGGCCTGGGAGCTTGGCATGGACGAGGTCCGCTACGAACGCCTGCGGCCGGCCCAGATGGTGGCCCGCCGCACCGCCTGCCCGCGAGCCTGGCTGCCCTGCGGCATTCTGGAGTGGCACGGTCGTCACAACCCGCTGGGGCTCGACGGCGTCAAGATGCAGCACCTCGCCGAACGGCTGGCGCGTGAGCTGGGCGGGCTGGTCTGGCCGGCGCTGTGGTACGGCGACCATCGCGGGGACATCCTCGAGAACGTCTACTGTCCCGAGCGCTTCGCCCACCTGACCCACGACCACCGCCCCGGGGTGGCGGCCGCCCTCGGCCTGCCGCGCGAGGTGGTCGCCGCCGAGGCGGTGCGCGGCGAGGCGACCGGCGGTTGGCGACTCTGGCGCGACCTGCTGACCGCGACGCTCTACCAGATCCAGAGCTACGGCTTCCGGCAGATCGTTGTGCTGTGCGGGCATTACCCGCTGATCGGCCCGGCGCGCGAGGTCGCCGCCGCCTGGGCTCAGGCGGCCGACACCACCGCGCAGGTGCATCCGCTGATTGAAGTGGACCCCATCCGCGAGCAGGGCTACCACGGCGACCACGCCGCGATCTGGGAGACCAGTCTGCTGCTGGCGCTGGCCCCCGAGACGGTCGACCTGGGCGAGCTGGCCGCGGAGCCGGCGGAGGTGCTGGGGGTGATGGGCGAGGACCCGCGCCGCGCCAGCCAGGAGCTGGGCGAGGCTGGGATCCGCGCCATCGTCGCGGCGTTGCACCAGCAGCTCGGGGCGCCGTGAGCTGACCCGGCCGCGCGCCGCCGCAGGAGCGGCGGTGGCCGCGGTGAAGCAGTGTCGCGGCGCCGCCGCGCCGGCTGGCCGCCGGGCGTGGTGCGGCGGAGGACCGCGATGCCTGCCCTGCTCCTGCTGCTCTGGCCGCTGGCCGCCCTGGCGGCACCCGCCCCGCTGGAGTTCTACAACGCCGCACAGGTGCCCCTGGCCGAGTTGCTTCACGACTTCGACCCGCAGCGGGTGGTGCCGCTCGACGACTGGCGGCTCAACGGCTGGGGTCACCCGGCCCTGCAGGTGACGCCGTCGCCTCGGCCGGGCCGGCTGGCGGCCTGGCACGAAGCCGCCCCGCTGGGCTTCTGCCGCGCCGACGAGGCCGCCGCGGTGCGGGTCCGCGCGCTGCCACCGGCCACCGGCGGCGGACTGCTGAGCGGGGTCCTGGAGCCGGTCGGGCTGCGCTTCCGACAGGTGCTGCGGCCCGACCAGGACGGCGTCCTGACGATCCCGATCCCCGCCCCGGTGCTGCCGGTCGGCGACTACCTGTTGCGCGCGGTGTGGCGCGTCGGCGACCAGGCCGAGTCTCTGGAGCTGCCGCTGCTGGTGGGACCGTACCGTCAGCCGGAGCGCTTCCAGACCTACTTCTGGAACGCCGGCGGCAGCCACGAGGCGGAGTTGGCCGGGCAGCTCAAGCTGGCCAAAATGGCTGGCTGCAGCGTGCTCGACACGGCCTTCCTGCCAGCCCTGACCGCGCTCCGCGAGGGGTTCTGGGTCTCGGCGCACTACGTCACGCTCTACCAAGGGCACGTCACCAACGGCTACGCTGCGCAGCCACCCTATCTGGGCATGGCCGAGCAGCAGGCCGAGGCGATCGGGCAGCTCGCCCGGCGCTACCCGCATCTGCGCTGGTGCCTCGCCAACAGCGAGTACGGCTCGGACAGGCTGACCCGCGCCGCCGCCGAGGAGGCCGCGCTGCGACAGTCCACCGGCCTGGGTTACGGTGAGCTACGACTGAACCTGGACGGGCCGCCAACGCCGCCGCGCGGTCTGCCGACGGTCGCTCCGGGGGTCTACGCCGACGACCTGCCCGAGCTGGCCGCCGCGCGCTTCGCCCGACGCAGCGGGCAGGGCTGGTTCGAACTCAACCGCCGCTCGCTGGAGATCCTCAAGGCGCTGGCCCCGGCCTTGACGGTTTGGACCGACCCGGTCTTCAGCATCGAGCAGTTCGCGGGGTTCGACGCCGTCAGTTCCTGGCAGTACGACCGCGACCCGTGGGCCACGGTGCTGCGCACCCAGCAGGCCGAGTGCGCCCGCCGAATCAACGGCGCGCGCGACGTCTACCTGACGCTCAGCCAATGGTACGAGGGCCTGCTGCGCACCACCCCGGAGGGTCCGCGGCGCGATTGGTGTCTGCGCAGCCCCGACCAGCACCGCTTCGAGTCCTGGCTGACGCTGACCACCCCGGCCCAGGCGCTGGGCTACTGGGAGCTGAGCAAGCTGCCCACGGAGCCGGTTGCCGCGGCCGGGCTACACGCCGCGTTGACTGGCGTGGCTTACCCCTACGGCACGCTCCTGTTGCCGACCCGATCGGTCGCGCCGCGGGTGGCCTGCTACGTCTCGACGACCAGCGAGTTCCTCGGCCGAGCGACGCGGCCGCACAACTTCTGGTTCGCGACGCACTACCTCAACGGTGTGCTGCCGGCGCTCTACCAACGCTTCGGCGGGCAGGTCGAGTGGATCGACGACCAGGACCTGCTGGCCGGCCGGCTGAGCCAGTACCGCGTCGTGCTCTGCCCGCTGCTGACCGCCACCACCCCGGCTCTGCTGGCCAAACTGGCGGAATACCAGGCCGCTGGCGGACTGCTCGCCGGTGACGACCTGTGGGGTGTGCCGAGCCTCGTCCCGCGGCTGCGCTTCCCCGGCCGGACGTCGCTGGCGCGCGGGATCCCCTACGCCAACGAACACCTCGCCACCTGGCACGCCGCCAACCGCGCCGACATCCTGGCCTGGCAGCCGCCCGAGTTGCCCGCCCCCGCAGAGCTGCTGGCGGTGCGGACCGCCTCACCCGACCTGCATCTCGCGCTCCGCGCTGGCGCCGCGACCCGCTTCGTGGTGGTCGCCAACGGCAGCTTCGAGGCGGGCGACTTCGCCGCCCAGCACGGCTACATCGACCCGCTCTACCGCGACCGCGGGGTGGCCCAGGAAGCCGTCGTCGAGTTCACCGCCCCGGCCGGCCTGACGGCCTACGACGTGGTCCACTCGCAGCCCGTCGCGCCCGCCGCGATTCAGCGCGACGGCGACCGCTGGCAGGTCCGGTTGGCCCTGCCGCCCGGCGGCGGCGCGCTGCTGGCGCTGCACGAGCAGCCCATCGGCCGGCTGGAGCTGGCCACCGGCGTCGCCGGCCCGGCGCCGCCCGGTACGCTGCTGCACCTGGGTCTGACCCTGCGCACCGCCGCCGGCCAGCCGATCGCCGGCCGCAGTGCCGTCGAGCTCACCATTCGCGACCCCAGCGGCGCGCGGCACGACGCGTCGGGGTGCTACCCGCTGACGGCCGGCCGCGCCAGCCTGCCGCTCGGACTGCCACTCGGCAGCCCACCCGGCGAGTGGACGTTCAACGCCCTCGATCTGACCAGCGGCCAGCAGGCCACGGCGCGCTGTACCGTGCGCTGAGGACGTGGCCGGCCGGCCCGCTGGTCAGGCCAACTCGATCGCCAGCACGTTGGCGTACTTCGTCGGCAGCTCCGGCGGCAACTGCACCGTCAGCACGCCGAAGCTCTGTTGGAAGGCGCAGGGTCCGCCGCCCAGCAGTCGGACGTGCTGCACCTGGTCGGCGGCGGTCAGGCTCTTGATCACCGCCACGCGGTTGGCGGGCGCCACGAACTGGAAGGCGTAGAGCGTCTGCCCACGCTGCGTGAAGCGGTAGTCGGAGCTGTTCCAGGCGGTCTTCTCCTCCTTGAAGCCCTCAATCACGGCCTGCGTGTCGCCCTCGCCGCAGGTTCGCCAGGGCCGCGTGCCATAGATGCCCTCACCGGCCACCGCCGTCCAGGCGGCCAGCTCCTGCAACAGGTAGACGCTCTCGTCGTCGATGCCACCGTCCGGCCGCTGCAGGATGTTCAGCAACATGCAGCCGTTCTTCGAGACGATGTCGATCAGCATCTCGATCACGTGGCCCGGCTGCTTGAACTTCTGGCGCACATCGTAGAACCAGTTGCCGATGCAGGTGTCGGTCTGCCAGGGGTAGGGGTTGATGCCGGGGAGCTGGCTCTTCTCGATGTCGAGCACGCCGACGCGGTAGATCTCGGGACGGCGGTCCTTCTGGTTGTAGACCGCCTGGTTGCGCCCATGCCGGCGCAGCGAGGTGTTGTAGAGGTGGGCGACCGCTTCCAGGCCGTGCTGGTACTCCGGCCCACCGGCCGCGCCGCCAGCGCCGAAGGGCAGGGGGCCGTCGCTGTAAAGCAGGTCAGGCTCGTACAGGTCAATCACCTCCCGCATCACCCGCAGCCAGTAGTCGCGGAAGGCGGCATTGCCGGTGTACCACGGCCGAGCCGCCGTGTCGGCGCGATTCTCGCCCTCGACGACATGCTCGAAGTTGTCGAGGTAGAAGTCGCGGCAGACCGGATCGTGGCCGTCGTAGGGCACGCCCGCGTAGGGGCCGTGGGAGTCGCACCACTTGTTGGTGCGCCACCAACTGAAAGTGGCGCCGAGGTGTTCGGTGAGGCCGAACGGCAGACCCTCGGCGCGCGCGGCGGCCTGCCACAGCCCGCTGATGTCCTTCAGCGGGCCGACCTGCACCGAGTTGAAGCGGTTGAGCTGCGAGGCGTAGTTGAAGAAGTGGTCGTGGTGCATCGCCTGGCCGACGAAGTAGCGCGCGCCGGCCTGCTTGTACAGCTTCATCAGCCCCGCCGGGTCAAACTGCTCGGCCTTCCAAAGCGCGCAGATGTCCTTGTAGCCAAACTTCGACGGGTGGCCATAGTGGCGGACGTGATAGAGGTACTGCGCGCTGTCCTGAATGTACATGTGGCGCGCGTACCAGTCGCCGTACATCGGCACGCTCTGAGGCCCCCAGTGGCTCCAGATGCCGAACTTGGCGTCGCGGAACCAGGCGGGGCACTCGTACTGCAGCAGCGACTCGAAGGTCGGTTCGAAGCTCATCGGCGCGGCTCTCCCGATCCGCTGGGGATCGGCGGTAGCGTACCTGCGTGGTCCCTCCGGATCAAGGGCCGGCCCGGCGAGAGGATCGGCGTCTTTGGATCCGAAAGCGGGCGCCGGAGAGCAGCATGAAGCTCCGCTCGATCCGCGTGCTGAAGCCCGAACTGCCGACCCGCACCCCAACCACGCCGCCGCGGCGCGAGCCCTGGACCGCCCACGGTCCGGTGGCCTGTCCGCTGACCCGCTATCCGCGCTACGCGGCCTGGCGGCCAAGCTGGTTGCCCCGCTTCGGCGGCTACGCCGTGGTCGTCGAGGCCGCCGACGGCACCACCGGTTTCGCCCTGGGGGGCGGCGGCACCCCGGCCGCCGCGGTGATTCACGAGCACCTCGGCCCGCGCCTGGTCGACGAGCCCTGCCTCGCCACGGAGCGGCTCTACGACCTGATGCTGCGGCTCTGTATGCCGTTTGGCGCGGGCGGCCTGGCCTCGTTTGCGACCAGCGCCGTCGACCTGGCGCTGTGGGACCTCAAGGGCAAACTGCTGGGTCGCCCCGTGTACGAGCTGCTGGGCGGCCCGGCCCGCGACCACCTGACCTGTTACGCCACCGGCAACGACACCGACTGGCACCTCGAGCTGGGCTTCGGCGCCAGCAAGATGGCCTGCCCCTACGGACCGGCCGACGGCCTCGACGGCCTGCGCCGCAACGAGGAGCTGGTCGCCAGCCGCCGCGAGCTGGTGGGGCCGGGCGTCGAGCTGATGCTCGACTGCTGGATGGCCTTCGACGAGGAGTACACCGTCCGCCTCGCCGAGACCTTGCGACCCTATCGGCTGAAATGGCTGGAGGAGTGCCTGATCCCCGAGGACCTCGACGCCCACGCCGCAGTCCGGGCGCGTTTGCCCTGGCAGACCCTGGCGACCGGTGAGCACTGGTACACGCCGTACCCGTTCCAGCACGCCGTGGCGCACCGGCTGGTCGACATCCTGCAGCCCGACATCGCCTGGTGCGGCGGCCTGACCGCGGTCAGCCGGATCTGCGCCCTGGCCGAAGCGGCCGGGACCAACGTGATCCTGCACGGCGGCGGCAACTCGCCCTACGGCCAGCACGCCAGCCTGGCGCTGCCTGGGCTGACCTGGACCGAGTACTTCGTCGGCACCCCGCCGGGCGTCCCGCTGCAAGAGCTGGGCGGCTGGCCCGGCGTACCGCTGCCGCAGGACGGCGTCCTGCGCCCGTCGGACGCACCGGGCTTCGGCGTGGAACTGGACCCGACGGGCTGGGCGCCGTACTTCGGTTAGGACAGGCCGAGGGCCCGCCCGAGGCCCGTCAGGTCGTCCACCACCGCCACCGCGCCGGGCCACTCGTCCGGCGCGCCGTAGCCGTAGGCGCAGGCGATGAAGGGCAGGCGATGGGCTGCCGCGGCTTCGCGGTCGCTGCTGCGGTCGCCGACCATCACCGCGCGGCGGCCGGGTTCGGCGGCCAGGATGCGGGCCAGCATGTCGGCCTTGCAGGTGATCCCTGGCTCTTGCGCGTGGTGCAGGTAACGAAACCAGCGGTCCAGGTGGTGGACCTCGCGATGCACCTGCTGGTAGCGCGCGCTGCTGTTGGAGGCCAGGCCGAGAATGCGCCCGGCGGCGACCAGGGCGTCGAGCAGGTCGACGGCGCCGGGGTAGAGACAGGCCGGTCCGAGGGCCCGGATCCGCTCCTCCATGGCGTCCAGCGTGAGCTGGTGCATCTCCTGCCAGCGGTGGCGCACGGCCTCCGGGATGAAGGGCGGGTAGCTGAGGTGCGAGGGATATCCCAAGGTGCCCAGCAGGGCCGCCTCGTCGGGCAGCGCGATGGTGACGCCGACGCGAGCCGCGAAGCGCTGCAGGCCGAGCCGAATCGCGTCGGGGGTGTAGGTCTCGGCGCGGCAGAGCACGCCATCGTAGTCGCAGATCACCAGATCGTAGCGCATCGGGACTTCTCAGGCCTTACGGTAGCACCTTCGTGGCAGCCGGCAAGGGCCTGTTGCGCACCGCCGGAGCGAGTGTTAGAATCGCCGCCAGACGGGCATATCCTGCGGTAGACCGGCGCTGCGCCGGTGGGAGGCCGACGATGTTGGCACGATGGACCCGGCGCCGCCGACGCGGCCAGGGGCTGGCCGAGGTGGCGGTCGTCTGCAGCATCATGAGCTCGCTGGCCGGGGCCGGCGGCGGGGCGGCGTGGCAGGTGCTGGGCGCGGCGCACCGTGTCGTGGCGACCAACGAACTCAAGCAGATCTACACCGCCCTGACGATGTACGACGACGAGGGCCGCCTGCCCAGCGCGGTGATGTACCCCGACATCCGGCGCGATCCGAATGCCGTGCGGAACGACCCGCGCAGCATCGTGCGGCAGCTCGGCAATCTGGTGCCGCCGCAGACCTGGGTCGCCTCGCGGGCGCCGCAGGTCTTTCAGCAGGCCGGGCTGACCTTCATCTGGAACAGCGCCCTCAACGGGCAGTTGATGGACAACCTCGGCGACCCGGCGCGGACCTGGCTGCTGATGGACATGAACGCCGCCGGCGCGGCCTTTCCGGACCTCTTCCCGCAGCCCGGCGGCATTGGCTATCTGGTGCTCTATGCCGACGGCCACGTGAAGTACGAGATGCAGCCGCCGCCGGTGGTGCGCGGGCAAGACAACGCGGCGCTGCGGGGCATGATCAACGCTGGCGGCGGGGCTGGCGCGCCGGCGGCCGGTGGGCCGGCGGCTGGTGGTGGAGCCACCCCGGCGCCGAAGCCCGAGGCCGTGGCGCCGAAAGACCCCGACGCGGCAGAGCGCCAGAAGGAAGCCGAGGCGCGGAAGGCCAACCCCGACGAGGACGACGCGCTCGACGAGTAGCTGACGGCGCTGGGCTGGGGTGGTGCTTGCGCGACAGGACGATCCGCGCGCTCGGTGGCCGAGCCGGGCGCGGTTGGACGGGAGGTAGTGTTCATGGCCGGCCTGGCAGGTGAGTCGTACGAGCGGATCAAGGTGATTGGCTGCGGCGGCGGCGGTGGCAACGCCATCAACCGAATGGTTGAGGCTGGTCTGCGCGGCGTCGAGTTCATCGCGGTCAACACGGATGCGCAGGACCTGGCCGACTCCAAGGCCGATGTGCGCCTGCAGGTCGGCGAGGTGGTAACCCGCCGCCTCGGCGCCGGCGGCGATCCTGAGAAGGGCCGGCTGGCCGCCGAGGAAGACAAGAACGACATCCAGGCGGTCGTCGAGGGTGCCGACCTGGTCTTCATCACCGCCGGCATGGGCGGCGGCACCGGCACCGGCTCGGCCCCCGTCGTGGCCGCCTGCGCCCGCGAGGCCGGGGCGTTGACGGTGGCCGTGGTGACCCGCCCGTTCGGCTTTGAAGGCCGGCGGCGACAGGAGGTCGCCCGGCTCGGGCTGGATGCGCTGCGGGAGCATGTCGACACCCTGATCACCGTGCCCAACGAGAACCTGATGGCCATCGTCGACAAGCGCGCGCCGATGATCGAGGCCTTCAAGCTGGTGGACGACGTGCTGCGGCAGGGTGTGCAGGGGATCGCCGACCTGATCACTACTCCCGGTCTGATCAACCTCGACTTCAACGACGTGCGGGCCGTGATGAAGGACGCCGGCAGCGCGCTGATGGGGATCGGGTACGGCAGCGGCGACAATCGCGCCGCGCAGGCCGCCGTCGCCGCCACCACCAGCCCGCTGCTGGAAGGCAGCATCAAGGGCGCCAAGAGCATTCTATTCAACATCACCGCCGGCAGCGACCTGTCGGTCAACGAAGCCAGCGAGGCGGCCGAGCGGATCGCCGGGGCAGCCGGGGTCGACGACAGCAACGTCTTCTTCGGCGTGATTCTCGACGACCGGATGGGCGAGGATCTGCGGATCACCGTGATCGCGACCGGCTTCGACGTCGCGGCGGACGGCACCGCGCAGCCGCGGCTGGCGCCCCAACGGAATCCGCAGGGGCCTGGCCTGTTTGGCAGCACTGGCGCCCCGCAGCGCCCCACCTTTGGCAGCCCGGCGCCGCCGCCGACGCCGGCGCCCGAGCCGCGGGTCAGCAGCCCCAGCGATGACGACCTCAACATCCCCGGCTTCCTGCGGGAGCGCTGACCGCCGTCGTGGCGGCTGTGACCGCGGCGGGCCCGACGGTGGCTAGAGCGCCGCGGGTCAGCGTGATCGTGGCGACCTGGCATCGCCCGGCCGTGTTGGCGTTGACGCTGCGCAGCATCTTGGCGCAGACCATGGGCGACCTGCAGGTCGAGGTCGTGGGCGACCACTGTACCGACGAGACCTTCGAGACCGTCCGCGGCCTCGGCGACCGGCGGCTCAACTGGCAGAACCTCGTGCGCCGTTGCGGCAGCCAGGGCTGGCCCAACAACGCTGGGCTGCGGGCCGCCAGCGGCGAGTGGGTGGCCTACTGCAACCATGACGACTTGTGGCTGCCGTGGTGGCTCGAAGCGGGCCTGGCCGCGGCCGCCGACGGCCAGACGGTCGTCCACGGACTCGGCGCGCGCTTCCGGCCCGACGGCTCGGCCGGCCTGCAGAGCGGCTCGCCGCTACCGGGCGGGGGGCTCTATCTGCAGCCCAGCGCGCTGCTGCACCGGCGTGAGCTGGTGGCGCGTTACGGCGACTGGCCGCACTTCCGCACGTCGCGGTTGGGTGTCGACGCCGACTTCACGCAGCGCCTGACCCGCCAGGAGCCGCTCGCCGCCTGCGCGCGGCTGTCGGTCCTGCGCTTCCCGGCCAACGAGTTTGCGGCCTATCAGGCCGGCAGTGCGCCGCCCCAGGAGCGGTGGCTGGAGTCCCTGCTGAGCGACCCCGCCGCGGTCGAGTCTGCCGTCGGGCGGCTGCTGGTGGCCGACGAGGCCCAGCGCCGGCTGGCGGCGCCGACCATCGGGGACGCCTGGCGCGGACTGCGGCAGGCCCTCGCCGGCCAGGTCGGGCGCTGCTGGGGTGACCGCTGGCCACGGCCTGGGCTGCAGCGTCGCCAGCAGTTGCGGCGTTGGCTGCACCAGAACGAGCGCCGCGGGCTGCCGCCGCCGGACCTGACCGGGCCGCTGCTCGCCGCGGAGGTCAGCGAGCGCTGGAGCGGCGCCGCCGAGCCGGACGCCGGCCCTGCTTGACGCTGATCCGGCGCAATGCGACAATGCCGCGGGCCGGCGCAGCGGCCACCGCCGGGAAGGAGGCGTCCCATGCCAACGCAGCAGGAGTTGCAGGCGATTGCCGCGCAACACGATTTCTTCATCGGGATTGACTCAGACGGGTGCTGCTTTGACAGCATGGAGCTGAAGCACAAGGAGTGCTTTATCCCGAACATCATCAAGCACTGGGACTGCCAGCCGGTCAGCAAGTACGCCCGCGAGGCTTCGGAGTTCGTCAACCTGTACAGCAAGTGGCGGGGGGTCAACCGCTTTCCGGCCCTGGTGATGACCTTCGACCTGCTCGACGCCTGGCCCGAAGTACAGGCCCGCGGCTGGCGGTCGCCGGCCTGTGACAGCTTCCGGGAGTGGGTTAAGACCGAGACCAAGCTGGGCAACCCGGCCCTGCAGCGCGCCGCCGCGGCGGGCGACGCGGTGTTGCAGCGCACACTGGCCTGGAGTGAGGCGGTCAATCAAGCGGTCGAGGAGATGGTCCACGACCTGCCGCCCTTCCCGCTGGTCACCGAGTTCTTGCAGCAGGCCAGCGGCCAGGCGGAGTTGCTGGTGGTCAGCGGCACGCCAGGTGAGGCCTTGCAGCGTGAGTGGGCGGAGCACGGCATCGACGGCTACGTGCAGGCGATTTGCGGGCAGGAGGTCGGCAGCAAGGCCCAGATGCTGGAGTGGGCGGCGGGCGGCAAGTACGATCCCAGCCACGTGCTGATGCTGGGCGACGCGCCCGGCGACCTGAAGGCCGCCAAGGCCCACCACTACCTGTTCTTTCCGATCCTGCCGGGGCAGGAAGCGGCGAGCTGGGAGCGGTTGTACCACGAGGCGTTGGCGCGGTTCTTCGCGGGCACTTACGCCGGCGAGTACGAGGCGGCGCGGATCGCCGAGTTCGACGCGGTGCTGCCGTCCAAGATGCGCTGGCAGTAGGGCTGCGGGCAACGGAGCTGGGGCGCTGTAGACGAGGATCTTGCGATGAGTGACAAGCTGAGCGACATTGGCCTGATCGGGCTCGCGGTGATGGGCCAGAACCTGGTGCTGAACCTGGAGAGCAAGGGCTTTCAGGTGTCGGTCTTCAACCGCACCACGGCGACCATGGAGGAGTTCGTCGCGCAGCGCTGCGGCGGGAAGCAGATCCAGGGCTACGCCGACATCGCCGACTTCGTGGCGAGTCTGGCCCGTCCGCGGCGGGTCTTTCTGATGGTCAAGGCTGGCAGCGCGGTGGACCACATGATCGCGGCCGTGGCGCCGCACCTGGAGGCGGGCGACATCCTGCTGGACGGCGGCAACAGCCTCTTCACCGACACGATTCGCCGCTGCCAGGAAGCCGGCGCCCGCGACCTGCTGTACATCGGCACCGGCGTCAGCGGCGGCGAAGAGGGCGCGCTGAAGGGACCGGCCGTGATGCCCGGCGGTCACGCCGCCGCCTGGGACGCCGTCGGTCCGCTGCGGCAGCGGATCAGCGCGCACGTCGAAGACGAGCCGTGCTGCGCCTACATCGGTCCCGATGGGGCGGGGCACTATGTCAAGATGATCCACAACGGCATCGAGTACGGCGACATGCAGTTGATTTGCGAGGCTTACTGGCTGATGAGCCAGGGCCTCGGCCTGCGCGCCGCCGAGCTGCACGAGGTCTTCACCGAGTGGAACGCGGGCGAACTGGACAGCTACCTGATCGAGATCACCCGCGACATCTTCGGGAAGGTCGATCCGGCGACCGGGCAGCCGCTGGTGGAGCTGATTCTCGACACCGCCGGGCAGAAGGGCACCGGCAAGTGGACCAGCCAGAACGCGCTGGACCTGGGCGTGCCCGCGCCGACCATCGCCGAGGCGGTGTTCGCGCGGTGCATCTCGGCCATCAAAGCCGAGCGAGTCGCCGCGAGCGCCGTCCTGCCCGGTCCGAGCGGCGTGATCGAGGGCGATCGCGCGGCGTTCGTCGAGATGATCCGCAAGTCGCTCTACGCCAGCAAGATCTGCAGCTACGCGCAGGGCTTTCAGTTGATGCGCGAGGCAGGCCGAGAGTACGGCTGGGAGCTCAACTTCGGCGAGATCGCCAAGCTCTGGCGCGGCGGCTGCATCATCCGAGCGCGTTTCCTGCATCGCATCACCGAGGCCTATCAACGGGACCCGCAACTGGCCAATCTGCTGCTCGACCCGTTCTTCAAGCAGGTCGTCGGCGACGCGCAAGCGGCCTGGCGTGAAGTCGTTGCGACGGCGACCCGGCTGGGCGTGCCGATTCCGGCGTTCAGCAGCGCGTTGAGCTACTACGACAGCTACCGCAGCGCGCGGCTGCCGGCCAATCTGCTGCAGGCCCAGCGCGATTACTTCGGCGCGCATACCTACGAGCGGATCGACCAGCCCGGGGTGTTCCACACCGAGTGGCTGGCCTAGGCGCTCACCGCCTGATTGCTATGGCCCGCCCGCGGCGCTGCAGCAGCAGCCCGCGGGCGGGCTGCGTTGGGGGGGGACTGCTCACATTCGGTTCAGCCGCTACCCTCAAAGAGGCTAACCACCGGGCCGATACTGCTCTCGAGAGCCCGCCGGCTTGAGGGAGGCGGTTCGATGCAGCCGAGGCGATGGGGATGGTTGGAGCCACTGGCGTGCGTCCTGGTCCTGCTGGCGGCCTGCTGGCGCGGCGCGACGGCCGACGGCGGTCCGACGCCGCTTTGGCCGTGGCTGCTGCTCGGACTGACCTGGCCGCGGGCGCGGTCTCGCGACGAGGCGCCGGAGGCTACGCCGGGCGGGCCGCTGCCCCAGGTGGCCGCGGCGCTGTCGAAGGTCCGGCAGGGCCTGGTCGGGGGCCACGAGCCGCACCGCGCCGCGGCCTTGGTCGTGGAGGAACTGGGCCCGGCACTCGGCGCGCGCCGCGCCATCCTGTTGCGGCGCGTCGAACGCGCCGACCGTCCCGCCAGCCTGCAGACGCTGGCGGCCTGGCAGGCCGCTGGGACAGCCGCGGAGCAGCCCTGGCCGGCGTTGCTCAGCCAGGGCTACGCCGACGCGGGGCTCGGGCGGTGGCAGGAGCTGTTGCGCGCCGGGCAGGTGGTCCACAGCGCCCACGCCGAGCTGCCCGAATACGAGCGCCGACTGCCCCCGCTGCAGGTCCCTGGCGCCGTGTTGGCGGTACCGCTCAGCGGCGCGTCCGGTTGGTGGGGCCATCTGCAGTTCGACTTCGCCGCCGCCGAGGTCTGCGGTCCGGCCGTCGTGCAACTGGTCGAAGCCGGCGCCGGGCTGTTGGAGGCCCATCTGAGTCGGCTCACCGCGCAGCGCGAGCAGCAAGCAACGGAGCGCCGCTTCCGGGCCGTGACCGAGGTCACCGGCGACGCCATCGGCTGGTTCGACAGTCACGGTCGTCTGGCCTACTGCAATGCAGCGGCCTCGCGGTTGCTGAGTCTGCCGCTCGATTCGCTGGTTGGTCGCCCCGCGGCGGAGTTCGATCTCCCAGAGCCGTTCAAGCGCGAGGTCCTGGAGGCGGTCCGGGAGGTGATCCGAAGCGGCGAGCCCAGCCGTCTGGAAGTGGCCATCCCGAGCGGCGAAGTCGTCGACTGGGCGCTCTACCCCGAGTACGCCCCCGACGGCAGTGTCCGCCAGGTGCTCAGCTCCGCCCGCGACATGACCGCCCTGCGGTCGGCCGAGCACGCTGTCGGGCGGCGCGACGCCATCCTGGCCACCGTGGCCGCCAGCACCCGGCTGTTGCTGGCGGCTGACAGTTGGCAGGAGTGCATCGCGGAGGTCTTGCGCGACGTCGGCCAGTCCACGGGTTCCAGCCGGGTCTACATCTTCGAGAACAGCGTCGCCGCCGACGGCGAGCTGCTGATGAGCCAGCGCTTCGAGTGGGTCGACGACGGCGTCAGAGTCGAACTCGACAACCCCGAGTTGCAGAACTTGCCCTACCAGGCCGGGGGCTTCGGACGCTGGGTGCAGGTCCTCGGCAACGGCGCGATGGTGCGGGGCCATGTCGCGGACCTTCCGGAGTCCGAGCGCCCGATCCTGGAGTCCCAGGGGATCCGCTCCATCCTGGTGGTGCCGATCCAGGCCCACAGCCGTTGGTGGGGGTTCATCGGCTTCGACGAGTGCCGCGGCCAGCGGGCGTTCAGCCACACCGAGGCCAGCGCCCTGCTTAGTTTGGCCGCGACCATCGGCACGGCGATGGAGCGCCAGGACGTCGAGGAGGCCCTGCGCGAACGCGAAACCTGGACGCGCACGCTGCTGGACCGGGTGCAGACCGGCATCCTGGTGATCGACGCCGAGACCCACCGGGTGGTTGACGCCAACCCGGTCGCCGAGGCGCTGACCGGCCGCGAACGGGGTGACCTCGTCGGTCGGCTGTACCACGACGTGGTCTGCCCGGCCGAGCGCGGGCAGTGCCCGGTGACGGACCTGGGGCACCCCTGCGAGAACGCTGAGCGGACGCTGCTGCAGCTCGACGGGAACCCGATCTCGGTGATCAAGACCGTCGTGCCGGTGACCTTGCAGGGGCGGACCTATCTGCTCGAGAGCTTTGTCGACATCACCGCCCGCAAGGCCGCGGAGGCGGCCCTGCTGGAGGCCCAGAGCCAGCTCGAAGAGCGTGTCCGCCAGCGCACCGCGGCGCTCGAAGAAGCCAACCAGCAGTTGCGCCAGGAAGTCGTCGAACGTCAGCGCGCCGCCGCGGCGCTGCGTCAGAGCGAGGATGAGCTGCGCGAGACCAACATCCGCCTGTCCGAAGCGCTGCGCGAGCTGGAGTCCCGCCACCAGCGCTCGGCCGCCGAAGAGCGGCTCCGCGCGCTGGGCACGATGGCCGGCGGGATCGCCCACGACTTCAACAATGCGCTGGCGCCGGTAGTCGGGTTCAGCGAGCTCCTGCTGCAGCCGCACGGCCTGAACGACCAGGTCCGCGCGCGCGAGTTGCTGGAACTGATCCGCTCGGCCGCGGAGCAATCGGCGGCGGTGGTGCGGCGACTGCGGGACTTCTACCGCGGACGCAGCGAGCAGAGCGACACGCGGCCCGTGGCGCTGGCCGAGGTGCTCCAACAGGCCGTGACGATGGCGACGCCGGGCTGGAAGACCCAGGCCCAGGCGGCCGGGGTGACCATCCGGGTCGACCTGCTGCTGGACCCGGTGCCGCCAGTGGTCGGCAACGCCGACGAACTGCGCCAGGCGGTGATCAACCTGATCCTGAACGCCGCCGACGCCATCATCGCGCGGGCCGATTCCGAGGTTGCGAACGGCCTGATCGGCGTCTGCTGCAAGGTCACGGCCGGGGCCGTGGTGGTCGAGGTCAGCGACAACGGGGCCGGGATGACCGAGGAGGTCCGGCGGCGCTGCCTGGAGCCGTTCTACACCACCAAGGGCGAACACGGGTCCGGGCTGGGGCTGGCGCTGGTCTACGGGACCGCCCAGCGCCACGGGGCGACCTTCGAGATCGAGAGCAGCTTCGGCCAGGGCAGCCGCTTCCGGATCGGCTTCCCAGCCCGGGCCCCGGCGGCGACCGCGCCGGCGGGCCCCAGCGCGCCGCGTTCGGCGGGACGCCTGCACGCCCTGGTGGCCGACGACGAGCCGATGCTGCGGCAGATGCTGGCCGCCTTCTTGGAGGCGGAGGGCCACACTTGCGATCTGGCGGGCAACGGCCACGAGGCCTGGGAGCTGTTCTGCACGCGGCGCTACGACGTGGTGCTGACCGACCGGGCGATGCCCGACATGAACGGCGACCAGCTCGCCGCCGCCGTCAAGTCGCGGTCGCCGGGCACGCCGGTGGTGCTGGTGACGGGCTTCGGTGACCTGATGGAGGCCAGTGGCGAACACCCCAAGGGGGTCGACGCGGTGGTCGGCAAGCCGGTCCGGCTGGCGCATCTCAACGCCGCCCTGGCCCAGGTCCGGCCGCGGCCGGGTTGACCGCGGCTCACTCGAGGCTGCTGCTGACCGCCGCGTAGGTGGCGGGGATGCTGCCGCCGGTGACCACGGCGCGGAACACTAGCGGGTAGCCCTCGTAGCGGAAGGTGCCGCTGCCCGGACCGAGCGTGAGCTGACCGACCCAGACCCGCTGCGTGTCGTCGGCGGGGCGCAGCGGCACGTAGGGTTCGCCATTCAGGCGGAGGCTGCTCAGCGCCGACCCGGCCTGCGCTTCGACCACCACATCGCGGGCCGGCTGGTCGAGCAAGACCTCAAAGTGCAGCGTGTCGCCGGCGCGCAAGGTCTCGCCCAGCGGGCTGCCATCGGCGCGCGTCACCACCAGGGCGTTGCGTGGCCGCGCCACCAGGCGGACCCAGCCGAACTGGAAGCACGGCCCCGGCCGCACCGTGCCGTCAGCCTGCTGCGCCGATCCGGCGCATCCCAGCCGCACCAGCGCGTTCTGGTCCCGACCCTGGCGGTAGTTGTCATGGACATGGTGCAGGTCCAGCGTGTACAGGCCGGGCCGGTTGATGTTCAGCGGCATCCGATAGCCCGGCTGCCCGCTGCTGGTGGTGACTCCCAGGTGGGCGTAGCGGTAGCCCTCGCCGGCGATAGCCTGCAGGTCGACCTGGAAGAAGCGCTGCTCTCGACCGAGTGGCAGGATCCGGCTCATCGCAGCATACCCCTCGGGCGCGGTTGAGCAGATCCGCACGCCACCGCCGGCGACCGCCGTGGCCTGGAGCTTGGCCGGGTCAAGCACCCAACGGGTGTCGCGGGCATCCCAGTAGAACTGCGGCGCCGTCTCCAACGGCGCGAAGCTGAGGTCCCAGAGATCGGCGCCGCCCGCACCGCTGAAGCGCGGGGCGACCTTGGCGACTCCCAGCGGGGCGCTCTGGGTGAGCACCGTGGCCGGGCCGCTGCCGGGAGCGGCGTAGGCTTCGATCTCCGCGACCGTCGGCACACCGTTGCGGGCCTTGGCGGCCGTCAGCCGCAGCTTGAGGCAGGACACGGCCGGGCGCAGGTCGTGGACGATGGTGGTCTGGGTGTTGCCAACCACGCTGAAACTGGCCTGGCGACCGTCGGCCGTGGTCAGGTCGACGCGGTAGTCGGCCAGGTTGGGGGTGTGGATCACCACCTGTCCGACCGGGCCCTCGGCGGGCAGCGCCAGCTCCAGCCAGCTCGGCTTGCCGCCGGCGTGACTGGCCGACCAGCCGGCGTCGTCGGTCAGGCCGTTGATGGCGTAGTAGTAGTACTGCTCGAACCAGGGGGCGTAGAAGCCCTCGGAGGCACGGGCCCGCACGCCGCGGCTGACATGCAGCAGATTGCCCGGCTTCGCCGCAGCCGCCTTGCGCTGGGCCAGCTCCGCAGTCACTGCCGCCGTGGTCGGCAGCGCGGCGGCGGCCGGGTCGGTGGTGTAGACATGCGCGTCGCCCTCGGCCCAGGTGTCGCTGAAAGCGCCATCTCGAACCGCAACCTGGCGCCCTTCGGACATCACCGTCAGGCTGGTCACGCCGGCCAGGCCGTCCCAGTGGACCGTGCCGCGCGCCTCGCCTGGCTTGTGGTTGACCACGATCAGGTAGACGTGGCCCTTGGCCCGGCGGGCCCAGCGGGCCAACTCGGGGGCGCCGTCGACCGTCACTGCGCCGCCCGCTGGCGCCGCAATCGCCGGCTCCAGCAGGCGCAGCTCCCGCCAGATCGGCGGCAGACCGTAGCGGTACTCGATCTCCGGCAGGAAGAAGGCGCTGGTGTAGGCCGTGAAGCCCTTGGCGCCGTAGGCCACCGACGCCAGGTACTGGTTGCGGCAGACGCGGTAGCTGTAAGCCGGTCCGCTGCCCCACTCCTGGGCGAAGTGGGTGTCGCCGGTGGAGTGCCAAAGCGTCACCCAGGTGGCCTTCCCGGGGCCGGCAATCTCGTTGATCTTCTTCAGGAAGTTCGGCACGTAGTCCCAGTCCGGCGAGTAGGGGTCGGGATCCAGCACGTCGGCGCAGTTCACGCCGTGCGTCACCAGGCCATCGATGGTGTCGTTGGTGATGAACACCGGATGGTAGGGGTCCAGCTCCGCCAGGAACTGGTAGTAGCTCTCCAGGTAGGACGACGGGATGTCATGAATCTCGGGCTCGTCGGCGAGGTAGTAGCCCAGCAGGCCAGGTGTCCCGCGGACACTCTCGACCAGCTCACGGGCCAGGCGCTTGAGGTCCTCGGACGGCGCGGTGAGGGTGTGGAGTTCGTCGCGGGTCTTGGCCAGCTCTTCCTGGCCCTGCCGCCAGAGGTTGAAGGCGTAGTAGAGCCGACCGTTTTCGAGGCTGATCACGGTGTAGCGCCCACTCTGGCGGTACGCCTCGGCGATCCCGGCGGTCTGGCCGGGGCCGACCACCTCCGGCGTCGTGACGTTCTGGAGCGCCAGCACCTCCGGCCTCGGATCGGCAGTCGGCAAGCCGCCGTACCAGCCAATCGGGAGGACCGGCCGGCCGTCCACCAGGAGGTTGCGCTGCTCGTCGATACGCACTTCGTGGCCGGCCGGCGGGGCCGGCAGCTTGCGGATCGGCACCGCCTGGGTGGCCTGCACGGCGCCGTCGGCGGCCAGCGCCTGGACCGTCAGGGTGTAGCGGCCGACCGCCAGCTCTGGCAGCGGGAGCTGCTGCGCGGCGGCCAGTTCGCCGATGGCGAGGCGCTGTTGCCGCAGGACCCGGCCGGCCGGATCGGTGAGCTGGGCGACCACCGCGGCGCTACTCTGCCGCACCGCGGCGCTGAGCTGCAGGTCGTACGCCAGCGCGGGCAGCTTCTCACTGGCATAGATGTTGCCGCGGTAGCAGGGCCGGCGTAGCGTCACCTGCAGCGGCCGGGCCTGGCTGCTGAGGCTCTTGACCTGCGCCACGACCAGCCGGCCGGCGGCGTCGGTCAGCCGCAAGACCAGCCAGGCGTTGGCGGCAGCCTGGACCTTCAGCGGCGGCAGTTGCAGAGCCACCTCGCGGCCGACGGGCACCTCCACCGCCGGCCCAGCCTGGCGCGTGGCCGGCTGGTCAATGACTTCCAGGCTGGGCGTCAAGGTGCTGGCGGCAGTCGTCTCGTTGCGCAGCGGCCAGCTCAGGTGGAGGGTCGACCAGCCGTTGGCGGCCGAGTTGACCTCGACCGCCGGTTCGCCCAGGCGATAGCGAAAGCCGCGGTAGTCGGCCGGCAGGCCGGTCAGGGTGCCCCACAGCCGGGGCTGGTGGAAGTTGCCTTGCAGCGGCGCCCAGGAGGTCAGCTCGCTCTTGCCGCCAGCCTGGCGCTCGCGGGCCACGTTGAAGCGCCAGGTGGCGCCGGCCTGCGCCGGCAGCAGCAGCGCGGCGTACGGCAGGCGCAGCTCGACCGACCATTGCCCGGCCGCCGGGTCGACCGCGCCGGCCGCCTCGAAGGCACCATTCCAGAGTCGGCTGTGGACCAGGCCGTAGTCGGCCGAGTGGCTGTCGTAGATGGCGCCGCGGCTATTGACCATCACCTGGTGGTAGTAGCGGCCCTCATTGGCCGGGTCGCAGAAGACCTCGACGCAATCGTCTTGCCAGATCGCGCCGTCGCGCCACGGCGTCGCCGCCTTCAGGGAGGCCATCTGGGGCTCGTCGCAGACGATCCCGACGGTCACCGCCGCGTCCTCGACGAGCACCTTGAAGCGTGTCTGGACCGCCGCGGGAGCCACCTGCTCGTCGCGCCCGGCGCGGCTGAAGCCGCTGCTCCAGGGCACCGTCGCCCAGGCTGGTTCGTTGAGCTGGCCATCCAGGCGCAGGTCGGCGGCCCGGCCGGCGGCGACGGTGGGCGCTGCCAGGAGGGTGGGGCAGGCCAGCAGTAGGGGCAGCAGTCGAGCGATCATCGCGGCGCTCCCGCCGCCGCAGTTGGTCGAGTCGCGGCGGGCTCCTGCCTCACTCAGCGGCCAGGATCCAGTCCACCGCTGCGGCGAGGTCGTCCACTACCGCATCCGGCTCCACACCGCTACCGGGCAGCTCCGCCGCAGCCTCCAGGTAGCGCCCGGTCCGCACCAGCAGCGCGGCCGCGCCGACCGCCCGGGCTGCCTGCAGGTCGCGCAGCGTGTCGCCCACCAGCACCGCCTGGGCGGGATCGAACTGCAGCTCGTGAGCTGCCTGCCGCAGCAGCCCCGGCCGCGGCTTGCGGCACTCGCAGCCAGCCTCCGGGTGGTGGACGCAGGCGTAGATGCCGTCCAGGTGGGCACCGGCGGTGGCCAGTTCGTCGCACAACGTCTGGTGGATGGCCGCCAGGGTCTCCAAGCTGTAGTAACCCCGCCCCACGCCGCCCTGGTTGGTCACCACCGCCACGGTCAGCCCGGCGGCGTTCAGCCGCGCCACGGCGGCCCCGGCGCCGGGCGAAACCAGCAACTCCTCGGGGCGGCGCACGTAATCGAACAGCTCGTCGTTGAGCACCCCATCGCGATCGAGGTAGACAGCGCGGTACTTCACCGGTCCTCCTCGAACAGCAGCAGGTTGCTGACCAGCCACGCCACCACGCCAGCGGCCTGCCACTCCGCGCGGAGCTGCGCGGTGGGCGCTGCCAGGTGGCGCCAGCCACGGGTCGCGAAGAGGTCTATCCAGTAGGCTGGAGGCCGCTCGTTGACGTGCCGCACGCCGCCCTGGCCGGGCGGCGCAGCGGTGAACACCACGCGCGGCGCGGCCGCCGTGACCAGTTCGACCAGCCGTGGCGCCCACTGCGCCGGCAAGTGTTCGGCGACCTCAAAGCAGAGCGCCAGGTCGCCGTGCGCCGCGGCCGGCAATGGGTCGTGGCGTAGATCGCAGCGGACCGCCGGCACCCCGCGCGCAGCGCACGCCGCCAGGCCCGCCGCGCTGCGCTCCAGGCCGAGGCACTCGCAGCCGGCCGTCACGAAGGGTCGCAAGAACGTACCGTTGCCGCAGCCCAAGTCGATCACCCGGCGCGGCGCGAAGTGGGCGATCAACGACGCCGCCACCAGGTCGTCGCTGGCGCCTTTGTGGCGGTCGGACTTGGCGTAGAAGCGGGCAGTGTAGAGGCATCCGAGCTGCTCGAGGCAGGCCTCCCGGACCCGCTTCCAAGTCCGTCGCAGCGGACCGCGGCTCATCGCCCGGGGCCCGCCAGGACCTTCGCCACAAGGTCGGTCGTGGAGTGGCCGACGTGGACCTCAACCAGCTCAACCCGTCCACCGGCGGCCTCCACCACCGCGCGCTCGGGTAGCGGCTTGTCGCGGTATTCGACCGACTTGACGTAGACCCGTGGCCGCAGCGCGGCGGCCAGCTCCAGGGCGGTGGGTTCGTCGAACAGGCAGACGTAGTCGACGCAGCGCAGGCCGGCCAGCAGTTCGGCGCGCTCGGCCTCGGGCACCAGCGGGCGGGCCGGGCCCTTCAGCCGCTGCACCCCGAGGTCGCTGTTGAGACCGACGATCAGGAAGTCGCCACACGCCCGCGCCGCCTGCAAGGTGCGCAGGTGGCCGACATGCAGCAGATCGAAGCAACCGTTGGTCAACACGCCGACCTCGCCGCGGCTCTGTCGAGCAGCGACTCGAGCGACCAGTTCAGCGCGGCCCAGGACCATTCAGGACACCTGTGTGCGCTCGATCGTCACCACCAGGTGCAGGTAGCGCAGCACTCCGTACAGGATAGCGTAGATCGGCCAGATCGCCAGTTCGATCTTGTCGACCGTCAGGGGGCCGAGCTGCCAAAACGCCGGGTCGGGACGCCAGACCAGGGTTAGCGGCAGGCAGAACCAGCGGGGCAGGAACTCGACGATCTGCACGAAGCCACGCTGGCCGATCAGGCCCAGCAAGAAGTGCAGGCCGACGGTGACCAGTGCACCGAGGAAGAAGAAGTCGAGCAACTGGCGCGTGCCCGAGTGTTCCAGATGCCGCGCCACCGCGTCGGCCTGGCGCTGCCGCCGGACTTCGGCCTGGTCCACGGCGCGGTGTCGCCAGGCCGGCACCGGCAGCTCCTCGGCCGGCGGCGCCGTGACGGCATCCTGTCGCAGGCGTTGCGAGAGCTTCGCGGAAGGCTGGCGTGCCGAACTCATGACGGACTCCGCCGGGCGAGCGATTCCCGGTCGATCCGTCTATCGGCCACCGCGGCGAGTTCCTTAGAGCGCGCCGGCCAGCCGTTCCATCGCCTCTTTCAGCACCTTGTCGGGATAGGTCAGCGAGATCCGGAAGAAGCCCTCACCGTGCTCGCCGTAGCCGATGCCCGGGGTGACCGCGACGCCGGCCGTCTCCAGCAGATGCGCCGCAAAGGCGATGGAACCGTCGAAGCCGTCGGGCACCGGGACCCATAGGTAGAGGGTGCCCTTCGGCGCTTCGAGGTCCCAGCCAAGCTGGTTGAGGGTGGCAATCACCAAATCGCGGCGGCGGCGGTAGACGTCGTTGATCGGCGGGATCAGCTCGTCGGCGTGGTCCAGGGCGACCACTGCGGCGGCCTGGATGGCGCGGAGCTGGCCGTTGTCGACGTTGTCCTGCACGCTGCGCAGCCCGGCCACGGCGTCGCGGTGGCCGACCGCGCAGCCAACCCGCCAGCCGGTCATGCTGAAGGCCTTCGAGAGCGAGAAGAACTCCACCACGCTGTCCTCGGCGCCGTCAACGGCCAGCGCCGAGGGGGCCACGAAGCCGTCGAAGGTGTTCTCGCTGTAGGCCAGGTCGCTGCAGATCAGCAGCTCGTTGGCGCGAGCGAACTCGACCGCGCGCTCGTAGAAGGCCAGGTCGCAGACCGCGGTGGTCGGGTTGTTGGGGTAGTTCAGCCAAAGCAGCTTGCCGAGCCGCCGGACCGCCGCGGGGGTGGCGTCGAGGTCGGGCAGGTAGTCGTTGTCGGCCAGCAGCGGCAGGTAGTGCGTCACCGCCCCGGCAAAGGTGTGGCCGATGTTGTAGGTCGGGTAGCCGGGCTCGGTGGCCAGGGCGACATCGCCGGGGTTCAGGAAGGCCATCGGGAACTTCGCAATGGCGTCCTTGCTGCCCATCGTGACGACGATCTGGTCGAGCTCGAGCTGCACGCCGAACCGGCGAGCGTAGAAGCGCTGGATCGCGTCTGGCAGGGCCTCGACCGGCACGTCGCAGCCGTAGCGGTGGCGGTTGGCGTCCTGCTTGTCGTCGATCGCGCGGACCAGCTCCTTGACGACGGGATCGGCGGTCGGGAAGTCGGGGTCACCGATCCCGAGGGTGATCACATCGACGCCCTTCGCGCGGGCCTCGGCCATCTTGCGGCGCAGGTCGGCGAACAGGTACGGCGGCAGCTTCTGCAGGCGGTTCGAACGTTCCAGCTTCACACCACACTCCTGACCCAGGCGGGCCGCCACCACCGGGCGACCCCTGCCATAATACACCGCCGGCCGCTGGGATCCAACGCAGGGCGCGCGGGATCGCTGCCGAACAGGGGGCCCGGAGCAAGGGATGTACGAGCCGCTGGATACCTGGCATCTGCCGACTGGCCGTAGCGTCGAGATCGGCGTGCTCACCGCGCCCGATCCGGCCGACCTGTACGGCGTGCTGGACCTGCTCGGCCACAAGGGGCAGCCCTGGCAGTGGCATCTCGAAGAGGCGCTGGCCGGCCGGGTCGACGAGTTGGAGACCCGTCACTACCTGGCCAGCCTGGACGACCTGGCGGTGGCGCAGGTGATGACGCTGGAATACCGCGGCGTCGGGATCCTGGGGCATGTCTTCACTCGGCCCGAGGAGCGCCGGCAGGGGCTCTGCGCGGCCATCTTCCGGCAGTTGCTGCCCGACTTCCGCGCCCGCGGCGGACTGCGGCTGACCCTCGGCACGGGCTACGACAGCCCGGCCTATCACATCTACCACTCCTGCGGCTTCCGGAGCGTGGTGCCCGAGACCGGCTTCATGAAGCTCGAAACGGGGCCCGACTTCCTGGACCGCTGGTTCGCCGCGGCGCCCGCAGAAGTGGTCGAGCCGGCCTGGCGGCACTGGCCGACGCTGGCGCAACTCCTGGCCGAAGACTGGGGCGACGGTCTGCGCAGCGTCGTGCTGGGGCAGCATGGCCCGGCCAACTTCGAGGGCGGTTACCTGCATCTGCTGCACGCGCTGGCCAACGACCGCGGCCCGACGGTACGGCTGCTGGAAACCGCCGCTGGCGCGGTGGTGGGGTGGGCGGTGCAGCAGCCCGACAGCCGCTGGCAGGGCCGCGTGGAGCTGGTCGACCTGTTCTGTCACCCCGCCTGGGAGGCCGATCTGCCGCGCCTGCTGGCAGCCCTGCCGGGGACTGGCCGGCCGCGCCAGGCGTGGGTCCCGGCAGCGGCCACGGCGCGCCTGGCGGCCTTCGCGGCGGCCGGCTTCCGGCCGCTCGGCGGCGCTGCGCTGCTGCCCGGCGGCGGCGACTGCTGCTGGCTGGAGCAGCGCCCATAAGCCAGCCGCGGCGTTGACAGGCGTCGGGGGCGATGCTACCGTCGTTGGCATGGATTCTGCATGAGCGCGCCTGCCGTTTTCGTCCTGTCGCTGGACACCGAGATCGCCTGGGGCACCTTCGACCAGCCCGAGTTCGCCAGCTATGCCCCGGCCTTTGACCAGTACCGGGCGCTGATCGACCGGCTGCTGGCGCTGCTCGACCGGTACCAGGTGCCCGCCACCTGGGCCTTTGTCGGGCACCTGCTGCTGGACCGCTGTCAGCGCGCCGGCGGCACGACCCATCCCGAGGTGCTGCGGCCCAACTTCGCCTGGTACCCGGGCGACTGGCACGACCACGATCCCGGCACCGACCTGGCGCGGGACCCGTGGTGGTACGGCACCGACATCCTGGCCAAGGTCCGCGCGGCGACGGTGGACCACGAGGTCGGCACGCACACCTTCAGCCATGTCGTGCTGGGCGACCCGGCCTGCGACGCGGCGACTGCGCGGTCGCAGTTGGCGGCCTGTCGCGAGCTGCACCAGGCCCATGGCCTGCCGTTCGACAGCCTGGTCTTCCCACGCAACCAGGTGGCCCATCTCGAGGTCTGCGCCGAGTTGGGGCTGATCGCCTGGCGCGGCCGGGAGCAGGCCTGGTACGAGGGTCTGCGCGGCCGCTGGCACCGGCTGGGACACCTCGCCGACCGGCTGCTGGCGACCACGCCGGCAGTCTACCCGCGCGCGCAGTTGCAGCCTGACGCGCGCGGCCTGGTGAACGTCCCCGGCTCGATGTTCCTGCTGCCCTACGACGGCGTCCGAGCGCGCATTCCGACCGGGCGCCGCGTGCGTCAAGGGCTCCGTGGCCTGCGCGCGGCGGTCGCCAGCGAGGGGCTGTTCCACCTCTGGTTCCACCCCTTCAACCTGGGCAGCAGCCCGCGCATGTTTGACGCGCTGGAGGCGATTCTGGTGGCGGTGGCCGCGGAGCAGGCGGCCGGCCGGCTGGTCGTCCGGACGATGGCGCAGGTCGCGCGGGAGGCACGCGGTGAGTGACCGGCTGGTGCTGCTGACCGCCGGCGGCGACCTGCACTGGTTGCTGCTCAACCGGCTGGCCCAAGACTTTCCCATCGCCGCGGTGGTCTGCGAAACCGACCAGGCCGCGATCCGCCGGGCGATGCTGCGCCACCGGCTGCGCAAGCTGGGCTACGCCGCCACAGCCGCCCAGTTGCTGACGATTCTGGGCGGCCGCCTGCCGCACCCGGCCGCCGCCCGCCGCCGAGCGGAACTGCTGGCCGGCGCCGACTGCACGCCGCCCGCCGAGCGCTTCGCGGTGCTCGCCGTTCCGCGGATCAACGACGCTGCGGTGGTCGAGTTGCTGCAGCGTGAGCAGCCGGCGGTGGTGGTGGTCTCCGGCACCAGCCTGCTGCGCGCCCCGCTGCTGCAGGCGGCGCCGCTCTTCTTGAACATCCACTGTGGCCTGACGCCGCGCTACCGGGGCGTGCATGGCGGCTTCTGGGCGGTCTGGGAAGGTCGCCCGCAAGACGCTGGGGTGACCATCCACCGCGTCGATCGGGGTGTCGACACCGGCGGCATTGTCGCCCAGGAGCGGATCGTCGTCGACCGTCAGGACAGCCTCGAAACGCTGGTCGCCAAGCAGTACCGCGTCGGCGCCGAGGCGATGGCCGCCAGCGTCGCAGCGGCCCGGCGCGGCGAACTGCCGAATCTGCCCGGCGTCGGAGAGAGCCGCCAGTGGTACCACCCGACGCCCTGGCAAATCGTGCAGTTCCGCCGGCAGCTCCGGCGGCTGACCGGGCCGTAGACTGGCACCGCGGCGCGACGCCTAACCGGACGCCGCGCCGATTGTCACGGTAGCCGCGCCGTCCGGTAGGACCAGGTAGAGCGGCGTGCTGGCACAGGGCACGGTCACCCGGCCGTCCGTGACTGGCAGCGTCTGCCGGTTGCCCATCAGGTCGACCCGCTGCACCGCGGTCGCCGAGGTCTGCAGCGTCAACGGCTCGCCGCGGTCGTCCTGGTCCCAGAGCACCAGCACCTGCTCGGTCGCGTTGGCGAAGACGAGCCCGTAGCGCTGCGGTCCGAGCTGCAACTGCCGCCGGTACTGCTTGTCTCGCAGCAACTGGACGAGGGTGTTGTAGGTCGGGTAGATCGCTTTCGGGTAGAAGTCGTGGGTCAACATGCCGTAGAGGTGTTCGGCCTCGTGGGGGTCGAAGCCGTCGTTGCGGAGGTCGTACCAGGTGTAGCCAACGGCGCCGCGGGACCAGGCGAAGGTGAGCTTCTTGACCAACTGCTCGGCCTGCATCCGCTCGTCGCCGCCTTGCGACCACATCGCCGTCTCGTTGAAGTAGAGCGGTTTGGCCGGCTGTAGCTTGGCTCGCCAGGCGGCCAGCGGGCCGTCGACCTCCTTGGCGAACCCGTCGAAGGTGCCGTGGCGGTGCCAGGCCAGGATGTTGAAGAACGGCGCTCCGCGGGTGACCACGCCGTCGATGAACGCTGGGTTGCGGTCGGCCGAGGCGAAGCCGCCGGTTAGCACCTGGGCCGTGGGATCGCCGGCATGCACCGCTTCGTAGGCCAACTGGAGCAGCTTCAGATACTCCTCCAGGCTGCCTCGCCAGAAGCTGATGTCGGGTTCGTTCCAGACCTCGTAGAAGCGGATCCGGTCGCGGTAGCGCGTCGCCAGCGCGGCGCAGTAGTTCCGCCAGGCGTCCCAGTCGGCCGGCGCGTCGAAGCCCCAATCGCGCCAGTCGGCTGCCGCCAGTTTGTCCGGCTTGGCCGCCCAGCGGGCGGTGAAGCCAAGCAACGTCTGAACCTCGATGCCCTGAGCGCCGTAGGCGCTGACCAGTTCATCCATCATCGCCCAGTTGAACTGCCCCTTGGCCGGTTCGCAGGCGCCCCAGCCGGGGCCGACGCGGACCACCTTGGCACCACAGAGCGCCGCCGCCTGGACTTCCAGCGCTCGTTCGGCCGCGGGCCAGCGCTCGGTGTGGGTGCAGATGCTGAACAGGAAGCCGCTGGCCGGACCCGGCGTCGGGCCGGCCGGCTGCATCACCGCCAGCGAGCGTTCCAGTTCGCGCTCCGCCCCGCCACCCGGCTCGCGCACGACGACGTGCAGCCACCAGATGCCCAGCGCGGGCGGTGCCGGAAGGGCCACCGCCAGGCCGGCCGGCGCCACCTCAACCACCTGGCTGGACCAGGGCAACCAGCGGTCGTAACCCTCCCAGCAGATCTCCAGCTCGACCCGCTGCGGCGCCGCGGCGGTGGTGGTGAGCCACAGCTCCGGCGGCGTCGGGCTGCCCGGCAGCAGCAGCCGCAGCGGGTGGCCCAGGCGCAGCTCGGCCTGCAGACTGTCGAGCGCCGGCCGCATGGCGCTGAGGGTGGCGCTGTGCAGCCGCAGCAGCGCGGGCTGGGGTGATGGTCGGCGCAGCAGGAACAGCTCATGCAGGGTCGCCGGCCAGTCCAGGCGCCCGTCGCGCGCGTCACCCCAGGAGCCCGGTAGCGGCTGGCCGAGGTCCCAACTGACACTCTGCTCGCCGGCCTGCAGGGCTCGCGCCGCGAACTGGAACACCTCACCTCGCGCGTCGCGCAGCCGGATGGTCGCGGCCAGCGCGTCGCCGCTGACGAGGGTCGCGTGCAGGCTCAGCCGCGCCGCGGCCGCCAGGGGGCCGAAGCGGGTCTCGGTGAGCGGCACGCCGCGTTCGGTGGCACTGGCGGCCAGGCTGACCTGCAGGCCGCTCGCTTGCGGCTCCAGCCGCGCGACCTCTGGGGGCACGCCGACCCGCCACTGCTCGCGCCCGTCGAAGCGCCAGAGGGACTGCTCGACGGCGACCGGCGTGCCGGTGGAGAGCAGCCGAACCTGGTCCAGCCAGAGGCGCCCCGCCGCCGGGCGGCTGGCGAACGAGACCGCGAATCCCAGGAACCGCACCGGCAGGTCGCAGACGCCATCCCGGGCGTCGCCCCAGGACTCCTTGAGCAGCTCGCGGGTCAGGTGGAAGCGCACCGTCGCCCACTGGTCGACCGGCAGGTCGAGCGGCAGCTTGAGCTGGAAGACCTCGCCGCGCGCATCGAGCAGCCGCAACCCAAGGCCGGTCAGCAGCCGCGGCGTCGGGCAACGCAGGTCCACGGCCACGGTGGTGTCGAGCCGCGTGCTGGTCTCGGGCAGCTCCCGCGGGCGACCGTCGTGCAGCTCCAGGTACGGTGCGCGGGTCGCCTGCCAGCTCAGCTCGGCACAGCGCCCGGGCCGCTCGGGAGCCGGCGCCAGGTCGACTCGGCCGCCCCGCGTCACGCCGTTGGCGACGGCCCAGCCGCCGAGCTCGTCGAACGGCTCGATGACCGCCGCACCGGCTGTCGAGACCGCCCACAGAGCCAGTAGACGCCAGAACATCGGAGCCTCTCCCAGAGGTTGGTTCGACTCCCGCAGCGGGCGGCCTGCTGCGGCCCGGACGGACTCGCGTGAGGCACTTGACAAGCCCGCCGGCGATTGAGTACGCTCGCGGCAGCTCGGAAAGGAGGTGATCCAACGTATGTGTAGTGGTGAACGTTTGGAGCGAGGTGACGGTACGGCCTAGCCGAACCATCCGCATAAGTTCGCGTGACGGGGCTCGACCCGCTCTCCGACGCCCGCGCAGGGCACGGATCGGACGTTAGGTCGAAACCCTTGCCGTCACCGGCAGGGCCGGGAGTGCGCTCCCGGCCCTGTTTGCCATTTGGGGCGACGATGTGACGCGCTGGTTGCACGGGCCGGGAACCACGGCGCGGGCCGCGGCACTGTACCAGGCAGTGGACCGGGAACGAGGCAGAGCCGTGAAGTGGAGCTATCGGATCGGGCGCTGGTGGGGCATCGACGTCTATCTGCACAGCAGCTTTGGCCTGCTGCTGCTGTGGGTCGCCTGGCAGCATCTTGCTGCGGGCGATGGGCTGGGCCAGACCCTCCTCGGCCTGCTGTTCACGTTGCTGCTGTTTGGCTGCGTGCTGCTGCATGAGTACGGCCATGCGCTCACCGCCCGGCGCTTCGGGATCGCCACCGCGGACATCACGCTGCTGCCGGTCGGCGGCGTCGCCCGGCTTGAGCGCATTCCGCGGGAGCCCTGGCAGGAGCTGCTGGTGGCGCTGGCCGGGCCCGCGGTGAACGTGGTGATCGCCGCCGCGTTGCTGGGCTGGTTGGTGCTGACCGCCACCTGGCAGCCCTTTGGCGAGCTTGGCGTGGTCAGCGGCAACCTCGCCGAGCGGCTCTTCGTGGTCAATCTGGCGCTGATCGTCTTCAACCTGCTGCCAGCCTTTCCGATGGACGGCGGGCGGGTCCTGCGCGCGCTGCTGGCACTGCGGCTGGAGTACCCGCGGGCCACGCTGATCGCGGCTCGGGCGGGGCAGGCGATGGCGCTGCTGTTCGTGCTGGCGGGGCTGCTGGGACTGAGCAGTCCGTTCCTGATGGCCATCGGCGTGGTCGTCTGGATTGGGGCCAGGACCGAACTGCACGACGTCCGGCGCCGCACCAGCGGCCTGCTGGTGCACCGCGCGATGCTGCCGGAGTTCACCGTGGTGCGGCCGGGGATGACGCTCCAGGAGACGCTGCTGGCCGCGCAGCAGTGGCCGGACCGCGACCTGCCGGTGGTCCACGAGGGCCGCGTGGTCGGCTTGCTGGCCCACCCGGCGCTGGCCGCCGCGGTCGCCCGTGGCGGTGGCGCGGAACTGGTCCAGGAGCACTGCTCGGAGCGCCTTGTGGCGGTGCACCCGGCCGACCTGCTGGACGATGTGCAGCCCTACCTGGCGGCGACCGGCAGTGCCACCGCGCTGGTGGTCTACCAGGGACGTCTGCTCGGTTTGCTGCCCGCGGCGCGTTTGCGGGAGTTCCTGGCGGCAGCGCGCCGGTAGGTCAGACCGGGCTGCAGAGTGTCACCACGGCTTGCGCCGGCAGGTTGCAGGTCGCACCCACCGGCTGCGCGGCCAGATCGGCGGCGGCGCTGGTGACGTGGGCCGTCCAGGCGCCGGCCGGCAGGCGCAGCGCCCGCTCGCCGCCGGAGTTGACCACCACCAGCGCCTGTTGGCGGCTGTCCGGGCTGAGCCAGGCCGTCGCCAACAGGCCGGCCGGCGCGGTGCAGCCGATCCGGCGCCAGCCGGGACGCAGGAAGCGGCTGTAGTTGCCCAGCGCCCAGAGCGTCTTGGACACCAGGATGTTCTGCTGACCGGTCTGCTTCCAGTCGGTGTAGAGCAGGCCGTCCTTGTAGTCGCCCGGCGAGAGTGCCAGCCACCAGGTCCAGACGCTGGCGCCGGCGTCGGCCAGGTCGTGGTGGATCACCCGCGCCACACGCAACGCCATCGCCATGCCCAGGTCGCGCTTGTGTTCCATCACGCAATACTCAGTCTGTCGATAACGCAGTCCCGGCGCCAGGCGGTCGAGATTCTCGCGCAGCGTCCGCCGCAGGCCGACCAGATTGCGCTCGCCCTGATCGGTCCAGTAGGAGTGCGCGGCAATGGCGCCGCCGAGGATCTGGCGCAGGTCGGTCGGCTCCAACAGCGTGCTGCAGTAAGCGCCGTACCGGCCTTTGCCGAGCTTGTTGTTGCCGCCGCGGTAGACCCCCTGGCCCGACCACCGCTGGTGCAAATCGTCGGCCAGCAACGAGTTGAGGTCGCCTGCTTCGGGCGTCTCGAGGTCGGGGCTGAGCCGGCGGCGGGTCAGCTCGGCGTGGACCGCGCGGATCACCGTGACGAGGTCGTCGTTGTTGTACCGACAGCCCTCCTGGCCGCCGCCGGTCCACTCCCAGTTCGGCTCGTTGATGGGGCTGATGGTGGTCAGCGGGGTGCCACGGCGCTGGAAGTGCTCCGCCACATCGGCCAAGAAGGCGGCAAACTCGGGCGCCGCGCCGGGCCGCAGATTGGTCGACCCGGTCTGCTGATCGCCGGTCGCCTTGCCGTTGACGGTCAGCCAGACGGGCGGGCTGTTGGTGAACCCAACCACCTGCCGCAGGCCGCGGGCCCAGGCCAGGTCCAGGAAGCGTTGCTGGCCGGCCTGCCGCGACCAGTCGGGGGTTTCGTCGGCCGTCCGCCGAAAGCACTCGGCGCCGCGCCAGGGGTCCCACAGTTGGCCGGCCCAGGCGTGCCCGGCGCCGATGTTGAAGCGCCACAGCGACAGGCCGATGCCGTCGGCCGGGCTGAACAGCAGGTCGGCCAGGCGCGCCAGGTTCGGCGCGCTCCAGGCGACCCCGACCGGGTCGAAGGTCCAGCAGCCGGACGCGCCGAAGCCTTCGATGGTCTGTCCCAGCAGCTCCGGCTGCAGCATCACGCTCTCGTCGCCGGCGGCCCGTAGCCGCCGGCAGGCGATCCCACCGCCGGCGGCCAGGGCGCCCAGCACGAGCTTGCGCCGTCCCGCTCGCCGTCCAGCCATCGTCAGCTCCTTCAGTAGGGCCAGGTCCGCTCCAGCGGCTGTTCCTGCTGCAGCAGCCGCACCGCCAGCCGGCCGCGGTGCTCCGACAGCGCCGCCGCCTGGCCCGGGTCGGCGGCCACGTCGCGGTAATCACCCCACTCCGCAGACAGGTCGTAGAGCAGCTCGCGGCCGTCGGCGTGGACCAGGTAGCGGTGCGTCGCGGTCCGCAGCGACTTCCAGCCGTGGTGCTCACAGAGCGCCGAGCCCCGCGCCGCGCCGCCCGCCAGCAGGTCCTGCAGAGGACGGCCCTGACAACTCGGCGGGGGCTGCACGGCGGCGGCCTGCAGCAGTGTCGGCAGCACATCGACATGCTCGACCAGGTGGTCCACCACGCTGCCCGCCTGCCCGCCGCCGGGCCAGCGCAGCAGCAACGGCACCCGCGTACAGCCGTCGTCGCCGGGGTAGCCCTTGCCGTACCGCAGGTGTTCGCCGAGCCAGTCGCCGTGGTCGCTGGTGAACACCACCAGCGTCTCCTCGGCCAGGCCCTGCTGCTCGAGGGTGGCCAGGATGCGCCCGACCTGCGCGTCGACCTCGCTGACCATCGCGTAGTAACCCTGCCGCGCGCCGCGCAGGTGGTGGTCGTCGAAGTCGCCGCCGCGCCGCGCCTCAACCTCCGGCGGGAAGCTGGGCAGCCGCAGCCGCGCCGGGTCGTAAGCCTCCAGCCAGCGCTGCGGCGCGACCCACGGAGAGTGCGGCGAGTAGAACCCAGCGATGCACAGAAACGGCGTCCGCGGGTCCTGCTGCCGCAAGAACTGGCAGGTCATCTCGCCGACGAAGGCGCTGTGGGTGTAGCGCTCGTCGCCCGGAAAGGCCCGCGGCCCCTTGGTGTCGAAGCGGCCGCCCTCGGAAGGGTGGGGCACGCTGTCGCGGAGGCCCATCTGGCGGTACCAGACGGCGGTCGCAGGCGGCAGCCCGACGCTCAGGTGCGGCAACTGGTCGGGCGCCATGGCGCGCACCCAGGCCCGGTAGGCGTCTTCGTAGACGCCCGGCTCATCGCTCAGAACCAGTTCGTCGAAGCCGTAGTCGGGGTGCGGGGCGCGGTGGTCGCGATTGGCGTGAGGCTGGAAGTGCAGCTTGCCGAGGTTCGCGGTGCGGTAGCCGTAGGGCCGCAGCATCCGCGGCAGGGTCAGCGTGTCGGGCGGCACGGGGACCCCCATGTGGGTGATTCCCAAGCTGCTGGGATAGCGGCCGGTCAGGAAGCTGACCCGGCTGGGCATGCAGACCGGGTTCTGCACAAAGCAGTGCGTGCAGTTGGTGCCGGCAGCGGCCAGGGCGTCGAGGTGTGGGGTCTGCAGGTCGGTGTTGCCATTGCAGCCGACAGCGTCCCAGCGCTGCTGGTCGGTGTAGAGCAGCAGGATGTTGGGCCGGCGCATCTGTTGTTCTCCGGTGGTCAGCGGGCCGTGGCCTGCAGGTTGCGGCACTGCGAACAGGTCCGATTGCCGGCCGGCACGGTGCCGCCGTGGTAGACGCCGCAGAAGCGGCAGAACCAGCCGTCGGTCTGGGCCACCCCGCCGACAATCGTGTCGCCCGCCCGCTTGAAGTCGGCGTAATGGTGCTGGAACTCGATCCGGCAGCGAATCCCGTACTCCAGGGCAAAGCTGGTCAGCAGGCTCAGCGCATCCTCGTAAGGCAAGCGGGTCAGCAGCACGCCGGAGGCCTGCCCGTCGCGCGACCAGACATCCAAGCGCTGCGCCAGACAGTCGGGGCTGTTGCTGGTGCGGGCGCGATCGATCTGCGCGATCACCTCCTCCAGCCGCGCCGTGACGCCTTCACCCAGTTCGTAGACCTTCAGCCGCAGTCGCGCGTCGAGCTCCGCCAGATCCTGGTCGGCCAACGCCAACTGCTCGTAGGCAGCGTCGAACTCCATCGGCAAGGTCAGCTTCTGGGTGCGGCTGAAGCCCGCCTTGTCGCGCACGTTGTAGCTGAACAGGAAGCGCTGGTCTTCAACATCGAAGACCACCTGGTGACCCAGGATCAGCCCGCCCAGGATCTTGAAGCCACACTCCCACAGCAGGTTCGGCTCCAGCGGTGGCCGGATCCGGGTGTCGGTCAGCGCCGGATGCGCCGCGTTGCGCAGCAATCGGCGGACCGTGCCCTCGTCGTAGCCGTTGATCAACGGCGAGACGATCCCGATCCGATGCCGCAGCACGGTGACCACCGCCGGGATCATCGTGTCGACCTGCTGCATCTTGGTTTCGGGCGTGTCGGGGAAGCGCACGCCGCCCTGCTGCCGGGTGATCGTCTGCTCGAACTGCTCGTAGCCCAGGGAATCGGCCGCCGCCAGCAGTTGCCACAGCTCGACATCGCCGCCGAAGCGGCAGTCCATCGCGTAGCCGGTGTTGTTGGCCTCGAACTGCAGCAGCGGCGAGGCCTCGGCCTGCAAGTTCGGCAGCGCCGTGCCCGCCGCGGCTGCGCGGCGGTTGAGCAGCTCGATCACCTCCTGCTGATACGGCCCGTCGCGCCGCGCGCCAATGGCCTCGAAGACCGCGGCTTCGATGGCTTCCAGGGCGCTGAAGTCGGGCTGGTTGCGCCGCCGGTCGAGCGGCGGCCCTTCCAAGAGCAGCGCCGGACCGCCGTCGGCGGCGGTGCTCGGCAGCCCGTGAGCGATGTCGTCGAGCAACTGGCGGTAGAGCGGCACCTGGCCGAGCGCCTGGCGCAGACCGTCGGCAAGGCCGTCGAGCCGCGCGAACTGCGCGAGCAGGGCCTCGTCGCGCAACACGTAGCCGGCTTCCTCGCCGTTGATCTGGTAATCCGGGTCGTTGGGATCGGGCAGTCGCGCGGGCCACGCCGCCAGCCAGTCGCGCAGATTGCGGAGCCGCGGCCGGAGACGTTCGACGGCGGCCAGACAACCCTCCAGCACAGCCGCCTTGCCCTGCAACACCAGCCGCAGCAGGCGCTGATTGGCGTGCTGCCAGGCCTCCGCCGCCACACCGCCAGTGTCGGGCGGCGCGCCGACGTGGTGGTGCCAGCCGACCAGCAGCCAGTCGCGCCGCTGCTCGGCCGCCCGCACCACGGCTGGGGTCGGGGCCGCGGGGTCTTGCTGGCAGAGCCTTACCCAGTCCAGCTCAAGTCGCAGCCGGGCGGCCAGGCGCTCCGCCAGGACCAGCGCCGCACCGGGGCCGGCATCGGCGTCGAAAGCCAGGTCGAGCAGGTCCTTCGCCACCTGGTAGGGCAACCCCGCCGGGCTCCAGCCGGCGAGTTGCTGCCGCCGGTCGCGCAGCCGCGCTGCGACCGCCCCAGGCTGACCCGGCAAGGGCGTGTCGGCGACTTCGACCAGCAACGAGTCGACCGCGCCACGGCGGCTTTGCAGCCAGGCCTCGGGGCGTGTCTCCTGGCCCGCGGCCTGCAGCGTGGCAGCCGCCAGCAACTGCTGGCGTGGATCGCTGTCGGGCAGTTCCAACAGCGCCCGCAGCAGTTGGTCGCCGCCGGCCTCGCGCGAACGCTGTTCGGCGTACTCGCGCTCGTCGGCGAGCAGCGTCAGGCGGTCCATCCAAGTGCGCAGCCGCAGGTTGGCGAGCGGCTGGCCGAGGTCATCAGGCCCGGCGTTCGGATCCCGTCGTGGGCTGCTGCTCCAGCGCCCGGCCAGCTCGCGGACGGCCGTTCCGAAGGCCAGCACATGGTGCAGGGCTGCCGGGAACTCGTAGCAACTGACCCCGAAGGTCAGCAGGTCGGTCGGGTAGCGGCCGTCGTAGTTGACCTTACGGGCGCGCCCGGCGAAGTCGATCCGGCGGGATTCGAGCTCGCCCTTGAGCACCCGCTGAACCACCGCCGGGGGGCTGGGCGGGACGCTGGCGCGGTCGTACTCCATCGCGCCCGGCGCCGCCGCGAAGAGGGTGTCGGCGAGGATCATCTCGGCGACCTTCTGCTCGAGGTGCGCCATCGCCCGCGGCGGGTTGTCGGGGTCCAGACTGCCGCCGTGCATCGTCGCCGGCTGCACGACGTACTGGTAGTCGAACGGCAGCATCGTCGCGACACCGAACAGGCGGTCGCCGCGGGGCAGGTCGGGCCGTAGCGGGTCGCCGGGGAACGCCAGCGGATAGGCGGCCTTGTAGGCCGGCCGACGCAGGTAGTGGTTGAGCTCGGTCAGCACGCCGCCGGAGTTGTAGCGGTACTGGTGCTGCTCCTCGAAGGCGCTGGAGGCCAGCAGCGCCACACCGATCAGCCGCACGTCGGCCTCGTAGCCACTCTCGCGCAGGGCGCGGCGGACGAAGTAGCCGACGTCGATCAGGCAGGAGCTGCCGGTGCCGCCGCCGGCCGAGGCCAGGACGTACAGGAAGACCTTCGGCCCGGCGCCCTGCAGGCGGTGGCGCAGGTACTTCGGCTGGAGGTTCGGCAGCTCCTTGTGCAGGTGCTCCTGGCGCGCTTCGAGCAGGTTGCCGACCCGCTCGCGCAGTTGCGTGCTTAGCTCGCGCAGCTTCTGGCTGGCCAGGAAGCTGACCCGCCCGAGTTGCCGAAAGCCCTGCGCGCCGCCGAGCGTGCCGCGGCGCAGGCGGTCGAGCGCGTCCTCACTGAGCCAACTCGCGAGGTCCAGCTCCAACGCCGCGCGGCCCTGCAGGTCAGCCAGATCGGCCGCGACCTGGGGGCTGAGGCCGATCGGAATGCCATCGCCGGTCGCTTCGCCGGCGTCCTTGTTGCCCTGGTCGGTATCGACGTAGACGTACTCGACCAACGGCAGGCGGTCGGTGCCGAGCCGCTGGCGGATCCGGCGCCGCAGGCGGTTGAGGATGTTCTGCCCGGTCCCGCCGAGGGCCAGCACCAGAGTCGGATTGACGGCGATGTCCACCGCGGGCCTCCCTCTCGATCAGACGGTATCGCTGGCGAACCCGGGCGGCAGGACCGCCAGCAGCAACGCCCAGATGGCAGCGCCGGCGGCGAGCACCGCGCCGGGCAGCAGTTGGCCGCTCCAGCAGACCACCGCCCCAGCGGTCAGCGGCAGCGTCGCCGCACTGGCGTAGCCCAGCAGCAGACCGAGCAGGTGCCCCAGCCGCACTGCCACGCCCGCCGCCAGCCCAGCGGCGCGATGCAGCAGCAGGAACAGGACGACATGGCCGACCAGCCATTCCCCAACCAGCAGCAGCCCCACTGCCGCGGCGATCGTCACCGGATCCATCAGGCCTGCTCTCCCACCACCAACTATGACCTGCCTACTGGCAGAACGGCTCGCTGACCGGCCCGGCGGCGGGTGCCGGCAGCGGCAGGCTGGGCGGCGGGGCGACCGGCCGTACGAAGACCGGCAGCAGCAGCGCCAGCAGCAACGCCACACCGCCCAGGATCACGCGCTGCCGCCAGTCGGCGCCGCGCGCGGTGGCCTGCAGGCCCACCGGCTGGCGCGTCAGCAGCCAGGTCTGCGACGCCAGGCGGAACTCCAACCACTGCACCTGCCCGCGCCGCAGGGTCAACTCGTTGTCCCAGTCGTTGGTTCCCGCCGGGCGCACCAGGTAATGGTCGGCGGTGCGCAGCCGCAGGCCATCGGCGGTCGCTGTCAGACCGCCCAGGTCGGGCAGCACCAGCTTCCGCTGCACCTCGCTGGCAGCGCCGTCGCAGTACAGCGTGAAGGGATCGGCGGTGGCTTCACCGGCGGCGCCGAGCAGCCGGGTCTGGCCGGTCGCCAGGCTCACGCTGACCTGTCGCGAGGCATCGCCATCGCGCCCGCCCCACCGCACCTGCACCGCCTGCCGCGCGGCCAGCCCGGTGAGCAGCAGCAGCAGCCCAACGGCCAGGAGCACCACCACGACCAGCCACAGCACCACCCGGCCGCGCCGGTCGGGCGCCGCGGCCGGTCGCGGCAGCAACCGCGAGGCGGCGGCCGCGGGCGGTTCCCAGGGCGGCATGTAGCGGTCGACCACGACGCGCTGCGCCGGCCGTCTGACCCCCGCGGCGTGCAGCAGCACAATCGGCTTGGTGTCGCGCGGCACCGGCCAGAGGCTCTGGCCCGGCTCTTGCAGCCCCTGCGCTTTCTGCACGATGCTCCGCTCGTCGGCGATCAGGTCGGACGAGTCGCGGTCGCTGATCACCAGGCAGAGGTTCGCCTGCCCGCCGCTGCCTTGCGCCGTCAGCTTCAGCGCGGTCTGCACGGCCTGCACCCAGGCCGTACCATCGGGCGTGCCACTGCGCCACAACAGCAGGTCGGCCACCTCGGTGCGAATAGCCGGCTTGCTGGCGGTGGTGATCGGCCAGGTCGGATAGCGGCTGCCACCCGGCCACTTCCCCCGCGGCGGGTTGACTTGATGGTCAAAAGGCAGCAGCAGCAGCGTGTCGCCGTCGACCATCACGAAGGTGATCAGGTCGCTGACCACCTGTCGCGCCCACTCGCTCCAGCGACCCATGCCGCTGCGCGAGATGTCGAAGCCGACCACCCAGCGGACGCGGCTGGTGCAGACTTCGGGGTACTTGCGGACCACCTTCGCGACCGCCCGCGAGAACTCGCGCGGCGTCTGCGGATTGTCGCGCATCTCCTGCGCCGCCAGGGGCAGGGCGATCCAGACCAGCAGCCCGAGCGCTCGAAGGTTCATGCCTGAGGGCTCCGCGCATGGACCACGCCGTTGGCGAGGTCGCAGAGGTAGATCCCGGCCGCATCCCAGAGCAGGCGCACCTCATCAGCGGCGCGCAGTTGTGGGAACGGCGGTTCGACGGTCAGCCGCTGCAGGCCGGCGTCACAGAACCAGAAGCGGCGGGTGCTCTGGGTGTACTCGACCACCAACAGCTCCTGGCCGCCGCAGAGCAGGCGCTGCAGCCCGTCGACCCGGGAGCCGGCCGTGCCGGGCACCTCGGCACGCTCGTCGATCTGGTCGCACTGCCCCGTCAGACAACGCAGCGCCTGGACATTCTCCGCGGTCGCCGCGTGGGCGTCGATCTGCCGTCCGCCCAGGAAACAGGGCGGCAACTCGTAGCTCGCCACGGCCCGCTCGCGGAGGGGCGTAAAGCGGTACGGTCGGGTGCGGTCGAGCGGCAGCTCCAGCAGCCAACGGCCGCGGTCGTTGCTGCAGAACGCCACCAGGTCGGCCTGTTGACCAGTACCCCGGAAGGCCGGCGGACCGAGGCGCACCTCCTCGACGTTGCCGAAGACCTCCTGTGGGGGACCGTCGAACGGGAAGCAGTGGATCCGCCCGTCGGCGCTGAGCACCCAGAAGGCCGCCTCGTGGGCTTCGGCCCAGAGCGGCTGCGCCTGTCCGGCCGGCAGCTCGCCCAGCAGCCGAGCCTGCCCCGGCAACGGCCGGCAGGGCCCGCTGGCGACCGCCGCCAGGTCGTAGACCTCGGCCACCAGGCCGTTGGCGTCCTGCCGGACCAGCAACAGCCGGTCGCCTGCGAGCCGCGCCAGCACGGCGCTGCCGCCGGGCCAGGGCCAGTCGATCCAGTGCTCGCCGTGGCCCGCGTGCCAGCCACCGAGGCGGTCGACCAGGTTCAGGTAGACCAGCGACTCGCTAACCCGCAGCTCGCTGCCCGGCCGCCAGCCCTGCGCCGGCAGCAACCCACCGCGCACCCGTGGCGGGCGCCAGCCTCCCGCGGCGAGCCCCCGCGGCAGCCGCCACGCCTGCACCACATGGCTCTCGGCGCCGTAGCTGTTGAGCGCGTAGAGCCGGCCGTGGCGCACCACCACGCCGCGCACCTCACCCATCCCGGCCGCCAGCAACTGCCAGTTCTCGACGGGTGGTTCATCGCCCGCCCGCCGCAGCGCGCTGTCCGGCACCGGCAGCGCGGCGCTGGCGAACAGATCGACGCTCTGGCGCCACTCGCGGAGCGTCGGGTCGAGCAGCCGGGCCGCCGCTCCACCGGGTTCGTAGCGCAGCAGGTGACCGGCCGTGGTGAAGGCGTCGAGCCCCAGCCGAGCGCTGTCGGCGGTCCCGCCGTCGTCCCACTGCAAGGTCAGCTCGCGACCTGTGTAGGCACAGAACCGCGCCCCCGCCGCGGCCGCAGCCCGGCCCGGCAGGTCCAGATCGAGACCCGCCAGCCGCAATCGTGTCCGGCCATCCAACTCCGCCATACCACCCGCTTCGCCGCCAGCGGCCAGGGACCTCCGGCGCGGTCGGCGGTCTGGGGCCGTGATGGCCGGTCAGCACTGTTCACCGACACGTAACGTCGTGGCAACCGGCGGCGGGCCCAACAGCGGGGAGCCGGACCGGACCGCTGGGGTCGGCCGGCCTGCCAAGGAGATCCACATGCGGCGCCGGGGCTTCACCCTGATCGAGCTGTTGGTCGTGATCGCCATCATCGCGATCCTCGCTGGCATTCTGTTCCCGGTCTTGGCGAAGGCGCGTGAGAAGGCGCGCCAGTCGAGCTGCTCCAGCAATGCCAAGCAAATGGGCAACGAGATTGCGATGGTCTTCATGGACATGCAGGACACCTTCGTGATCAGCAGCACCAACACCTACGCCTCCTGCATCAGCCAGATGGGCACCGGGCTGGCGCGGCACAACGAAGGGGCCAACATCACCTATGCCGACGGCCACGCCAAGTGGATGTCCGGCTCGGGCGTCCGTGGCATCATCCCGCAGACCGTCGGCACCTTCAGCGCGTTCCTGAACATCACCATGCAGTAGGGCTGGCGACGGCCAGATTGCGAGGCGGGCGGGCCGGGTCTCCCTGGCCCGCCCGCGCTGTTGATTACCGCTCGACGCTCACCCGGCCACCGCTGCGGGCGGCCTCCCAGGCGGCCGCGGTCAGCGCGATGGTCCGCAGACCGCACTCGCCAGGCACTTCCAGCGGCTCGCGCCCGAGCAATGCGGCCACGAAGTTGGCGTCCGGATCGCTCCAGTGCGGGCGCTCTTCGGGCGGCACGGTGAGGGTCTGGTTCTTGGCGCTGTCCCAGGTCACCCGCACCGGGTCGCCGAACCCGACCAGCTCGAAGGTGGCGTGGTCGCACCAGATCACGATCTGCTCGCCAAACGGCAGCACGCTCTCGCCAATCACGCTGAGGCTGGCGATGGCCCCGCCGTCGCACTCGGCGGTCACGGCGCTGAGGATGTCGACCTCCTGGCCCCGGTGGTCGACCGCCGCGCTGACGGCGGTCGGCTGCAGGCCGGTCATCCAGAGGATAATGTCGACCAGGTGGCTGCCACTGTCGTTGAGCTGCCCGCCGCCGCTGAGTCCGGCGGCGATCCGCCAGGTGCCGCCCTTCGCCAACTGGCCCGACAGCCAGTCCTGGGCCTGCCAGGCGGTGACGAACCGCACGGCCCCGGCGGCCCCGGAGGCGATCTGCTGGCGGACCCAGCGGTAGCCTCCCAGGAAGTGGCGCTGATAGCCAATCTGCAGGTGCTTGCCCAACGCGTCGCGCCGCGCCAGCAGCTCGCGCGCCTCGGCCACCGAGCAGCACATCGGCTTCTCAGTCAGCACGTGGCAGCCGGCCGCGAAGCTGTCGAGGATCTGCTGATAGTGCAAGGTGTGTGGCGTCGAGATCACCACGGCGTCGAGCGCCTCGCCGGCCAGCAGCGCGTGGTGGTCGGCGTAGGGCACCAGGCCGGGGACCTGCTCCTGCACCTTGGCGAGATTCTCCGCCAGCGGGTCGCAGCCCGCGACGATCACGACCTCGCCCCGCTCGGCGCACTTCGCCAGGCGGGGCAGGTGGGCCCCGCGCTGGTTGTTGCCACACCCGATCAGACCAATCCGCAACGGCGCAGCCGCCATCGTGCCTCTCCCGGCGGGTAGTTCCTCCCGGCCGCGCCGGGTCCTGCGCAGGATCCGGCGCGGGCCTCCCGAATGGCACGCCCATGGCCGCCATCATCCGCCCCGCCCGGCGTAGCTTCGAACTGCTGCTCGACGACGAAGTCCGCCTGCTGATCGACGACCTGACGCTGACGGCGTGGGGCGAGCGGCACCGTTTGGCCGCCGGCGGACTGCGCCCCGGCCCGCCCGCCGAGACACTCAGCCACGACGAGCTGGGGCCGCACAACGTCCACACCTTCCCGTTCACCACCCGCTCGGTGCGGCAGTCGGTCGAGTTCCGGCTGAGCCTGCGCTGCTACGAGCTGGAGCCGGTCGTGCTGGCCGAACTGCTGCCCGGCTGCGGCCAGCCGGTGCTCGGGCAAGAAGAGGCCGCCAGCCTGCGGATCGGCGCCCTGCCGGGCTGCCGCGAGGCGCTTTACCTGCACCAGCGCGTCAACGAGTTCGGCCGCGACGCCGTCGGCTGCTGGTGGGCCCAGGCCCTCTGGCTGGCCGACCCGACGCGCGACAACCTCTGGGACTGGGGCCTGGCCTGTCACTGGCGCTGCGACGACGGCCGTTGCGGCACGCTCTTGCCGCTCCGCGCGGGCGGCGCGGTGGCCCGGCTGCGTGGCGAGGAGCTTGGCCTCAGCGTGGTCGCCTCGGGTTGGTGTACCCGCCACGTCTACCCGCGCCTGCCGCTCTTCGTGCTGGCCTTCGACGACACCCCGGCGGCCTCGCTCGACCGCGCCGTCCGCGCTGCCGAGGGGCTCTGCGAATGGAGCTTCCGCCGCCGCGAGGAGAAGACCTACCCGCTGGCGCTCGACGGTCTGGGCTGGGCTACCTGGCAGGGCCTGGGGCGCGATCTGGACGAGGAGCGGGTGGTCAGCGCCGCCCGCGAACTGCGCGAGGCCGGCGTGCCGTTGCAGTGGGTGCTGCTGGAAGAGGGCTGGCAGGAGCTCAATGCGGCCGGCCAGCTCCGCGGCTTCGACGCGGCGCCGGAGCGGTTTCCCGGCGGCCTCTTCGGCCTGCTCCAGCGGCTCGCCGGCGAGGCCGGGGTGCGCCACCTGGCGACCTGGCTGCCGCTGCAGGGCGCCTGGGGCGGGATCGACCCGCACTCCGCGCTGGCCACCCCGGCCGACAGCATCTGGCCGGCGGCCGATGGCGTCCACCTCCCAGAGCCGGGTGGCGCCGGCACCGACTTCTGGCGCCCGGCGCTGCGGCACCTCCGCGACTGCGGCGTCGACTGGGTGCGGATCGACAACCAGGGCAGCACCCGTAACCACTACCTCGGCCGGCTGCCGCTCGACCAGGCCGTCGGCGGCGCGCTGCGCAACGTGCAGCAGGCGGCCCTGGAGGTTGGGCTGGAGCTGGGCGCCGGGATGGGTGTGCAGACCGAGTGTCTGCTGCACTGGAACCAGCTCAACGTCGCGCGCAGCACCGCCGACCTGGCGCCGGGCGACCGCCGGGCGGCCAAGCAGCATCTCGCCTGGTCGGCGACGGTGGGCGCCTGGCTGGGGCGTTACGCCTGGCCCGACCACGACGCGGTGCCCTCGACCCATCTCGCCGCGCGGGCGCTGGCCGTGCTGGCGGCGCTGTCGGGCGGGCCGCTCTACCTCGGCGACGCGCCCGGCGCGCACGACCTCGAGCTGATTCGGCGCCTCAGCCTGCGCGATGGGCGGCTGCTGCAACCCGAGCAGCCTGGCGAGCCGCCGGCGGCGCTGTGGTTCGTCGATCCGTTGCACGGGACCCAGCCGCTGGTGGTCTGTGCACCGGCCGGCCGGCTGCCGCGGCGCGAGCCGCCGGTCGGGCTGAACGAGCCGCGACCGCTCCCGGAGGCGTTGCTGGTGGGGCTGGTCAATGTCCGTCTCGACGGCCAGCCGGCGACCAGCGAGTTGCACCTCAGCGATCTGCCGTTGCCGCCCGCCGACTGCTACGCCGTGACGCGGCACTTCGCCGAGGAGTCCTGGATCGCCACCGTCGACGACGCGCTCGACGTGACGCTCGACGAACTCGAGGCCGAGCTGGTCACGATCACGCCGCTGCGCGATGGCCGGGCGGTGCTCGGTCGGCGCGACCTGCTGTTGGGCGCCTGCGGCTGCCACTGGGACGCCGACGACTGCGTCAGCCTGCCCGAGCCGGGGCTGATCCTGCTCTGCGACGAGGTCGGCCTGCAGCCCACGCAGATCGACGGCACACCCTACCGCCCGGTCGAGATGGCCCGTCCGCTGGGTCCGGGCGAATGCTGGCGCGAGGGCCCCTGGGTGCTGGTCCACGCGACCTCGACGCTGTTCCAGATGCTCCCGCCGTCGGCGCCGCCCGCGGGAACGTAATGCTGGCGGGCGGTTGTTGCACCACACTGCCAGTAAGGACGTGGCGGGGCGTCAGCACTTTCCCCCGCCCTAGGGCAGGACCAAGATGAAGCGCGCAACCTGGATCGCGGGTCTCTCGGCGGCGGTGGCCTTCACCGCCGGTTGTATGTCCTCGGCGCCGGCGCAGACCAGCGCGGCGGCGACGCCCGCTGCGCAGCCGCCGATCAGCGCCGTCGCGGCGACCTCTCTGCCGGGCATCGAGAATGCCCTGACCAAGGTCTACGAGACCGTCAGCCCGTCGGTGGTCAACATTCAGGTGCTCAAGAAGGCGCCGCGGACCAACCTCGAGATGCAGTTCCCGAACATCCCCGGCATGCCCGACTTCGGGTTGCCCTTCCCGGACCAGGGACAGGGTCAAGGCCAGCCGAACACCCCGCGGCAGCGCCGCCGGCAGCAGCCGCAGACGCCGCCGGACAACTACGCCGCCGGCTCCGGCTCGGGCTTCGTCTGGGACAAGCAGGGCCACATCGTCAGCAACAACCACGTCGTCGGTGACGCTGACAAGATCCAGGTGACTTTCAGCGACGGCACGCAGGTGCCGGCGAAGCTGGTCGGGGCCGACCCCGACAGCGACCTGGCGGTGATCAAGGTCGAGCTGGCCGAGGGCCGCCTCCCGGCGCCGGTCAGCCTGGCCGACAGCACGCAGGTCAAGGTCGGGCAGTTGGCGGTCGCCATCGGCAACCCGTTTGGCCTCGAAGGCACCATGACGGTCGGCTTCATCAGCGCCCTCGGGCGCCTGCTGCCGATCGACATCGACCGCCCCGGCAGCGCGTCGTACACGATTCCCGACGTGATCCAGACCGACGCGCCGATCAACCCCGGCAACTCCGGCGGAGTCCTCACCAACAGTGGCGGCGAGGTGGTCGGCGTGCCGTCGGCGATCATCAGCCCCGGCGGTGCCTCGGCGGGGATCGGCTTCGCCATCCCGGCCAGCATCGTCAAGAAGGTCGTCCCGACGCTGATCAGCAAGGGCAGCTACGAGCATCCCTGGCTGGGCATCAGCGGCATCACGCTGTCGCCCGACATGGCCAAGGCGATGAAGCTGTCGGACGAGCAGCGCGGCGCCCTGGTGATCGAGGTGCTCGCCGGCAGCCCCGCCGACAAGGCCGGGGTGCAGGGCAGCGACAAGCAGATCATGCTCGACGGCGAGCCTCTGAAGGTTGGCGGTGATGTCGTCACCGAGTTCGCGGGCGAGCCGATCAAGCGCTTCGACGACATCGTCGCGGCCCTCGCCCGGCACTGCGAAGTCGGGCAAACGGTCAAGGCCACGGTGCTCCGCGGCGGCAAGTCGACCGGCGTTGAGCTGACCCTGCAGGCGCGGCCGAACAGCAAGAAGCGCGGCCCGCAGGTCGCCGAGGCCGCCGCCAAAGACGGCGGGGCGAGCCTCGGGATCGGCGGCGTCGACGTCGAGCAGCGGATCGCCAAAGCGATGAAGCTGCCGGCCGGCACCAAGGGCGTGCTGGTCAGTGAGCTCGACGCCGGCGGCGCCGCCGACACGGCCGGGCTGAAGGGCAGCACCCGCCGCCTCGAGCTCGACGGCGAGGAGATCGCCATCGGCGGCGATGTGATCGTCGGGTGGGGCGACCAGCCGGTCAACAACCTGGACGATCTGGAAGCCAAGCTGGCCGCCGCCAAGCCGGGCGACAAGATCGTCCTGAAGGTGCTGCGCGACGGCAAGCCCACCAATGTCACCGTGACCCTCGGCACAGCCGAGTAAGGTCGGTCGACGCACTCCTCCGCGGCCGCCCGAGCCACCCGGCTCGGGCGGCCGTGTGTTGGCCCTATGGCCACCTGCTTGGCGGCAGCGCCGGAACGGCCGCTACCGCTCGACGCCGTCTCGCCGGGCGCGGCTGTGGCGCAGCGGCGGTGCGGCCGCCAGACGCGGGAGGCCACCCGGCACTCCAGCCAGCCACGTAGTGGGTAGCATGGTCGCAGCGGCGGTGGCCCAGGCTGGTTGCCCGATCAACGGCCGGTGCGGTACCAACGCAGAACCCGCAAGGCGCGCAAGGTGATCCAGCGGCTGGGCTCGCCGACCCCGTGCTCCATCGCAAAGTGGATCGGCTCCGGGTGCACCACGTTCAGCGGCCAACGCCCATCCGCGCCGCGCCTTGCCAAGACCAGCCCGATCGCCTCGTCCACACGATGGTCCGGCGCGACACCCGCATCGCGCAGGTAGTCCAGCCCTCGTAGGACGTCGTAGCGCCAGTAGACCGGCCAGCCGAACCGCGACCAGGCCGGGTTGATGGGCTCGCCGGTCGACAGGCGGTGGTAGAGCCTTCGTGACAGCAGATACTCGTGCGCTCGCGTCCGAGCAGCGCTCACCGCCGGTGTGGCTCCGACGGCCCGCTCGTATGCCAGCAGCCCTTCCAGCACGCAGATCGTGGTGTGAAACGACGACCGCACGGAGCCCCGTTCGGCCTCGCAGTTCCAGCCCCCGTCGTCGAGTTGCTCGCTCAACAGGCGGGCCACCAGCGCCTCGTTGGCCTCACCGAACCAACTCCCCGTGGCGAGCACGCCGCCGTTGATGCAGGGCTCCACCTCGCCTTCGAAGAACCGGGTGTCCCCGAACTCTGGCCCCCAGCTCACCTGGCGGATCCGCTCCACCAGGGCCTGGGCCGGGGCACTCGCGGGCGGGAGCCCGAGGTTCTGAAGCGTCTTCATGCAGAACAGGTTAACCTGCCACGTCCGGGCGTCCGGGGCGTGCGCGAAGTTGCCGTCTTCGCGCTGCAGCGCCAGCAGCCGCGCCCCCCAGCCTGCGAAGGCGGTCAGGGCCCGCTCGGTCTCGAACGCGTCGGCCGGCTGGTCGAGCAGATCTCGCAGCACCTGCCACCGGATCGCCGGGTCGCCATCGAGTAGCCAGGCAGTCACCTCTTCCGCCGCTTCGCCTGCAGCGAGCTCCAGGTTTCTCAACCGCTTGTCCTCTCCTCGCGACGGTGTGGTCCGGAGTCATCACGCGGCCGCGGCCCAACCATCGGCCAACCTACCGCGCTTGCTGGGTCCGAATGACTTGCTGCTCCGGCCTCCTGCTGCTCCTCTGGCGTCGACCGGCACCAGCCGGGCCGTCGCCATGGCCCAGTCAGAGCGCGCGCTGACATAGGCGCTGCAACCCCGCGCCAGAGGAGAGAGGAACTGGATCTCCTCCCTCTGGGTGGCACCGCTGATTCGTGTGCTGGGGTGGAAGTGCCCAAACCTGCCCTGGAGGAAACCGCGCGGCAATCCTGGCCGGTCGGTCAGGACGTCGGGACGACTGCCGAGTTCACGCTGCGCAGCCGACCGGGTCATCAGCGCCAGCAGCAGGAACAGCAGGCAGCCGACCTTGCGAGCGTGGGGGCGTGGGCGGTGTTGCGGGGTCGCACCCGGTTGTGCCAACTCGACCTCCCTCCGGCGACGCAGATGCTCGCTGTTGGGTGCTATTACCTCCAGGCTGCTCCCGCCAAACGTCGGCGGCTGCCGCACGCGTCGCGGCGGCCCGCGAGCGCGGGGCGGCTCCGCGGCCTACCAGTCGATGTACGGTGGCAGCGTCTCGCCCTCGACGGGGGCGGGCTCCGGCGCCGCGGGCAGCAGCGGGTCGCCGGCGCGGGCGGCGTGGAGGCCGCTCAGGACCAGGTTCCAGGTGCGCTGCAGCTTGGCCGCGGCGCGCGGGTTGGTCGCCGCGAGGGGCACCTGACAGAGCGCCAACCGCCCGGCGCCGAGCGGCTTGCTGGCCAGCAGGCCGGGTTGCAGGTGGACTGTCCAGCCGCCAGCGGGCTGCGCGGCGGCCGTACTGGTCCACGCCTTCACAAACAGCTCTCCGCCACTCAGACCGGGCCACGGGGTGGCGGTTGGCGACGCCTGGAACCAGCGCGCCGCGCTCTGTTGCAGGCCGGCCAGCGGCGTTGACCAGCCGGGCAGCAGCAGCACCGTACTGCCGGCGCTGGCCGCGCCTTCGAGGCTGCCGGCCGCGGCAGCGTCGGGGCTGACCAGCCAGAGCCCGGCATCGGCCGCGGTCTGCAGGCCGTAGCGCTGCACCAGCTCAGCGGCCAGCGGGCCGAGCGGGCGGACCGGCTGCGTCGTGGCCGGCGGGCGCGGCGCCAGCAGGTTCTGCAGCAGGCGCGTACTGACCGGGTCGCGGCCGTAGCGGTTGGTCAGGTCGACCTGACAGAGCGTCACGCGGCCGCGGCCGTGGACGGCTTCCAGCAGCGGCGACTGGTTGAGGTCGAACCCGCAGCTCAGCAGCGCCACGAACGGGATGCGCTGCGGGCGGTGGTAGACATAGGTCGCCACGATGCCGCGGTTGCCCCACTTGAAGCCCCGGGCCGGCCAGGTCCTACGGCTCTCGGGCGGGGCGTCGGGATAGGGCGGCAGCACGTCGCTCGCGCCGCGCAGGTCGTGCCAGTCCACCGCCGCAAGACCGCTGAGCAGCGGGTGCGTCGGGTCCACCGGCCAGGCGTCGCGGGTACTGGTTTCGGTCAGCGTCAGGCCCGCGGGCCGACCGCTGCGCTGCTCGAAGACGACCACCTGCGTCCCGGCAGCAACCGCCTCGGCGAGGCGCAGTTGCCGTGCCAGCGCCTCGAAGCTGGCATCCCAGGCGCCGCGGCCAACCAGCACCAGCGGGACGTCGGTCAGCACGCTGGCTGCCGTCAGCGGCGCGGCCACGGCGTGGGCGGCCTGCAGCAGCCGGGTGGTGTCGCCTGGCGGGTCGTAGAGCAACGTCCCGGCGGGCAACCGCAGCGGCGGCGCAGGCGGGAAGACCTGCAGCGCCAGACTGCTCTCCCGGAAGCGGGCGTCGCTCGGCGTCACGCGCAGCGTCAACGCGGTGCGGGCCGTCACCGCGGGCGCCCGAAAGGTCAGCGGCACCTTGGTCGGGCGACCGGCCTGCGCGACGGCGTCCAGTTGCCCGCTGGCGATGGTCTGACCGGCCGCGGTCTGGACGGTCCAGCGCAGCGTCAGCGGTCGATCCACGGACAGGTCGTTGAGCAACACGACCTGCTTGGTGATGCTCTCACCGGCGTCGAAGCTGTGGTCCTTCGATGGCCAGTCGTCGCCAGGGCCGGCCAGATAGAGGTCCAGGTCGCCACAGTAGTCGGCCAGCGCCTGCTGCATCGGCAGGGCCCGGCCGGCGTTGTCAAGGAAGTCCCAGTTCTCGGCATTGAAGATGACCGCGGGTACTTCCCACGTTCGCCAGGCCCGCAGCGAGCGGCGGGCCACCTCGGCCTTCACCGCCTGGTAGCCCGGATGCCGGGCGATCAGGGCGCGCGTGCGGCTGCCGCGCGGCGCGCGGTCCAAGTCGTAGAGCTCGAACAGCTCCGGAGTCAGCGAGCGATAGGCGTCGGGGCCGACCTGCTGCGCCGCCAGTTCGTCGAAGATCGGCTCGCCGGCGTAGACCACGCTGAGCGGGAAGGTGCGCGGCCTGAACCAGTAAGGGATTAGCCAGCAGCAGTGCTCCACCGCCAGGTAGGGTTTCGTCCGCTGCGCCGACCAGCCCGACAGCCACTCCTCCCGCTCCTGGGTCGGCGTGTTCGGGCCGAGGTAGATGTTGGCAGTGATCTGCGACCCGAAGTTGCCGCAGGCGTGGTGGTAGACGGCGCGCCCGTCCGCCTGCCGGGCCAGCCGCTCGGCCTCCAGCGCAAAGCGCTCGGTGGCCGCGAAGTTGGCATCGTCCGGTCGGTAGCGGCCATCGATCTTGGATGGCGCGAGGTACCAGTAGTAGCCTGCCAGGTTGAAGTGCTGGTACCACAGGCCGATGCTGGCATGGTGCCCGTAGGTCCGCGCGAACTGCTCGATCCGCCGGGCGAAGCGAGCGTTGACCGCCGGCTCGAAGATCCGCTCGCGCAGCAGCACAGAGTCGGGCAGCAAGGGCGCCGCGACGAGGCCCTGTTCGTCGCAGTAGTTCAGGATCCGGCGGTAGAGGTCGTCCTGCCAGGGAATCCCGCGGGACCACTCGCTGGCGATCGGGCCCGACAGCTCCAGTCCATTCAGCCCGGCGGCGCGCAGCTCCTGGACACGGGCGAACTGGTTGGGCCAGGCCAGGTCGATCTGGTGCCCGCGGAGATGGAACGGCACGCCGTTCAGCTCGAAGCCGCCGCCGACCTGCCGTAGTTCGCGGTAGCCGACCCGCCGGGGCGGCAACGCATCGACCGCCCGTCCGCCCACCGCCAGCGAGCTGCGGAGCTGGTAGAGGTGCGGATCTTCGACCGACCAGCGTCGTGCCGCCGGCCACGGCAGGCGGGCCGTAAGGCGCTGCGCGGTGGCGCTGACCGGGCCGCTGGCGGGCGCCGCCGCGACGCTCACGGGCTGCTCCCAGCGGCGTTCGCCCGCATCGTCGGAGGCCTGCAGTTGCCAGACCAGCCGGCCGGCCTGCGGGGCGTAGAGGTCGGCCGTGAACTCGACCTCGGCGGTCGCCACCCGCGGCTGCACGGTGGTGTCGAGCAGCAGCGGCCCAGGTGCCACCAGCAGCTCGACGGCGCCGTAGATCCCCGCGGCGCGACTGCCGCCGCGGGTCCGCAGGACGATGCTCAGCGTGTTCGGTCGGTCGTCGCGGAGGTGTGGCGTCAGGTCGTAGCGCTCCGGCTCCCAGCCGGGCAGCAGCCCCAAGAGGTGGTCGTTGAGGTAAATCCAGGCCAACCCATCGACTCCGCCGAGCTGCAGCAGCACGAGCTGTCCGCGCCAGGCGGGGTCGACGCGGAAGTCGCGCTGGTAGCAGGCGGCGCCGCACTCGCTCAAGGGCAGTTCGCCGAAGCGACCGCGGGCCGGCAGGCCGTCCGGCGCGACGGTCTCGGCCGGCGTCGTCCAGTAGCCCGGCACCTTGGCGCGCCCCCAACCGCCGGCCGGCAGGGCCGTGGCTTCGTCCGGGCTCGGTCGCCAGCGCCACCAGCCGCTCAGGTCGACCACTTGCCGGGGGCCATGGGCTGTCACCTGCGGCGCGCTGTCGGCCGGTCCGACGGCGCTCTGCCCCACCGGCGGGGCGCTGACGCGACCAGGCGGCGGCGGTAGTGCGCCGTCCCACAGCCGCTGGCCCTGCTGCCCGCGGCGGTAGACCTCGGCCAGCGCGGCGGCGTCCAGCGGCTGGTCCCACAGCGCGAACTCGTCGAAGGCGGCGTGCGCCACTGGGTCGGGGTACTGCACACAGCCCGCGCCAACCTGGAAGTTGCCGCTGCTGGCGGGTTTGTGGAATCCGAACGGACCGCGGGCGGTCGGCCGGCCATCAATCCACAGCGTGCGCGCAGCCGCCGCGCGCGACCAGGTGACCGCGAGGTGGTGCCACTGCCCCGGCTGCCAGCCGCGCAGGTCACCGCCGCCGCAGTCGTAGAACAGGTCGCGGTCGGGCTTCGCGGTGGCGAAGGTGATGCTCGACTGGTTGAGGTATTTGTAGACCATGCCCCAGTCGCCGGCGCCGAACAGCGTGCTGTAGAGGTTGAGGTTGTCGCCGCGCCAGGCGGGGCGCACCCAGCAGGCACAGGTCCCCTCGTCGGGGCGGAAGTTGCCGGCCAGCGGGTAGGCCAGCGGCTGCTCCCCGACATCGAAGCCGCGGCCGACCGGCCCCTCCACAAAGCGGTCGGCCAGCGCCGCCAGGTAGTCCAGCGCGGGGTCGGTCTGACCCACCTCGCGCCGCACCGGGCGCGGTGACCCGCCCGCCACGGCCGCCGTCGTGGTGCCTTCAAACGGCAGGTAGAAGCGCGGTTCCGGTACCGCCGCGGCGAGGCCCGCCAGCGACAGGAGTCCAACCAACAGGCAGCGGCTTGGCACAGTGTTCTTCCGCGAACGGCGTTCGGTCTTCCGAACGCCGTTCCTGCACCAGCGGCGACGGCAGGAGTCGGCCCGCGGTCCGCCAATCCGCGGGCATGGGCCCGCTCTCCCTGCTGCTGCTGCCGTTCCTGTTGGCGCCGGCCGCCGGTCGCCAACGTGAGACGCTCGGCCGTGGGCTGACTGCGCAGCGCGTCGCCGACGGGGTCTTCCTGAGCTGGCGCCTGACCGCCGACGATCCCGCCGCGCTCGGCTTCCGGCTGGAGCGGCGCGTCGCTGGCGCCGTCGTTGGGCTGACGCCGCAGCCGTTGACTGGGGCGACCTGCTGGATCGACCGCGAGGCGCCGGGCGGCCAGCCTATCGAGTACCGCGTCACGCCGGGCGACGGGCCGGGCAGCCGCTGTCTGCTGGCGGCCGACGATCCCGGCTACCGCCGGCTGCCGCTGCCGCCGGGTGGCGTGCCGAACGACGCCGCGGCCGGCGACCTGGACGGCGACGGCGAGTTGGAGATCGTCCTGAAGCGCGAGGTGGCGCCGCACGACAACTCGCAGCGCGCCGCCTTGGTGCCAGGTGCCAGCACCACCTTGGAGGCGTACAACCTGGGGGGGCAGCGGCTCTGGCGGATCGACCTCGGCCCGAACATCCGAGAAGGCGCGCACTACACCCCGTTCCTGGTCTACGACTTCGATGGCGATGGCCGGGCCGAGCTGGCGGTGCGGACCAGCGAGGGATCGGTCGACGGCACTGGCCGCGTGATCGGTGATGTCGACGGCGACGGGAGGACGCAGTACGCCAACCCGGACACCGGCTACATCCTGGAAGGCCCCGAGTTCCTCTCGGTCTTCGACGGCCGCAGCGGCGCCGAGCTGGCGCGCTGCGAGTACATTCGGCGCGGTCAGGTCAGTGACTGGGGCGACAGCTACGGCAACCGCGTCGACCGCTTCCTGATGGCCGTGGCCTACCTCGACGGGCAGCGACCGAGCGTGGTGATGTGCCGCGGTTACTACGCCCTGACCAAGCTGGCGGCGGTCGATTGGCGCGACGGCCGGCTGACGCCGCGCTGGCAGTTCAGCAGCGCTGATGAGCCGCACCGCGGCTACGCCGGGCAGGGCAACCACAACCTCAGCGTGGCCGATGTCGATGCCGATGGGCGCGATGAGATCACCTACGGCGCCTGCGCCATCGACGACGATGGCCGCGGGCTCTACACCACCGGCCTGGGCCACGGTGACGCGATGCACCTCAGCGACATCGACCCGACCCGGCCCGGGCTGGAGGTCTTCAGCGTCCACGAACACAAGAACTGCCCCGCCGGCATGGAGCTGCGCGACGCCGCCACGGGCCGCCTGCTGTGGGGCGTGCCCTCGACCGGTGACGTCGGCCGCGGGGTCTGTATGGACCTGGATCCGCGCCACCCCGGCTACGAATGCTGGGCGGCGGGCGGCGGCATGTCCGGGCTCTACACGGCGGGCGGCGAGCGGATCGGCGACGCCCGGCCGAAGAGCATCAACTTCGGGGTCTGGTGGGACGGTGACCGGCGCCGCGAGCTGCTTGACCATGTCGGCATCCGCAAGTGGCTTTACCAAACCGGCCAGGAGCAGGTGCTGTTCGCCGGTGAGACCGCGGGCCTGGCCTCGTGCAACGGCACCAAGGGTACGCCCTGCCTGTCGGGCGACCTGTCGGGCGACTGGCGCGAGGAGGTCCTCTGGCGGACCGCCGACAACCGCGAAGTGCGGCTCTACAGCACGCCGCTCCCGACGTCGGAGCGGCGGGTAACGCTGCTGCACGATGCGGTCTACCGGCTCAGTCTGGCGCACCAGAACGTCGGCTACAACCAGCCGCCGCAGCCGGGGTTCTACCTCGGGGAGTAGGAGCGCGACGTGCCCTGGCCCGTTGGCAAGCGCTGGGTCTACTCGGTGACCTACGACGAGGGCTGCGCCGCCCTGCTGGACCATGTCGTGCCGCTCCACCAACGGCACGACCTGCCAGGTCACGTGGCCCTGGTGGCGAGCCAGATCGGGGTGCCGCGCAACGTGCCGGGCAGTAGCTTCGATGGCCTGCCGATCCTTACTGTGGCCGACCTCACGGGGCTGCGGGCCGGCGGCTGGGGAGTCTCCTGCCACGGCCTGACCCACGCCGCCATCACGCCCTCCAACGCCGCCGAGGAGGTGGTCCGGGCGAAGGCCGTGATCGAGGCGACGCTGGGCTGGGAGGTGCCGATCTTCTGCGTGCCCAATAACAACGACGGCTATCCCGCCAGCCGGCAGGCCGCGCCGGCGGCCGGCTACCGCGCGATCCTGACCATCTACGACGCGGTCAACCCGCCCGACGTCGACCCGTGGCGGCTGGCGCGGGTGCCCATCCACAGCGAGTATCCGCCGCCCTTCTACAGTGCCTGGGACCCGTACAAGCGGCTCCACCAGGCCCGCGACCTGGGCGGCTGGGTGATCGACTACTGCCACTGCCCGCTGCCCGGCCGCACGCTGCATCCTTGGAAGGACTGCACCCTGGAGCAGCTCGCCGAGCGTTTCGAGACGGTTCGGCGGGTCGGCGGCGAGGAAGTTTGGCTAGCAGAACCGAACGCCGTGCTGGACTGGCTCTGCAATGCCCCAGGAGACCGCGATGGCTGGTGAGCGAGCGGCCTACGGCGCTGCGGCGGTGGCCGGGCAGGTCGGCGCCTTGCCCAACCCGTTCCCGCGCCCGCTCGGTCCGCGGGCGGCCGAGTTGGTCGGCGAAGTGCTCGCCGCCGGCCTGGCCAGCGACATGGTCGGCCGCTTCGAGCGGGCTTTCGCGGCGGCGCTGGGGGTGCGCCACTGCATCGCCACGCCCGGCTGCACGCCTGCCCTGGCAACGCTCTTTGCCGGCTTCGACGGCGTGCCCGGCGACGAGGTGGTGGTCAGCGGCGTCAGCGACTACGGCGCCATTCAGGGGCTCTGCCACGCCGGCTACCTGCCGGTCTTCGCCGATGTCGCCCCGGGCGGCCTCAACGTCAGCGCCGCGACGCTGGCCGCCTGCCTCAGCGAGCGCACGCGAGCGCTGCTGGTGGTCCACAAGACCGGCCTGCTGTGCGACATGGCGCCGATTCAGGAGTTGGCCCAGGCCCACGGGCTGCGGCTGATCGAGGATTGCTGCCAGGCGGTCTTCAGCCGCTCCGGGGAGCAGTACGCCGGGACCTTCGGCGACGTCGCGGCGTTCTCGTTCGATTCCGAGAAGACCATGGGCAGCGACGTCGGCGGCTGCCTCGTGACCAACGACGACGCGCTCGCCGAGCGCTTGCGGTTCTGGGGTCAGAGCCGCGGCGCGGTGCAGCGGCCCGGCTTCGGCCGGGAGCACCAGGTGCCCGGTCACGCCTATCGGATGACTCAGACCACCGCCGCGCTCTGCCTGGCGCAACTCGACGTGATCCACGAGCATGTCGCCCGGCGTGACCAGATGGCCCGGCGGATCACCGCGCTGCTCGGCGGCATCGACGGCGTGGAGCCGCTGGTGATTTTGGCCAGCACCAGCGTCTGGTCGGCCTGGATGCTGGGGTTCGCCCTGACCCCCGGAGCTTTCGACTGCGACGCCGACCAGTTCGCCGCCGAACTCGTCGCCGCGGGGCTGAACGGAGCCGGGACGGCCCGCTACTACCTCCTGCCGGCGGCTTGCACGTTTCTGCAGCGAGACGCTGCCGCGGGGCGCTACCCGTACAGCCAACCCCCGGCATCCAGGCAGGTCGAGTACGGCGCGCAGAACTGCCCGCAGGCGGCGGCCTACCTCGACCGCTTCATCCGGTGGAGCACGTTCTGCGAGAAGTACGAGCCGGCGCACTGTGAGCTGGTCGCGACACTGGTGGCACAAGTCGCGGCGGCGCATCGTCGGAAGTCCTGAGCCACCGGGAGGTGTTTCTGATGCTCTGGCTGCTCGCCCTGCTGCTGGCGCCCGCCGCGCCGGACTACGCCATCGTGGTCTCACGGGCCACCGACGCCGATCCGGCCTGGCACCAGGTCGTCGCGGCGCTGGGTGTCGAACGCGCCGCGCGGATCTACACTTACGATCAGGAGCTGGGCGACCTGCGCCGGTCGTTGGCCGAGCGCCTGCCGCGTTACACCTGCTTTGTGGCGCGACCAGAGGAGGCGGGGCGCAGCTACGTCGCCGCGGTGCATCGGTTGGTCGCCAGTCTCAACGACGACCCCTACCCGGACACCCAGTGGGGCATCGTCACCGGCTACACCCCGGCCGCGGCGCTGCGGCTGGCCCAGACCCGCGAACCGCTGACCATCACCCGCGGCGCCGCCGGCACCCCGCTGAATCTCGACGCCTTCGCCGAGGGCTGCTGGTACGACGAAGGCAAAGCCGGCCACAGCGTCCGGAAGTCGAACGGCCGGGTCACCGCGACTGCCGACGGTCCGGCTGACAGCACCGCCGCGCTGGTCGGGCTGTTCAACGACTACCAGACGCAGTTCTGGATGACCAGCGGGCACGCCACCGAGCGAGACTGGCAGCCCGGCTACAACTACCCCAACGGCCAGTTCCGCTGTCGCGATGGCGTCGTGATCGGCCTCGACCGTCAGCGGCGAGAGTATCCCGTCAACTCGCCGAACCCGAAGGTCTACCTGGCCGCCGGCAACTGCCTGATCGGCCACGTCGACAGCCGCGAGGCGATGGCCTTGGCGTTCCTCAACTCGGCCGGCGTGCGGCAGATGGTGGGCTACACGGTGGTCACCTGGTTCGGCCGCGGCGGCTGGGGGGTCGGCGACTGGTGGTTCGGCCAGGCCGGCCGCCACAGCTTCAGCGAGTGCTACATGGCCAACCAGGTCGCCCTGCTGGACGATCTGCGCCGGCTCGACCCGACCGCCCCGACGCGCCCCATCCGTGACTGGCCACAGGACATCAACGCCTTCGCGCAGCAGATGGCGGTGCGTGGCGAGAAGCCGCGGGAGCAGGTCGGCCTGCTCTGGGACCGCGACACGGTGGCCTTCTACGGCGACCCCGCCTGGTCGGCCAGACTCGCGCCGCGGGAGCTGCCGTGGGAGCAGACGGTGCGCCCCGACGGCGACGACCTGGTGCTGACGGTGACCACCCGAGCCGCCACCAAGGCCCGCGTCTTCGCACCCCTGCCGCGGACCCTGCGCGAGCCGCAAGTGGTCGCCGGGGCGGAGCTGCACCCTGTCCTCGGTGCCTGGTTCGTCTACCTGCCGGAGCTGCAGATGGCGGCAGGCCAGACGGTGACGGTTCAAGTACGGGGTTAGCGCCATGAGGCTCGATGCGAGAGGACCCCGGATGCGCTGGAGTTTGCTGATCGGCGCGGCGCTGACCGGGGCGGTCCCGGCCACGGCCGACCCGGCCGCGGCGCCGGTGCTGCCTGAGCTGCAGGCCGTCTGGGCGCTGGTCGACCTCAACACCGACCAGTTGGTCACGCTGCCAGAAGCCGAGCTGGCGCTCACCAACCCGCGCTTCGAGGGCGGCCAGGCCGCCGCGGTGGCGGCGCTGCGGCGGGGGCTGCGGGGCCTCAAGCTGGCGCCGGTCACGTTGCCGCAGATCGCCGCCAGCCTGCCGTACCAGGCCGACGCCAAACCGCCAACACCGCCCTGGCAGTCCTACTACGATGATGCCCTGAAGCGGATCAACGGCAGTCGCCGCGAGCTGTTCGTGTCCGGCGGGCCACGGCTCGAGACCGTCTCCCAGGGCCGCCTGGGCGATTGCTTCGCGCTGGCCGCGCTGGGCTCGACCGTCGCCCGCGACCCCCAACGCGTCGTCAAGATGATGGCGCTGCTACCCGACCAGCGGGTGCAGGTGACCTTCGGCGCGCGGCAGGTCACCGTGGTTCTGCCGACCCCAGCCGAGGTCGCCCTTGGTGCCACCAGCTGCGGCGACGGGCTGTGGGTCAACGTCTACGAGAAGGCCCTCGGCGCGCTGCTGCTGGAGCGCCAGAAGGAGCCCAAGCACCTCACGCCCTTCAGCATCATCACCCTTGGCGGCTCGCCCAACACCGCCTTGGAGTTCATCACCGGACACTACGTCAAGCGGGTCAGTTGCGACCTGTTCCGGCCAGACAAGCCGGCCACCCGCCAGCAGCAACTCGCGCGGCTCGACCAGATCCGCCAGGAGCTGCTGGCCGCCGAGCGCGACGGGCGGTTGTTCGTCGGGGGCAACGGCCCGCTCAAGAGCCAGCTCAAGGTGCCCGGGATTGTCTACAACCACAGTTACGGGGTGCTGGACTACGAACCGCGCGACGACAGCGTGCTCTTCTGGAACCCCTTCGGCCACACCTTCACACCGCGCGGTGAGGCGGGGCTGAAGCACGGCTACCCAACCGCGCACGGGCAGTTCCGCGTACCCTTGACCGAAGCAGTGCAGTGGTTCAGCTCCTTCTCGATCGAGACCACGCTGCCGCCGCGGTACTGACCCACCCGGAGACACCGATGCTGCTGGCGACCGCCCTGCTACCGCTGGCCCTGGCTGCCGACCAACCCAACCCGAACGGTCTGCGGCTCTGGTTGGACGCCTCCGACGCGGCGTCCCTGGCCGTCGACCCGACCGGCATCGTGACCGCCTGGCGCGACCGTTCGCCCGCCGGACTGCAGTGCCAGCGGCGCGGCACGGGCGCGCCACGTGTGGTGGCGACCGCGCTCAACGGCCGGGCGGTCGTCCGGCTGGACGGGCAGGCCGGGTTCGAGGTGCCGGCGATCCGCGACACCCGTGGCGCGGCGACCGTCTTCGTGGTCTCCCGCCGGCCGCCCGCAGCCGCCTCCGAGGAGCTCTGGCAACGGTTGGTCTCGTCCTGGAACGGCGAGGCCGACGACACCCGGCCGCCGAGCTTCAATCTGCTGGGCCACCCCCGCGGCCTGGGTGAGGCCTACGAGGCGACCGTCTGGTCGACCGCCCAGAGCGATGTCGCCCTGCAGCAGATCGCCATCGGCTACAACCGCAGCGGCACGCATCAGGGCTTCCGGGGCGACCTCGCCGAAGTCCTGATCTATGACCGCGGCTTCCTGGCCTTCGACGAGACACGCGCGGTGATCGACTACCTCGCCGCCAAGTGGAACGCTCGGATCCTCGACGCCGACCGCGCCTGGACGCGGGTCGGCCTGCTCGGCGAGACGCCCCAGCGGGTGAGCGACTCCTGGCCGCTCTCCGACCAGCGCAACACCACCGGCTGGCAGCCGCTGCCCCGCCTCAGCGACGAGTTCGCCGGCGCGCTGGACTCCACGCGCTGGGAGAGCGGCTGCGAGTGGTGGCCCGGGCGGCAGCCGGCCTGGTTCAACCCGGCCAACGGCGTCGCCGCCGAGGGCAGCCTGCAGTTGACAATGCGCTGCGAGGAGCCGCCCGAGCGGTTTCGTCCAAAGGGCTATCACACCTACACCTCGGCCTGGGTCTCCGGTCGGCAGCCGGTCCTCTACGGCTACTTCGAAGTCCGCGCCCGCCCGATGCCGTCGGCTGGCTCCAGCAGCTTCTGGTTCATCAAGCCGCCCGGCGACAAACTGCCCGGCGACCGCCCGACCGGCCATGAGATTGACGTCTTCGAACTCGGCGGCAAGGCTCCCGGTTACGAGCGCAAGTACAACATGAACGCCCACGCCACCCGCCCAACGGGCGACGCCCGCGAGCCCTTCAGCAGTGGCGGCGTCTGGGTCGCCCCGTGGGACTTCGCCGCCGACTTCCACGTCTTCGGCTTCCAGTGGGATGCGCAATGGCTGCAGTGGTTCGTCGATGGCGTTCTGGTACGCCGCGCCGAGAACACCTGCTGGCACTACCCGCTGCTGCTGGTGTTCGATTCCGAGACCATGCCCACCTGGTTTGGCCTGCCCCAAGACGCCGATCTGCCGAGCACCTTCCACGTCGACTACCTGCGGGCCTGGCAGCCGGCACCGCGCTGACGGCCGGTTGCCCCGCCGCCTGCAATGTTGCTACACTCGGCGGCGTTCGGGGACTCCTCGGAAAGGGGCTGTCCGATGCGCTGGCTGGTTGCTCTGCTGCTGACCGTCTCCCTCGCCGCCGCCGAGACCTTTGTGGTCGCGGCGGGGGTCGAGAGCTACGACGATACCAACATCACGCCGCTGAAGTGCGCGGTGGCCGACGCGAAGGCGTTCGCCGAT
>JADZEX010000036.1 GCA_020850355.1 Fimbriimonadaceae bacterium | reverse complement strand
CGCGTTCCGGCGGCCATTGGGGGTCCTTTCGGGACGTTGATCACCCCTTTGGACCGCCTGGAACGCGCTCAAGATCCCTGCTTTCCGTTTGTCCGAGTCAGGACACTAGGTCCGGGCCGGCCCCGGATCGAGGCCTTGCAGCGCGCGCCAGACCCGCTCGGGCGTGAACGGCGGGTGCTCCAGCCGGACGCCCACCGCGGCGGCGATGGCGTTGCTGAGGGCCGCGATGCCGGGCGCGATGGGCGGCTCGCCGATGCCCTTGGCGCCGAACGGGCCGTGGGTCGTCGGTTCCTCGACCAGCACCGTCTGCTGTGGAGGCACGTCGAGACTGGTTGGGACCCGGTAGTCGAGCAGGTCCGGGTTCAGGTTGCGGCCGGTCTGCGGGTCGTAGAGCATCTCCTCCATCAACCCCCAGCCCAGGCCTTGCACCGCGCCGCCCTCCATTTGGCCCTCACACGACACCGGGCTGATGGCCCGGCCAACGTCCAGCGCGTGGGCGAACTCCAGCAGCGTCACCTGTCCCGTGCCGCGATCCACGTGGACCTTGGCGATCTGCGCCGAGATGGTCGGCGCGCTGGGTTTGGGGCTGAAGCGGCCTTCGCCGACCACCGGGCCGCCCTGCCGCAACGCCAGCGTCGCCAACTCGGCGAAACTGGCCGCCTTGTCCGGGTTGGCGCGCAGCCGGACCTGCTGGTCGACGGTCTCGAGATCCGCCACGGTGACCGCCTGTGCCTGGTCGCTGAAGTGCGCCGCGGCGAGTTCCAGGAGCTGCTCGCGCGCGGCCTGCGCGGCGTCGCGGACGGCGTTGCCGAACGAGAAGAGGGCCACCGACCCGCCCGATCCGGTGCCGTAGGGCGCGCTGTCGGTGTCGCCGCGGGTGACGCGGACCCGCTCGTAAGGCAGGTCCAGCACCTCGGCCACAATCTGCGCGCAGGCGGTGTCGGTGCCGGTCAGGTCCATCAGGCCATAGAAGAGCTGCGCGCCGCCATCGGGCGCCAGCGAGACGACCGCCGCGGCCGGGCCGGCGCCGTTGGTCCACTCGCCAATCGCGACGCCCCAGCCCTCGTCCGGCCCGGCGGTGCGGTGCGCCCAGTCGACCTGCTCGGCGGCCGCCAGCAGCGTGCGGCGGAAGGCGACCTGCGGCTTGTCGTCAGGCAGGTTGCGCAGCCGCAGCTCGACCGGGTCGATCCCCAGCGCCGCGGCGATGCTGTCGAGCTGGGCTTCGCTGGCAAAGGTCACCTGCGGTGCGCCCGGCGCGCGGTAGGCTCCCGGCGCGGGCTTGTTGGTATGCACCTCGAAGGCGTGCAGGGCGATCGCCGGGATGTCGTAGACCCCTTTGATGCGACCGGTGGCCCACGACGCGCCGCTGCCGACGCCGACGTCCCAGTAGGCCCAGCACTCGCGCGCGGTGATCCGCCCGTCGTGGGTGACGCCGGTCTTGATGGTGATCCGCAGCCCGGGCGCCGGCCGGCCGTCCAGAAACTCGTCGTGCCGGCTGTAGACCAGCTTCACCGGCCGGCCGCTGGCCTGGGCCAGCAGCACGGCGTAGGTGTCGACCACCCCGCCGAACTTGCCGCCGAAGCCGCCGCCGATGGTCATGCCGATGACGTTGATGTCGCCCAGCGGCAGGCGCAGGGACTTGCTGATGTTGGACTGAATGGCAAAGTGGCCCTGCGTCGAGGTCCAGACGGTGACCCGCCCCTGCGGGTCGACTTCGGCCACTGCGACCTGCGGTTCGAGGTAGGTCTGATGCGCCCGCGGGATGGTGTAGGTGTCCTCGAAGACGCGGTCGGCCGCCGCCCAGCCGGCGGCCAGGTCGCCGTTGGTGCGGTGCATCTGCCCGGCGATGTTGTGCAGCACCTGCCCGTCGTCGAGCGTCGCCACGGTCTGCTCGTCGTGGATCAACGGTGCGCCCGGCAGCATCGCCGCGGCGACATCGATCAGCGCCGGCAGCGGCTCGTAGACCACCTCGATCAGCGCCACCGCCTGCTCCGCCAGCTCGCGCGTCTCGGCGGCCACCAGGGCGATCTTCTCGCCCTCGTAACGGACCTTCTCAGCGGCCAGCAGATCCAGCACGCGCCGCGCGGCATGGGCCTCTTCTTCGACGATCAGCGCCACGTCGGCGGCCAGCGAGTCACGGGTGACCACCGCGTGGACCCCCGGCAGGGCCACCGCTCGCGAGGCGTCGACAGAGATGATCCGGGCGTGGGCGTGGGGGCTGCGCAGCACCGCGCCGTGGAGCATTCCCGGCCGAAACACGTCGGCGCTGTAGAGCGCCCGACCAGTCACTTTGTCGGCGGAGTCGGTCCGCGGAACCCGTTGGCCAACGCCGCTGGCGACTGCCGCCATGACGACCTCCCGAAGCGACCTGCGGGAACGCCCGAGACGCTCCCGCAGGCCGTCTGACAAGGCTAGACCAGCCGCTGCACCGCGGCCAGCGCGGCGTCGTAGTCCGGATGGTTGGTGACCTCCGGGACGATCTCCTGGTAGGCCAGGTGACCCTCCCGGTCGACCACAAAGACGGCGCGGGCGAGCAGCTTCAGTTCGTCGATCAGCACGCCCCAGGCGGTGCCGAAGGCGCGGTCACGGTAGTCGCTGACGGCGACCAGGTTGTCGGCGCCGTTGGCGCTGCACCAGCGCTTCAGCGCCGGCGGCAGGTCGAGCGAGACATTCGCGACGACAACCCCGGCGCCGAGCGCGGCGGCGGCTTCGTTGAAGCGCTTCGCCTGCAGATCGCAGACCGGCGTGTCGACCGAGGGGGTGACCGAGACCAGCACGACCTTGCCGAGCAGGCTGCTGGCGGCGACCGGGCTGAAGTCGACCTTGGTGCAGGTGACGTCGGGTACCGGCTGACCGACGGTCAACGCCGGGCCGACCAGGTGCATCGGGTTACCCTTGAACAGAACGGTGCGGGACATACGACACTCTCCTTCGCGGGCCGGTCGGCCGACCACCTGTTAACTAGTATGCCGCCGGCGGGCCGGAGCGTCCTCAGATCGCGTCGGGCAGACTCAGGATCTCGGGCCCGTCGCTGAGGATCACCACGGCGTGTTCAAAGTGGGCGGCCAGCGAGCCGTCGCGGGTGGCGATGGTCCAGCCGTCGGAGCGTTCGTTGACCTCGTAGCTGCCGGCGGTGATCATCGGCTCGATGCAGATCACCATCCCCGGCCGCAGCCGGTCGCGGCGCGACTCGATGGCCGCGAAGTTGGGCACCTGCGGCGGCTCGTGCAGCCGGCGACCGACGCCGTGGCCGACCAACTGCCGGACCACGCCGCAGCCGTTGGCCTCGACATGATCCTGCACGGCCTTGGCGATGTCGAAGACCCGGCGTCCGGGCTGCGCCGCGGCGATTCCCAGCCGCAGGGCCTCGCGGGTGACGTCCAGCAGATGCGCCGCGGTCGGCGAGGGCTCGCCGACGCACCAGGTGAAGGCCGTGTCGCCGATCCAGCCGTCCAGCACGCAGCCGTAGTCGAGGCTGACCACATCGCCCGGCTGCAACGGCCGGTCGTTGGGGATGCCGTGGACCACCTCGTCGTTGACCGAAGCGCAGAGGTAATCGGGGTAGACCTTCTGGCCGACCTTGTACTGGTAGAAGGCCGCCCGCGCGCCGGCCTCGTCGGTCAGGCGGCGGGCCAGCGTGTCGAGCTGTCGGGTGGTCACGTCCGGCGCAATGGCGGCGCCCAGTTCGGCCACCACCCGCCGGGCGAGGCGGTTGCTGCGGCGGAGTTGGGCAATCTCGGCAGCGCTGCGGAGGGCCGGCCGGTCGGCCTCGCGGCGGCGGAGCGCCAGGTTCATTGCACGTCCTCGTAGACCAGTCGATTCACCAGGTCCTCGACGCGGTCGACGTGCGCCAGCTTGTAGACCTGTTTCTCGCTGAACAGCCGCAGCAGCTCGGCATCGATGTGGTTGTCGTTCCGCTCGAAGCCCAGGATCCGCAGCGCCGACTCGATGGGCTGAGCCTTCTTGTACGGCCGGTCGGCCGCGGTCAGCGCGTCGTAGATGTCGGCGATGGTCATGATCTTGGCCTGCAACGGAATCTGGTCGGCGTTCAGCTTGTTGGGATAGCCGGTGCCGTCCAGCTTCTCGTGGTGGGCCCAGGCGATGAACGGGATCTGCTGCAGCTCGGGGCTCCAGGGGATCCGGCTGAGGATCCGGTAGCTCCACTCGACGTGCGACTCGATCTCGCGCCGCTCGCTCTCGTCGAGGTTGCCGCGGCGGATGTTGAGCAGCCGCAGCTCGTCGGACTGCAGCAGGTGCTGCGTGTTGCCGTAGACATCCTCGTAAGTCCGCCCGGCGATCTCGGCGAGCCGCTCGAAGCGGCCCTCTTCGAGGACGGTCGGCTCGTTGGCCAGCAGGACCGTCTCGAAGTACTCGTCGAGCTGCTCCAACTGCGTGCGGTAGCCGCGGTCGATCTCTTCGAACCGCCGCGCGTAGTCGCTGCGGGGGTTGTCGATCATCAGTTGCAGCTTCTTGCGGTTGTACTCCGCCTCGAGCGTGCGGCGCACGAAGTCGAAGCGCTCCTGGATCATCTTGAGGTGGTGCGCGTAGAGCTTCTTGGCCTTCAAGAAGACATCCACCCGGACGTAGATCTTGCCGATGTCGTGCAGCAGCCCAGCGTAGCGTAGCTCTTCGAGTTGCTGCTGCGAGAAGTGGACGTCGGCGTACGGTCCGGTGGTGCAGCGGTTCACCTCGCGGGCCAGCGCCAGGGTCAGCACGGTGACCCGGTGGCTGTGCCCGGCGGTGGCCGGGTCGCGGTCTTCCACCGCCTTCACCCAGCCCATCAACACGCCTTCGAAGATGCTCGAGATGTTCGCCAGCAGCAACTGGTTCTCGAGCGCCACGGCGGCCTGGCTGGCGAGCGATTCGACCAGCTCCTGGTCGCCGCCCTCGAACCCGATCACCTCGGCCTCGAAGGTCGCGCGGGTGGTCAGCTTGAGGTCGCTGGTCGGCTTGCGGTTGATCAGTTGCAGGACGCCGCGGATCTCGCCCTTGTTGTTCATCATCGGGACGACCAGCATCGACTTCGTGCGATACCCGGTCTGCTCGTCCCAACTCGTCGAGAAGCTGTAGACCGCGTCCTCTGGCAGGTCGTAGACGTCGGCCAGCCGCAGCGTTTCGCCCGTCACCCCGGCGTAGCCGGCGAGGCTCCGGGTGTTCAGCGGCATCGTGAACTCGGTGTAGTCGAGGTCGAAGCTGTCGTTCTGGCTGAGCTTGAAACGGAGCCGCCGCTCGTTGCCCTCGGCGTCTTCGACCAGGTAGAGGCTGCCCGCGTCGGCGCAGGTGATCTGCCGGGCCTTGCTGAGGATCAGGCCCAGCAGGCTGTCGACGTCCCGCTCGGCCGACAGCGCCACGCCGATGTTGTTGAGCTCTTTGAGCTGCCGGTCGCGCGCCTGCAGGCCGCTGGCCATCTGCTCCTGCTGCCGCCGCAGCCGCACGGTGACCAGCGCGCTGCGCAGGATCTTGGCCTGCAGGTGCCCCGGGGCCTTGGGGTTGAGGTAGGCGAAGACCCGCGCGTCGGCCTCGGCGGAGAGGAAGGTCTGCTCGACCTCGGCGACCAGCACCAGGGCCAGGTTGTCACGCGCCGGCAGGGCCTGCAGAGCCGCGGCGATGGCCGCCGGGGTGGCGCCGAACTCGGCGGCGCCGACGACCCACACGCCAGTCGCCAGGTCGGTGGGTGCGGCGCCACTGGCCAGGCTGACCAGCGCGACGTCCTCCACCGCCACGGTGTCGAGATTCACATCGACGCCGGGCGACGCATACAGCGTCAACGACTCCGCACTCTGCATGACTCGTCTTCTCCTCTGCCCCCGTGACGAGCGCGCCTACCGCGTCGCCTGCGCAGCCGTCGCCTCGTCGCCGACCTGGAAGTATCGCGCGGCCGGGTGGTGGCAGACAATCGCCGACGTGGCCACTTCGGGTACCAGCATGAACTCTTCGCTCAAGCGTACACCAATCCGCGCTGGATCGATGAGTCGGAACAGTAACGCCTGGTCCTCCAACCGCGGGCAGGCGGGGTAGCCAAAGCTATAGCGCGCGCCGCGGTACTGCTGCCGGAAGAGCCCCTCGACGGTCGGGCTGTCGGCGGCTGCGATGCCCCACTCGCGGCGGATCCGCTGGTGCAACCACTCCGCGGCCGCCTCGGCGGTCTCGGCGGCCAGGCCGTGCAGGTAGAGGTAGTCGGTGTAGCGGTCGGCCGCGAACAGCGCCTGCTCGGCCGGCGCCACGCGGTCGCCGAGCGTCACCAACTGCACCGCCAACACATCCAGCTCGCCGCTGTCCCGGGGCCGCAGGTAATCGGCCAGGCAGAGCCGGCGACCGCTCGGTTGGCGCGGCAGCCGGAACCGCTCCAACTCGCGGTGGGCCTCGTCCAAGACCACCAGGTCGTTGCCTTCGGAGTACGCCGGGAAGAAGCCATAGATCGCCTGCGGCTGGAACAACCCCGCGGCGATCACCTGCTCGCGCAACTCGGCGATGGTCGGGCCGACCGCCTGCTGTACCCGCTCCCACCAGGCCGCGCGGGTCTCGTCGGGCAGGCGTCGCAGGCGGTACTGGCCACCATACAGCGCCAGCGGGTTGATGAACTCGAACAGCTCGGCCAGCGGCAGCTCGGGCAGCACCCGCGTGCCCCAGAACGGCGCCGCCGGCACCGGCACGTCGGTCGCCGTCGCGCTGCGGGTGGTGTCGGTGCTGTAGGTCGGGGCCACCACGGCCGGTGCGGGCGTCTCGCTGGTGGCCAGCCGCCGCTGCCGTTGCCGCCGCGCGGCGCGGGCCTCGGGGCTGCACAGGCGGCCCATCGCCGCGAGACCCGCGAAGGCGTCCTCGGCGTAGCTGACCTCGCCGGCGTAGAGCGCGGTCAGGTCCTGCTCGACATACTCCCGCGTCAACGCCGCGCCGCCCAGCACGACCGGGAAGTACGACAGCCCGCGCCGGTTCAGTTCGGCGAGGTCGTCGCGCATCACCAGGGTCGACTTCACCAGCAGCCCGCTCAGCCCAATCGCGTCGGCGTGGTGCGCCAGCGCGGCCTCGATGATGTCGCCAATCGGCTGCTTGATGCCGAGATTGACCACCTTGTAGCCGTTGTTCGAGAGGATGATGTCGACCAGGTTCTTGCCGATGTCGTGGACGTCGCCCTTGACCGTCGCCAGGACCAGCGTGCCCTTCGCCCCGCCGGCGCCGCTGCGGGGCATGTGCGGTTCCAGGTAGCCGACGGCCGACTTCATCACCTCGGCGCTCTGCAGCACGAACGGCAACTGCATCTGGCCCGAGCCGAAGAGCTCCCCGACGCGCTGCATCCCGGCCAGCAGGTGGTCGTTGATGATGTCCAGCGCCGCGTACGACTGCAGCGCGCGGTCCAGCAGCGCCTCCAGCCCGACCCGGTCGCCATCGAGGATCCGCCGGCGGAGCTCATCTTCGAGACCGAGCGCCGCCGGCTCGCCGCTGCTGGTCTCGGCGCGCACCTCGCGGAACAGCTCGATGAACGCCCGCAACGGATCGTAGCCCTCGCGGCGGCGGTCCCAGATCAGGTCGAGCGCCACCTCGCGCACTGCCGGGTCGATCTTGTAAAGCGGCACGATCCGCCCGGCATGGACGATCGCCGCGTCCAACCCGGCCTCCTGGCACTCGTGCAAGAACACCGAGTTGAGCACCGCGCGGGCCGCCGGCTGCAGTCCGAAACTGACGTTGCTGACCCCCAGCAGGGCGAAGCTGCCGGGACAGCAGGCCTTCACGCGGCGGATGCCCTCGATCGTCTCGAGCGCGTTGCGCCGTTCGTCGTCGGCGCCGGTGCTGACCGGCAGCGTCAACACGTCGAACAACAGGTTGGCCGGGTCGAGGCCGTACTCGTCGACCGCCAGGTCGTAGATCCGTCGCGCGATGCTCGCCTTGCGTTCGGCGGTCCGCGCCATGCCCGCTTCGTCGATGGTCAGCGCCACTACCGCCGCGTTGTGCTCTTTCGCCAGCGGGAAGACCTGCCGCGGCCGCTCCAGACCGTTTTCGAGGTTGACGCTGTTGATGGCGGCCTTGCCACCGAGTTGCTGCAACGCCTCGGCGATCACCGGGACTTCGGTGCTGTCGACCATGATTGGCACAGTCACCTGGGTCGCGAAGCGCCGGATCACCTCCCGCATGTCGGCCACGCCATCGCGGCCGACGGCGTCGACACAGACATCGAGCACCTGCGCGCCGCCGCGGATCTGCTCCTTGGCGAGGGCCACCATGCCATCGAAGTCGCCGGCCGCCAACTGCTCGCGGAAGGCCTTCGAGCCGGTCGTGTTGCAGCGCTCGCCGACGATCAGGAAGCTGCGCTCCTGCTCCAGCGGCACCCGCTGGTAGAGGCTGGCCAGCGACGGCTGAAAGGTCACCGCGCGCTGCGGCGCGGCCAGTCCGCCGACGCGGGCGACGACCTCGTGCAAGTGGGCCGGCGTGGTGCCGCAGCAGCCGCCGACCAGCGCCACGCCGTACTCCTTGACGAAGCGCTCCTGCCACTGCCCCAGCTCGACCGGTTGCAGCGGGAAGTGCGCCTGGCCGTGCAGCATCTGCGGCAGCCCGGCGTTGGGCATTACCGACAGCGGCAGCGGGCAGTGTTCGGCGAGGTAGCGCAGGTGCTCTTCCATCTCCTGCGGACCAGTGGCGCAGTTGAGGCCGAAGAGCTGAATGTCGTAACCCACCGCGGTCGCCAGCGCGGCGCCGATTTCGGTGCCCATCAGCATCGTGCCGGTGGCTTCCATGGTGACCTGCAAGATCACCGGCGGCCGTCGCCCCGCCGCGACGCAGGCGCGGTCGAGGCCGGCGAGGGCGGCCTTGGCCTGCAGCATATCCTGGCAGGTCTCGACAATCAGCCCGTCGACCCCGCCGTCGAGCAGGCCACGGACCTGTTCGGCGTAGTTGGCAACCAGGGTGGCGTAGGCGATGTGGCCCAGCGAGGGCAGCTTGGTGCCAGGCCCGAGGTTGCCCAGCACGAAGCGCGGCCGGTCGGGCGTGCTGGCGGCGTCGGCCACGCTGCGGGCGAGCTGCGCCGCGGCCAGGTTCAGTTCGTAGACCCGCGCCGCGATGCCGTACTCGGCCAGCACCACGGCGTTGGCCCCGAAGGCGTTGGTTTCGAGGCAGTCGCAGCCGACCTCGAGGAACGAGGCGTGGATCGCGCGGATCAGCTCCGGCCGGGTGACGTTCAGGATTTCGCTGCAGCCTTCCAGGCCGGCGTAGTCCTCCAGCGACAGGTCGGCCGCCTGCAGCGCCGTGCCCATCGCGCCGTCACAGACCAGCACCCGCTCCCGCAATGCCCGTAGCAACGCGCTCAAACCGTCCTCCGCCGCCGCCCGCCCCGCGCGCCGGGCCGCCTGGCAGCCGGGCTGCCGCCTAACAGCTTGCTGCCGGCGGCGCCACCGGTCAAGGCGCCGGCCCGATCCCCGCCGCCCGGCCGCGCGGCCGGGCCTGTTTGACGAGGGGCGCTGCGCGACACTATACTGAGAGCCGGTTCGAAGCGCCCGCCGAGGAGGTGGCACGGCCGTGGTCGACAACGACACGATTGAGAGTTACCTGATTCAGATGGACATCCCCTTCCAGTCGCTACGGGAGGGTATGTGGCAGCTCGACAACGAGGCCGACAACATCCCACCGGTGGTCGTCTCGCACGACGCACCGATTGTGTACGTCCGCTTGAAGGTCGCCGACCTGCCGTCTGGCGGCCACGAGTCGTTGTTCCGGCGACTGCTGGAACTCAACGCCCAGGATCTGGCGTTCGGGGCCTATGCCATCAGCAACGGCGAGTTGGTGTTGGTCGATACGCTCTGGGCCGACACGTTGGACCGCGCCGAGCTCCAGGCGAGCTTCGAGTCGCTGGTGATGGCGGCGCAGGCGCATTTCGTTGAGCTCCGGCCGTTGCTGACCGGAGGGGAGTGACCGATGGGGATCTTCAAGCGACTCTCCGATATCATCAAGGCGAACCTCAACGATCTCCTGAATCGGGCGGAAGACCCCGAGAAGATGCTCAATCAGATGCTGATTGAGATGAAGGAGCAGTTGGCCGACGCGAAGCGCCAGGTGGCGGTCGCCATCGCCGACGAGAAGAAGCTGAAGCGTTCGCTGGACGCCCAGGTCGAGGAGACCACGAAGTGGGAGCAGCGGGCCATGGCCGCGCTGCAGGCCGGCAACGAAGAGCTGGCCAAGCAGGCCCTGGCGCGCCGCAACGAAGCGCAGAAGATGGCGTCCGAGTACCAGGCGCAGTGGGAGAAGCAGGCCGAGGCGGTGGAGGCCCTGAAGACCGCGCTGCGCGGCCTGAACTCCAAGATCGAAGAGGCCAAGCGTCGCAAGGACCTGCTGATCGCCCGCAAGAAGCGCGCCGAGGCGCAGCGCCAGATCCAGGAGACGCTGCAGGGCATTGGGCAGTCCAGCGCGTTCGAGACCTTCGAGCGCATGGAGCAGAAGGTCCTGGAGGCCGAAGCCCAGGCCGAGGCCGCGGTCGACATCAACGCCGAGTTGGCCGGGCTCGACCTCGAGGAGCAGTTCAAGGGTCTGCAGACCACCGAACTCGATGGTGACCTGGCCGAGCTGAAGGCCCGCATGGGCATGGGCGACAGCGTCAGCACCGAGCAGTCGGTCGACCGCTCCGTCGAGCTCTAGCCGCCTCCCCGCGGGGCTGGCCATGGACGCCGAGCGCTTCCGTCGCGAAGTGGCTCGGCGTTTTGGCGACCGCTTGGAGCACGCCACCTACGACAACGTCCGCGAGTTCGTCGCCTGGTTCAACAGCGACCCCGCCGTCACCCCGGTCGAGGACGGGCGGTATGTCGTCGACGACCCGCCGGCCGCCAGCCTCGAGGAGACCGTGCGGCAGTTCCTCTGGGAAATGCTGGCCGTGCCCGCGCCCGAACGGGCGCGGCAGCACCTCTGGGTGGCCTACCTCGAACTCTGGTACGCCGCCAGCGAGCACGAGCAGTCCCGGGCGCTGGACCGGCTGTTCGATCAGTCGGATGCCGACTCCGCAACGTGAACGGCTTGTTGCCAGCCCCCGCAAGGACCGCCCAGACGGGTGTCGAACGGCACGATGGTGGTCCCGCTTGGGGCAGGGCTGGGACCGCGTGGGAGCCGAGTCGTGACGTCTGGCGACGGCGCGGCGGGGAGTGGGCAGCGTAGCGCTTTGACGGTCGGAGTCGTGGTTGCTGACGCGGTCGAGCGGGACCTCGTGACCGCGGCGCTGCGCGGTCTGGCGACTCCCTGGGCCGGCGACCTGCCGGCCGCGCTGGCGGCGTCGCTGGCGGGCCTGGTGGTCGACGGCGAGCGGCTCGTCGACTGGCCGGCCGCCAACGTCCCACCGCAGCCGCTGGCGGTGATCGCCGCGGACCCACCCGCCTGGCCGCCGCCGACCTGGCCGGGCGGCTGGCCGGCGCCGCTGCTGCTGCCACGGCCGCTGCACCCGGTGACTACCCGCCAGACCCTGGCCCTGGCGCTGGGCCAGGCCGCCAGCCAGCCGGACGCGCTGCGGGAACAGCGGGAGTGGCTGCGGGTGACGCTCGAGAGCATTGGCGACGCCGTCCTGGCGGCCGACCTGCAGCGGCGGGTCACCTTCCTCAACCCGGTCGCCGCCGAGCTCACCGGCTGGTCTTTCGAGGACGCGCTCGGCCAGCCCATCCAGGAGGTCTTCCGGGCGGTCAGCGAGCGCACCGGCGAACCGGCCGAGGATTTGGTCGAGCGGGTCTTGGCGGCTGGTCACGTGGTCGGCCTGGCCAACCATACGGCGCTGCTCCGCCGCGACGGCAGCCGGGTGCCGATCGAGGACAGCGCCGCGCCGATCCGCGATGCCGCCGGGCGCGTCAGCGGCGTCGTGCTGGTGTTTCACGATGTGACCACCCAGCGGCGAGCCGAGCTGCGCCGACAGCAACTGCTCGACGGCCTCCGCGCGGTGCTCCTGGCGGCCGATGACCTGCTGGCGGCAGGATCCCTGGACGATCTGCACCGCGCCATCGTCGAGGTGCCCCGCCAGCGGCTCGGACTCGACCGCACGGGGCTCTTCCTGCTGCAGGGCGAGCCGCCCGTGATGCAGGGCACTTTCGGTACCAACACGAGTGGCGAGACCACCGATGAGCGCGAGTTCGCAATGCCGCTCGACGCCCAGTGGCGGGCTTTCCTGGTGCCGCAGCTGGACCCCGCCGACCGCTGGCAGATCCGCCGCCAGATCCCGCTGTCGGATCGCGGGCAGGTGGTCGCTCACGGCGACCACTGCAAGACCCTGTTGCAGGTCGGCGACCAGATTCTGGGAGTCTTGGTCAACGACAACGCCCTGACCGGGCAGCCGATCGACGCGACGCGGCAGGAGGTGGTGGGGCTGTACGGCGCCCTGGCGGCGGCCATCTTGCAGCGCAAGCGGGTCGTGGCGGCCCTCCGGCAATGGGCCGACGCCTTCGAGCACTGCGCCCACGGCATCGCGATGGGCGTGCCGGGGCAGGAGACCGTGCTGGCCTGCAACCCGGCCTTCGCCCGCCTCCGCGGTGGGACGGTCGCCGACTGCCTCAAGCAGCCCATCCTGACGATGTACCATCCGGACACCCGAGCCCATGTCGGGCAACAGATCCCGGTCGCCGACCGCGACGGCCAGGTGGCCTACGAAGCCGAGTTGCTGCAGCTCGACGGCACCCCGGTGCCGGTCCAGGTGGAGGTGGTCGCCGTCAAGGACCAGCGCGGCGAAGTGCGCTACCGGGTCGCCACGTTCTTGGACCTGCGCGAACGGCGGGCCGCGGCGGCGGCTCTGGCCGCAGCGCAGGAGCAGTTGCAGCAGGCCGTCAAGATGGAAGCCGTCGGTCGCCTCGCTGGCGGGGTCGCCCATGACTTCAACAACCTGCTGACCGCCATCCTGGGCTACGCCGACTTCATGCGGCAAGACCCCGAACTGCCACCTCGTTTCCTGGCCGACCTGCAGGAAGTCCGCCACGCGGCGCAACAGGCCGCCAGCCTGACGCAGCAACTGCTGGTGTTCAGCCGCAAGCAGGTCGTGCAGCCGGGCGGCGCCGACCTGGTGGAGGTGATCCGCCGGCTGGCCTCGATGCTGCGCCGGGTGCTCGGCGAGGACATCGAGTTGCTGGTGGAGCTACCCGCCGACCCGGCCTGGGTGGGCTGTGACAGCGGGCAGGTGCAACAGGTGCTGATGAACCTGGCGGTCAATGCCCGCGACGCGCTGCCAACTGGTGGCAAGATCCGGCTCGCCGTGGCGCTGGTCGATGCCGCCGAGGCGCCGCCGGACCCGTTACGGGCGCCCCTCACCGGGAACGCGGTCCGCTTGACCGTCAGCGACAGCGGCTGCGGCATGGACCAGGCCACCGCCCGGCGGATCTTCGAGCCGTTCTTCACGACCAAGGCGCTGGGGCAGGGCACTGGCCTTGGCCTGGCCACCGTGTTCGGGATCGTGCAACAGGCCGGCGGCCGGATCGCCGTCGAGTCGGCGCCCGGCGCGGGGACCACCTTCCGGCTCTGGTTCCCGCAGACGGCGCCGCCGGCCGACTCCCAACCGCCCGCTGAGTCGGCGCTCCGGGGCGCTGAGCTGGTGTTGCTGGTTGAGGACGAGCCGCAACTGCGGCGGCTGGCGGCCCGGGCGCTGGAATACCACGGCTACGCGGTCTTGACGGCCGCTGGCGCCGACGAGGCCCGGCTGCTGTTTGAGCGGCACCGCGAGCAAGTGGCGCTGGTGCTGACCGACGTGGTGATGCCGGGCGGCAGCGGCAGCGAGCTGGCCGCGGCGCTGCGCGAACAGCGTCCGGATCTGCCGGTGCTGTTCATGTCGGGCTACACCGACGACCGGCTGGTCCACCATGGCGTGGCGGCCGCCGAGGCCGGGTTCATCCAGAAGCCGTTCACGCCCAGCGAACTGGCCAGCAAGGTGCGGACGGTGCTGGATCAATCGGCCGCCGGCTGATCGCGCCGCGCTGGTCGTAGCAGGCGCAGGCTGTTGGCGGTGACCGCCAGCGAGCCCCCCAGGTCGCCCAGGATCGCCAGCCAGAGCGAGGCCTGGCCGCCGATCGCCAGCGGCACCAGCACCAGCCGCAGGCCGATCGCCAGGGCCAGGTTCCACCGGATTGTCCGCCGCACGGCGCGTGCCAGGCGGATCAGGCGGGGGATCGCGGTCAGGTCGCTGCCCAGCAGTCCAACGTCGGCGGCCTCCCGCGCCACCCCGGCGGCGGCCGTGCCGAGGGCGATGCCGACCGTCGCCGCCGCCAGCGCGGGGGCATCGTTGAGCCCGTCGCCAACCATCGCCACGCCACCGTGCTGCGCCGTCAGGTCGTGCAGCGCAGCCTGTTTGGCTTCGGGCCGCAGGGCCGCCTGCCACTGTCGGATGCCCACCAGCCGCGCCACCGCGGCGGCCGGCGCCGGCTGGTCACCGGTCAGCAGCGTGGTCGTCAGCCCCAGCGTATGCAGTTCGGCGACGGCCGCCGCGGCCGACGGGCGCAGCGCGTCGCGGACCGCGAAGACCGCTTGCGGCCGGTCATCGGCCAGCACGATGGCGGTGTCGCCGGCTGCCTCGACCGCCCGCGCAGCGGCCTGCGCGGCGGCCGGGTCGATGCCCGCCTCGGCCAGCAGCGCCAGGTTGCCGAGGTGCCAGCGGCCGCCGGCCAGGACGCCCGTCAGCCCCCGGCCGGGCAGCGTCCGGAACTGTGTCACCGCCAGCGGCGCGGCCGGGGCAGCCGCGAAAGCCGCCGCCAGCGGATGCGCCGAGGCGCTCTCAAGCGCGGCAGCGACCGCCCAGAGGTCGGCTTCGTCGTAGTCGTCGCGCAGCAGGTGCAGCCCGGCCACGGTGGGCGACCCGGCCGTCAGTGTGCCGGTCTTGTCGAACGCCACGGCCTGGAGCTCGCCGACTGCTTCGAGCACCTCGCCGCCGCGCAGCAGGAGCCCGCTGCGGGCGGCCGCCGTGAGGCCGCTCTGGATCGCCACCGGCGTCGCAATCACAATGGCGCAGGGGCAGCCGATCACCAGCAGGCAGAGCGCGCGGTAGGTGCTGGCGGCCCAGCCGAGGCCCGCCCAGACACCGCCGACGATTGTCAACAGGGCCAGCAGCACCACCAGCGGGGTGTACCAGCGCGCGAAGCGGTCGACCAGCCGGGCGGTCGGCGCGGCGCGCAGTTGCGCCTCTTCGACCAGCCGGGCGACCTGCGCCAGCGTCGAGTCGGCGGCGGCCCGGGTGACCTCCACGCGCAACGTGCCATCGACCACCGTGGTGCCGCTATAGACCGGGCTGCCCGGCTCTTTGGTCACCGGGTGGCTCTCGCCGGTGACCGTCGCCTCGTCCAGCCAGGCCAGGCCCTCCAGCACGCTGCCGTCGAGCGCCACCCGATCGCCTGGCCGCAGCCGCAGCACGGCGCCCACCGCAATCGCGTCGACCGGCTGCGCCGCCAGCCCGGCGGTCTGCTCGACCAGCGCGGTCGCCGGGGTCGCCGCCAGCAGCGCCTCGACCGCCCGCCCGCCCTGTCGCGCGGCGCGCCGCTCGAGGTGCTGCGCCAGCGCAAAGAGCACCGCCAGCAGGGCCGCCTCGTGAGCGTCGCCGAGGGCCAGCGCCCCGGCCATCGCCAGCGCCATCAGGCCGTTGATGTCGAGCTGCCGTTGCCGCGCCGCGCTCCGGGCCGCCGGCAGCAGCGGCCAGCCGCCCAGCGCGGTCGCCAACCAGTAGCCGCCGACCGCCGGCCCGCCGCCGGCCTCCAGCAGCACGCTGCCGGCCAGCAGCAGGGCCGCCGCCAACCCCCAACGGTCGCGGGCGGTGCCCACCGGCGCCGCCGTCGTCTGCAACGGGTGTCCCGCGCGCCGGGCGGCGGCGGCCAGGTCTCCAAGGCTGAGTTGCTCGTCGTGGACCACATACAGCTTGCCGGTGGCCGGGTTGGCGCGTACCTCCAGCACGCCCGGCAATCCGGCGCAGGCACCTTCCAGGGTCTTGGCGCAGACCGGGCAGTCGAGCCCGCTGACGGCCCAAGACGCTTGACGGGGGGCAGTGGCCATGCTCTCTGAAACTCGCGACCCGGCGGCGGTGTATCCCTTAGTGTAGGGCAGTCGCGCGCTACGGTGGAGGAGAGCCTGATGCGGTACCTGGTGCTGGCGTGGTTCGGCGGTCTCTGGGCGGTGGGCTGCCCCGCTGCCGCGGTCTACCTGGAGCGCTTCGAGAACGGCGTCGCCGGCTGGCAGTCGGTACCCGAGGGCGGCGACCTGACGGTCCAGCGCGAGGTCGCCAAGGAAGGCAGCGCCCTGCAGTACAGCTACCAACTGGCCGGCGAGCCACCGATTGTGGTCGGCCCTGTGAGCAGCCCCCCGCTGAACGCCCGCAGCCTGCGCCTGCAACTGCGGACCTCGGCCCGGGCCGCGCTGGCGGTGGCGCTCAACGAGCAGGACGGCAGCAGTTGGGTGAGCATCGTGCAGAGCCGCGCCAACGTCTGGCAGGCGCTCGACATCGGCCTCGACCGGCTGCAGCTCTCGAAGGACAGCCGCGACGAGAACGGCAAGCTGGACATCGCCCAGGTCGCCCACCTCGTGGTGATCGACGCGACCGGGCTGGTCGGCCTGCTGGGCGACCAGACCGCCGACGCAGTGCGGACTCGCTCGCTTTGGCTGGACGATGTCAGCCTCGAAACCGCCGAATCGCCGACCCAGTACAGCGCCACCGGCAAGCTGCCCTTCCTGCTCGACAACTTCGAGACCGACCTGCTCAGTTGGTTCGCCCTGAACGGCGAGGTGGAGCCCGATCCGGCCAAGGGGCGGCTGCTCTGGACCTACACCGGGGGCAAGCCGAAGCCCGGCCAGATCACTGCCATCCTGGGCACCGTCGGGCCGCTGCCGGCGACCGGCGCGACGCACCTCGTGCTGACGCTGCAGTCCGAACGGGCCATGAAGCTGATCGTCGTGCTGCAGGAGCAGGCCCGCGACGGCCGCGACGAGAGTCGTTATCTGATGCTGGTCGACGTGCCCTTCCAGCGGACCGCGCAGTCGCTGGCGCTCGACCTGACCGAGTTCAAGCTCGAAACCGACAACGGCGGCAAAGACGAGAACGGCAAGCTGGACCTGGACCAGATCGAGACGCTGATCCTGGCCGACCTGGAGGCCCTGGCCGGCCAGGAGCCAGGGCTGAACTCCGTCTCCATCGAGGAGCTGGAGGTGATCGGCGTGCAGTGATCGCCCCGGCCGGCACCCCCCGTCCCACCGCCGCGCAGCCGCTTCCGGCTGCGCGGCGTCGTTCTCAGGCCCCCGCTCGGCAGCCGCAAAACGGGACTCGACCAGCAGCGCGTTCGGTCATACAATCGCGTCGTGCTCATCGAGTTCTGACCCAGCGTTAGCGTGCTCCTCATGCGCAGCTAACAGCCAGGAGGCGCACTCGTGTCGAAGGGCGTGGCGGGCGGCCTGCAGCGGCTGATGCACTTCTTCCTGCCGAAGGAAGAGGACTTCTTCGAAATCTTCGCGACGATGAGCCGCCAGGCGGCCGAGGGCGCGGTGGTGCTGCGACAGCTCTACGCCGGCGGACTCGATCCGGCCAGCGCGGTGGAGCAGATCGCCACGCTCGAGCACGCCGTCGATCAGGAGCGCCACGAGGCGGTCAAGCGGCTCAACGAGACTTTCGTCACGCCGATCATGTTCGACCGCCAGGACATCCTCGATCTCGGCAACCGGCTCGACGACGTGGTCGACTTCACCCGCGCGGCGATCGACCGGACGGCGCTCTACCAGGTCCGCGAGATGCAGCCAACCGCCCTCGCCCTGGCCGACGTGCTGCAACGCTGCACTGCCAAGCTGGCCGAGCTGTGCGCCGGGCTGGCGAAGCTGCGGAGCGCCGAGCACGAGGCCATCGCGCAGATCAACACGCTCGAGAACGAGGGCGACCGGGTCGTCAAAGAGGGCCTCGCGGAGCTCTTCAACGGCGGCCACGACCCGCTTGAGGTCTTCAAGTGGCACGAGATTTACGGCTACATCGAAGAGGCCATCGACCATTGCGAGGACACCGCAACCGTGATCGAGGCGGCGCTGGTAAAGAACTCCTAGCCGGCAGGGAAGGCACGCACGATGGACGGCTGGGTCCTGGCGGTGATTCTCCTCGGGCTGGCGTTCGAGTATGTCAACGGCTTCCACGACGCCGCCAACGCTATCGCCACGTCGGTGCTGACCCGCGCGCTGAGCATCCGGAGCGCCGTGGTGCTGTGCGCCTTGCTGAACTTCCTGGGCGCCATGATGGGCGAGCGGGTCGCGCACACGATGGGCAAAGGCCTGGTCGACCCGCAGCACATCACCAGCCAGGTGGTCGTCGCCGCGCTGATCGGGGCGATCATCTGGGACCTGATCACCTGGCTGTTGGGGTTGCCCACGAGCTCCACCCACGCCATCGTCGGGGGCGTCGTCGGCGCGGTCAGCGGGTCCATCGGCTGGACTTACCTCAAGTGGGCTGGCGCCAAGAAGGTCGTGCTGGGCCTGATCCTCTCGCCCGTCGTGGGGATCACCGGCGCCTGCATCATGATGATCATCTTCCTCTGGCTGTTCGGCCGCCAGCCCCCGCGGCAGCTCAATCAGCGCTTCCGTCTGACGCAAATCCTGTCGGCCGGCGCGATGGCCTTCAGCCACGGCAGCAACGACGGCCAGAAGTCGATGGGCATCATCACGATGGCCCTCTTCAGCGGCGGCGCGCTGGCCGCCGGCGGCCACGACTTCCACATCCCGCTGTGGGTCAAGATCGCCTGCGCCGTCGCGATGGGTCTCGGCAGCGGCGCCGGCGGCTGGCGGATCATCAAGACCGTTGGCCGCAAGGTCATGGAGTTGCAGCCGATCCACGGCTGCGTCGCCGAGTTCAGTGCCGCCACGATCATCCTCACCGCGTCGCACTTCGGCGCGCCGATTTCGACGACTCACACCATCTCGTCGACCATCATGGGCGTCGGCATGTCGCGCCGCCTCAGCGCGGTGCGCTGGCGGGTCGTGGCCAATGTGGTCTGGGCCTGGATCCTGACCCTCCCGGCCGCCGCAGCGATTTCGTGGGTGGTCGTCAAGATCATCACCTGAGCCGGCCAGGCTACTCCGGCTGGCCCAGGTTGGCCACCTCCTGCCGCATCCGCCGCACGTGGGCCGGGTCCAGCGTCAACCGCCCGGCGACCGCGTTGTCGAGTACGTGGGCCGCCTTGCGAGCGCCGCAGAGGGCAATCGTGATCCCCGGCTGCGCTACCGTGCAGGCTGTCACCAACTGCGCCAGTGTGCAGTCGTAGTGCGCGGTCAGGTCCGCCCAGCCGGCCAGCAAATCCAGCACCCGGCGGCGGTTGGCCAGCTTGTACCAGGGCAGGCTGCTGCGAAACTCATCGTCGGTCAGCTCGCGGTCCATCCCGATCTTGCCGGTCAACAGGCCCTGCTCCAGCGGTGAGTAGGCCAGGATGCTGATGTCATGCGCCACGCAATAGGGCGCCACTTCCGCGTCGAGGGTGCGGTCGAGCAGGCTGTAGCGGGCCTGATTGACATCGATCCGACCGACCGCGAGGTAGTCGTCCATCTGCGCCGTGCTGACATTGGAGACGGCAATGGCGCGGATCTGGCCGGCCGCCTGCAGCTCCAGCAGGCAGCCCATCGTCTCGGCAATGCTGGTCGTGGCGGGCGGCACCGTCGGCCAGTGGGTGTGGTAGACGTCGATCACCTCAGTCCGCAATCGCCGCAGGCTGCCCTCCAGTTCCTTGCGGATGCTGGCCGGTTCCAAGCAGCGATTCACGGTGTACCCGCTCTGCTCGAAGAACGGCGTCCCGTCGGCGGTGTCCCAGACCAGCCCGCACTTGGTCGACAGCACCACCTCGTCGCGCCGCCCGGCGATGGCTCGACCGACCAGCTCTTCGCTGCGCCCGAAGCCATAGACCGGCGCCGTGTCGATCAGGTTGATCCCCGCGTCGAGCGCCGCACCAATCGCGCGCAGCGACTCCTGGTCGTCGCTCTCGCCCCACCACGGGCCCCCACCAATCGCCCAGGCCCCGAAGGCCACGACACTCGCCTGGATCCCACTGCGGCCGAGTTCACGGTACTGCATCACGTCCTCGCTGCACCACAGTGCGCCGCGGCCGGCGCGCTTCCTGCTTCCGGGCTCCCCCGAAGATCGTGCGCTTCACCGTCCTGGCGTGCTCCACTCTCGCGATCCGGTTGACATTTCGACGAGGACAAGCAATAGTGGACATGAAACGCGCGCTCCGTTGGACATTTGCCACATGTTGATCGAATTCTCGGTGACGAACTACCGGTCCTTCCGCGACCCGGTGAAGCTCAGCCTGGTGGCCACCGACCGCGAGCCGGACGATCCGCGAGTCGTGACGGTCGACACGCGCGGAGCCAAACCGCTCCGCCTGCTCCGCAGCGCGGTGATCTACGGACCGAACGCCAGCGGGAAGTCCAACCTGGTCAAGGCGCTGCTGTTGATGGACCGGATGGTCCGGGGATCGAGATTCGCGTCCATCGACGAGAGTGTCGCGCGCAGACCATTCCTGCTGGACCCGGCCGCCGCCAGGGAGCCGACCGAGTTTGAGGCGATCTTCTACCAGGACGGCGAGCAGTACACCTATGGCTTCGCCTTCGACGACGAGCGGGTGCAGGAGGAATGGTTGTTCGAGGGCCGGCCGCGGACCCGTCTGCTGTTCCACCGCACTGGGCCAACCTGCGAGTGGGGCCGGAGCTGGCGCGGGGATCGTGGCTTCCTGCTGACCAAGTGTGCCGCCGACAACTTGCTGCTGACCGTGGCTGCCGACCGCAACCACCCGAAGGCGCAGGCCGTCGCCAAGTGGTTTGCCAAGCGGCTTTTCGTGATGGACCGCTCGCTTTCGCCTTCGTACACGTTGAACCGAGTCCTGATCTCCGACGAGGAAGGCGCCCAGGTCGCCGAGTACTTGCGGGGGTTCGACCTGAGCCTGGATCGGGTTGTCGCTCGCAAGGTCGCCTTGCGCGAGGTGCTCGACGAGGCCACGACACCACCGGTAGTTCGCGAGGCCTTCCGCGACCTGGCTGGCACCGAGGACGCCTTCGCGCTGCGCGCCACAGTCGTCCGGCGCCGGGCCGACGGAAAGGAGATCGAGTTCGGGCTGGGCACCGACGAATCTGCCGGCACACGTCGGATGGTCGAGCTGTCGAAGCCACTGCTCGACGCCGCGCGCGATGGAAACGTCTTCGTGATCGACGAGTTCGATCTGCGCCTGCACCCCCTCCTTTCGGAGCACCTGCTGGCGAGGTGGCACGCGGCGCGGCGGCCGGAAGGCCAGACCGCCGAGGCGGGTCAGTTGATCTTGACCACGCACAACCCCGGTCTGTTGCAGGCTGGCCTGCTGCGCCGCGACCAGGTCTGGCTGATGGACAAAGACGCCGAACAGCAGTCGACCTTGGTCGCACTGGCCGAGTATAGGAACCTGCGTCCGGAGGCCGACCTGCGCTCCCGCTACCTCAGCGGCCGATTCGGCGCGATTCCGGTCCTGCCAGAGGTGTAGGAATGGCCAAGTCGCGCAGACCGGGTCAGCCAGGCCGCCGCCCTGAGTCCCGGGACCAGCGGCCTTGCTGGTTGATCCTGTGCGGTGGCCACGGGGAGCAGCGGTACTTCGAGAGCATTCGCCGGCGCGAACGACTAACCGCCACGATCGTGACCTGCCTGTCTGCGACGAGCCCACATCAGATGCGTGAGGAATGCTCGAAGCAGGGCGACCGCCGGCAGTTGGATCCGGAGTTGGATCGGGTGTGGTTGGTATGCGACTGCGATGACTTCCCGTGTTTCGACGAAGTCGTGACCAACCCGGGCGAGACCACGAGTGGTCTGGCGATTCAGGTCGCCTGGTCCAATCCACGCTTCGAACTGTGGCTGCTGCTGCACTTTCGCGACTGGTCGGCCGTCTGCGCTGGCAGCAGGATCGATGCCGAGCTCTGCAAGCAGGCCGGGTTCGAGACGTACAAGCACGGCGAAGACCCTTACGAACTGGTCAGGGCGCACACCGCCGCGGCGGTACAGCGGGCCGGCCAGCTCGCCACACGGCGCCAAGACGAGCAGTCGCCACCGCACGGTTGCCCGTCGACTGCGGTGCATCTACTGGTCGGCGGCCTGCTCGGGATCACATCGTCGGCCGCTGCCGGGACCTAACGGTACAACCCCGGCGCCACCCGCCAGTCCTTGTCCTTGTCGCGACCATACTCCGCCACGCGGGGGCGGCGTTCGCGGAGGCGGAGGGACTCCAGGCCGAGGTAGTTGCCGCTCGACCGCGGGTTGCGGCCGACGTTGACCAGCTTCAGGACGTACTCCCCCGGCGCCGGCCAGAAGTCTAGCAGGTGGACCTCCTGGTCGGCGATCTGCTCGCTCCAGCAGTCGAACGGCGCGCCGACCTTGACGTCGTTGAGGTAGGCCTGCCAAATCCCGAAGTCGTACGACCGGGTGACCTGCAAGAGCAGCCGCAGGGGCTCGCTGCGTTCCACGCGGAAGGGCAGGCGGAGCCAGGCCTCGGTGGCGTCGGCCGGCTTGAAGAGCAACTGCGGGCCGGGGTAGAGTGCCAACTGCTGCCGGAAGGCCTCGCCTGGGCTGTGCGACTCGGCGGCGTGGTCGCTGGCGTAGACTGTCAGGCGGTCCAGGCTCGGCAGGCGGCGCTCTGGGCCGCTCGGGGCGCGGGCCGCGAAGGTCGATTCGCCAGTCTGGTACCAGAAAGCCACGCTGGCGTAGTCGTCCTGTCGCTCGTTCCAACTGTTGACCTTGCCGTCCGGGTTCTCGTCGGCCGAGATCCAGCCGTAATGCTCGAAGGTCACTTTGAGGCCGGTCTGAAACACGATCGGGTCTTGCAGGTGCCAGCGGTAGGCGCTGGTGTGGCCGCCGATGATCCCCCACTGGTCGAAGTAGGGCACCCCAAAGCAGGGCGTGCTGGTGCGCTGCAGGCCCCAGGCCGAGAGGAAGTAGTCCTCGGTGCCGGTGCCCCAGATCGAGGGCTCGGCCTCGCCGTCGACGTAGACCTTCTCATCGCCTTCGCCGAACCAGGACGGGCTGCGGGTGCGCACGGCCAGGACCGTGCCGACGTAGTGGCCGCGGCCACGGGTGTCCAGCACGACGTAGTCCTGGCCGCTGGCGACGGGGTACTCCTGGCGGTACTGCGCATGGAAGTAGGGTGTCTCAGCGGGGAGCTGGTCGAGCTGGATCCAGTCGATGTTGTAGTAGAGCAGACTGATCGGCCGGCTGCCTTGGTTGACGATCTCGATCTTGGCGTGCTCCCGGAACGGCATCCGCCAGAAGCAGTTGTAGCTGTCGGCGTCCTCGACCACCACCGGGGTGCTGATCACCTCGCTGCGGCGCCCGAAGCAGTTCGCGAAGAAGTCCCCGACCGGCGCCTCAACGGCTGGCCGGGAGCGACCGTCCCAGGTGACTCGCAGCAGCATGTCCTGGTGCGACGCCGACCCCTCCCGCGCCCAGCCCTGCGGCTCGGGACCCAAGAAGGTCAGCCAGAGATGCGTGATCACCCCCGGCCCGCGTTCGTCGAGCAGGACCTTGGTGGCGCCTGGCGCGACATTGGAGTTGTCGAAGTTGCTGGCCTCGGCGGCGTCGCCGCGGGGGCGGCCGTTGAGGAGGTTGGTCGAGCTGGCCCGGCGGCTGCGGCCAGGCAGCGGGCGGGTCAGGCTCTCGAGCAGGTCGTCGCCGCTGGCCGCGGAGGCGAGCAGGCAGCACAGCCAGAGACGCAGACACATCGCGGGCTCCTGGGCGCTGTTACGACTCCACCACCGCCGCTCCTGCCGCCGCGGTTTGCCGTTGCCACCAGGAGGGTATCGCTAGCTGGGTTGGACGGAGGGCGTGATGCGGTGGATAGTGTGGCCCGGTCTCCTGCTGGCTGTGGTGGGCTGCGCGCGAGCGCAGCAGTGGCAGCCGCCGACCCCACGAGCGACCGTCGGCTGCCGCCCGCTCTGCGACATGACCGCGGACGATCGCTACCAGGGCGAGGATGGCGGGCTCTACGGCGGCGGCCACAACAGCCCGCCCGAGGCGCATCGGCAGGCCGCCCTGGCCGTCGCCCAGCAGGTCCGGGCGAGTTCCCAGAGCGGGCGGCTGGCCCTGCTGGCGGTGGGCATGAGCAACACCACGCAGGAGTTCAGCACCTTCCTGCCGTTGGCCCGCGACGACGCCACGCGGGGAGCCTGGGTGGTGCCGGTCGATGGCGCCCAGGGCGGCGCCGATGCCAACACCTGGAACCAGTCGCTGCAACCGTGGGAGAATCTGCACTGGCGGGTGATCAACGCCGGCTGCCGGCCAGAACAAGTGCAGGTGGTCTGGCTGAAGCAGGCCCTCGGCGGGCCAGCCCGCTACGGCGCGTACCCCGGCCACGCCGACGCCCTGCGCGCCGCCTTGGCGCAGAATCTATCGAAGCTGCGCGAGCGCTACCCCAATCTCCGGTTGGCCTACCTCTCCAGCCGCATCTACGCCGGCTGGGCCAAGACCGCCCTCAACCCCGAGCCCTACGCCTACGAGAGCGGCTACGCCGTGCGGCGGCTGATCCTGGACCAGATCGGCGGCGCCGCCGAGCTCAACTGGGACCCGGCCAAGGGCGCCGTCCGCGCCCCGCTGCTGCTGTGGGGGCCCTACCTCTGGACCGACGGCACCACCGCCCGAGCTGACGGCCTGGTCTGGAATCAGTCGGACTGCCGCGCCGACGACGGCACCCATCCCAGCGACAGCGGCCGCCGCAAGGTCGCTGACCTGCTGCTGCGGTTCTGTCAGAGCGACCCGACCGCGAAGGTCTGGTACCTGCGCTGAGCCAGCCGGCGCAGGATTGCCGGCGAGCGGTCCGAACGCTCCCGCCGACAGCAGGAGCAACGTCGTGGATGCAGTGCGCGTTGGTGTAATCGGCTGTGGGGCGATCGCCGGCAAGTACCTCGAGAACTCGAAGCGCTTCAGCGCGTTCGACATCGTGGCGGTGGCCGATCTGCGCGCCGAGGCGGCGCAGGCGCGGGCCGCTGAGTACGACATCGCCTGGCATGGCTCACCCGACCAGTTGCTCGCCCGCGACGACATCGAGGTGGTGCTCAACCTGACACCCCACGGGGCGCATGGCCCGGTGGGGATCGCGACGCTGCAGGCCGGCAAGTCGCCCTACATCGAGAAGCCGCTGGCGGTCTACCGCGAGGACGGCCGCGAGATGTTGCGGCTGGCGGCCGCGCAGGGCCTGCGGGTCGGCGCGGCGCCCGATACCTTCTTCGGGGGCGCCTGGCAGACCGCCCGGCAGTTGATCGACCAGGGCGCCATCGGTCGGCCAGTCGGCGCGCTGGCCAATCTGCACGCCTTCAAGCGCCCGGCGCCGCCACAGGCGGCTGGCGATGGCTACGTCAGCTTCTACCGCACCAACTTCTTCGACTTCGGGGTGACCTGGAGCTTCGACCGGGGACCCTACTACCTGCACGCCCTGATTCACCTGCTCGGTCCGGTGGCCCGCGTCACTGGCTCGGCGCGCGAGTTCTGGAGCGACCAGCCGGGGCTGGCCGAGGTCGTCAAGACGCCGACCCACTTTGCGGCCGTGCTCGACTTCGCCTGCGGAGCGGTGGGCACGCTGCTGATCAGCAGCGATGTGCATCCCACCGGGTTGCCACACCTCGAGGTGTACGGCACCGAGGGCTCACTACGCTGCATCGACCCCAACAACTTCGGCGGGCCGATTCTGCTCCGCCGCGCCGACGGCAAGGAGCTGGCGCCGGTCGAGTGCGCCTTCGGCTACAACGACAACAGCCGCGGCGTGGGCCTCGCCGACCTGGCGGTGGGCCTGCGCACCGGCCGCCCGCATCGCGCCGACGGCGCGCTGGGGTACCACGTGATCGACATCATCCACGCGCTCCACGAAGCCTCGGCCGAGGGCCGGCACGTCAGCCTGGAGAGCACCTGCGCCCAGCCGGCGCCGCTGCCCTTGGGGCTGGCCGACTGGACGATCGACGGCGAGGCTTAGCCGTCACCGCCGCCGCTCCTGACGTCTGGGGAGCGGCGGCGGTGGCGCTGCCAGCTAAGCCTGCGACTGCACCGTGACGACGGTCCCGGTGCGCGCGGACTCGTAGATCGCGTCCATCAGCTCACTCTGGATCACGCCGTTGATGGGACTGGTCTGAGCCGGGGCGCGGCCCAGGATGGCGTCGACGAAGTTGTCCATCGGCGAGTCGGCCGTGCCGCTGATCGCCGGGTACTTCACCTGCCCGCCCTTGAAGATGCGGATCCAGGAGCCGCCCCAGCCATCGACCTCGACGCGGCCGTCGACGAAACTCAAGGTCAGCCCGGCGCCGGCATCGCGGCAGTTGCCGCCGATGGTGATCGTCGCCAGCGTGCCGTCGGCGAACTTGATGTTGGCGGTGCCGTTGATATCGACGGGTGTGTCGCAGTTGTCGACAAAGGCCTGCACCTGCGCCACCGGCTGTTCGACCAGCCAGACCAGGCTGTTGAAGAGGTGCGCGCCGCTGTCGTACATCTGCCCGCCGCCCGAGAGCGCCGGATCCTGGCGCCAACTGCCGGACGTGCCGCGCTTCCAGTTCTGCACCAGCCAGCCGCTGACCAGCTCAAGCTTGCCCAACTCGCCGCTGCGGATCAGCTCGCGAAGGTACTTGAACTCGGGGGTGCAGGGCGTGTTGTAGCCGATGCAGAAGACTTTGCCGCTGGCCGCGACCTCCTTCGCCAGGGCGTGGGCCTGGGTCGAGTCGGTGACCATCGGCTTTTCCATCAGCACGTGGCAGCCGGCCGCCAGGGCTTGCTGGCCGTGCTCGAAATGGAGCGTGTGCGGCGTGACAATCGACACCGCATCGGGCCGGGCCGTGGCGTACATCGCCGCCGGATCGGTGAAGATGGCCGGTCGCGGCTGGTAGTCCGCGATGTTGCGCTGAATGAAGGCCGCCACCCGCGGCTCGTCGACGTCACAGAGGGCCACCAGCTCGACATCGGGGTTCGCCGCGAAGCGCCGGGCGTGCCCGCCCGCCATCCCACCACACCCCAGAATCGCCACTCGCACTTTCGCCATCGTCGTACTTCCTTGGCGCCCGGCCTTCGCCGCCGCGCGCCGTAGAGCATACGCGGTGGCGCCCGCGCTGAACAGGGGGCCCCAAGGCAGACCGGCCCGACCTGCCGGAGCAGGCCGGGCCGGTGCGCTGGACTGGGGGCGAGGATTACTCCTCGTCGGTCCGCAGCTTGGCGAGCACGGAGAGGTCCTCGAGGGTCGAGGTGTCGCCCGTGGTCTCCTTGCCGGCGGCGATGTCGCGCAGCAGGCGGCGCATGATCTTGCCGGACCGCGTTTTCGGCAGGCTCGGCGTGAAGCGCACCTGGTCGGGCTGGGCGATCGGGCCGATGGCCGTGCGGACGTGCTTCTTGAGCGCGCCCATCAGCTCATCGCTGGCCTCGAAGCCGGCCTTCAGCGAGACGAACGCGGCGATGCCTTCGCCCTTGATCTCGTGCGGGAAGCCGACCACGGCGGCCTCGGCGACCGCGGCGTGGCTGACCAGCGCGCTCTCGACCTCGGCGGTGCCCAGGCGGTGGCCCGAGACGTTTAGCACGTCGTCGACGCGGCCGGTGATCCAGACGTACTTGTGCTCGTCGTACCGTGCGCCGTCGCCAGCGAAGTAGTACTGCCCGCCGAAGCGGCGCCAGTAGGTCTCGACGTAGCGCTCGGGATCGCCGTAGATGGTCCGCAACATGCTGGGCCAGGGCTGCCGGATGATCAGCAGACCGCTCTCGCCCGCGCCCACTTCGCGGCCTTCCTCATCGGCGACGATGGCGTCGACGCCGAAGAACGGCCGGGTGGCCGAACCGGGGACGGTCGGGGTGATGCCCGGGAGCGGCGTGATCATGATCGCGCCGGTCTCGGTCTGCCACCAGGTGTCGACGATCGGGCAGCGCTCGCCGCCGATCACCTTGTGGTACCACTCCCAGGCGGCCGGGTTGATCGGCTCGCCGACCGACCCGAGCAGCCGCAGCGTGCTGAGGTCGTGCTTCTTGACCGGCTCTTCGCCCTGCTTCATGAACGCCCGAATGGCGGTCGGCGCCGTGTAGAGGATGGTGATCTTGTGCTTCTCGATCATCTCCCAGAAGCGCTCCCAGTTCGGGGTGTCCGGGGAGCCTTCGTACACGAAGACCGTGGTGGCGTTGGCCAGCGGGCCGTAGCAGACGTAGCTGTGACCGGTGATCCAGCCGATGTCGGCGGTCGACCAGTAGATGTCGTCGGCGTGGATGTCGAAGACCAGCTTGGTGGTCAGGGCCGTCCCGACCAGGTAGCCGCCCGAGCTGTGGACTACGCCCTTCGGCTTGCCGGTAGTGCCGGAGGTGTAGAGGATGAACAGCGGGTGCTCCGCGTCGACCTCGACCGGCGCGCACTCGGTGCTGGCGCCGTCCATCACTTCGTCGTACCAGACATCGCGGCCGTCGAGCATCGTGACTTCGTTGTCACAGCGCCGCACGACGACGACCTTCTGGACCGACGGGCAGCTCTTGCAGGCCTCGTCGACGGCGGCCTTCAGCGGGACCACCTTGCCGCGGCGCCAGCCACCATCGGCGGTCACCACGACGTTCGCCTCGGCATCCTGCACGCGCGAGGACAACGCCTCGGCGCTGAAGCCGCCGAAGACGATGCTGTGGGTGGCGCCGAGCCGGGCGCAGGCCTGCATCGCGATGATCAGCTCGGGGATCATCGGCATGTAGAGCATCACGCGGTCGCCCTTGACGACGCCCAGGCCCTGCAGCACGTTGGCGAACTGGCAGACCTCGGCGTGGAGCTGCCGGTAGGTGATCTTGCGGACGTCGCCGGGCTCACCTTCGAACAGCAGCGCGACCTTCTCGCCGTGGGTCGCCAGATGGCGGTCCAGGCAGTTGTACGAGACGTTCAGCGTGCCGTCGGCGAACCACTTGTAGAACGGGTGGTTGCTCTTGTCGAGCACCTGCGTCGGGGCCTTGGTCCAGTCCACCAGCTTCGCGGCCTGCTCGCCCCAGAAGCCCTCGGGATCGCTCACCGAGCGGGCATACTCCTGGTCATAGGCCTCCTGCGACTGAATGTGCGCCCGCTTGCGGAACTCCTCGGGCGGTGGGTACAGCACGGTTTCGGACAGCGAGGCTACTCTCCCATTCCTTGGCCCTCGTCAGGCCTCCTGATAGATCCGGCATCGTCAGGCCCTCGTCAGGCCAGTACGTCATCCGGCGTCGTCCTCGTCCTCAAGATCCGGCGTGAGAGGTTGAGGAACCTTGCCCTCCTCCAAGACATCCTCCCGGACCAGGATCGGGACCCCGGCCCGGATGGCGATGGCAATGCCGTCGGACGGACGGCAGTCCACTTGCATTTCAGGCTCGCCCGCCGTAGCGGCCAAGCACACTTTGGCGTAGAACGTATCCTGCCAGAAATCGTCGATCAGCACCCGGGTGATCTGTCCCCCGAGCCGCTCCACGCTATTACACAGCAGATCGTGGGTCAGCGGCCGGGGCATCGTTTCGCCCTGCAGTTTGAAGGCGATCGCCACCGCCTGACAGCGGCCCATCCAGATCGGCAGTTGCCGGCCCTGGGCGTCGCACAGCAGCGCGAAGTCGTAGCCGAACTTGTCTTCGGCGACGCCCCGCAGCTCGACCGCGCAGAACTCCTCAGCCATCCAAGCCACCTCAGCCGCCGGGGCCGGCCAGCTTCACCGCCCGCACCTCGCCGGCCGGCAGCGACAGCGATTGGCCGTCGGCCGCCACCAGCTTGACCCGTCGCCAGCCGATTTCGCTGACGATCCCCCGGCCGCCGCCGTCGATGGCCAGTTGATCACCGACCCCCAGGACATCGTCCCAGAGCAGCCGGTAGGTCGCCACGGCGTCGCGCCAGAGCGTCTGGCTGACCGCCGCCAACAGCGCCAGGAAGAGCACCGTGGCCAGCGGCTGCACGCCCCAGAGGGTCAGGATGATCACTGTCGCGAGGCTGTTCTGGAACCAGCGCAGCCCAATCACGGTGCCATCCCGCAGCATCCGCCGCCGCCGCGCCCGCTCGACCGGGTCGCGTCCGGCGTCGCGGGCGAAGACCGGGTTGAGGCGGCGCAAGACCCACCACCGCAACAGCCAGCCACCCGCTTCGCAAGCCAGCGCCGCCGGGATGGCGGTGACCACGCTCTGCACCACGTTGGTCAGCAGCCGCACCCAGACCTGGGCGCCGAGCAAGCCGGCGAGGGTGTTCATGGGAGTCCCGACTCCACGCGCCGCTGCCCCGGCGACGGGGCCTCGGGCAGCCGTAGCAACGACCCCGCAGTATAGCACGTCGGCAGGGATCCAATCCAGCGAGTCGAAGAACCCGTCGACGCCGTCCGCCGGTCGGCGGAGAGAGCGATGCCACGCCCGCTGTCGAGCTGCCTGCTGGCCCTGCTGCTGAGCGGCTGTGGGCCGAGTCTGCCGCCGGCCGGGGCGCCCGAGGCGTGGACCGTCGGCGAGTTGCCGGGCCTCCGGCTGACGAAGCCCGCGAACTGGCCGGTCACCGTGCACCACGCCGCCGCCGGGCCGTTGGTGGTGATCGCGCCGACCGCGCGGGAGCGGCTGGTGCTGAGTCGGATCGACGCGGCCGCCACCTGGCCGGTCGAGGCGCTGGCGCAGCAGGTCAGCACGCAGGTCGCGGCGAAGTTCCCGCAGACCGTCAGCGGGCCGCCGCAGGCCGGCACGATCGCCGGCCGGGCTGCGCTGCGGTGCGACTTGACCCTGCCCGCCGGCGAGGTCGGCCAGCGCGATGTGATCGCCGGCGGGTGGGTCCTGGAGTGGGTCGCCCGCCAGGAGCTGGCCCCCGCGCTGCGGTCGGCGGCGGAGGGGCTGCGGGCGAGTCTGGAGTTGCCGTGAGCGCTGCGACGTACCACGAACCGCCGCGGGAGCTGCCGCTGGTGGCGCAGTGCGACGTGATCGTCGCGGGCGGCGGGCCGGCCGGGGTCGCCGCGGCGCTTGCCGCCGCCCGCCTCGGGGCGCGGGTGCGGTTGCTCGAAACGCATGGCCAGCTTGGCGGCATCTGGACCAGCGGAGCGCTCTGCTGGCTGCTCGATCACCAGCACAAGCGCGGCCTGCTGCCGCTGATCCTGGCCCGCCTGGCGGCCCGCGACGGGCAGCTCTCCTACGCCTACGACGTCGAGACCATGAAACTGGTGCTCGACGAGTTGTGCGCCGAGGTCGGCGTGGCGGTGCGGCTGCACACCCGCGTCGTCGCCGCCGGGGTCGCCGACCGCCAGGTCACCGCCGTGCTCACCGAGAGCAAGTCGGGACGCGAGGCCTGGAGCGCGCCGGTGTGCATCGACTGCACCGGCGACGGCGACCTCGCGGCCTGGGCCGGCTGTCGCTACGAGGTCGGTCGGCCGGGCAGCGGAGAGTGCCAGCCGCTGTCGTTGATGGCCCTCTTGGGCGGACTCGACCACGCGGCCCTGCAGGCGATCGGGGTGCTCCACGGCCAACCGCAGGTCGGGCAGTGCAAAGTGCGCTTCCTGGCGGAGCTGGCGCGGGCCGGCGTGCAACCGTCCTACTCGCAACCAACGCTGTTCGCCCTGCCCGGCGGCCTGGTGGCGATGATGGCCAACCACGAGTACGGCGTGCGCTGCGACGACGCCAGCGCCCTGAGCGCCGCGACCAGCCGGGCGCGGGCCGAGGTGTTCGGCCTGACGACCGCCCTGCGGGCGCTCGGCGGGCCCTGGGCCGGCCTGCGGATCGTCGCCACCGGCGCCCAGATCGGCGTCCGCGAGGGGCGGCGCATCGCCGGCCGGTACACCGTCACCGCGGACGACCTGATCACCGGCGCGCGGCACGACGATGCCGTCTGCCGGGTGACCTTCCCGGTCGATGTCCACGCCACCAACCCGGCGCAGCACCAGGGCTACAGCGGTGAGGGCGTGCGGGCGCAACCCTACGACATTCCGCTCCGCGCGCTGCTGGCGGCCGACGTCGACAACCTGCTGCTGGCTGGGCGTTGCCTCAGTGGCGACTTCATCGCCCACAGCAGCTACCGCGTCACCGGCAACGCCGTGGCGCTGGGTCAGGCCGCCGGGGTCTGCGCCGCGCTGGCCGCCGCCCGCGGCTGCCAGCCAGCGGCGGTGCCGTTCGCCGCCGTGGCAGGCGGCCTGGAGGAGTTGGCCAATTGGATGCAATAGCCCGATGCCGATGAACCACGAGCTGAGTCCTGACCCGACCGCCGAGCCGCCGCTCGCGACGATGCGGCTGCGCGCGCTGCTGGTCGCCGGGCCGTTGATCGCGGCGATGGCCTACATCACCGTGTATGGCGACATGGTCCTGCAGAAGCTGCAGATCGGCATCATGCAGCTCTCCCCGGCAGCGCTCGGCGGGCTGTTCCTGCTGGTGCTGCTGTCCCGGCTGCTGAAGTGGCTGGTCGGGATCCGCTTCCTGGCGGCGCGCGATCTGTTCCCGCTGTACGTCGTGATGACCATCACCGTGATGATGTCCAGCCGCGGGACCATCGAGAAGCTGATCCCGCCGCTGATCCACGCCAGCTACTACGCGACGGCCGAAAACCAGTACATGGAGCTGTTCGCGAAGAACCTCGAACCGTGGCTGGTGGTCTTCGATCCCGAGGGCGTTGACCGGCAGGACGCCGCCGTCGATTACCACGAGGGCAACGCCAAGGTGCCCTGGCGACTCTGGCTCGGGCCCCTGCTGAGCTGGTCGGGGCTGCTGAGTCTGGTCTACCTGTCGTTCCTCTGCCTGGCGGTGATTCTGCGGCGACAGTGGGCCGACAACGAGAAGCTGGTCTTTCCGCTCGTCACGCTGCCGCTGGCGCTGATCGACGAACAGAGCGCGGGGGACCTCTTCCGGAATCGCCTGACCTGGTTCGGCGCCGCGCTGCCGGTGCTGGTCTACACCATCAACGGCCTGCACGCCAACATTCCCAGCGTGCCCGAGATCGCGCTCTCCTGGAACGTCAACCAGTTCCTTACCACGAAGCCCTGGAACGGGATCTACTTCACCCGCGTGGTGATCTCGTTCGGCGCGGTGGGCTTCTTCTACTTCCTCAGCAGCGACCTCTTGTTCAGCCTCTGGTTCTTCTTCCTGGTCACCCGCCTGACCGACGTGATCGCCACCCAGTTGGCCTACCAACTGGTCTCCATGCCGCAGTACCCGACGCAGCTCTACATCGGCTACCAGGTCGCCGGGGCCTACACCGTGCTGGTGGTCTACCTCCTGCGTACCGGCTGGACGCACTTCGGGCCGGTCTTGCGCGGTGCCGTGCAGCGCGGCCGCAGCCTGCTCAGCGACGGCGCCAACGACGAGGTGATCCCCTACCGCGTGGCGGTCTGGGGGCTGCTGCTCAGCTTCCTCGGCTCGATCCTCTGGTGCTGGTACGCCGGCCTCGACGCCTGGCTGGGCTTTGTCGAACTGGGGGTCTACCTCTTCGTGGTGGCGCTGGTCCTCAGCCGCGGGGTGGCCGAGGCGGGGCTGCTACAGACCGAGGCCAGCTTCCGGCCGCTCGACCTGATCCGCCTGGTGCGGCCACACTGGAGCCTCGGGGCGCGCAACATCACCGTCTTGGCGATGCTCGACACGGTCCTCACGCGCGACCTGCGGGGCGTCCTGCTGAGCAACTTCTTGGACAACCAGAAGCTCGCCCGCGAGCTGCGGTACCGGCCGCGCAATCTGCTGCTGCCGATCTTTGTGGGTGTCGTCGGGGCGATGATCGCCGGCTGCTACTTCTTCCTGAACATCAGCCACGACCTCGGGCAGATCAGCATCTACGGCTATCCCCGCGGCAATGCCGAGTGGCAGGTCAAGGAAGCCGTCACGGCGATGCAGCAACAGGTCCGCACTTCGCCGGTGGCGCTGCCCTCGTACCTGGTCGGGATCGTCGTCTGCAGCGGGCTGGTCTTTCTGCGCGCGACGCAGGTCTGGTGGCCGCTGCACCCGCTGGGCTACGCCGTCTGCGCCTCGTGGACCTTGCTGGTGTTCTGGTTCAGCGCGTTTCTGACCTGGTGCCTGAAGGGCATGATCCTCAAGAGCGGCGGCATGAAGGCCTACCGCCGCGCGATGCCCTTCTTCCTGGGGCTGGTCCTGGGGACCTTCACGATGGCCTTTTTCTGGACGCTGGTCTGCTATCTCGGGAAGGCGCTCTTCCAGGTTGAGGTGCAGGCGCCGAGCCTGGGCTTCGACTAACCGCCGGCGCCGCTGCTTGACAGGGCGTTCGGCGCATGGCAGACTGACCGGCGCGACGGGTGGCAACCGGCCGCCGCGGCGGGTTGTCTAACGGCGCAGCCAACCGGCATCCGACGCTGGGGCGGCGCCAGGCGCGAAGGAGTCGCGGATGAGGCGGCAACGGCTCGAACTCGGGGTGCTCGTGCTGCTGGCACTGGGGGCGGCCCCGGCGCAGCAACTCGATACGCTGCCCTTCTACGAGGACCAGTTGGCGGGGGTCAAGCTCGGCTGGCATGGCCGCAGCATCACCGGCAAGTGGAACTTCGACAACATCCAGACCGCGCAACAGGGCAAGCTGCGCCGCGTCTACCAGATGCCGGACCACATCATCATGCGGCTCGGCACGCGGCCGCCGCTGTTCACCGGCAGCGGGGTGGGGCGCAACGGGCAGTACAACTTCTACCTCGGCACCTACGGCCGCGGCAACGCCGCCGGCGGTGGGGGCTTCGGCGGCGGTGGCGGCGGGGCCGCCGGGGCGCCCGGCGCACCCGGTGGTTCCGGCGGCGGCCCCAGCGGCGGGGGTGGGGGCGGGGGACCATCGGCCTCTTCGGCCTCGGCCCCGCCCTCCGGCGTCGCGCGGGGGATGGCGCCCGACCAGATTGACGACCCGCTGGCGAAGCAGCGGATTCACGAGTTCATCGCCCAGGCGCAGGGCGCGGCCCCGCCGCCGCCAGCGCCCGGCGGGCCGGCCGCTCCCGGCGCCAGCGGCCCCTCGGCGCCCGGTGGCCCGAGCGGTGGCGGTGGCGGCGGTGGTGGTGGCGGCGGCATCGACGGCGCCGTCAATGCCGCGGTTGGCTCGTTTGAGACGGCGGTCACCTCGGCCTACATGGAACAGCTCAAGGCCTCGGAGATTCCCCCCGACGCCGCGGAGCGTGAGTTCATTAAGCTGATGCAGCGCATCAACGCCCTCGAGACGCGGGTCTTCCAGTGGGAAGAGCGCCGGCGGGTGCTGCAAAACCAGGGCGATGCGACGCTGGGCGACCAGTTGCGGCTGGTCGAAGAGATCGCCCGGATGCTGCAGGAAGTGACCACCCTGCGGGAACAGATGCTGGAAGTGGCCGCGGCCAGCGCGACGCTGCGGCAGCGCTCGCAGGCACAGGCTTTCCTGGCCAACTTCCGGATCTACTACCACGTCTTCCACGTCGGTCAGCCCGGTCGCGACATCGTCTTCTGCTACAAGATGGGCATCGACACCTGGCTCTCGGTGACCGTCAACTTCTACACCTGGCAGGTCGACGGAATCACCGTCGCCAACAGCCGCAGCACCTGGGACGGCGCGCGGACCTCGAGCGCGCCGAATGGCCAACGCGGGATCGCCCTTGGCGACAGCCTCGAGCGGGTCTTCGACCGCTACGGCTGGCCCGACGGCTGGGAGTCGTTCTACGGGCGCTACCTGCTGATCCACTACTACGACACCAACAACGTCGGCTTCTTGCTGGATCACCCCCGGCCGAAGGTCTGGCGGGTGATCCGGATGATCATCGAGCCGCGGCCGAACGCCCAGGAGCGGCAGCTCGGCGGGGTCCAGCTCGGGCTCAACGCGCAGCAGTTGCTGACCATTCGCAGCCCGCGCAACGGCCGTTTGGTGTACGGTGAGCCGCACGCCATCGAGCAGCCGAACCACCGCCTGTCGCGGATCACCGCGCCGCCGGATCCCGGTGACTGGCCGCCCGGCGTGCCGATCGACGCGACGATCTTCGGTGAAGGGACCGGCAACCTGTTCGCTGCGGCGGCCAACCAGATCGGCGGTCAGGCCAGCGAGGCCGACGCCATCGAGGGGGCCAGCGGCGGCGGCGCGCCGAACCTGCGACCCGGCACGGGTGGTGGGTACGACATGCCGGGACCGGTGATCGCCACGCCGGCGGCCGGCCTGGTGGCGATGCAGCCGGGCCTGCCGGCCGGTCGCGCCGGGCTGGCCCAGGCGCAGGCCCCGGCGATGCCCAGTGCGGCTGGCGGACCCGCCGCGGCGGGCGGTCCGAGCGGTCCGGGCGAGGCCGGTGGCGCCGGCGGTACGACCGGCGGCGTCAGCTTGGCGCAGCCGGCCGGCGATGTGCTCTGCCGCTACCCGATGCCGTTCTCCTACGGCCGCGACACGATGAACCTTGAGCCGCTCTGCCTCGAAAGCCTGCGGGCGGCCGTCAGCGGCGGCGGTGGTGGCGCTGGCCCGGCGCCGGCGGGTGGCGGGCCGGCTCCGGCCGGACCCTCGGGCGGCGGAGCCGCGCCCCCCGATGCCGGTGGGGCGGCGCCCGGCGACTCCGGCGGCGCCAGCGGCGGCGGGGGCGGCGGCGGCGCCGGCAGCGTCAGCCGGGAGAGCTTGGCGGCGGCCCTCAACCTGGTCTACGGCGACCTGACCGGGCAGACCGGCTACAACATCGCCTTCGGCGCCCGGGCGGCCCCGGGGCTCTGTCTTGTGACGACCGCCGTGCCCGAGACGCAGTTCCGCTGGGACTACACCTTCCGCAACAAGCCGAAGCTGGTCGGGGGACGACTGCAGGTCGGCGACACGAAGGTCGAGTTCGGGCTCGACAGCGACGGCATGTGCACCCAGATCTCGGTGATGGGCTCGCCCTGGGAGGGTGCCCGCACGAAGCGCGGGATCATGATCGGCAGCAGCCTGCGCGACGTGATGCTGCGCTACGGCCCGCCGCTGCTCTACGACGAGTTCATCAACGACGTCGCCGAGCAGCAGCCCAACCTGAACTTCATCTCGTACGCCCGCGATGAGGTCGGCCGGCCGGTCGGCAACCTCAACATGGTGCTGCAGGATAAGCATGTCACGGCCTTGCAGGTGGTCCGGCTGAACTACCGCTGAGCGTCGCAGCGGGGCGGCCCGCGCCGCCCCGCCACTGCGATCGCGAGGATTCAGGGTGGCGCTGCAGTCGATCACCAAAGACGAACTGCGCGAGCGGGTCGACCTGCTGGCAGTGATTGGTCGCCACGTGCGGCTGCAGAAGGCCGGGCTGGAACACCGTGGGCTGTGTCCCTTTCACACCGAGAAGACGCCGTCGTTCTACGTCAACCCCGAGAAGGGCCTGTGGTACTGCCGCGGCGCCTGCGGCACCGGGGGCGACGTCTTCCGCTTCGTGATGCTGGCCGAGAAGCTCGACTTCCGGGAGGCTGCCGAACTGTTGGCCAACCAGTTGGGGTTCACCCTCCAGACCAGCCAGAGCGAGGTCCGGCGGGCCGACCGACGGGACCGCCTCGGCGAACTGCTGCGGCTGACCGCCGAGCTCTACGAGCGGGCGCTCTGGAACGGTGAGGGCGGTGCGGTGGCGCGCGAGTACCTGACGCAGCGCGGGCTGACCCCGTCCATCAGCAGGCAGTTCCGCCTGGGCTACGCGCCGCCCGGCTGGGACTCGCTGACCCGCTACCTGCAGCGGCAGGGACTCAGTCTGGCCGACGCCGAGGAGGCCGGGCTGCTGAAGCGCCGCGAGCGCGGCGAGGGCTGGTACGACCGCTTCCGCGCCCGGGTGATGTTCCCAATCGTCGACCCCCAAGGCCGCGTGGTCGGGTTCGGTGGCCGGGTGATCGATCCGCATGACGAGCCGAAGTACCTCAACAGCCCGGAGTCGGAGATCTTCAACAAGCGCCGGCTGCTCTACGGCTTGCCCCACGCGCTCGACCATCTCGGGCAACAGGTGCTGGTGGTCGAAGGCTACATGGACGTGATCGCGCTGCATCAACACGGCCAACGCAACGCCGTCGCCACGCTCGGCACGTCGTTGACTGGCGAGCATCTGCGGCTCTTGCGCCGCCACACCGCGCAGGTGGTCCTCTGCTACGATGGCGACAAAGCCGGCGTCGCGGCAACCGAACGGGCGGCCGCGGCGTTTATCGAAGAAGGCGTCGACGGCCGGGTGCTCTCGCTGCCCGGCGGGCAGGACCCCGACGACTACCTCCGCAGCGCCGGCAGCGCGGCCTTCGCGCAGTTGCTGCAGGACCCGCCCGATCTGGTCGACTACCGGCTGCGGGCCGCTCTGGCGGCCAGTGATGGCAGTGCTGGCGGGCAACAGGAAGCGGTCCTGGCGGCGGTCACGGCGGTCTTGGCTGACATCACCGACGCCCCGCGTCAGGCTCAGTTAGTCCAGCGGGTGGCCGAGTGGTGGGCAGGTCAGGCAATTGGGTTGCAAGAGGAGTTCGAGCGCACCCTGACGCGGACGTTGCGGCAACGGCGTGGCACCGTACGGGGCGGCGCGCGCCAGACCCCGCGGGCCGCGGCCACCGCGGGGCGCGGCGAACTGGTTGCCGAACGGTTGCTGGCCGTGCTGGTGCAACAACCGATTCTGGTGACCGCGGCGAGTGCGGCGGGCGAGCAGTTGGTCAGCCCGGTGCATCGCGAGCTGTTCGCGGCGTTGGCGGCGTTGCCCCCGGGCGGTGACCTGGCGGCCGCCTTGGAGCGCTGCGGTGAGGCCGCCAGCGTCCTGGCCGCCCGCTTGGCTTGCGAGCCGGCGGAGACCGCACCGCTGCAGCGCCTGCTCGACGAGCTGGCCTGCGAAGCGCTGGAGCGCCAGGCGGCCGAGTTGCGGGCGCGGCGCGAGGGGTTGGCGTCCGAGGACTTCGACGAGCTGGTGGCCCTGTCCCGCCAACTCACCGAGGTGCTGCAAAACTTGGAGCGAAGTCGGCAGGCGCTGCTGCGCACCGACGGAATGCGATGATGGCGACACGAGAGCTGCAGGAAGCGCTGGCGGAACTCCTCAAGATGGCCAAGGCCGCCGGGGGCGTCACCCTCGGGCAGGTCCGCGCGTACCTCGCGGCGCACGAAGAGCTGGAGCCCGACGAAGACACCGAAGAGGCGCTACGGCTGCTCGAGACCCTCGGGATCGACCTGCTGGAAGACGAAGAGGACGAAACGCAGCGTCCCTCGCCCGGGGCGGCGCCGGTCGACCATGACGACGAAGACGAAGACCTTGCCGAACGTTTCGACATCGGCGAGGGCGTGCCGCTGGACGACCCGGTCCGGATGTACCTCCGCGACATCGGCCGCGTGCCGCTGCTGAACCAGGAAGAAGAGCTCGAACTGGCGCGGCGCATCGAGCAGGGCGACCAGGAAGCCAAGCAGAAGCTGACCGAGGCCAACCTGCGCCTGGTGGTGAGCATCGCGAAGCGCTACACCGGCCGCAACATGAGCTTCCTGGACCTGATCCAGGAGGGCAATATTGGGCTGATCCGCGCCGTCGAGAAGTTCGACTTCCGGAAGGGCTACAAGTTCAGCACCTACGCCACCTGGTGGATCCGGCAGGCGATCACCCGCGCCATCGCCGACCAGGCCCGGACCATCCGGATTCCGGTCCACATGGTCGAGACCATCAACAAGCTGCTGAAGACCAAGCGCGAGCTGGTGCAGGCGCTGGGCCGCGAGCCGACCGTCGAGGAACTCGCCTCCGAGCTCGACATGTTGCCGGAGCGGGTCGCCGACATCCAGCGCATCGCGCCCGAGCCGCTGAGCCTCGAGACGCCCATCGGCGAGCAGGAAGACTCGCACCTCGGCGACTTCATCGAAGACGAGCGCTGCGTCTCGCCGGCCGACATGGCCTCCAACATGGTCCTGCGGGAGCAACTCGACGCCGTGCTGAACACCCTCAGCCAGCGTGAGCGCGACGTCCTGCGGATGCGCTACGGCCTCGACGACGGCTGGCCGCGGACGCTCGAAGAGGTCGGGCAGCACTTCGAGGTGACCCGCGAGCGGATCCGGCAGATCGAGGCCAAGGCCCTCAAGAAGCTGCGCCACCCCAGCAAGATGCGGCAGCTCCGCGACTACATCGGGCAGTAGCCACCGGCAGGGTTCGCCGCGGGTCTGCCGAACTGGCCGCGCGAAGTTCATGAAACGGCTCCTACCAATCCTCGGTGGCCTGCTTGGCCTGGCCTTGCTGGCGTTCGCCCTGTCCGGGCGACGGGAGCCGCCGGCCGCCAATCCGCCGCGACCGCTGCGGGTGCAGGTCGTCCCGGTGCGGCGCGCGCCACTGACCGCCACGACCGTCGTCGACGGCGTGCTGCAGCCAACTGCCCGCGTCGAGCTGACCGCGCAGGTGCCCTCGCGCGTGCTGCGGGTGGCGGTCGTCGAGGGCGGCGTGGTGACGGCTGGCGGGTTGGTGGTGCAGCTCGACGACGCCGAGTTGCGCGGCAACATCGCCCGCGCCGCCGCGGGCGTCGCCGCCTCGCGGGCCTTGCTGGCGAAGGCTCAGGCCGGGCAACTCGCCGCGCGGCAGGCCGGACAGGCGCAACGGCGCAAGGCCCAGGGCGGGCGTCGCGCCGCCGAGGCGGCCGAGGCCCAGGCGCGGTTGGGCGTGCCGCTGACCCGCGCGCAGGCCATCGCCGACCTGGCCACCGCGCGCGCCGGTCTGCAGGCCGCCCAGGCCCAGGCCGCGCAGGCCGCCAAGGGCGTCAGTTTGGCGCAGACGCAGGCCACCGCCGATCTGGCGGCGGCCGAAGCCGGCGTGCGCGCCGCCCGCGCCGACCTGCAACGGGCCCAGGCCGGCGCCGACCTCGCCACCGCCGCCGCGGCGGCCGATGTCAGCCGGGCCGCGGCCGGGCTCGAGGCGGCCCAGGCCAATGCCCGCCGGACCAGCGACGGGGCCCGCGTCGAGGATCTGGCCGCGGCCCGGGCGCAGGTCGAGCAGGCCCGCCTGGGGCGCGAGCAGGCCCAGCGCGAGGTCGCCGATCTGGAGTACCTGCTCCAACACGGCGGCATCGCCGGCGACACCGTGGCCGGTGCCCGCACCCAGTTAGGCATCGCCGAGCAGCAGCTCAAGGCCGCCGAGGCGCAGTTGGCCAAGGCCACCGCGGGGGCCACCGCCGCCGAGCGGCAGGCTGCCGCCGCGCTGGTCGGCGAGGCCCAGGCCGGGGTCCAGGCGGCCGAGGTCGGGCGCGGCCGGACGCGCGTCTCGGCCGGCGAGATCGCTGCCGCCGAGGCCCAACTGGCGCGCGCCGAAGCGGGTCGGCAGGCCGCCGCCGAGGCCCGCGCCGATCGCGTCGAGGTGGCCGCCGCGGCCTCCCGCGCGGCGGCGGCGCAGGTCGCCCAGGCCGACGCCGGCGTGGCCGCCGCCGAAGCCGCCCTGGCGCGCGTCGCCGTGGCCCAGGGCCAGGCCGCCGCGGCCGCCGCCAACACCGCGATGGCCCGCGCCGGCGAAGCCGAGGCGGGCGCCACGCTGGCCCAGGAGCAGGTCCTCGCCGCCGATCTGCTGGCCGCCCGCGCGGGGCTGCAAGAGGCCGAGGCGGCGCACCGCCTGGCGAGCTTCCAGCTCAGCCGCACGACCCTCCTGGCGCCCGTCAGCGGCACCGTCACGCAGCTTGCCGTGCGGCCCGGCGACACCATTCTGCCGGGTATGCCAGTGGCCGTGATCGAAGCCGCCGCGACGGCCGATCTGGAGGCCCTGGCAACCCCCGAGCAGCGCCTGCAGATCGCCGTCGGGCAGCGCGCCGAAGTCACCGTGCCGGGCGCGCCACGGCCCTTCGGCGGCACCGTCCGCGAGGTCGCCGCTGTCGCCGAGGGCGATGGCCGCAGCTTCAAGGTGCGCATCGTGGTGCAGCATCCCGACCTGCCGCCCGGTCTTCACGCCAGCGCGGCGATCGCCGTCAGTACGGCCGCCGCGGCGCTGCAGGTGCCGGCCGCCGCGGTGCTCGACGGCAGCGACGGCGGGGCGGCGGTCTACCTCCTGGAACAGGGCCGCGCCCGCCGCCAGGCCGTGACGCTCGGACTGCGCACGCCGCAGGCGGTCGAGGTGCTCGACGGTCTCCGCGTCGGCGCGCCGGTGGTCGTCGCCGAGGGTCTGGCCCTCTACGACGGGGCGCCGCTCGAGGTCGACTGATGGGCCTCACGCGCTACGCCATCGAGCGTCCCTTCCTCACCGTCCTGCTGACCGTGGCGCTGCTCGTGGCGGGGGTGATCAGTTGGCGGCGGTTGCCGGTCGACCTGAACCCCCAGGCCGACATCCCGACGGTCAGCATCAGTGCCATCTACCCCGGCGCCGCGCCCAGCACCGTCGAGAGCCTCGTCGCCGCGCCACTGGAGGACGCGCTGCGCGGCGTGAACGGTGTCCTGCATCTGTACACCGTGTCGCAGGAGAGCTACCTGCACTGCTTCGTCGAGTTTGTCGAAGGCACCGACGTCACCGCCGCGCTGCCGCGCTGTCGCGAGGCGTTCGACGGAATCCGCGGCAAGCTGCCCACCGAGCTGCAGGACCCGGTCTTTCGGCGGCTCGACATCAACGCTCAGCCGGTACTCTTCCTGGGCCTCTCCGGCGACCGCCCGCTGGCCGAGTTGCGCCGCCTGGCCGACCTGCAACTGCGCCCGCGGCTGCGCGCCGTGCCGGGCGTCGGCGAGGTCAGCCTGCTCGGCGGGCAGACCGCCGAGGTCCAGGTGGCGCTCGACCGCGAGCGGCTGCTGGCCGCGCAACTGACCCTCTCGCAGGTCCTGGAACCGCTCCAGGCGGCCGGCCGCAACGTCCCCGCGGGCAACCTGCAGAGCGGCGACCGCGAGCGCGCGGTGCGCGTGGTCGGCGAGTTCACCTCGCTCGACGACCTGCGCGCCGTGCCGCTGCCGCCGCGCTTCGATCCGAGCAGCCTGCTGCGGCAGCGGCGCCCCCTGGCTGGGCAGCCGGCCCGCCCGCTGCGCCTCGGCGACCTCGGCACGGTGACCCTCGGCAGCCGCGACGACGACGTGCGGATCCGGCTGCAGCAACGCCCGGCGGTGGGGCTGATCGTCACCAAGCAGGGCCGCGCCAACACCGTGCAGGTCTCCGCCGGCGTCCGCGCCGCGATCGCCGCGGCCGGGCTGCCCGCCGACCTCGAAGTGCGGATCGCCCGCGACACCGCCGCGACCGTCCACGAGGCGCTCAGCGATGTCAACCTGAGCATCCTGCTGGGGGTCGTGCTCTGCTCCAGCATCATCTACGTCTTCCTGCGCAACTGGCGCGGCACCGTGATTGTGGGGACCAGCATCCCAGTCTGTCTGGTCGGCACCTTCGCGCTGATCGGCTACGGCGACACGACGCTCAACCAGATGTCGCTGCTCGGGCTGGCGCTGTCGGTGGGCATCCTGGTCGACGACAGCATCGTCTGCCTGGAGGCCATCACCTGGCGCTTGCAACGCGGCGAGCCGCCCGCGCTGGCGGCCTTCAACGGACGCAACGACATCGCGCTCGCCGACACCTCGACCACACTGGTCGACCTGGCGGTGTTCCTGCCGATCGCCGTGATGCAGGGCATCGTCGGGCAGTTCTTCCAGGACTTCGGCCTGGTCGTCGCGGCCGCGGCGGCGCTCTCGCTGCTGGTCGCCTACACCCTCGTGCCGATGCTCGCCGCGGTCTGGTACCAGCGGCACCCGCTGACCGTCGCCGAGCAGCGGCCGCCGGAGGGCTACGGCCGGCTGGAGTCCCGCTACCGCGCCATCTTGGAGGTCGCCCTGCGGCACCGCTGGCGGACCATCGCCGGCGGCTGGACGGTGCTCGCGCTGGCCGGCCTGCTGGCCTGGCGGGCGCTGGGCGTGGACTTCATCCCGGCCGCCGACCTGAGCACCATCGTGGTCAACGTCGAGCTCCCAGCCGGGGCCACCAACGCCGCCACCGAGCGCGTCGTGGCCGCCGCCGAGGCCCAACTGGCGACGGTGCCCGAGGTCGCCACGCTGTTCACGACGCTCGGCCGGATCGAGGCCGGGTTTGGGGTCGTCAGCCGCTACGGCCCGAGCTACGCACAGATCAACATCACCCTGCGCAACCGGCGCGACCTGCTTGACCGGCTGCTCGGCCGCCGCCGCGACGGCCGCCGCCGCAGCGATGCCGCCGTCGCCGCCGGGCTGCGCGAGCTGTTGCGCCGCCAGACCCAGGCCCGCTGGCAGGTCATTGCCGTCAAGGGTTGGGGCGGCGCCGGGGCGCCGGTCGACCTGAGTCTCTACGGGCAGGACCTGGACTCGATGAGCCGCGTCGGCGAGGAGCTGCTGCGCCGGCTCGACAGCCTGCCGCAACTGCTCGACGCCGACGTCTCCTGGCGGCTCGGCCAGCCGGAGCTGCAGGTCCGCCTGAAGCGTCGCGAGGCCGGCGAGCTGAGCGTCTACCCCGGCAGCGTCGGCCGCGAGTTGCGCGCCGCCCTCGAGGGCGACAGCAGCCTGACCGCTCGGATCGGCGGCGAGCTGCTCCCGGTGCGGCTCCGCCTGCGCGACTTCGACCGCCGGCTGCCGGCCGACCTGGAGCGGCTACCGGTGGCCCCCGCGGCCGGCCGGGTCGGCCGGCTGGCCGAAGTCGCCGAGGTGCGCCCGGGCACCGGCCCGACCCGCATCGACCGCCGCGACGGCCAGCGCGACCTGAACTTCAAGGCCTACCTCGCCGAGGGCGTCAGCCTGGGCGAGGCGCGCACCGCCATCACCGCGGTCCTGGCGGAGCTCGGCGTGGCGCCCGACCGCGGGCCAGCGCCGGCCACCAACCGGCACCCCGACCTGCGGTGGGGCTGGCGGGGCGACGCCGAGACGATGGCCGCCTCGGCCAAGTACATGACCGCCACGGCGCTGCTCGGCGCGTTGCTGGTCTACGGCATCATGGCCGCGTTGTTCAACAGCGCGGTGCATCCGTTGACCATCATGCTGTCCGTCCCAATGGCCATCGCCGGGGCGCTGCTGGCGTTGGTGCTGACCCGCTCCTCGCTCAGCATCGTCTCGGGGATCGGCCTGATCCTGCTGCTCGGAATCGTCGTCCGGAATGCCATCTTGCTCGTCGACCACACCATCCACCTCCGCCGCGAGGGTCTCGCGCGGGCGGCCGCCGTGGTCGAGTCCGGCGCGCGCCGGCTGCGGCCGATCCTGATGACCACCGCCGCGACCGTCTGCGGGATGCTCCCGGTGGCCCTTAAGATCGGCAAGGGCGCCGAGATCCGCGCCCCGATGGCGATTGCCGTGATCGGCGGGCTGCTGCTCTCGACGCTCTTGACGCTGCTGATCGTGCCGGTCACTTACACCATCTTCGACGACTGGTGCGGCGGCTCGCAGGACTCCCAGCCGACATCGGGGTAGAGCCGCAGCCGGCCGGCGACTTTGCGCTGGTGGACCCCGCTGATGACCCCCTGCGCCAGCCACTTGCTGAGCGTCCCGCGGGCCGTGCGGGCGGAACGGTAGTGGTGGGGCAGGCGCGCCACGGCCTCACTCAAGAGCACCCCAGGCTCGGCCGCCACCAGCAGCCGCAACGCCTGGGCCGTTTCCTGGAACGGCGTCCAGCGGCGCGAGTGGGGGTTGCCCGGCGCCGCGTAAGCCTTCTGCGGCTCGCGCAGCGCGGCGGCCAGCGGACCGCTGGCCGCGGTTCGCAAGACCCGCGGCTTGACCCGCTCCTGAACCGCTCCGCCAGGCCCGCCGACGACCTCCAGCCAGCCCGCGCCGACCGCCCGCAGCCAGGACGCAGTGACCCCCGCGCCGCGCCCGCGGGTCGGGCGGGGGCAGGCCAGCGAGACATAGTGCGCGCGGCCCAGCCAGTGGTGGACCTGGTCGAGCAGCGCCAGCGACAGGCTGCACTTGCACTCGACGACCCACAGCACGCCTCGCCGCCGGGCCACCAGGTCCGCGACCGGCGCACCGCGCTGCGGCTGGACTTCGGCGTAGACCTCCCAGTCGGCCGCCTCCAGCCACTGCGCCACCAGCGCGGCCAGCGCTTCCTCGCTGGCGAAGCGGCGGGCCACCTAGACGATCCAGGGCGCCCGCGACGGCGCAGCCGCCAGGTCGGCGGCTGCCAGACCCTCCAGCACATAGCGCCGCAGGGCCGCCAGGGGCTCGACCAGGCCGGGCAAGGTCCGCAACGGCCGCCGGGCCAGCGCGGCGTCGAACCAGAGCGCCACTGCCCCCGCCGGCAGCGCCAGGCGGCGCGCCACCCACCGCAGGATGTCGCCATGGATCTGGACTCGCGAAGCGTCGCCTTCGTAGGTCGTCAACGGCTGCTCGTCGAGGCAGAGTCGGTTGATCTCGCCGACCGCCCCGCCGGCCCGTAGCACCTCCACCGTGGCGAGCACCTCGCAGCCCCAGCGCCGCAGCGGGAAACTGCTGCCCGCCGTCGCCCGCACCAGCGCCTCCGCGGCGGCCCGGTTGTAGAGCTTGTAGCCGCTCTGCAGGTCCGGCTCGGCGGTCCCCGGCTCGAGCCAGCGCTCGTCCACCGCGGCGCCCTGCCAGGCCGCCCAGTAGGCCAGGCCACGCCACACCACGGCGTTCACCAGCCGCTCATACTCGGCCCGCACCCAGCCCATCGGCCGGGCCGGGTCGCGGCGCCCGCCGTTCACCAGGATCCGCTCCACGCCAGCCTCGGCGGCCATCTGCAGGGCCAGCCGCTGGAGCCGCGGCAGGTCGCCCGCGAAGTGGTCGCCGTCGTGGTCGCGGACCACCAGCCAGTGCAGCTCCGGCCGCTCCAGCAACCGCTCGAAGCCGGCTGCGACGGCGCCACCCTTGCCGTGCGGGCCGGCCTCCAAGACCACCACGCAGGCCGCCGGCAGGACCTCGCGGGCGGCGTCCGCGGCGACTTGCGAGCCGTCGGAGACCACCAGACAGTGTTGCGGCGCGGCAATCAGTTCGGTGTCGGCGAGCGTCGTCGCCAGCACCGCGGCGGCGGCGGCCGGGTCGTAGTCCGCCGGGAACCAGGTCGGGACGATCACGCCGGTCTGCTGCCGCAGGGTGGCTTGCGAGACATAGTATGGGGACGGCATCACGACCTCCGGCGGCACGATAGCCGCGGCCGTCGGCCGTGTCAACGACAGCGCCGCCAAGTTCCCAGGTTAACCCTTGACCGTATGCCCCCGCGATGCTAGACTCCCGACCTTGTGGAAAGCCGGCGCGGCCGGCGCGCCACAATCGGACGTCGACCCCCAAGGGCATTGTTCGAACCGCTGCGAGCGGCGCAGTAGGCGAGCAGGCACGGCGCTCAGGCGCCATCGGACCGTGTCTTCGGGTGGGAGTGTCGCAGCCTGGCAGGCACCGGTCCCCGCCACGGCGCGACCACGCCAGACCGCCATGCGTTTTGGTGCCCGACGCCTTTGTGCGCGTCCCGGCGGCGGGTGAAGGGCAAGGACTGCAGCAATGCCGACCATCAATCAGTTGATTCGCAAGGGCCGTCAGCGGCAGGTGCGCAAGAGCAAGGCGACCGCCCTGCAGAGCGGCTTCAACAGCAAGAAGCGGAAGAGCTACCCGATTCCCGGCGGCTCGCCGCAGAAGCGTGGCGTCTGTACCAAGGTGTACACCACGACGCCCAAGAAGCCGAACTCGGCCATGCGGAAGCTGGCCCGCGTGCGGCTCACCAACCGCCGCGAGGTGCTCGCCTACATCCCCGGCATCGGCCACAACCTGCAGGAGCACAGCGTCGTGCTGATCCGCGGTGGCCGCGTCAAGGACCTGCCCGGGGTGCGCTACCACATCATCCGCGGCACGCTCGACACGACCGGCGTGGCGAAGCGCATGCAGGGTCGCAGCAAGTACGGCGCCAAGCGGCCGCAGGCCAAGTAGTAGGAGGGCGCGATGAGCCGCAAGCACAGCATTCACCACCGCGAAACCCCGCCCGACCCGGTGCTCGGCAGCACCGTCTGCGAGCGCTTCATCCGCTACCTCATGAAGGGTGGCAAGCGCAGCCGCAGCGAGCATGTGTTCTACGGCGCGCTGCTCCGGATCGCCGAGCGCACCGGCCGCAATCCGCTCGAAGTCTTTGAAGAGGCGTTCCTCAATGTGCGGCCGCGGATCGAGGTCCAGAGCCGGCGCGTCGGTGGTTCGACCTACCAGATTCCGGCCGAAGTGCGGCCGGTCCGGTCGGTGGCGCTGACCATCCGCTGGATCGTCGGCGCCGCCCGGAGCCGTGGCGAGAAGGGCATGATCGAGCGCCTCGCGGCCGAACTGATCGACGCCTCCAGCCGCAGCGGCGGCGCCTATGAGCGGCGGGAGCAAGTCTTCCGCATGGCCGAGGCCAACAAGGCATATGCACACTATCGCGTCTGAGTCGACCCGCTCGAAGGCGGACAGGGTGACTGCGGTGGCGTCCAACTTCCCGCTGGCCAAAGTCCGGAATCTCGGCATCGCGGCCCACATCGATGCCGGGAAGACGACGCTGACCGAGCGGATTCTGTTCTACTGCGGCCGGATCCATACGATGGGCGAAGTCCACGAGGGCGCCGCCACGATGGACTTCATGGAGCAGGAGCAGGAACGCGGCATCACCATCACCGCGGCTGCCACGACGGTCAGTTGGCAAGACCATAGCATCAACATCATTGACACCCCCGGCCACGTCGACTTCACCGTCGAAGTCGAGCGCAGCCTGCGCGTGCTCGACGGCATGGTCGCCGTGTTCTGCGCGGTGGCCGCGGTGCAGCCGCAGTCCGAAACCGTCTGGCGGCAGGCCGACAAGTACAAAGTCCCGCGGATCGCGTTTGTCAACAAGATGGACCGCGTCGGGGCCGACTTCTTGAACGTCGTGAAGTCGATGCGCGACCGCCTCGGGGCCAACGCCGTGCCGATCCAGTTGCCGATCGGCGCCGAGTCCGATCTGAAGGGAATCATCGACCTCGTCGAGGAGCGCGCCTGGTTCTACCTGGACACCCTCGGCAAGGAGTTCGAAGAAGGGGCGATTCCCGAGAGCTACCTGGCCGAAGTGGCGCAGTTGCGGCATGAGCTGATCGAGGCCGTCGTCGAGTGCGACGACCAGCTGTTGGAGAAGTACCTCTCCGAAGAGCCGATCAGCGTCAGCGAACTGAAAGCCGCGATTCGCGCCGGCACCGTCGCCAATCAGATCGTCCCGGTGACGGTCGGCTCAGCGTTCCGCAACTGCGGCGTGCAGCAGGTCCTCGACGCCGTAATCGACTACCTGCCGAGCCCGCTGGATGTCGGTCTGGCGGTCGGCACCGACCCCAAGACCGGCGCTGAGGTGGAGCGCGCGCCGCTGCCGGAAGCGCCCTTCAGCGCGCTGGCCTTCAAGGTCCAGAACGACCCGCGGATGAACCAGAAGTTGACCTATCTGCGGATCTACTCGGGGACCGTCAAGAAGGGCGAAGCCCTGCTGAACACCACCAAGGGCCGCCAGGTGCGCATCGGCCGGCTGCTGCGGATGCACGCCAACAAGCCCGAGGACATCGACGCGGCTCGCTGCGGGGACATCATCGCCGCCATCGGGCTCAACGATGTGGTCACCGGCGAGACCCTCAGCGATGCCCGGCAGGCCGTCGCCTACGAGGCGATCACCTTCCCCGAGCCGGTGATCTGGATGTCCGTCGAGCCGCGCACGCGGGCCGACGAAGAGAAACTGACCAAGGCGCTGGGCCGGCTGCGCGACGAGGACCCGACCTTCCAGGTGCGCTACGACGACGAGACCGGGCAGACCGTGATCTCGGGGATGGGCGAGCTCCACCTGGAGATCATCGTCAACCGGCTGCTGCGCGAGTTCAAAGTCGACGCGCGGGTCGGCACGCCGCAGGTTTCGTACCGCGAGTCGGTGATCCGCAGCGGTCGCGCCGAGGGCAAGTTTGTGCGCCAGAGCGGCGGCCGCGGGCAGTACGGGCACGTCGTGCTGGAAGTCGCCCCGCTCGCCGAGGGCGGTTTCAAGTTCGAAGACCGCACCGTCGGCGGGGTGATCCCGCGGGAGTACATGAACTCGATTCAGGCTGGGATCGTCGAGGCGGCCGAGAGCGGTGTGCTGGCCGGCTACGCGCTGGTCAACTTCACGGCGGCGGTCCTAGACGGGTCGTACCACGAAGTCGACTCCTCCGAGATCGCCTTCAAGATGGCCGCCGCGATTGGACTGCGCGAAGCGGCCAAGGCGGCCGGGGTGATGTTGATGGAGCCGATCATGCAGGTCGAGGTGGTCACCCCGCGGGACTACCTGGGCGACGTGATCGGCGACCTCAACCAGCGGCGGGCGCGGATTGGGGCAATGCAGCCCTCGCCCGGCGAAACCGAGACGATCACCGCCTTCGTCCCGTTGGCGGAGATGTTTGGATACGCGACGGCGCTGCGTTCGATCAGCCAGGGCCGCGCGACGTACACGATGGAGCCGGCGCAGTATCAAGAAGTACCGGCGTCGCTGCGCGAGGAGCTGATTGCGGGCCGCTGAGGCGGCTGACCGACGCGGAGCCGTCGGCGGGAGTAGGGACCCTGGCCAGGCAGAAGTTCGAGCGGACCAAGCCGCACGTGAATGTCGGGACGATCGGGCACGTCGATCACGGCAAGACGACGCTGACGGCGGCGATCACGAAGCATCAGGCCTCGAAGGGCTTCGGCAACTTCGTGCCGT
>JADZEX010000035.1 GCA_020850355.1 Fimbriimonadaceae bacterium | reverse complement strand
GATGGCGGCGGCCCGACGGGCACGGTCGGGCGCCTTGCGGCTGCGGGACACCCGGGTCAGGAAGGCGACCTGGGCAGATTGCAGAACGACGGGGTAGCGGGTCCGGGAGTGCATCATGGGGGTCCTTCGCAGAACCCTCTTTCGGCACCCCGGACGCGCTTCTTGTTTCCTGTTTTCGGTTTGTCCCGATCAGCGCACTAGGGGAGTTGCGCCGCACCGGCCGCGCCTGGCCGTGGATGGCCAGGCGCGGCCAGCGTGCGACAGGGAGAAGCTTGATGTTGCGATCAGGGTGCGCCGCCGCGGCGCTGCTGCTGTGGCCGCGGTGGACGGCCGCGGCGCCGACCCTGTGGCCACCGCCGGCGGGACCAGGGCGGGGAGTCGCAGTGGTGGTGGACGCGGCAACCTACCAGGCCGCGCGTGAGGAGCTGCAGGCCTATCAGCGCAGCCTCGGCCGCCGTGGCTACGCGGGCTGGTTGCTGGTGGATCAGTGGGCGCGACCGGAGGCGGTGCGCGCGGCGCTCGAGCAGCTCCGCGCGCGGCCCGGCGTCCGGCTGGAGGGGCTGTTTCTGGTGGGCGAGATCCCAATTGTGATGGCGCGCGACGCGCAGCATCTGACGTCGGCCTTCAAGATGGACCAGGAGCGCTACCCTCCGCTCCGCTCGAGCGTCCCAACCGACCGTTTCTACGATGACCGCGACCTGCGGTGGGAGTTCCTGGAAGCTGACCCGGCGGACCCGTTGCGGTTCTACTACCGGCTGGCGCCGAGTTCGCCGGTGCACCTTCGGAAGGACCTCTACAGCGGCCGCCTGACCCCGCGCGGCGGCACGGCTGTGGAGCGGCAGGCGGCCGTGCGCCGTTACTTCGCCAAGCTGGCGGCAGTGACCCGGCGGTCGGAGGTCCTCGACCGGGTGGTGCTGGCGATGGGGCACGGCTACGTCAGCGAGTCCAGTGCGGCGCTGACTGCTCACGCCCAGGAGCTGCGCGACATGCTGGGCTACGGTGCGGCGGCGCAACTGCGGGTCGACACCATCGCGCAGCTCTACGACAACGCGGTCAAGCCGCGACTGCTGCAGAGCCTGGCCGACCCGGCGGTCGACCTGGCGGTGATCCACTCCCACGGCGACAGCGCGGCGCTGCTGCTCGACACCGCGCCACTGCCGGCCACCTCCGCGGCCGAACGTGAGAGCGGCCAGGCTGCCGCCGAGGTACCAGCGGCGCCGAAGCCCTGGCATCTGGCCAGCAGCGAGGTGGCGCGGTTGCCGCTGCGGGCCGAGGTGGCACTGTTGGACGCCTGTTTCACCGGGTCCTTCGCCGACCCGGACTACCTTGCAGCGGCACTCTTGACCGGCCCCGGCGACACGGTGGCGGTGTTCGCCAACTCGCGGAACGTGCGGCAGGACATCTGGTCCCAAGAGCCCCTGGCGCTGCTACGGGCCGGCCTGAGCGTGGGCCAGGCGCAGCAGCGGGTGCGCTTCTTGGAGGCCCACCTGTTTGGCGACCCGACCTATGCCTTCCGTCCGCTGCGGCCCGCGCGCAGCGTGGTTGAAGCCTATCGCAGCACCGATCCGCGGCGGCTGCTGGCCTTGCGCCAGGCGGCCGACCCGGTGGCGCGCGGCCTGGCGTACGAGCGTCTTGGCCGCGCCGCCGACCCGCGGCCTGGGCTGGGCGACCCGGCGCCGTTGGTGCGGTTGAAGGCCCTGCGCGAGTTGGTGGCCTTACGCCCGGCCGACCTGACCAGGCGGCTGGTGGCGCTGACCAGCGACGGCGACGCCCAGGTCCGCAAGTTCGCGACCATTCTGCTGGGCGACCAGGGCGATCCGCGGGCCGCTGCCGACCTGACCCGGCTGGCCATCTTCGACCCCTGCAGCCGTTGCCGCTGGCAGGCCGCCCAAGCGCTGGGCTTCCTGGGCTCCCGCTTCGAGAGCGCCGTGAGCGCACAGGCGGCGCAGCTCTGGACGGAACTCGGCTACCCGGAGCGTTCGACGCTGCTGGCCGACCAGGCGAGCCGCTACCTGGCCGCCCCGCCGGCTGAGTGGGCAGTGCAGCACCTGGCCGACGCCGATCCGGCCCGACGCCGGTTGGGGGTTCGGCCGCTACGCGGCAACCGTTACCGCGAGGCGTTGCCGCGGCTGCTGGACGTGTTGAAGGCCGACCGTGACCAGACCGTGCGCGCCAACGCGGCCGAAGCGCTGGGCTGGTGGAGCCTCGATCAGCAACGCCCCGAGATCGCGTCCGCCCTGGCGGCGGCGGCGCGCGATGGCGGCTCGCCGCCCATGGTGCGCACCGCCGCCGACTTGGCTCTGCGACGGCTGCAGGCCGGACCGAACGAACCACTGGTGCCGTAGACCAGTGGTGGTGGCCGCGCCACTCGATCTACCGGCTGCGACCTGCGGCCGGTGACCGGACCACCACGGCACTGCCCCGCCGGACCGCCCTCGTCTGCCGGGCTGGCGGGAGGTGGGAATCGCGGGGCAGGAGGGAGCTGGTGGTGGTCGGCGAAGCGGGTGGTGGAAGGAGCGCTGATGGTCAAGGCGCGGCTCTGCCCGCACTGCGGCGAGCAGAACCTGCCGCAGCGGGGCTTCTGTCGGGTCTGTGGCGAGACCCTGCAGGTGCGTTGCCCGGCGTGTGGGTTTGGCAACAAGGTGGGCGACCGTTACTGCGGTGGCTGCGGCGAGTCGCTGCTGACCGCCGATGGGCATCCCCTGGCGCCGTGGCGTGCCGGGCGGGTGGGGGAGGCCGGCGAGGTGGTCGGCTTTCCGTTGCCGGCGGTGCTGGCCGACAACGTCGGCGCGCTCGATCCCGCCGCGGTGGTGGCCAGTGAGAACCGCCTGGCGAGCATCGTCAAGGCCGACCTGAGCGGCTTCACGGCGATGAGCGAGCTGCTCGGCGACCCCGAAGAAGTGACCGTCATCATGAACCAGGTGTTCGACCCCCTGGTGGCCTGTGTGCGGCGCTACGACGGTTACATCGACAACTACGCCGGCGACATGATCATCAGCTTCTTCGGCACTCCGACGACGCTCGAAGATGGTGCCGAGCGGGCGGTCCGCGCCGCGCTCGAGATGCGCAGCGAGGTCGAGCGGCTGAACCAGCGGAACATCAGCCACGGCGTGGACCTGGGCATCTCGACGGGCGTCGCGACCGGCTATGGGCTGTGGAGCGAGGTTGGCTTCGGGGCGTCCACCAAGAAGACCATTTCGGGCGAGCTGGGCGACTACGCGGCGCTGCTGGAGAAGTACGCCGACCGCGGGACGGTGGGGATCTGCCCTGACACCTACCAGCGCGTGCGGCACGTGATCCCGGCGACCGAGCAGCCGGGTCGGGTGCATCGACCTGGCGAGACCGAGGAGCTGCCGCTCTACTTTGCCGAGTTGCCCCGCCCGCGGCTGCCCTGGCTGGCGACGGCGGCGGCCGAGGCCGGGATGACCCGGCGGGTCGGCGACGGGCTGGCCTGGCGGGTGCTGACCGACGCCTGGTCGCGCTGCGAGGCCGGGCTGGGGCAGGCCGTGGCGCTGCGCGGCGAGGCCGGCGTCGGCAAGACGCGGCTCTTGCTGGAACTGGCGCAGACGGTCCTGTCTGGCGGCACGCGGGTCTACGCAGTGGGCGGCCGCCCGCTCTCGGGCGCGCTGGGCGACGACTGGCAGCGCGACTTGCGCCACGCGATGCTGGCGGGCGAGGGCATCGAGCCGGAGGACACCGAGCGACGGGCGAGCTGGCTGCACAGCCTGGGGCTGCCGCCCCGCTCCAACGACGTCGCGGCCTGGCTCCGCGCGAAGGCGGCGCAGGGGCCGCTCCTGCTGTTGCTGGACGGGCTCGACTGGCTGACCGCGAATGTCCCGGCGCTGGTGCAGAGTCTGGCCGACTGCGCGGTGCTGGTGGTCGGTGCGGCCCGCCACGCCAGCGCCTTTGAGGCCTGGCGGCTGCCGGCCGGGCAGTTCGAGGAAGTCACCCTGGGCTGCCTGACCGCCGACGAGTCGGCCGCCCTGGCCGAGGAGTTGGCCGAGCGGCCGCTGCCCGCCGAAACGCAGGAGTGGCTCTGGCGGTGGACCGAGGGCAACCCGCTGTTCGTGCGGCAGTTTGTCGAGCTGCTGGCCGAGCTGCCGCAGCCGGTCGACCTGGCGACGACCTTCCGCTGGCTGCCGCCGCGGGTTCAGGAGCAGGCCGATCGGCTGCTCGACGCGGTCGGTGACGCTGACCGCGCGGTGGCGCTGGCCGCCGCCTGCGCGGCCGATGAAGACCTGGAGCTGGAGCCGGCGGTGGTCGCCTGGCAACTTGCCACGCCCGACTGGTCGGCGGCCCTGCGCCGGCTGGAGGCGGTCGGGCTGCTGCAGCGAACTGGCGACCTGACCCGCCTCAGGTTCCGGCATCGCGCCGCCTGGCAGGCGGCGCAGACGCGCTGTGTGGAGAGCATCAAGCAGCAACTGACCGCGCGCGCCGCCGAGGCTCGGGCGCGGTTGGGAACCAGCTAACAGGAGGGCGCGATGATCCTCGCCGTCTATGCGAAGGCCTATCCGGGGGGCACGGCTGACCAGATCGCCGCCGCCGCGGCCGACGGCTTCGAGGGCCTCGAGCTGCGGGGCGACATCGATGGCGTGCCGCTCGGTCAGGTCGACGCCGACGTCTTTCGACAGACCTGTGACCAGGCGGCCGAGGCCGGCCTGCAACTGGTGACGCTCGCCCTGGGCGCGGTCGATGGGCTGGCGGGCCGGCGGGCCGAGCTACGGCGGGTTGGCGAGCTGGCGGGAATCTCCGGCGCGCGGGTGCGGTTGTTCAGCAGCAACCGCCCCGGCGTACAGCAGGCGCGGGACGCCTGGGAGGACCCGTCCGAGGACCTCCTGCGGGAAGAGGCCGACAACCTGCGGGTCTGTGTCACGGCCCTGCGCGAGGCCTGGCCCGGCGTGCAGGTGATGCTGGAGGCCGAGCCGATCAGCATCGGCAACACGGTCGTGCGGCAGGCCCGCCTGATTGAGCTGGCCGGCGTGCCGGTCGGCTACAACTGGGACTTCGTGAACTGCTGGATGGGCGGCGAGCACCCCTGGCCCGGACCCTGGAGCCAGCTTGAGGGCAACCTGCTGGGCGTCCACTACAAGCTGGCGCTGGCCGATCCCTACGCGCCGGCGGAGTACGCTTCGCAGACCCGCCCGCCGCACGACGACCTGCCCCACGGTGCGCTCTGGTCAGCCTGGGCGGCCGCCGGGTTCGCCGGCCCCGTGACGGTCGACCCGCATTACGGGCTGATCGCCGAGCGCGACCGCTACCAGCCGCCGAGCGCCCAGCCGACCGTCCGCCTGGTCCGTGAGACGCTGGCGGTGATGCGGCAACACCGCGACCGCGCCCTGGCGCGGTTTTGATCCAGCCGCCGGCCTAGGAGCCCGTTGCGCATAACCGGGGATCGACAAGCTGATCGCCCTGTGATTCCATTAGCGCATGAGCAAGCTCTACCGTCGTTGGACCCCGGATCAGGAGTACCTGCTGCCGCCGTCGCCGCGCG
>JADZEX010000034.1 GCA_020850355.1 Fimbriimonadaceae bacterium | reverse complement strand
GATGGCGGCGGCCCGACGGGCACGGTCGGGCGCCTTGCGGCTGCGGGACACCCGGGTCAGGAAGGCGACCTGGGCAGATTGCAGAACGACGGGGTAGCGGGTCCGGGAGTGCATCATGGGGGTCCTTGGCAGAACCCTCTTTCGGCACCCCGGACGCGCTTCTTGTTTCCTGTTTTCGGTTTGTCCCGATCAGCGCACTAGTGTGCTGATTCGGCCAAACCCGAAGCAAGAAGCGGTCCGTGGGTGGCGAATAGCGGTTCTGCTGAAGGAATCGCCGATGCACCCACGGACACGCTACCCGATCGTTCTCGACGGCGAACTGCGCTCCTCTTTGGAGGCGGTGGCCGCTGCCCGCTGTGCCCCGCTGCGCGAGGTGCGCGCCGCCAGGGTGCTGCTGCTGCGCGCCGACCAGGTGCCGGTCCGCCCAGTTATGGCCCGGGTCGGCTGCGCCAGCGAGACGGTGGCTCGCATCTGCCGCCGGTTCTGCGCCGGTGGCTGGGCCGCCGTCTGCCGGGAGCAGCCACGCGGCCGACCGGCCCGCTACTCGGACCGTGACCGCGAGCGGGTCATGGCCTGGGCTGGCGCCGACCCGCTGGCCCTGCTCCTGCCCGTCTCGCGCTGGTCACTGGCCTGGCTGCAACGCTGCTGGCAGCGCCATCTCCATCGTCGCCCGCCGGCCCGCTCCACGCTCTGGCGCTGGCTGACCGCCGCGCGCCTCCCGTGGCACCGCATCCGCTCGTGGTGCCGCACCAGCGACCCGCACTACGCCGCCAAGGCGCGGGCGATCTGCGATGCCTACCGGCAGGCCGACCCACAGACGGTGGTGCTCTGCTACGACCAGAAGCCGCATGTGCAGGCACTCTCGCGGCGTCACCGCCTGCGTCCGCCGCAGCCTGGTCAGCCGGGCCAGCAGGACCATGACTACCACCGCCACGGCACGCTCTGCCTGCACGCCCTGCTCGACACCAGCACCGGACGCTGCTGCGCGGCGCTGCGCGGCGACCACCGCGCCGAGACCATCGCCCGGTTGCTCGAACGCTGGCTGGCGGCCCGACCGGAGCCGCGCGTGCTGCTCATCCTGGACAACCTCAGCGCCAACCACGCACCGGCAGTCAAGGCCGCCTTGGCCCGTTGCGGCAAGCAAGTGACGGTGCTGCCGACGCCGACCTACAGCTCCTGGCTGAACCAGGTCGAGGCCGTCTTCGGACACCTGCAACGCGAGTTGCTGGAGCACCTGCAAAGCTGGTCCACCGACCATCTGGCGCGCCAGCTACGCGGCTGGTTCGCGAGTTGGAACGCCCGCGCCAAGCCGTTCCGGTGGACTTTCCTCGTTGATCCGGCTTTGTGCGGAACGGGTCACTAGTCGAGCGCCAGCAGCCGATACGCCACGATTAGCATCTGCGCGTCGGTGGTTGTGCCCTCCGGGCAGAGGTAGTTGAGGTAGTCGTCACCCCGACCAAGTCACCGCCAACTGCAGCGGCCCGATCTGCTCCTCGAACAGCGCCTTCACCGCCAGGATCTCGGGATGCTCCAGGATCAGCCGGCGGCACTCGATCCAGTTGAGCGGCGTGCCGTAGCCGAAAAACCGAATGCTGAGCCGCGTCCGGCCGAGCAGGACGTCCTCCTCCTCCTGGTGGATGGAGTGCGGACCCAGCAAGATGGAGGCATCACCGGGCACATACCGGTCGCGGATTGCTGGTGGGATCCTCTCCACGGCCGCCGCGACGCGTTGCCCCACGCCGCTCTGCGGTCCATCCACCAAGAGCGCGCTCCTGGTCCGACCGAGGTGGCGCAGGATCTCTTTGCACGACAGCCCCGAGGGCAGTTGGCCTACGATATTCTCGCCGCGGAAGATAGCGCACCGGCCGTAGCTTGGCCACCCCAACAGCGCCATCGCCCGCTCTGCAGCGGCTGCCGGATCTGCCAACTGTCTGGTGGCAAACAGCAGGATCTCGCCAGATAGTGACACCTTGTCCTCATCCTCTCTCAGCAAGTTGCAGGCGCTACTTGCCTGTCTTGGTCTTGCCGATTCGGCGGCAACGCCGCCGGCTGCCTAGTCGAGCGCCAGCAGCCGATACGCCACCACGAGCATCTGCACGTCGGTGATCTGACTGTCCGGGCAGAAGTGGTTGAGATAGCCGTCACCCCGACCAGGTCACCGCCAACTGCAGCGGCCCGATCTGTTCCTCGAACAGCGCCTTCACTGCCAGGATCTCCGGATGCTCCAGGATCAGCCGGCGGCACTCGATCCAGTTGAACGGCGTGCCGTAGCCGAAGAACCGAATGCTGAGCCGCGTCCGGCCGAGCAAGACATCCTCCTCCTCCTGGTAGACGGACTGTGGACCGAGCTGAATGCAGGTCTTGACGGGCACGTACCGGTCGCGGATCTCGATCGGGATCCCCTCGACAGCCGCGGCGACACGTTGCCCCACGCTGCCTTGCGGACCGTCGGCCAGGAGCGCCATCAGGGTCTGACCGATGTGTTGCAGGATCTCCTTGCACGACAGCCCTGCGGGCAGTTGGCCCACGATATCTTCATCGTCGAAGACAGATCCGCCACCATAGGTCGGCCACTCCAACACAGCCATCGCCCGCTCGGCGGCGCTAGCCAGGTCTGGCAACTCGGCGGGGGCAAACAGAACAACCTCACCAGTCAGTGACATCTTGTCCTCATCCTCTCTCTCGCCGAGCGGCGAACTCCACTTGCCTGTCTGGGTCTTGCCAATCTGACGGCCAGGCCGCTGGCTGCCTAGTCGAGAGCCAGCAGCCGATACGCCACGATTAGCATCTGCGCGTCGGTGACCTGGCTGTCCGGGCAGAAGTGGTTGAGGTAGTCGTCACCCCGACCAAGTCACCGCCAACTGCAGCGGCCCGATCTGTTCCTCGAACAGCGCCTTCACCGCCAGGATCTCGGGATGCTCCAGGATCAGCCGGCGGCACTCGATCCAGTTGAGCGGCGTGCCGTAGCCGTAGAATCGGACGCTCAGCCGCGTCCGGCCGAGCAGGACGACATCGTCCTCAACCTGGTAGATCGACTCAGGGCCGAGATGCACGCTGGCCTTGACGGGCACGAACCGGTCGCGAATCTCGACCGGGATCCCCTCCACAGCCGCGGCCACTCGCTGTTGGACCAAGCCCTCCGGGCCATGCATCATCAGCGCCATGCGCATCCAGCCGAGGTGGCGCAACACCTCAGCGCAGGAGAGTCCCAGGGGCAGTTCGCCCAGGATGTGGGAACCGCGGAAGATGGAGCAGCGGCCGTAGCTTGGCCACCCCAGCACTGCCAGCGCTCGCTCGGCTGCGCCGGCCAAATCGGGCAAGCGGCGGGGAGCGAACAACACCACCTCACCAGTTTGTGGCACCTTGTGCTCATCCTCTCTCAGCAAGTAGCAAGCGCCACTTGCCTGTCTGGGTCTTGCCAATCTGGCGGCCACGCCGCCGGCTGCCTAGTCGAGCGCCAGCAGCCGATACGCCACGATTAGCATCTGCGCGTCGGTGACTTGGCTGTCCGGGCAGAAGTGGCTGAGGTAGTCCTTCATTGGGGGCAGCAACTCCGTAACGACGCGCACGCGGCGGTCGAATGGGTCGCCCGACGTGTCAGCAGCGATGTCTTCTGCGGTGTCCAGGATCTCCTCCAGTTCGTCGGCGAACTGACTGGCGTGAATGGTGTTCCAGGCCGTCCGGGCGAGCCCGATGGCATCCAGCAGGCGGAGGGCCTTGCGGAATCGCGGATTGTCCTCCCAGCACTGCTGCGTGTAGTTGTAGCGCCGCTTGGTGCCGTGGACGCGCATGATTGGCCTTCCGCCGCTGAGGTTCTGAAGGCGCTCGCGCTGGATGGCACTGAGCCCACCCGACACGCTGTTCCTGACCTCATAGAACTGCTGAACCCGGTCGGGGTCCCAGATGTCGCCAACCTGGAACCGGGTGGCGCCTGGGCGGAGGTAGACCACATCGATCTCGGTATGCACTGTCCGGTTCCCCATGTTGACGCCATCGATGGCATACACCACACGGGTCTCACGGTCCACCACGATGTTGCACTGGAAGCGCTGGTAGGGCTCCAACTGCTGCCGGAGGTGACTGGAGGCGTACTTCCCGAGCGAGCCGGTGTCCACCGGATCGGCTGGGAAGCCGGGATCGAGTTCAGCGAGCTCGACTGCCTTGAGGACCTCGCCAGCCACCACGAAGTCGGCCCGCATCGTTGGGATACCCAACCTGGTGCCCAGGCTCGCCAACGCGCTGCGGACTCCCCCGCCCAGCGCGCAGGTGCCATACGCCGCTCCCTGCTCCGCGTTGGCGAGGAGGTCGATGCTCACCGGGCCCAGCGGCAGGGCCATCTTGGGCAGGGCGAAGGCGGGTGGGCCGTTTTCGGGCGGGACCGGCAAGCCGTCCTGGTCGCCGCCGCTGCCGTCGGCGGGCATCGGCACCAGGGTGGTGGTCCAGGAGTTGGCAGCCTCGTCCCACGCCAGCGGGGCGGTGAGGCTGCCGATCTGCAGGCCGGTGATGTTGCGACGCGGATCGAAGACGCGCAGCAGCACGTCGGCGCGCGGCCCCGGCAGGAGGTCGGCGCTGCTGTAGGTGGCCAACTGCGGGTCATCGGTCGGCGCCGTGAGGTAACGATTGCCGACCAGCGCGTCGGCGCTGTTCTGACAGGTTTCGACCCGCAGCCTTTGGCAGGTCAGTCGAACCTCGTCGGCGCCATCGAAACGGCCGTCACCAAGGGGGTCGAGTTCCAGGCGGATCACCGCATCGCCGACGCTGGCACTGGGCTCGATCGCTTCGATGTAGAGCGTAGTGTCCTGGTTGACAGCCCCCAGTTGGGCCGCGGTGTACTCCCCGGGTGCCACCCAGTCACCGCCGGTCAGCAGCGCCCGGCCGTCCCGCACGGCGCTGCCGTCCCGGCGCCAGAGCCGCAGCCGCGGCTCATCGGTCCGGACGAACGGCGCAGTCAGCGTCGGCTCGACGCGCCGTGGGTCGGCGGCCGGGTAGGTGAGCCGGAGCCGGGCGGTGGCGGGGAGCGCCGCTCCACGGATCACCAGCGGCACAAACTGCAGGCCTTCGCAGGTGTCGTCGGCGCTGTAGCCGGCTTCAAGGTTGTAGCCGTCGACCCAGTCGGGGATGGCATCCCCGTCCAGATCGTGGTCCTGCACGACGATCAGCTTGCCCGGCCGTTGGTCGCTGGGTTGGTCCTCGAAGGCCTCCTCGCTGGCGCTCCCGCTTGGGGCGTCAAAGGCACCCGAGTTGTCGCTGTCGAGATCGAGGTCGCAGACGGTGTAGGTCTGCCCCACCACCAGCGCCGGCCGGGTGGCATGCCCACGGTGGGCCGCGGCATGGACGTCCATGAAGGCCGCCACAACGAAGGTGTACCGGCCTTGCGCTACGCAGTCGCCGGCCGGGACCTCCAACTGGTGCCGCAGGTGCGGGCCGTCCAGTCCGTCGCAGGTCCCGTGCAGGCGGCAGGCCAGGTCCCGCACCGGGTGCCAGACCTGGTTGCCGTCGGGTGCCAGCACCACCACGTAACCGTCGGCCGCCGCGGTTTCCGGCTGGTCATCGTCGGCCGAACCCGAGCCGTCGTCGTCGATCGGCAGGCTGTTGAGGTCGTAGTCGACCAGGAACCTGGCGTTGCTGCCGTCGAGGTCGCTGAGGCGTTTGGCGTACGCCCACTGCGCGGGGTCGCCGAGCGCAGCGCAACCGATCCGGAGAGCGTCGCTGAAGAGCGCATCCAGCCCCCAGCCGGAAGCGCCGTCGTAGCCCAGCCGCACGTTCCAGGCGTAGGCGCCGCCCGGCAACGCCGTCGCTGGCCCACCCCACGGCGGCGTCACTGCGCCGTCCCAGGCACCGTTCACCTCAACGGGGTCGGTCCAGTCTCCGCTGGTCCAGACCGTCGCGTACTCGTGCTCCAGCGCGACGTTGAGCGGGCTGGAGATGTCCGGCGGATCCTCGATCTCGAGGCGATGCAGGGCGTAGTATCCGAAGTCGACGGAGACCGGTCGTTTGGCGGCATCGGCGATGCGGAACTTGTACCGGCGGCCCGTGGTGTCGCCGGCCAGCGGGTCCCAGATCAGGAAGTGGGGCAGGTCGGGCCCGAACGTGGCGAGCAACACCGCGTTCCGGATCTGCACCGTGAGGCCGACCTCGCCCGGCACCGACCCGTTGTTGTAGCGTACCGTGATCCGGTAGTCGCCGTTGTGGAGGTCGTTCGTCGGCAGCCAACAGGCCACCGCCGCGGTCCCGGCCGGGACGGTCGGGTAGCTCAAACTGCCGCCGACGGCCGAGGTGAACCAGGAGCCCTGCAGGTGGCGCACCGGTTGGTGCCCCGCCAACTCGGTGACCGTACAATCGTCGATCGTCCCGGCCAAGTTGAGAACGAGGATCTCGGCGTAGCTGGCAACACTCAGATCACCGCCCGCGCGAGCCAGCCGGGCACCAGCCGGATAAGGGAGTGTGTGGTCGTGGTGCCACTGCACCGCGACCTCCGGCGGTTGACCACCAGGATCACCGCCACCACCGGGATCGCCGCCACCGCCGGGATCACCGCCACCGCCGGGATCACCGCCGCCGCCGGGATCACCTCCGCCGCCGGGATCACCGCCACCAGGATCACCGCCACCGCCGGGATCACCGCCACCAGGGTCGCCGCCACCACCGGGATCACTGCCCCCACCGGGGTCGCCGCCACCAGGGTCGCCGGGCGGTGGATCCTCGTCCAGCGTCGCGATCCGTCGCTCCGCAGGCCGCACCTGCCGCCGGTCAGGTGCACCAAGTGAGTTGTCGAGGCAAGCGGCCGAGGTCAACACGACCAACCAGATCCACCACCTGAGGCGCGCCATCGTAATCCCCATGGGTGCCGTGCCAAAAGGCCCTGACGTGATCGTCCTACATGAATATTGCCGGTACATCTTACAGAGACGTGCTGTACTGTACGACAACTGGCCTGCTGAGACGACGGAGTTCGTGGCAGATCACGGGGTGCACCAGCGTGCGGATCGGCGAGCGGCGCTGGTGGAGGGTTCGCCGAACGTAGCATGGGAGTCACCCGCGGGCTTGCGTCGCAGGCCTGCCGGGAACCACGGCGCGCGGTGGGCGTTAGTTTCAGGTACACTACGGCGGTGGTGCCGATGGGTTGACGATGTCCGTTCTGTCCAGCATGTCGAATCGGCCGCAGTTCGTGCTGCATGTGGCCGATGGGCCGCAGCGGGGCGCGCAGATTCCGCTGCGGGAGGGTGACGTCGTGGTCGGGCGGAACCCGAACTGCGGGATCACCCTGGCGCACAACCAGGTGGCGCCGACGCATTGCGGGCTGCGCGTGCGGCAGGACCAGGTGATCGTCGCGCCGGGCGGGACGATTGTGCCGACCACCGTCAACGGCGAGCGGTTGCAGAAGGCGACGCTGCTGCGGGTCGGGGACGTGCTCGGGATCGGGCCCTACCGGCTGCTGCTCCGGATGCGCGAGGAACCCGACGTCTACAACCACGCCGTCGGCGACCGGGTGGGGCCGTACACGATTCTGTCGGAGCTGGGCGCTGGCGCGGTGGGGCGGGTTTACGAGGCGCAGGGCAACGGGCGGACTGTGGCGCTGAAGCTGCTGCGGCTACGGCCGGGGATGACGCCGCGCGAGGAAGAGCATCGCCGGGCGCTGTTCCGGCGCGAGGCGCAGGCGCTGGCCGGCATCGAGCACCCCAACGTGGTGCGCAGCTTCGGCTCGGGCGAGCACGACGGCCTGCCGTGGCTGGCGATGGAGTTTCTGCAGGGTCCGACCCTGCGCGAGGTGATGGTCGGAGGGCGGCTGCCGGTGACGGCGATTGAGCGGATCCTGTTCCAGCTCTGCAGCGCCGTGGCGGCGGTCCACGATGCCGAGATCATCCACCGCGACCTGAAGCCGGCGAATGTGATGCTGGTCGGGTCGGAGCCGCGGGTGGTGCTGGCGGATTTCGGCCTGGCGCAGCCGCGGGGCGGGCCGCGGCTGGAGGAAATCGACCCGCCCGACTTCTCGACCAACGTGCGGATCGGCAAGCAGATCGGCACGCCGGCCTACATGCCGCCGGAACAGACGCAGGGCCAGGAGGCCGACACGCGCAGCGATGTCTGGTCGCTCGGGGCGATGGCCTACGAGCTAATCAGCGGCCGGCGCCCCTTCCCCGGCAACGACGTCCGGACGGTGCTGACCGCGGTCTGTCACGGTTGCCCCGACCCGTTGCCCGCCGATATTGCGCCGCACCTGGTCGGCGCGGTCTACAAGTGTTTGCAGAAGCGACCGGCCTACCGCTTCCCGACGGCGCGGCAGATGGTCGAGGCGATCCACGACCGGCGGATGGTGCAGTTGCTGCCGGTGGGGGTCGAGGGCCCGCCGCAGCAGGTGCTCACTGGCTGCCCGCACTGCAACGCGCCGATTTCGCACCCCCTGACCTGCAGCGAGTGCTACAAGCCAATCTATCGCTACACCGACGGCCAGGTCTACGCGCTGCCGCAGGACCGCGACGTGCAGCTCTGCTGCGCCCATTGCGGCTCGACGGTGGCGGTCCACGACGCCACCTGCCCGACCTGCGGGATGGTCTTCAGCGACCTCCCGCCGGTCGGCCTGGCGCGCACCTCGAAAAACCTCGGCGCGCGCGGCTCGATTGTGGTGGACATCTTCGACCAGGCGATGGCGCTGCTCAGCAAGTGCCCCTACTGCAATGCCGAGCGGGTTGACGACCGCGCCTGCTGTGGGGGTTGCGGCTTCAGCTTCCGGGCCTATGTCGCCAGCCGGGTGAAGCTGGAGATGGTCACCGGCGGCTGGGCCACGAGCTGCGCCAGTTGCGGCGCGGCAGTGCCGACGCCCGACGAGCCGCACTGCCCCGGTTGCGGGCTGAACTTCGCCAGCGGCATCTACCCCGACGGTACGCGTTTCCCTGACAGCGTGCCGCGCTACCTGCAACGCCGCCTCGACGCCCAGCGCTGAAGCGCTGGTCAGGCCCAGCGGCGCGGCGACGGGCCCGGCTGGTGGGTCGTGCGCAGCCGGTGGAAGCTCTCCCAGTCAGCGATCACCGCCTCCGGGTGCCGCGCGCTGCGGACCAGGCAGTCTGGCTCCGGGGCGTAGCAGCTCAGCGGCAGGTCGGGCAGAGCGGTTAGCTCGCGTACCGCGGCGCGGGCCTCGGCACGCAGGTCGGCGGGTAGCGCCGGGGAGGGCGCGTTGAGACCTTGGTAGCGCAGGTCGAAACTCCAGCGGATGGTGTCGGTGGTGTTGTCGGTGGAGCAGTGCGCCGTGCGGTTGCCCAGCAGCAGGGCCCCACCACGCGGCACCGGAACGCAGACCGCGTGGCCCAGGTCGAGATGCTCGGACGGGATTTCGAGGTACTGCCGGGCCTGCCGGTGCGGCACCACCGGTCCGTGGTGCGAGGCCGGGATCACCCACAGGCAGCCGTTCTCGGCGGTGGCGTCGACCAGTGGCATCCAAACGGTCAGGATCAGCGCGTTGTCGCAGGCTGGCTCGAAGTAGCCGCTATCCTGATGCCAGGGCACCACGCCGTGCGCAAAGCCGGGGACCTTCGGCCGCAGGCGGTAGGCCGAGGCCGCAACGATCTCCGGCCCGAGCAACGCCTCGGCGACGTCGAGGATCTTCGGATGCCGCAACAACTCGAAGACCTGGGGCCCGCAGAGCTGACCGCTGGCGATCCGCCAGTAGACCTGATCGGTCTCGGCGGTCAGCCGCGTCAGGCGGGTCGTGAAGCCCTCCTCGGCGTAGGTCGCCGAAAGCACCCCGGCCGCATGCAGCTCGCTGGCCAGCCGGTCGACCTCGCTGCTGATCTCCTCGATCAGCGGCTGCAGCTCGGCCGGCTCGAGCAGCCGCTCGACCAGCAGATAGCCTTCGCCCTGGAACTGCGCCACCTGGGCCGCGCTCAGCCCCCGCCCCGTCGCCGTCATCGCCGCCTCCCGACCGCTTGGTCCGTTGGTAAGGTGACGAAGGGCCGGGCCGTCGGGGAGGGCCGCGGCCCAACTGGCGACGGCGCCGCAGCCGGTCTGGGCTGCGGCGCCGTCGGGAGCGAGCGCTACGGCGGTCAGCCCTTCGGCTTCACCAGGACCCGCAGCCGCTTCACGTTGTAGCTGGCGGCGTTGGCGCTGAAAGTCCAGTCGCGGGTGCGACCTTCGCTGTTGCCGATGCCGAGGTCGGCGTTCTGGCCGCCCTTCCACTGGTTGAGCGCGAAGATGGTCTGCCGCGCTTCGTAGTTGTGGACCTGCATGCAGCCATACCCGTCGGCCGGGTCGCCGCGCTGGTCACCGAAGTCCCAGAGGTTGCCGGCCGCGTTCGGCACGCCACCGGCGTTCGGCTCGCCGTAGTTGTGCGGCCAGAACTCGATGTTGCAGCCCTGCAGGTCGGTGCCGTTGACGATCCCCGGCGCGTTGGAGATCACCGTGACGTTGCCGACTTTCTGCTGGAAGACCGCCCCGCTGGCCAGGGTTGGCACGCCGAGCTTGGCGAGTTCCTGGGTGAACGGGTCCATCTCGACGTAGACGTAGCGCATCTCCTCGCCGGGCTTCTGCAGCTCCAGGAAGTAGGCCACGCGGTCGAAGCCGGCGGCCACCTTGGCGCGGTCGTCGACATCGTACTTCGGGCTCGGCCCGAGGTTGTTGAGGTCGAGGTCGAGCACCAGGGTGAGGTCCTTGGCCTGCGGCACCCGCAGCGCCAGCCAGTCCCGCTTCGGGACGGTGCCGGCGCGGAACGGGCGGGCCGGCAGCCCGGCGGCGTTCTGCAGGTTCATCTCGGCGTTCTTGGCCCAGCCGAAGCGCACGGCGGTCGGCTTCGCCACCGCCGGCGAGGTCAACACGACGCTGTCGCCGTCGATCACGGCGTCGGCCTTGGTCCAGTCGACATCCTCCCCGACGATCTCGAACCAGTTCAGCGGCTGGCCATCGCGGCTCTGCAGCCCGCCGCCGAGGTGGTCGAACTTGACCCGCAGGCGGCCTTCCTCGATCACGAGTTCCTTGAAGACCGGACCCGACCAGACCAGGTCCTGCTTGCCGTAGGTGTTGGCGAGCGCGATCAGCGCCAGGCGGCGGCCGACTTCCTGCTTGTTCTTGGGGTGAATGTCGCGGTACTCGGCGATGTCGTTGGTGACGACCATCTTGACGCCGGGAAGGTCACAGCAGGCGGCCTGGGCTTCCCAGAACAGCGGCAGCACCTGCGGCGGTTCGGCACCGTACTCGTACGGCGCGATCTGCACGAAGTTGAAGGGCATCTGCGGGTCGCCCCAGAGCTGCCGCCAGCCTTCCACCAGGGCCTGCTTCTTGAGCTTGTAGAGCATCCCCTCGCCGTGGTTGGATTCCCCCTGATACCAGATCGCCCCGCGCAGGGCGTAGGGCACCAGGGCGTGGATCATGCCGTTGTAGAGCGTCGTCGGCTGCTGTTGGGGGCCTTCCTTGGTGGCCAAGGGGACCAACTCACCCGGGTACGCCGGCGCCGGCTTGAGGAGTCCGTTGGCCGGGATCCCGGCGCGGGCGGCGGCGATCCACTGGTCGAGTTCGGCGAGGTAGGCGTGGAGGCGCTCCTTGTACTCGGGCGTGCGCGGGTCGGCCAGGGCCACCTGCTTCGTCAACGCGGCCAGGTCGGCGACGCCGGCGAAGCCGCCCGGCGGGACCCACGGCTCGATGCGCGTGCCGCCCCAGGAGCTGTTGATCAGGCCGATCGGGATGTTCAGCTCTTTGTGCAGGTTGACCGCCATGAAGTAGCCGCAGGCGGTCCAGCCGCCGACGGTCTGCGGCGAGCAGACCTGCCAGCCGGCGCCGCCGAAGTCGGGTTGCGGCAGTGACTGCGGCACCAGCGGGACCTGGATGTGGCGGATCAGCGGGTAGTTGGCGTTGGCCTGCTCGGTCGGAAAGTCCTTGCTGGCGGCCACCGACCACTGCATGTTGGACTGCCCTGAGCAGAGCCAGACCTCACCCACCAGGATGTTCTCCAAGGTGATGGTGTTCTTGCCGCTGATGCTCAGCGTGCGTGGTTCGGCACTGGCCGGCAGCGCCGGCAGCGCGACCCGCCAGGCCCCGGCGGCATCGGCCGTGGCCTGCTGCGCCGGCTGCCCGGCAAGGGTGACCGTGACCTGCTCACCGGCGTCGGCCCAGCCCCAGATCGGCACGGCGCGCTCGCGCTGCAAGACCATGCCGCTGCCGAAGACCTTCGGCAACTTGACATCGGCGGAGGCGCCGCTGACCACCAGCAGAGCAACCAGCCACACCGTCAGACGACGGACAGACCCTCTCATGTCGGCTCCCTTTGACAACCCGTCCAGCGGGTTGGGCTTCGCCCGGCAGCGCCCGGTTCCTCCCCTACTTGCCCCGCTCCAGACGCACGAAACTCAGCCGCGCCACGGTGCCGACGCCGCTGCCTGGATCGATCCGCAGACCACTGATGGTCTGGCCGGCCCAAGCGGCCTGTTGCCCGACCGGCAGGCGCACCTCGTGCGGCTGGCCGTCGGTCGGCACCTCGAAGTGCAGCTCCCGGCTGGGCTGGAAGCCGGGCGCCGCGACGGTCGACCAGAACAGGCTGCACGCAGGCGAGCCGCCGGAGAGGCTGAGGCGCAGCACCAGCGTGTCAGCGGCCGCACCCTCGACCGCCAGGTCGTTGCGGCCGAGGTACGGGTCACCGCCGGTGCCGCTGGTCTGCAGCGCGCTGTCGGCGATCTGCAGCGGCGTCAGGTCGTGCAAGGCCTCCCAGCCGTCCAGGTCATGGTCGAAGCGGAAGTCGATGGCCCGCCGCACCGGCAGGGTGGCCGGCAGCGGCTGGGCCTGGGCCCCGCGCAGGACCACCGTGTGGCGGCCGACCGGCAGCGTCAGGCTGAGGCTGCTGCTGGCGGCGGCGTGGTGCCAGCCGGTCGCCGGCAGCTCCTGGCCGTCGACCAGCACCGCCGCCGGCGCGGCCAGGCCGACCAGTTGCAGCGCGCCCGGCTGATGCGGCGGCAGTTCGACCACCGCCCGCAGCTCCTGGTCGGTCCAAGCCGTTTCGAGCACTCGCAGTTTGCCGCGCAGCGCGACGCTGTCGCCGCCGCGGCGGACCAACCGCACCGTCGGCCGGACGACCTGCCCGAGCCGCTCCAGCGCCTGGTAGACCAAGGTCGACGGCGTGAAGCAGGGCGGCGTCTGACCGTGCAGGCCGGGCCGTCCGGGGATGAAGTTGAGCGCGTCCGGCCACGGCCCGGCCCGGTCGCCCTCGACCGCCTGCTGGTACAGCCCGCTGACCAGGATGTTGTCGGCGACCTGCCGCCAGGGGAAGCTCTGGTCGTAAGCCCCCAGTTGCCAGAGGGCGTCGCCATAGGCCAGACCGTTCCACTGCACCGCCACGGCGAACCAGCTCAGCACGTAGGAGGTCGCGCCGAAGACTGGGATGGTGGCGCCCTGGACCACCGGCTGGTCGGCCGGCGCCCAGGCGTAGACGAAGGGCAGGCCGCTGCGGGCCCACTTCACCGCCTCTTGCAGCCAGCGCTGCTGGCCGGTCAGCTCGTAGCCCCGCAGATAGGCCTGCGTCGCCACGGCCGAGGCATAGATGTCGGGCGTGTGGACGGGCACTTCCCAGACCTGCGCTGCCCGCGGCACCTGGAATCGCCGCATCGCCTCGAGCGCCGCCAGGCCGCTGTCGCGCAGTTCGGCGTCGCCGGTCAGGAGGGCCGCCTGCAACACCTGGTTGGCCGGGATGGCGGTCAGCCCGACTTCACTGGCGCCGACCGGGCCGAGCTTGGCGCGGTCCAGGCCGACCAACTTGGCGGGCCAGGCCTTCTCGCCGCCGAACCGCCAGGTCCCGTCGGGCTCCTGCTGCGCCGCCACGATCCGCGCTGCGCGGCGGACCTGCAGGATCTCAGCCGGCTCGGGTTGCCAGCTCTGGCGCTGCGCCAGGGCGGCCGCGTCGAGCGCCTGAGCCGCCAACGCCTGCGCCGTAGTCTGGGTCTCGCCGCCGACCACGGCACCGCCCAGCAGCAGTTCGTCCACCGGGCTGTCGGTCGCTCGGAAGCCGACGATCAGGTCGCTGTACCAGCGCTTCCACTCGGCGTTCCAGAGCGCCCGATCGGTGCGGTAAGCCTGCAGGCTGAAGGCGATCTCGGCCGGCCACGAGCCGCGCGGCAGGGGCTGCGGGGTGGGCACCCCGTAACGCTGGTACCAGCGGTCCAGCAGCGCCAACGCGTCGGGCGCCTGGGCCACGGCCGTCAGCAGCGCCCGGATGGTCAACGGCGTCAGCGGGGCGATCGTCAGCGGCGTGTGGGCTCGGCGGGTGTTCTCGCGGAGCGCCGCTCCCGGCGCCGGGAGCTGCAGGCCAACCAGATGGTTGGCGTGGCCCTCGAGCCGGTTCGGCGTGCTGAAGACCAGGCCGGCCGGCCCGACCTGGGCCGCTGCAGGCTGCTGCGCGGGCGGGTCCCAGAGCAGGCCCACGGCGGTTCCACCGACGCGGAAGCCGGCGGCCGGCACGGTCACCTTCAGCGGGTGCGGCACGTCGCGGCGACGGTCGGGATGGTCGGGCGTGATGTCCAGGTCGTTCGAGGAGTCCTCGCCGGGGACCAGCCACTCCAGCCCGGGCAAGAGGCCGTCCTGCCGCTGGCCGCCGCCGTCGCCAGCGTAGAGCTGCGGGCCTTCCAGGGCGGCCAGTTGGATGGTCTGCGGGCTGCTCACGGTCAGCTCGTAGCCGATGCTGTCGTCGCCGCCGCGGACGCTGAGGGCCAGCCGCACCTGCGCCTCAACGCCGCCCACCGGGCGCGTGCCGCTGAGCACCAGACCCGGCTCGTCGCCCAACTCGACGGCAGCCTGCGCGCAGACCAGGGGCCCTTCGCCGGCGGCGGTCGCCAGGAGGCCGAGGCGGGGCAGCAGCGCCACGGTCTGCCAACCTCCGCCGCCCGGCACCTGCAACTCGCCGAAGCCAAAGCCGGCCGGGCCGCGGGCCAGGATCAGCCGCACGCGCCGGGTGCCGATCACGGCCTCGTCACCCTCGACCGCGGCGTAGACCTCACCCTCGCCGGCGATCCCGGTCGGCCGCCGCGGCGGGGCCACCAGCGGGCTGACCAGGTCGGGCTGGCCAGGCACGCTGACCCGCACCGGCGCGTAGCTGGTGGGGCCACCGCAGACGATGCTCCACTGCCGCACCACCCCACTGCGACCGGGCGCCAGCGTCGCGGCGGGCAGGCTTGGCTGCTGCGCCGCCAGGCGCAGCCCCGGCGGCAGCGTCAGGCGGGCGCCGTCCAACGGCAGCCGGGCCAACGTCTGGCCGCTGTTGCGCGCGACCAGGCTGAGGTCGACCGCCCGCCCGGGCGTCACCAACATCGCCGGCGTCCGGAGTTGTGGCTCGCTCAGCTCGGCGCGGAGCTCCAGAGCGGCATCGGTGAGCTGCTCGCCAGCGGTGACCGTCGCCCGCAGGGGGTACCGCGGTCCGTCGCGCCGACCGCTGACCGCCCAGACGATGGTGGCCGCTTTGCCCGGCGCCAGCACCGGCAGCGGCAGGCGGGTCTGCGGGGTGGTCAGGCCCGGCGGCAGGCTCAGCACAACCTGGCCCAACGCGTTCTTGGCATCGCCCTGGTTGCGCACCGTCAAGCGCGCCTCGCCGCGGCTGGCGGTGGCGTCGAGTTCGCGCCAGGTGAAGCTCTCCGCGTGCAGCACCGGTCCGGCGGTGGCGCTCCAGCTCAGGTCGTCGAGCCACAGCTCAGCGACCGCGCCGTGGAGCCGGGCGCCGACGTGGACCCAGGCCACCTGATCGTTGGAGGTGTAGTTGTAAGCGACCACCCCGGCGTGCCAGCGCCCGTCCCCGTGATGCGCCTGCGGGACGTGCCAGACCGTCCGGCCGCCGGTCTCCAGCGGCCTGGTGTTCATCGGAATGACCTGGAGCTGCAGCCCGCCGGGCTCGCTGCAGCGGCCAGCGCGGTACCAGAAGCGGAGCGCTCCCTGCCGTTGCCCCAGCATTCGGCCCTGGCTCAGCGAGCCCGGCTGCCAGGTGCGGTTGAGCCCCACCTCGCCGGTCGTCTGGCTGGTGCGCACCAGATGCAGCGCGCGGGCGCCGCTGTGGACCGGCGCGCTGACCAGTCGGGCGCTGCCCAGCAGCTCCCAGTCGACCGGCCGCCCCTGCGCATCGACGGTCTCGAAACCGCCGTTGCTGACAGGGTTGTCGGCCGCCGGCAGCGGCCACGCCAGCAGGGCGGCGAGCAGGATCGGCAACGGACGGACCATGCAGTCTCTCCGCTGACCTGTTCCGAGCCGGGTGAGCGGAATCCTGCCGGCTCAGTCGACCGTCAGGGCCGCCAGGGGCACAATCGACAGCGCGCAGTCCTCCTTGGCCACCGAGTAGGCCACGAACAGCTCGCCGTCGCGCTCGACCGCGGAGGGGTAGGACCACTGCGGGTCCTTGCAGCGGCCGGCCTGCCGCGGTTCGGGCGAGCGGCCGTGGCGCAGCCGCCAGGCCCGGCAGAGCAGCTCCTCGCCCGGTCGGCTGACCGCCAGGAAAAGCGTGTCCCGATTGCGCAAGTTCCCGATCAGGTAGCGCTGCCCACTGCTGAGGTGACCGCACCAGACCTTGGAGTGCGCCAGCGGCAGGTTGCTGGGCGCCGCCAACGTCCAGCTCCGCCCGCCGTCGAGACTGTCGGCGACCAGCGCCACTTCGCCGACCGTGACCGGCTGCTGGGCGCTGCGGGCCTGGTAGCGGCAGACCGCCCGACAGCGGTCGCCGGCGACCCACAGCCCGGGCTCGACGAAGATCAGGCCGGCGGGGGCGGGGATCGGCACGACCTGCCAGCGGTCCCAGCAGTCGCCCGCGCTGAGCGCGGCGACCGGGTAGGTGTCGTGGTTGACCCCCAACATCACCCAGTGCCCGGCGGCGGTGCGCAGCGGTTTGGTGAACGGCCAGAAGTCAGCCGCGACCGCCCCACCGCCCTGCCAGCCAGCGTCGCTCAGGGTGTACCGCTCGGTGACCAGCTCCGTGAAGATGTCTGGCCCGCCGTAGCGGAAGCGCGCCACGAAGCCGTGGAGGGCCTGGCCGTCGCTGACCAGCTCACCATGGTTGCGGCAGACGTGGCCCTCGCCGCTCGGCGCAATCGTCGCGGCCGGGCCCCAGGTGCGGCCGTCGGCCGAACGGCGCCCGCGACAGGCGCCCTGGGGGCTGCACTCGTCCTGCGGGTCGTTGGCCCAGGCGGCGTAGAGCGTGTCGCCGTGCCAGGCCAGACTGGCCTCATGCAGGAACTGAAAGTCGCCGGCGGCGGCCTGGTGCAGTTGAACGTGCGTCACGCAACGCAGTTCGGGCAGCGACTCGATGCTCGGAAAGGCCTGGCGGTCGTCCCACAGCGCGACGGGCGGCGTCATCGTCTACGGCTCCGGCCGCTGGTTCGCCGCCTCGCCAGCGGCCCCTGCCGGGAAGGTCTGGCCGGCGCCGCGGCGAAGCGGCTGGACGGCGAGGAGACAGGCGGAGCATGAGCGAGACGTCCGGCGCGCGGTGGGTCGAGATCGAAGGGGTCCGGCTGCGCCTCGCGCATCCTGACGATCTGCCACTGAGCTGGGTCGGCGACCAGAGCCTCAGCGACCAACTGCTGGCCTGCTGGCTGCTGGTGGCGCCCGAGGATGTGCCGCTGAACCCCCGCCTGCTGGGTAAGCCCGGGGTCGGCAAGACGACCCTCGCCTACGCCACGGCGCGGCGACTCGGGCGCGAGGTCTACATCTACCAGGCGACCATCGACACGCGGCCCGAGGACCTGCTGGTGACGCCGGTGATCGGCGCGGCCAACGAGTTGGTCTACGTCGCCAGCCCGCTGGTCACTGCGATGATCCGCGGCGGGGTCTGTGTGCTCGACGAGGGCAACCGCATGAGCGAGAAGTCCTGGGCCTCGTTGGCACCGCTGCTCGACCGCCGCCGCTACGTCGAGTCGATCGTCGCGGGGGTCAAGATCCCGGCCCATCCCGACTTCCGGATCGTCGCCACGATGAACGACGACTCCAGCACCTTCGAGATTCCGGAGTACATCCACAGCCGGCTGCAGCCGCAGATTCTGATCGACTTCCCGGAACGCGACGACGAGCTGGACATTCTACGCGAGAACCTGCCCTTCAGCGATGCCGGCCTGCTCAACTACGTGGTCGACTTTCTGCAGGCGGCCCACCGCCGCGACGAGCCCTACACCGTGCGCGACGGCATCAACATTGCGCGGTACGTGCTGAAGCAGGCGCAGCAGGCCCCGCGGGCGTGGCAGGAACTGATCGCCGCGGCGGTGCGGCAAGTGCTCGGCGACGACGCCGTCGAGTACCTCTCCTGACGACGCCGCGGAGGGACTCGCCCGCCCGCGCTGAAACGGACTCACCCGGAGTCCCCGATGCGCGCGCTCTTGCTGCTCCTCGCCACCAGCCCGCTGTGGGCTGCCCCGCTGGATCTCTACGTCGCCCCCCAAGGTAACGACCAGGCCGACGGGCGCGCCGCGGCCCGCCCGCTGGCGACGCTGGCCCGGGCGCAGCAGGTGGTCCGCAGCCTGCGCGGCGCACCGGCCGCCGCCGGTGGGATCGTGGTCCACGTGGCTGGCGGGACCTACCCCCAGACCGCCGGCCTGGCCTTCGAGGCGGCCGACGCCGGACAGCCGAACGCCCCCGTGGTCTGGCGCGGCGAGGGCCAGCCGGTGGTTGTCGGCGGCCCGGTGCTGCGTGGCTTCCGGCCCTACCGGGACGCGATTCAGCAGCTCGACCTGGCCGCCGCCGGCGTCGCCGGGCAGACCTTCGGGCAGCTCTTCTGCAACGGCCGCCGGATGATCCTGGCGCGGGTCCCGAACGTCGATCCGAACGACCTGCACGGCGGCACCTGGGGCCATGTCGTGAGCGCGGTGCCGGTGGGCGACAAGCGGACCTTCGCCTACAGCCCGAAGGAACTCAACCCGGCGCGTTGGCAGCGGCCGACCGACGGCCGGATCAGCTACTTCTCGATCCACGACTGGTCCTTCGCCCGGGGCCGGATCGGCGGCGTCGATGCGACGCAGCAGACCCTCAGCATCAGCAACCAGGGCCGCAGCGGGTTCGACTACGGCTTCGCCGAGGGTGACCGCTACTTCGTCGAAGGGATCTTCGAGGAACTCGACGCACCCGGCGAGTGGTACCTCGACAGCGCCGCCAAGGTGCTCTACTTCTGGCCACCGGAGCCGCTGGCCGGCGGGGCCGTGAGCATCCCGGCGGTCGGCGACCTGGTGACCTTCAACGGCACCCACGACCTGGTTTGGCAGGGCTTCGTGGTTGAGGGCTGCGACGGCCATGGGGTGGTGCTTGGCAACAGCGAGCGCGTCCAGGTGGCGGCCTGCACGATTCGCAATGTCGGCTCCTGGGCGGTCAACCTCAACGGTGGCCGGGCCTGCCGGATCGACGGCTGCGACATCACCGGGACCGGCTCCGGCGGCATCCAGATCAACGGCGGCGACCGCGCCACGCTGACGCCGGCCGGGCACGTCGCCGACAACAACTACATCCACCACATCGCCGCCTTCCAGCGCACCTACAACTGCGCCATCAACCTCGGCGGCGTCGGCAACACGGCCAGCCACAACCTGATCCACGACACCCCCCACGCCGCGGTGGCGCTGGCCGGCAACGACAACGTCTTCGAGTTCAATCACGTCCACCACACCAACCTGCAGTCGACCGACACCGGCGGCCTCTACAGTTGCCCGCGCGACTGGACCCAGCGCGGGAACATCATCCGCTACAACCGCTGGCACGACATCGGCGGCTTCGGCAAGGCCAACGCCTGGCAACCGGTGCGCGACGGCAAGGTCTGGTTCGAGTACCCACACTTCACCTGGGGCATCTACCTGGACGACCCGACCAGCGGCAATCTGGTCTACGGCAACGTCCTCTACCGGGTGCCGATCTGCGGGCTGCACAACCACGGCGGCCGCGACAATGTCTGGGAGAACAACATCGTGGTCGACTGCCCGGCCTTCCAAGCCGGGATGCTGGCCGCAGACTGGGGCGAATGGCCGGCGATCTACCAGCGCTTGCGCGACGTCGCCAAGCCGGGCTCGGTCTATTTCGCGAAGTACCCGGCGCTGGCCAGCTATCGCGACGACCATCCCGAGGAGATGTCCGGGCTGCAGGTGGTGCGCAACATCTTCCACTACACCACCGCCGGCACCGCCTGGCTACGCGACGAGCGCAAGGCCGGCAATGACCAGTTGCTCTACACCCTGCACACCCGCGAGGTCGACTTCCCGAAGAACGTCTTCGACTACAACCTGGTCTCGGCCCCGGCCGACCTGAAAATGGTGATCGACGTGCAGCGCCGCCCGCAGCCCGGCGGCAAGGTCGATTGGGCCGCCTGGCAGGCGCTGGGGCAGGACCGCCACAGTCAGACCGGCGACCCGCTGTTCGTCGACGCGGCCCACGACGACTACCGCTTGCGGCCCGACTCGCCGGCTCTCAAGCTGGGCTTCAAGCCGATCCCGTTCGAGCAGATCGGCCTCTACCAGGACGCTCGCCGGGCGACTTGGCCGGTGATCGAGGCGCCCGGCGCCAGCGGGCGGACGAAGCCGCTCAAGCTGGCCTGGCAACTGCCCGGCTTCGAGCCCGTGCCGGCGCGTGAGTTTGTGCCGCGCGACGGCCTGCCGCGGACGCTGGCTAAGCTGCGGGCCGGCGGGCCGGTCAAGATCGCTTACTACGGCGGCGGCATCCACGGCGCCGGCGGCTGGCGGGCCAAGGCCCTGGCTGAGCTGCAGCAAGCGTGGCCGCAGGCCAAGTTGGAGGCGATCGACGGCGGCATCACCGACGCCGTGCGGGGCTCCAGCTTCAGCGTCTACCGCTTCGCCCACGACGTGCTGCGGCACAACCCCGATCTGGTGCTGGTGGACTACGCCTCGGACGACTACCAGACGCCGACCCTGGACGTGCAGCGGGCCATCGAAGCCGTGGTGCGGCAAGGGCTGCGCCACCACCCGGCGCCGGAGTATCTGTTCCTCTACGCCTTCCGCGCGGGCTACGAAACGTCCTACGCCGAGCGCCTCTGCCCACCCACGGTGACCGCCTACGAGCGGCTGGCCGACCACTACGGCATCCCCTCGGTCAACCTGGGCATGGCGGCGGCGGCGCTCTTCACCAGCGGCGTCTGGAAAGGCGGCGTGGTGCCTGTGGCGCAGGTTGACGAGTTCTACACCGCCTCGTTGCGGGTGGCTCTGCCGGCCATCCTGACCAGCGCGGCCCCAGCGCCTCGCCCCCTGCCGCCGGCCCTGCGCAACGACCGCTGGGAGGGTGCGCAGTTGATAGCGATCACCCCGGCGATGCTCAGTGGCCCCTGGCGCGAACTGCCGGCCGAGGATCCGCTGCGGCGCGAGCAGGCCCGCCACTTCGACACGATCTGGTTCACCAACACCCCCGGCAGCAAGCTGACCTTCACCTTCCGCGGCACCGAGGCCAGCCTGTTCAACCTGATGGGCCCCGACACCGGCCGGGTCCGCGTGACGGTCGACGGCAAGGACGCCGGGACGCGCCAGCAGGTCGATCCGTGGGCCTACTACCAGCGCCTGTCGGGGCTCAACCTAACCGGGCAGCTGCCCCTCGGCCAGCACACGGTGACCGTCGAACTGCTGCCAGATGTCCCCGACCGCAGCGTCCCGCGAGCCGAAGCAGCCAAACGGCCGAACTTCGATCCGAAGCTGTTTGAGGGCGTGGCGCTGCGCTTCGGCTGGATCCGCGTGATGGGTCCGCCCGAGGGCTAAGCTGGCGGCGGCATCCAGTTCAGGTCGCGGCCAGCTCGGCCCGGACCCGTGCCACCACGGCCGGCGGGTTGACCGCGCTGAGCCACGACAGCCATAGCTCGGCGGGTTGGTCACCACCGGTGTGACAGACGCCCAGGGTCACCTGCTCCCGCGCGGCCCCGGTGCCGAACAGCCCGGTGGCGTCCATCTGTTGCAGCGCCTGGAGCGCCAGCCGCTCCAAGTCGCCGGAGTATACGGGGTACAGCTCCTGCCGCTCGGCGGCGTCGAGCAGCCGGTTGGTGGTCCGGAACGCGCGTTCGGGCGACTGGTACCAGCCGTCTTCCGGCCCCGCCCACCGCAAGCTGGCGATGGCCCGGGTCAGGTCGCCGTCGAAGTCGTCCAGATACCCCTCGGCCGTCCGCCGCAGGCCTTCCTCGGTGGCCACGGCGGCCGCCGCCGCGTAGCCGACGGCGCTCAGTTCGAACAGGAACGCGTAGACTCGCTCCCCGCGCAGCTTTGGCTGCAGCGCCTGGTACCAGGCCGTGCCATCGGCGGCCAGCGCGGCTGCGATCGCCGGCAGGTTGAGTTCGCTGGCGTTCTGCATCAGCGTGGTTCCTCGCTCGCTGCCCCAGCCCATCGCCCGGCAGTGTCGTCCGATGGCCCCGGCGACAGCAGCCCCAGGCGCCACCGCAACTGGCCGTACGACTGGCCGGCCTTGTCGCGTTCCAGCAGGCCCTGAAACAGGAACTGCCAGTGCGCCGGGTCGACCGTCAGGGTCTCGTCGCAGCCGTCCCGCAGCAACTCGCCGTGGCTGACGTGATCGGTCCAGGGCGTCACGCCGGCGGCCGGGGCGATGTTCTGCCAACTGGCGAACGGCCGCTCCGGGGTATTCGCCAGCGCGGTCCATTCACCGTCCAGCCGATCGGCGAGGTAGGCCTGGTAGTAGCGCCGGCCGTCCTGCTCGATCAGAGTCAGGTAGCGGCCGGTGCCCTTCACGGCGTAGGTGTGGCTGGCCTCGAAGAACGGCCCCCGGAGCGCCACCTGGCAGGGCCCGAAGCCGGTCGGGAACTCCTCCAGGCGAGTCGAGCTGCGCCAGAGCTTGCCGTTGAGGCTGGTGAAGAAGAGGTAGGCGCGGGCGGCATCGCAGATCACCCAGTAGTCGAGCCCACCCTCGCGGCGCGGGTCGGCGGGGCCGCCATCGAGGATCGGCCGGGCCGGGGTCCACGAGCTGGGGTCGCTGAGATCGCGCGTGGTGCTGTAAGCGACCCACATCTTGTTGAGGCCCGGCAAGCCGACTTGATAGACCAGGTACCAGAGCTGCTGCGGCCGAAAGAAGAACACCTGCGGCGCGGCGTAGTAGCGGCTGGCGGTGACTCGCAGGATGCTGCGCGGCGCGGCATCGGCGTCTTCCCACCGCGCGAAACTGCAGCTCTCGATGGCCGTCAGGCCCGGCGCTTTGATGGTCATGAAGAGGTGCCAGCGGCCGTCGTGGAAGACCACCGTAGGGTCCTTCTGAGCGACGCTGCGATCCTGCGGCCGGTCCACGGGCGTCACCAGCGGGGCGCTGTACTGCCAGCGCGCGGGCAGCTCGAGAGCGGTGCCCGCGGCCTCCGGCGCCGTGGTGGCGGAGACGGCCAGCAAGGCCATCGCGAGCGCTGGCATCTGGTTGCTCCCTGGCCGCCGCCGCCGCGGCGGTGCAACCAGTGTAACCGCTGGCCGCGGGCGCCGCCAGCGGGGAGCTCCCCGGCGACAGGTCCGCCGCCGCGCGTGGCGAAGCGGCGCCCGACGGAGGCGCGACATGGGTCACCATGGCTGGCTGATGTGGGCGGCGCTGAGCGGGGCGGGCGTGCTGGCGGCCGAGGCCCCGGACTACGGCGCGGTGGGGCGCGCCTTGCGGGTGCGCGAGGGTCACCCGATTCTGTTCCTCAACGCCGCCCACACGGCGGCGGTGCGGGCGCGGCCGGAGAATCTCAAGGCGCTGGCCAACACCGTTGGCAAGTACCGCCTGACCGGCACCCGGGACCCGGCCGATCGGGCGACGATCCGGCGTGAGGTGGCGCGTTGGAACGACCGGACGCATCCCGGCGAGTACCTCCAGACGTCGATGTGGTTCGCCCTGGAGGCCTACCTCAACCGCAACCCGTTGGCCACCGCGTTCGGGCGGGAGTACCTCCGGGCGATCGTCGAGCTGGCGCCCAGTCGGGCGCAGAACGCCGAGGCTCAGGCGCTCGGCACAGCCTTCGCCGGGGGCGTGCTCTACGACTATCTCTACCCGGACCTGGACGCCGAGCTGCGGCACCTAACTCGCGAGGCGGTGGTGGCGGCCGGCGAGACGCTGCGCCAGCTGAACTACCTGCAGCCGGAGTGGGTGATTGGCGGTCACGGCTGCTGTTGGGCGCAGCCCTACCTGCTGGTCGGGCTGCTGGGCATCCACCAGGAGATGGCCAGCGAGCCGGCCGAGCTGCGGGCGCGGTACGACCAACTGCTCGGCCTGGTGGTGACCTGCACCCGCGCCAGCACGGCGGCGCGCGAGTGGATTTGCCGCGACGGCGGCTACCAGATGGGCTGGGACTACGGCAGTTGCTACACCACGATGATCCCTTACCTGGCCTGGGAGTTCGCCACCGCGGAGCCGAGCCTGTTCGGCCCGTGGCAGGAGCAGATGACCTGGTGGTACCTCTACGGCCTGCGCCACCAGGCCCAGGTGACCTACGCCACGCAGCCCACGGCGTTGCAGCGGGTCCACCCGGTATTCCCCGCCTCCGGCGACATCTATGGCGGTGCCAGGGTGGGCGCCGATCCCATGGAGGCGTGGCTGATCGGCGGCTGGAAGTACCAGAACCCCGTCAGCCAATGGACCGTCAACCACTTCGTCCCGCAGTTCCCGGATGTCACGGCGTGGCAGATGGTGCTCTACCGGCTGTTCGACGCCACCGCCGGCAGCCCGCCGACCGCGCTGCCGCTGTCGCGTTGCTTCCGCCATGCCGGGTCGGTCGTGCTGCGCGACAGTTGGGACTTCGACCGCGCCACCCAGGTGGTCTTCAAGTCGTCGCCGTTCTTCTCCAACAACCACCACCATCGCGATCAGAACAGCTTCGTGATCCACTACCAGGCCCCGCTGGCGATCGACTCCGGGGGCTACGGCCGCTGCGGCGAGTATGGCAGCCGGCACTGGTACAACTACTACATCCGCAGTGTGGCCCACAACACGGTGCTGGTCTACGATCCGCAGGAGAACTTCGGCGAGAGCCGCCACGGCCGGAACTCGAACGATGGCGGGCAGGCGATGTGGCCGTTTGGCAGTGAGGCCGGGCAACTCGCCGACATCGTGGCCGGGGGCAAGCAGGCCTTGGATGGCATCCTGCGCTACGAGGACCAGCCGGCCTACAGCTACGTGCTGGGCGACGCCACCAAGGCCTACGCGCCGGCCAAACTGCAGCGGTTCCAGCGGCAGATGGTGTTCCTCCGGGGCCACAGTGCCGGGCATCCGGTGATCGTCGTCCACGACCGAGTGATCACGACCAACCCGGCCTTCCGCAAGACCTGGCTGCTGCACAGCATCGACCGGCCGGCGACCGACGGGTGCCTGAGCTGGTTCGACGCCGCCGAAGGCGGTGACCCGGCCCGCCGCGGCCGGCTCTACCACGAGGTCCTGCTGCCAGCCGATGCGACCATCCAAGCAGTCGGCGGCGTTGCTGCGCAACAGGAGTTCTGGGTCGCCGACGATGGGCACGGGCAGCCGCACAACTACCGCGAGGAGTTCCTGGCGAAGTTCCCGACCGAGGCGTTGCAGGAGCCGGCGCAGCGCGAGCGCGGCGACCTGCGCGAACTGGGCGGCTGGCGCCTCGAAGTCTCGCCGGGCGCGGCGCGAGCCGACGACACCTTCCTGAATGTGCTGTCGGTGACCGACGCCGGCCCCGCCGCGCGAGCCGTGCAGGCCCGTCTGGTGCCGACCCCCGTCGGCGAGGCGGTGGCGTTACGCGACCTGGCCGGCCCGGCCGCCACGTTGCTGCTCTTCTGGCGCGCCGAGGAGCCGCTGCGGGACGTCGACCTCGACCTGGCTGGCTGTCGCCGCGCCTTGCTGGTGGGTCTGCCGCCCGGCGTCAAGGTTGGCTGCGGGATCGTTGGCGACCGCCTGCAACTGCGCACCGGCCCCCGCCCGCCAGCGGCCCGCCTGACCTCCGACCAAGGGACGATCTGGATCGGCGACCGCTAGCTCTGCCAGGCCGCGCCGGGCACCTTGACAGCGCCCCGTGGCGCCGGTAGAGTTCGGCTGACGCTCGGAGACGGCGGGATGCGGTGGTTGCGGCGCGGTTCCTACCTGGTGCTGGCGGTGGCGCTACTGACAGTGCTCGGAGCCTGCGGTAGCGGGAGTGGTCAGCTCAACGTGATCACCGACCGCAGCGAGGGGACGCTCCGCGGCTTCGTCTACGACGCCGATGGCGACCCGCTGTCGGGCGTGCCGGTCAGTATCACGCCCCCGAGCCTCAGCGGGCCGGGCGGCACCCAGACCGGGCCCGATGGCGGCTGGCAGCTCCGCGCGCCGGCCGGTGCGGTGGCCGTCACCGCCAACGGCGCTGGCGCCGTCAGCCTGAGCCGGCCGGTCACGGTGACCGCCAATGTCACCACCACCGTCGCGACGCTGCTGCTGCAGCCGAGCCTCGGGGCGACCACCGCGGGCAACCTGCCGCCGCAGATCAGCGCCGCGGCGGCCCCGGCCAACGTCGGGTTGGGCGCCGTGATTCCAGTCACCGCGACGGTCACCGACGGCGACACCGCCGCCACCGACCTGCGCGTGGTGGCGCTGGCCTCGACCGCCGACGGTCTGCCGCAGAGCGTCGGCGTGATGGCCCTGGGGCCGGACGGCTACGCGGTCGACCTGCCCCTCCCGGGCGACCTGCCGGCCACGACCACCCTCCAAGTGCGCGTCGTCGCGGTCGACTCCCCCGGCAGCAACCAGTCCACCGAACGTGTCGCTGGCGACGTCGTCTACGCCGCCGACTGAGCGACCTCCGCAGTTTCACGTGAAACTGGCCGCGCCGCGTTGCCTCAAAACGAACGGCGGGACCGGCCGTGCGCCGCGTTGTTTCCCGCCAAACAGCCGCCGGGAGCAGCGCGCATGGACGACCGCCGGATCGCGGTGATTGGCAGCAACTCGTTCTCTGGCGGCGACTTGATCGACCTGCTGCTGGACGACCCAGCCAACGACGTGCTCGGCTGTAGCCGCTCACCCGAAAAGGGGCCGCTGTTCCTGCGCTACCGCCAGCGCGCCTCGCCGCGCTACCGCTTCCTGCAGGCCGACCTCAACCACGACCTGCCGGCACTGCTGGCGGCGCTGGCCGAGTTCCAGCCGCAGTACGTCGTCAACTTCGCGGCCCAGAGCGAGGTTGCGCCGTCGTGGCAGCATCCCGAGCAGTGGTTCCAGACCAACTGCGTGGCACTGGCGGCGCTGGGCAACTGGCTGAAGGACCAGCCCTGGCTGCGGCGCTATCTGCAGATTTCGTCGCCCGAGGTCTACGGCACCTGCCAGGGCACCGTCGCCGAGGATGCCCCACTGCGGCCGAGCACGCCCTACGCGGCCTCGAAGGCGGCGGCCGACCTGTTCCTGAGCACGCTGCGGGCGCACTGGGACTTCCCGCTGGTGACGGTCCGGGCGACCAATGTCTACGGCGCCCATCAGCAGCTCTTTAAGATCATCCCGCGCACCTGCATCTACCTGCGATTGGGGCAGACCATCGAACTGCACGGCGGGGGGCAGGCGGTGAAGTCCTGGATCCATGTCCGCGACGTCTCGCGGGGCGAGCTGGCGGCGCTGTTCGACGGGCAGCTCGGGGCGATCTACCACCTCTCGCCCGACGACCAGGGCCATGCCGTCGCGGCGGTCGTCCAGCGTCTCTGCGAGCGCAGTGGCCGCGACTTCACGGCCTGCACGCGTGCCGTCGGAGAGCGCTTGGGGCAGGATGCGGCCTACGTGATCGACTCTACACGGGCCCGGCAGGAACTCGGCTGGAGGCCGCAGATCGGCCTCGACGAGGGCCTCGACGAGGTGCTGCAGTGGGTCGCTGCATACTGGGACGAGATCGCTCAACAGCCCTTGCAGTACGTCCACCAGCCCTGACCGGAGAGGCGGCGATGAGCCAGTCCAGCGCCCACGAGCCGCACAACGACGAGGCCTTGGAGCAGTACCGCGCTCGCGGCGGCTACACGATGGGCCCCTGGACCAGCTTCAACTGGCGCGACGACCCGCGCCGGCTGGGGTTCAGCCTGGCCCGCTACAAGTTCTGCGCCAAGATGCTGGCTGGCCGCGAGCGCGTGCTGGAGGTCGGCTGCGGCGACGCCTTCGGCGCGCTGGTGGTGCGCCAGACGGTCGGTGCGGTGCATGGCATCGATCTCGAGCCCCAGGTGATCGACGCCGCCGCCGAGTTGATTGCGGCCGAAGGGCTCGACCGGCTGACCGTCGCGGTCCACGACCTGCTGGCCGGCCCGCTGCCTGCGCGCTACGACGCCGCCTACTGCCTGGATGTGATCGAGCATCTGCCCGCGGCCGCTGAGGCGACCTTCGTCGAGCATCTGGTGGCCAGCCTGGCGCCGACCGCGGTGTTGATTGTCGGGACACCCAATCTCGAAGCGGCGCGGTTCGCCAGCGCCAAGAGCCAGGCCGGGCACATCAACCTGTTCGACGCGCCGCGGCTGCATCGGCTGCTGGCGCGCTGGTTCGAGAACGTCTTCGACTTCGGCATGAACGACGAGGTGCTGCACACCGGCTACGCCGGCCTGGCGCACTACCTCTTCGCGATGGGAGTCGGCAAGCGGGAGCGCTGATGGCTAACGTCGATTTCATCTCGCCGCTGCACAAGCGCACCACCCGCGACTACGTCGGCCGGGTCAACGAGTACCCGAAGGCGGCGGCGGCCCGGGTCGCCAGGCAGTTCGGCGCCGACTACTGGGATGGCGACCGCCGCTACGGCTACGGCGGCTACCGTTACGACGGCCGCTGGCGCCCGGTGGCGGAGCTGCTCGCCGCGCACTACGCCCTTCAGCCGGGGGACCGGGTGGTCGACGTCGGCTGCGGCAAGGGGCATCTGCTGTACGAGCTGACGCAGGTCGTGCCGGGACTACGGGCGGTCGGGTACGACCTCTCGGGTTACGCCCTGCGGCGTACCCAGCCGGCCCTGGCGGGCGGACTCGTCGCCGGCAGTGCCGTGGCGCTGCCGCTGGCCGACCAGTCCTGCGCGCTCGCCCTGTCCATCAACACGATCCACAACCTGCCGCCGCCGCAGGCCGTCGCCGCGCTCGGCGAGTTGGCGCGCGTGGCGCGCCGGCAGTATGTCTGCGTTGAGAGCTATCGCACCGAGGAGGAGAAAGTCAACCTGCTCTACTGGCAGCTCACCTGCGAGTGCTTCGCCTCACCGGCGACCTGGGACTGGCTGTTTAAGCTGGCCGGGTACGCGGGCGATTACTCCTACATCTACTTCGAGTAGCCGCCGCCCGGAGAGCTCCGATGATCGCCGTCAGCCCGCCGCCCACTGAGGTCCTGCCGAACGACCCGGCCCTGCTGGAGTTCGCCCGCTTCGCCGGCTGCGCGACGCTCGACGAGCTGCTCTACTTCCCGAAGTACTTCCAGCTCGAGACCTCGGCGCTCTGCAACTCGCGCTGCACGATGTGCTACCTCGACTCGATGCAACGCCCGAAGGGCCTGATGCGCGACGAGTTGTTCGAGCAGATCGTCGCCGAGCTGGCCCAGTACGCCGACTGGATCAACAAGATCACGATCCAGAACTTGGGGGAGCCGCTGGTCGACAAGAAGCTCGAACAACGCATCGCGCGGCTCAAGGAGATCGGCATCGCTGCCGTCGCCTTCAGCACCAACGGCACGCTGCTGACGCCGCAGCGCGCTGAGAGCGTGCTGCAGGCCGGTTGCGACGAGGTCAGTTTCAGCATCGACGCCGCGACCGCCGAGACTTACGAGCCGATCCGCGTCGGGCTCAGCTTCGAGCAGGCCGTGGCGCGGATCACCGGGTTCATCGAGACCCGCAACCGGCTGGGCGCCGCCTGTGCGGTCCGCGTGCGGATGTGCGTGCAGGAGTCCAATGCCCATGAGTACGCCGCCTGGGTCGACTTCTGGAAGCCGCGGCTGGGGCCTGGGGACAGCCTTTACGGCAAGCTGCTGCACAAGATGGACGGGGCCACCGTGCAGCACGTGCTGCCCGTGGCCGAGCCCCGCGGGGACCTCAACACCCGGCCCTGCACCGGGCCGTTCGGGTCGCTGATCATCTGCCAGGACGGCCGCCTGTCGCTGTGTCCCGTGGACTGCGATGCCGACCAGGGGCTCGGGCGGGTGCAGGACGCCAGCATCGCCGAGTTGTGGCGCGGGGCGGTGCTCAGCGAAGTCCGGCTGCTGCACCGCGCGGTCGGCCGGCAGGGCCGGGCGATGTGCGTCGACTGCAACCTGTGGGACCACACCTCGCGGCTGCCCGGCTACCGGCGGCCGGCATGAACGCCGGCGACCGGGCGCGGACCGCGGCGCTGCTGGAGACCGACCCGGTCGCGGCGCGGCTGGCGCTGAGCCGGCTCTGGCAGACCGATCCCGGCGCGGCCACGGCGGCGGCGCTGCTGCCAGCGGTCAGCGAGTTGCCGCAACCGGTGACCTGCCGCCTGCACCTGCTACGGTCCTGCACGGTGGAGCCGCTGCTGCCACTCTGGCAGGTCGCCGCCGGGCTCCGCGGGATCGCTTTGCAGCCGACCGTGGGCGGGTACGGCAGCTACGCCGTCGAGCTGCTGCAGCCGGGCGAGTGGCTGGCCGAGCGGCAGCCCGACCTGGTCTGGCTGGCACTCGACCTCGCCGACCTGGCCCCGGAGCTGACCGCCGGACCGGCCGCGGCCGCGCTGCTGACCGTCGCCGTCGAGCGCCTGTTGGGCGATCTGACGGCCTGGCTGCAGAGCCTGCGCGCCGCCACGACGGTGCCGCTGGTGGTCCAGAACTTCGCCCTGCCCGCGGGGACGCCGGGCGGCCTGCAGGAGTGGCAGCAGCCGCTCCGGAGCGATTGCCTCGCCGAGCTGAACCGCGGTCTGCGGCAGCTCTGCGGGGGGCTCGACGACTGCTGGATTGCCGATCTCGAGGCGGTCGCCGCCGATCACGGCCGCCGCGGCTGGAGTGACCCGCAGCGCCGCGCCGCGGTGGGGTTGCCCTGGACTGGCAGCGCGCTGGTGGCCCTCGCCGAAGCCTGGGCGCGGCTGTTGCAGGCGCGGCTGGGACCGCACAGCAAGGTGCTGGTCTGCGACCTCGACGGCACGCTTTGGCAGGGCGTGCTGGGCGAGGACGGCATCGCCGGGGTCACCGTCAACCCGCCGCGGGTGGCCTTGCAGCAGGCCATCGCCGACCTCGCCCGGCGCGGCGTGTTGCTGGCGGTGGCCAGCAAGAACGACCCGGCCGAGGCCCTCGCTGCGCTGGACCAGGTCGCCGGCCGGCGCCTCGCGCGGGCCGACTTCGCGGCGCAGCGGATCGGCTGGGACGACAAAGCCAGCAGCCTGCGGGCGATTGCCGCCGAGCTGGGCGTCGGGCTCGACAGTCTGGCTTTCTTGGACGACCATCCCGCCGAGCGGGCCTGGGTCCGCCAGGCGGCGCCCGAGGTGCATGTGATCGAGCTCGCGGACGACCCCTGGCAGTGGGCGGCGCAGCTTCGCGACGACGCCCGCTTCGAGCGGCTGCGGCTGACCGCCGAGGACCTCGCTCGGCCGGCGATGCTCCGGCAGCAGCAACACCGCGCCGCCCTGCGTGACACCGCCGACAGCTTGGAGACCTACTACCGCAGCCTCCGGATGCACGCCCGCATCGCGCCACTGACCCTGACCGAGGTGACGCGCGTGGCGCAGTTGACGCGCAAGACCAACCAGTTCAACCTGACCACCCGCCGCCGCAGCGACGCCGCCGTGGCCGCACTGCTGGACGACCCGGCCTGGCTGGTGCTGACGCTCCGCCTGACCGACCGCTTCGGCGACAGTGGCCTGGTCGGCGTGGCGATCCTCGAACGCGACCCGCGCTGCTGGCGGATCGACACCCTGCTGCTGAGCTGCCGCGTGATCGGCCGGACGGTCGAAACGGCGCTCCTGGCGGGCGTCATCCACCATGCCCGCCGCGCCGGGGCCGGGGCGCTGGTAGGGGTCTTCATCCCAAGCGCCAAGAACGAGCCGGCGGCGAGCTGCTACCCGGCGCACGGCTTCAGCCCGACCGCCGCGCCTGGCGAATGGTCGCTGGACCTGACCACCCAGGACCTGCCCGCGCCGCCGTGGATCGAGGTGACCTTTGCCTGAGGAGCTGCTGCTGACCGTCCGCCGCGCCCTGGCCGATCTGCTACGGCAGCCGCTCGAAACGGTCACCGCCGCCACCTCGCCAGCCAACACCCCGGCCTGGGACAGCCTGCTGCACCTCAACCTGGTGCTGGCCCTGGAACAGCGCTGCGGCGTCTTCCTGACCCCCGACGCCCTGCCCGAGGCGTTCACCGCGGCCGACCTGGCCACCGCCCTGGCCGCGCGGCGGGGTTAACGCGCGGCCTCTTGCAGCGTCCGGCGGACCGCCCAATCGGGGTAGTCCGCGGCCAGTTCGCGCAACTCGCCGTGGCGTTCGGCGGGTAGCACTCGCGCCAGGGCCAGGGCAGCCTGGTCGCGGACGCCGGGCGCGTTGCCGAAGTCGCGGATCACGGCGGTCAGCAGCGGCGCCTCGGCGGCGCTGCCGCAGTGGCCCAGGGCGGCCGCCGCGGCGGCGCGGTGGAAGGGGTTCATCGCCCGGAAGACCCAATGGTGCGGCGGCGGGTTGAACCCGAAGCTGGCCTCGTTGGGCGTCTGGAGCACCTCGCGCAGCAACGGCGCGGCGGCCGGGTCGGCGAGGTGGCCCAGGGTGCGCAGCAGGAAGAACAACACCCAGCTCCGTTCCTCGCTGACTGGCTGCGCCAGCCAGGCGCGCAGCAGCGGTAGCAGGCGCGGCACCAGGGCCGGGTCGAGGGCGACCACGCTGAGCACCTGCGCCGCGCGGGCGGGCGGGGTGTGGCGACGGATGTGGACCTCGGCGTGCGGGCTGTCTCCCACCACCGTGGCCAGGTCGGCCGGCGCGGCCGCGGCGGGATCGCCAAGCAGCTTCAGACAGGCGGCCAGCACCTCGGGCGCGCGTCCCGAGCGGGTGATCACCCGGGCGGTGAGCGTCTCGAAACTGTCCAGCTCAAACAGCAGGGCGCGGTCCTTGTCCATCGGCAGCGCCCGCACCAAGGCCGGCACCAGCGGCCCGGCCGCGCGGCTGCCCAGGGCGTCCAGCGCCTCGACCAACCGGTAGTGCAAGGGGGCGACATGGCAACCCATCAGCCAGGGATGGTCGCCGCAGGCCAGGGTGTACTCCTCGAACGGCCGCAACTTCGGCCAGACGCTCCAGAGGGCCTGCTCGGCCGCCGCGCCGCCCAGGTGACCGAGCGCCTCCGCGGCGGCGGCGGCGACATGCACCGGGCGCTGCCGAAACCCGAACTCCTGGTGCCCCTGCCCGGCACCAGGCTGCAGGTTGGCGTGCAGCACTTCGGCCAGCAGCGGCACGGCCGCCCGGTCGCCACGGGTGCCCAGCGCCCGCAGCGCGGTCAGCAGCAGCCGCAGCTCGACGTCGGCGTGGTCGCGCACCCAGGCCAGCAGGGCCGGCGTAGCAGCCGGGTCGCTGCCGTGGCCGAGCGCCTCGAGCGTTGCCGCGACCACCAGCCGATCGTCGCTGGCCAGGCCGGCGGCCAGCCGGGGCGGGGCCGCCACCTGGCGTTGCCAGGCCGCCAGGCCGGCGGCGCGCTGGTCGAACGGGTCGGCCGCCGGACCGCCGCCCCAGAGCTGCTCCAGCGCCACGGCGGCGGCCTGCGCCACCAGTGGCTGCGGGTCGGCCAGGGCACGTTGCAGCGGCGCGGCAGCGGCCGGCTGGGCGACCGCGGCCAGGGCCATCGCCGCCGCCAGCCGCACGGCTGGTACCTCGTCGGCCAGCCGCGGCGTCAGCAGCGCGCTGCCGGCCGGATCACGCAGGGCGCCCAGCCGCAGCACGGCCGCCCGGCGGGCGACCGGATCGGCCGCCGCCAGCGCGCGGGCCGCGGCCTGCAGATTGGCGTCCCGTCCCGGCGGCAGCGGTGCGGTCGTCGCCGCCTGTTGGTAGAGGTCGATGCTGGCACACTCGCGGAAGCGGTCGAGTTGCTGGTTGAGCACCCCGCCGTTGGCGGCGTTGTTGGCGCGGAAGCGGTGCGAGATGGCGCGGTCGGCCAGCCGCACCGGTCCGTTGCGCAATGCCAGGCCCAGACCGCGCGGCGGACTGCTGTCGGCCGCGGCGTGGCAGCCGACGCAGGAGCGGTGCTCGCCGGGCCGCACGTAGACCCAGCTCAGCTCGCTGATCACCGGCCGGCCAGCGGCGTCGACCGCCTGCATCGAGAGCGCGCGGTCGGCCGGCACCTCGACGTACAGCGAACCATCAGGCGCCAGCGGGACGGTGCCCAGTTCGCGGCCAGCGGTGCCGATGTGCATGTAGATGCTCTGCGTCGGCACGTTGGTGAAGGGGCGCCCCTCGTAGATCCGGACGGCCCGGATCCGCGCCAGGTCGGCCGACTGGTGGCGGGTGTTGCGCACGTTCTGGCAGTACAGGAATCCCGTGCCGCTGCCCTCCGCGACATCCTGCGGGTCGACCTCGCTCGGCCGCACCGTCGGCCGGGGGCGCGCGGTGGCGCTGACCACCGAGTGCAGCGCGTCACCCAACAGGCCCGGCCGCGGATCGGCGATCGGCGGCAGCGCCAGGCTGTCGCTGTCGAGCACCTCCAAGGGCCGGGCGCCCGGGCTCAGCAGCGTCACGCGGGACTGGTCGCGGTCGGTGCAGAGCAGCCGGCCATCGGGCAGCGGCGAGGCGTCGTAGGGCACGTAGCGGCCCAGCCGCTGGCCGCGCTGCTGGCCACCGACCATCAGGCCCTGCTCGGTGATCCCAGCGACGCGCCCGTCGGGCAGCGGCAAGGGGACCCCGGCGCCGTATCTGCGGAGCCAGTTCGACGGCTGCTCGGCGGCGTTCGGACGGTCGTAGCCGATCGGGGCGCGGTCGGGACCCAGCGCCAGCACCCCACCGCAGCCGTTGAGGCGAGTGCGGTGGATCTGCGTCTCGACCTTCGCCCGCTCCAGGAAGTTGTCGCAGCGGATGAAGATCAGGCTGCCGTCGGCGGTCACCCGTGGTTCGCGATCGCCGACGATGTGGCTGGTCAACGGCAACACCGCGCCACCATCCGCGGCGCAGGCGAACAGCGCAAAGGCGGCGACGCCGTGGTACTCCTCGGCGCTGCCCAGCCGGGTGCTGCTGAAGGCCAGCCGCCCATCGGGCAGTTCGACCGGATCGAAGTCGTGGAAGGCGCCCTGCGTAACCTGCCGCAGGTTGCCACCGTCGACGCCGACCGCCCAGACATGGAAGTACGGCTCGCCGCTGCGGGCCATCGTGAAGTAGACGGTGCGACCGTCGTAGCTGACGGTCGGCGAGCCGAGGCAGCCGCTGCCGGCGTCGGCCAGCACCGTCACCCGCCCGCCGGGCCGGAACGGTGTGACCGCCAGCAGGCGCCGCCCAAGCGCGGCCGGTGCGGGAGTGTCGAACTCGGTGTAGGCCCGGCTGTCGTGCAGGTTCTGGATGAAGTTCTGCCCCGTCGCCCCGGCCGGCAGGAAGCCCTGCACCAGCACCAGCGGCCGGCCGTAGAGTGCCTCGCTGAAGTCGCTGACCCGTGTCAGCGCCGCGCTGGCAGCGGTCAGGGCGGCGGTCGGCACGGCCAACTCGCCCCACGGTCCGCTGCCGACCGGGCCTAGTTCGCGGGCCGCCGTCCAGCCGGCGGCCGTGCTGGTGCGCCAGCCATCGGGCGGCTGGGCGGTCCAGCGCCAGGTCTGATCGGTGCCCAGCCTACGCGGCTCCGCGCCGCGTTGGTGGAGCACCAGCGCCAGCAGCAGTCCGGCCGGGCCGTCGATGGTGTTGAGCGCGGCCACCGCCAGCTCGTTGCGCCCGGGCTGCAGCGCGGCGGTCAGGTCGAAGCGGACGGCGTCCCGCCATTCGCTGCCGCGGCCGATGCGCTGGCCGTTGAGGTACAGCGTGAAGACGTTGTCGCAGGTCGCGATGGCCTCGGCGCGCCAACCGCGTAGTGCGGCGGGGGCCTCGAAGCTCTGGCGGAAGTAGCGGAAGCCGGCCGGCAACGGCTGGGTCGGCTCGCTGGTCCAGATCCAGCGCGCGCCGCTCCAGTCGAGCGGTACCGGCGGCCGCAGCGGCAGGCCCATCGTGCCCCACGGCGCGATGCCGAACGCCCCGTGGACCCGTACCGGGGACCACGCCCGGTCGTCGAAGCCCGGCTCGCTCCAGCCCGGCTCCTCGCGCGGCGCGCTGCGCCAGGTGTCGTCGCTGACCACCAGCAGCTCGCCGTCGGCAGTGCTGGCGGTCAGCTTCAGCAGCAGCCCGGCGGCGCCGTCTTTGGTGTTCTCACCCAGCGCGCCGAGGCAGTTGGCGCCCGGGCGCAGCTTGCCACGGTAGGTCTGGTTCCCCGGCTGGTTCCAGGCATCGGGCTGGTTGCGCCGCGCCAGCAGCGGCTCGCCGTTGAGGTAGACCGCGTAGAGGTTGTCAGCGGTCACACTGACCGTGACCACGGCGTCCTCGCTGCCCGGCACCACATTGAACTGCGTCCGGAACCAGCGCTGCCCGGCTGGGGCGTCGAGCCCGACGCCTTCGTCGTGCCAGATCCAACTCGCCCCGTCGAACTCCGGGGCGGCCTGCAACGAACCGACGGCGACCAGGCACGCCAGCAGGTATCTCATCGCACGCCTGCCCAGCGGCGATTGAAGGCCGCGACCCGCTCACAGAGCTGGGGGTGGCTGCGACTGTCGACCGTCAGGTCGGGCTGCCACGGGAAGTGCCAGACCCAGATCGCCGCCAGCGAGACGCGCTCCGCCTCAAGGTCGTCCAGGCAGCGCAGCAGCCAGGCGGCCGTGGGGTCCTTGCCCAGCCCCGGCGCGCTCTGCCCCAACTCGCCGAGGAAGACTGGCGCCCCAGCGGCGTGGGTGGCCCGGACCAGACGCCGCAGCAGCTCCAGGGAGTCGAGGCCCCACTGGTCGGTCGGCCTGGCCGGCGGGTCGTTGGTGCCGTAATGGTGGTAGCTGAAGACATCCAGCGGCTGCGGCTGCGCCAGCAGGTTGTTGGCCAGCCACTCCCGCCAGGTGTCGGTGCGGTACTTGAAGTCCGGGAAGGTCTCGCGGCGGCTGGTACACTCCGGCCGCACGTGCGCGTCGCCACTGGTCACCGGGTGGTGCGGGTCGAGCTGCTTGATGAAGGTGGTCTGCTCACGGTAGAGCTGCTGGAACATCGCCCAGGTCAGGCTATCCTCCCGCAGGCCATCTTCGCGCACGTCGACGCCCGGCGGATAGACACCCTTGGGCAGCGCCTTGCGACCGAGCATGTCGACATCGGCCCGCAGAGCGCCTTCGTTCTGCAGCTCCCAGAGCAGGATCGTCGGGTCGTCGCGGTACCTCGTGACGAAGTCGCGCAGGTACTCGTGCACGGCCGCCCAGGTCTTCGATTGGGGATCCAGGATCGCCTGGCCGACCTCGCCGTAATGGTGGTGCCAGCCGGGAATCGTGTTGAACGACGGCACCAGCTTGACCTGGTTCTGACGGCACAGCGCGACGACCTCGTCCATCTGCTGCCAGTAGGCGGCCCGGTCGCGGTCGTAGAGCGCGGCGATGTCCTTCGGATAGCCGGGGTTGGCGAAGTACCGGATGAACGCCACCCCACTCCGCCGGCAGTCCACGATGGCGTCGATGGCGGCCTGGCGGGCGGCCTCTGTGGTCTTGTAGATCTCGCCGATGTGGAACCAGGTGCCGTTGTAGATCTGGTGCAGGTGCGGGACGTTGACCCCGATCGCGCGGTACTCCCGGCCATCCAGCTCCAAGCCCGCCCCGTGGACCGTCACGAACCCCGGCGCGGCGACCAACGGGCCGGCGCAGGCCAGCAGAAGCCAGGACCACTGCACAGCGTACTCCTACCCAGGATCTGCCATATTACGGCGACCGGGTCAAGAGTGGGCGCCGCTGTGGCGCAGGAGCCGTCGCCCGCGCGGCCAATCCGCGGGCGATGGACGAAGCCTGATGTCGCACCAACCGACCGTCTCCGAACCCGCCCGCTGCCTGCCCGTCCGGGCGCACCACGACGTCGTGGTGGTCGGCGGCGGGATCGCTGGCGTGGCCGCCGCGCTGGCCGCCGCCCGCAATGGCGCGCGGACCTGTCTGCTCGAAAAGCAGTTCGGCCTCGGCGGCCTGGCGACGCTCGGCAATGTGATCGTCTACCTGCCGATCTGCGACGGCAACGGCCGGCAGGTGATGAGCGGGATCGCCGAGGAGTTGCTGCTGCGCTCCGTGCGCGACCTGCGGCGCAAGCAGGACGGCCTGGGCATGGAGCCGGTGCCGGACTGCTGGACCCGCGAGGCGAGCCTGGAGGAGCGCTCCAAGAAGCGCTACCTCTGCCGCTTCAACCCGTTCACGCTGCAACTGGAGTTGGAGCTGCTGCTGGCTGAGGCGGGGGTCGAGCTGTGGTACGACACGCGCCTCTGCGATGTGGTCTGCGCCGCGGGTCGGGTGACGCATCTGGTCATCGAGAACAAATCCGGCCGCAGCGCCGTGGGCTGCGAGGCAGTGGTCGACGCCAGCGGCGACGCCGATGTGTGCGCGCTGGCGGGCGAAGAGACCGAGACCCTCGACAGCAACGTGCTGGCGAGCTGGCACTATGTGCTGCGCGATGGGCAGGTAGGCCTGCGCGCCAAGACCCACCGCTACAGCCCGTTGGCGCAGCGCGAAGGCGCCGAGGGCCCGTTCTTCGACGGCACCGACGCCCGCCAGGTCACTGACCACCTGTTGCACTCCCGCGCCTGGGTCCGCGAGATGCTGGCCGCCGAACGCGCCGCCGCCCCGGACGCCGAGATCGCACCGTTTGCCCTCGGTTCGATCCCCGCCTTCCGGATGACCCGCCGGCTGGTCGGAGCCTACAGCCTGACGGCCGACGACGACCACGGCTGGTTCGACGACACCGTCGGCCTGACCGGCGACTGGCGCAAGCGGGGGCCGGTCTGGCCGATCCCCTTCCGCAGCCTGGCCGGCTGCCGACAGCGCAACCTGCTCGTCGCCGGCCGCTGCATCTCGGCCGATACCACCGTCTGGGACGCCACCCGCGCCATCCCAACCTGCGCCCTGACCGGCGAAGTCGCCGGCACCGCCGCGGCCCTCGGTGGCCCCACCGCGGCCGACCTGCCGGTCGAGGCCTTGCGGACCCGGCTGCGCGAGCGCGGCAACCTGGTCGACCGGATCGACTGAAGCCGCGGCCCGCGGCGCCCGCGGAGCGGCCTCAGCCGAGGTCGAAGACCACTGCCTGATGACACTCCACCCGCGGCACCACCACCCGGGTCGCGCCGTCGACCGTGGTGAACGGCAGCGCGGTGCCTTGCGGTTGCAGCGTCGCCGCCCGCACCGGCTGGGGCAGGCGGACCGTGACCGGGACGTCGTGCAGCGGGACCAGGTCCTCGATCACCGAGCAGCGGCCTCGTTGCAGCGGCGGGCCGTAGAGCAGGTGCGCCACGTAGCGCCGGCACTCCGCCTGGTAGAGCAGATTGACCCGCCCGGCGCTGGGCATCGTGACCTGCAGCCGCGGCGCGGTGTGGAGCTGGGCCAGCGCGTTGGCGAAGAGCTGCCGGTGCACGCGCGCGCCGTGCAGGTAGTACAGCTTGCCCAGGGCGTGCGGCAGGAAGATCGTCCGGCCGAGCCGCACCGCCGCCGGGTGCGCGGCTGGCGTGCGCCGGTAGGGCGTGTTCTGGTGCGAGCAGTAGTGCCCGTAGGTGCGGTTGAAGTAGGGCTCGTAGACCGCGCCCAGCGCCTCGCCGCCGGTCACCTCGCAGCGCAGCGCGGCTTCGTAGTTGAGGAACGGCGCGTCGGGCAGCTCGCTGGCCAGCGGGCCGCTGAGGTGGGTGTAGTCGAGTTCGTACGCCGGCCCACCCAGGTAGCGCGCGCCGAGCGGCAGGACGAACTCCGCGCCGCCGGGCAGCAGACCGCTCTCGCCAAGCACCAGCAGCGCGCCGCCGGCCGCTGACCAGCTCGCCAGCCGGGCGGCGTCGGCCGCAGTCAGGCAGCGCCCACCGGGGAGCACAATCGTCTGGCAGCCGGCCAGGTCGACCTCCGGGCCGACGACATCGAAATCGGTCTGGGTCTCCAACAGCAGGTTGGCGACACCCTGGTCGTGGGCGTTGTCGCCGCACAGCCAGAGGCCCAGGTTGCTGGCGCTGACGGCACCGTGGAAGCCGAGCGGCTCGAGCTGCTCGACATAGGCCAGCGCCTGCCCGATGTTGCGGTAGGTCGCCAGGTCCATCGCGCCGTCGGGATGCACCTGGTCGCCGAAACTGGCGCCCGTGCCGAAGGCGATCATCGTGGCGCCTTCCAGCTTCATCGCGTCGGGGTGTTTGAAGCCGCCAAACTCGCCCCACATCGTGTGGAACTTGCCCGACATCGAGCACAGCGGCTTGCCCTGGCGGCTGAAGAACTTCGCCCGCAGCGGCAGTTTGTCGTAGCCGCCCCAGGTGGTTGGCAGGTCTTCCAGCTCGAAGTGCGTCATCCGCTCCCAGATCGACGGGTCGGTGTTCAGGCCGGCGTTGCCGTTGTAGAACACGCTGGCCAGCGGATGCCGCGCATGCAGGGCGATGTTGCAGGCGTCCATGAAGCGCGTCCAGCGCAGCACGTTGGCGCGTTGCGCGTCGGCCGCCTGGTCCGGATCCAGACCCTCGGCCGCCATCAGCGCGCGGCAGTTGTCGCAGTAGCAGGGGCCGTGCATGCAGATGTCGTAGAACAGCCCGTCGACCTCGTAGCGCTCAGCAATCTCCGCGGTCAGCGCGACGAGATGGTCGAAGTAGCTGCCGGTCGGGCAGAGCACCTTCCAACTACAGATCGGCTTCTTGTCGTCAGGCCCGGCCGCCAGGTCGTAGTTGGTCAGCATCGGCGACCCGTCGCGGTTGCGGGCCAGCCACTCGGGGTGCGTCTCCGCGTCGGTCGCCGACCAGCCGACGGTGATGTAGATGGGGATCCGCACGCCGACCGCGTGGGCCGCGGCGATCTGTTCGCCGAGCAGGTCGCACTGCAGGTGCGGATGCGGCTGGCCGACCTGGGTCGGGTAGTAGCACCAACTGTGGTGGCACTTCGCGAAGACGGTGATCCCGTCGAGGTGGGCCAGCTTCAGGGCCTCCTGGAAGTTCTCGCGACTGAACGCACCGCCGATGTTGTCGAGCTGCTCACTGGTATGGAAGTCGAGGTGGACGTGGCGGCGGAAGATGCGGTCTAGCGGCGGAACCATCGGGAACTCCTGCGCGCGGCTTGGCCACGGTGAGGGCATGTCCTGCCGGCTTGCGATCGGTTGGCGACGGAGCCTACAATGAGGCCGTGGAGCAGGCCGATGATCACCAGCACCAGCCCACCGCCGGTGAGCGCCGCGGAGTTCTTTGACCAGGCCGGCCGCCTGGGGCGCTGTGAACTGCTGGCCGGGGAGGTTGTGACGATGCCACCAGCGGGCGGCGAGCATTCCATCCAAGCACTGCGGCTGGCGGCGGCCCTGCTGGCTTGGACGGAGTCCGGCGGCGAAGGCCAGGCCCTGGAGAGCTCCGCAGGATACCGCCTCTCGCGGACGCCGGACACCGTCCTGGCCCCAGACGCCAGTTGGCTCTGTGCGTCCCGCGCGCACCTGGCGGTCCAGCGTCAGTTCATCGAGGGCTGTCCGGACCTGGCGATCGAGATCGTCTCGCCGTCCGACTCCCGGCGTGACGTGCTGGCCAAGGTCGACACCTGGTTGGCTGCTGGCACGCAGGTGGTCTGGGTGGTCTGGCCCGCGCAGCGCGAGCTGTGGGTCTGGCGCAAGCACGCCGACCGGACCATTCTGGGGCCCGCCGACACCCTGACCGATGCCCTCCTGCCAGGCTTCGCGCTGCCGCTGGCGCGGCTGTTCAAGGAGTAGACCATGGCGCTGGTCGTTGCACCGAAGCTGGTCACCGCCGCCGAGTTGCTGGCCCGGTCGGCGGAGTTCGGGTGCTGCGAGCTGATCGAAGGAGAGGTGGTCGCGATGGCACCAGCGGGGGCCTGGCACTCCGGGCTGACGGTCCGACTGGTCGTCGCCCTCTCGAACTGGTCACGTCCGCGACGACGGGGTGCCGTGTTGGAGAGCTCGGTCGGATACCAGGTCAGCCACGAGCCTGACACGGTGCTGCAGCCGGATGTAAGCTGGCTGAGCGCCGACCGGGCTCACCTGGCGCGCGGCACCGACTACATCGCCGGCCCGCCCGACCTGGCCGTGGAGGTGGTCTCACCCAGCCAGCACCGCCCCGAGGTGATTGCCAAAGCCGATCGCTGGCTGGCTGCTGGGGCGCAGGTGGTCTGGCTGGTCTGGCCGCCACGGCGCGAGGTCTGGGTCTGCCGGCCCGATGGCGAGGTGGTGATCCTGCAGGTCGGCGACAGCCTGACCGATCCCCTGCTGCCGGAGTTCGCCCTGCCGCTGGCAGAGTTGTTCGAGGAGTAGGCCATGGCGCTGGCGATCGAGACGAGGTTGGTGACAGCCGCCGAGCTGCTGGCGCGGTCGGACGAGTTCGGGCGCTGCGAGCTGATCGCGGGGGAGGTTGTGACGATGGCACCGGCGGGGGCCCGGCACGCGGCCTTGTGTTCGTCTCTCAACTACGCGCTGCAGGCCTGGTGTCGAGCGGGTGGCGGCGGCCGCGTGCTGGAGAGCTCGGGCGGCTTCCTGCTCTCGACGGAGCCCGACACGGTGCGGGCTCCCGATGTCGCCTGGCTGTCGCCGCGACGTGCTGCGGAGGCGTCGACCGTCGGCTACCCAGTCGGTGCGCCGGACCTGGTGGTGGAAGTTGTCTCGCCCAGCGACTCGGCGCCCGCCGTCTTCGACAAGGCCAGCATGTGGCTGGCTCACGGGGCGCAGGTGGTGTGGGTCGTCTGGCCGGCGCAGCAGACCGTCTGGAACTGGTCTCGCGACGCTGGCCGTGTGGTGCTGCGCAACGACGCGACGCTGACCAGCCCGCTGCTGCCCGGCTTCGCGCTGCCGCTGGCGGAGCTGTTCGAGGAGTAAGCCATGGCGCTGGCGATCGAGACGAGGTTGGTGACAGCCGCCGAGCTGCTGGCGCGGTCGGACGAGTGCGGGCGCTGCGAGCTGATCGCGGGGGAGGTTGTGACGATGCCACCGGCTGGCGAACGGCACGCGGCGCTGTGCGCGCTGATCACCTGCCATCTCTGGCTGTGGAGCCGCGCGGGCGGCGGTGGGCGGGTGCTGGAGAGCTCCGGCGGCTTCCTGCTGTCCACGCAGCCCGACACGGTGCGCGCTCCCGATGTTGCCTGGCTGTCGCCGCGACGGTCGGCCGCCGCGGCCGCGGCCGGTTACCCGCTCGGTGCGCCGGACCTGGCGGTCGAGGTCGCCTCGCCCAGCGACACGACCACGGCCGTTCACGACAAGGCCAGTATGTGGCTGGCCCACGGGGCGCAGGTGGTGTGGGTCGTCTGGCCGGCGCAGCAGACCGTCTGGAACTGGTCTCGCGACGCTGGCCGTGTGGTGCTGCGCAACGACGCCACGCTGACCAGCCCGCTGCTGCCCGGCTTCGCGCTGCCGCTGGCGGAGCTGTTCGCCGAGTGATCAGCCCTGGCGATCGATCCAGACCGGGCTGCTCCAAGCCAGCTCGCTGTCCTGGCGTTCGACCCGCAGGTAGTAGTAGGCGTTGCCCACCGGCGGCGCGTTGTCGAGCCACTCGAACTGCACGTCGGGGTCGGTGACGGTGTGGTTGTAGACAATCTCGTTGTTGCGGATCACCCGCACCGCCGCCAGCGGGCCGGCCGCCGAGACCTTCGCCGTGACCCGCACCGGACGCACTTCAGGCTGCACCACGGCGCTGCCCATCAGCTTCCAGTCGACCGCCAGAGCGAGCGCGATCTTGCCGGCCGAGGTGCCCCAGGTGGCGCGCGCCCGGCAGGCGTCGAGGATTGGCCCGCGGTCAAGGGTTTCCACCAGCACCCCCGCCTTGCCCTTACCACCACCGTGGTCGGGGCTGGCGATCACGCCGATCTTGATGCCGCGGCGCCAGACGTCCTGCAGGAAGTAGCCCGGGAAGCCCTGCTTCGTGCGGCGGGGACACTCGTCGGCCTCGTAGCTCTCGCGGGCCTGGAAGATCTCGGCCACGGGCTGGGTGACCTCGTTGGTGTAGTTCCAGTCGACCGGCACGTTGGTCCCGGCGTCGGCCAGTTGGTGGGGAATCATGATGAAGTCTTGCCCCGCCAGCTTGTCCCAGACCTGCTGCGGGGTGTAGTAAAGTGGGTCCTTCGAGTTCAGCCAGTAGGGGCAGTAGGGGTCCGCGAAGATCAGGTTGCGGTGGCCGTAGAAGCCGGGCGGTTTGGTGGTCTTCTCGTTGTTGCTGGTCCACTCCTCGCCGACGAAGGCCACGAACTGGCCCGGGTCGTGGCTGGCGCGGGTGATCTTCTGGCTGTACCGCCAGACCGGCGGCGACTGGTTGTAGCAGTGGTCGGTGATCGCCCCAAAGTCGATGTTGGCGATCTCCCGCATCCAAATGTAGTCCTCTTCGGTGCGACTATCGAGCGCCCGGCGGCACTGGCTGATGTCGCTGTGCTCGTGGAAGTTGCCCCAGCGGGCCGTCAGCCGCCGCCCGGCGAGCTCGAAGGTGAAGGGCGCTCGTTCCTCGCCCATCCGGCGCCGTTCGGATTGCAGCGCGAAGCTAGGCAGGTCGGCGTCGTTCAGCGGCCCGGTCTGCAGGTCGGCCGCGGGCGGGGCGGCAGTGGGGCTGACCAGGGCCACCGCCACGCGTTGGAAGCTGGCCGTGGTGGCCTGCTCGTTGGTGCTCCACTGGTTGCCGACGTTGTCGGCCATCGCCGGGACCAGCAGCCCTTCGGGGACCGCCGCGAGGGGTGCCTGGCGGGCGCGGCCGACCGCCGGACTGACCAGCGTGTCGGCGGTCCAGGCCTGGCCGTTGTAACAGCCCAGGCGCGTCTCCCAGCCGCCCCGGCCTTCGTCGCCGCGCGGCTGGCGGTAGCCCAACCAGAGCCGGTCGAGGCCATCCACGGCCAGCGCCGGTTGCTCGATCCAGCGGCCCGGCAGGCCATTCGGCAACCCCACCGGCGCGGCCAGGCCGTGGTCGCGAATCTGGGCCAACTGCACCGACTTGGTCTCGAGGCTGCAGATGTTGTAGCCGGCGTGGAACCCGAACTCCCAAGCCAGCCAGAGCCCGTCGCGCCACCAGACCAGCTGCGGCAACAGGTCGTGGCGGTTGCTGCGGGTCAGTTGCCGCGGCGCAGCCCACTGGCCATCGCGCGCGCTGACCAGGTAGATGTCGCGGTTGCCATCGGCGAAGTGGTCGTAAGCGATCCAGGTCTCGCTACCGCGACGCAGCACGCTGGGATTGTAGGAACTGTCAGGGCTGACCGCGACCGGCGCAGCGACCTGCCGGCCCGTCACCGTGGTGGTCCAGATCCGGCGCTGCCCGCCGCGGTTGCTCTGCCAGGCGACCTGCAGACCAGCCGCATCCACGCAGCCGGCGACGCGACTGTCGGCGGCGGCGTCCTGCGTGATCCAAACCGGTTCCCCGACGCCAGCGGCGGTGACCAGCCGCGCCACGATGTCCCACCGCTGGTTCTGTTCGGCCGCGGCGAGCAACCAGACGCCGCCCGGGCCGCTCACCAGGCGGGGCCAGAGGGTGAAGCTGGCGGCGCCCAGGTCGCAGCTCCAGCGTTGCAGCGGGGCCAGGCCGTTGGCTGTATCCAACCGGGCCACGACGAGCTGGTCGCGGTCCGCGGCAAACTGCTCCCAGGCGGCGTAGACGCTGCCGTCGGGCCCGGCCGCGACGCTGGCATGGTCGGCGATCTCGCCAGTCTGGCTGAGGGGCGTGACCCGCCCGGTGGTCAGCGCCAGCAGGCTCAGGTCGTCGACCCAGGCGCGTCCCAGCGGGGCGTCGCCGTGGCCTGTCGGGACGATCAGTTGCAGCTCCCAAGTGCCGGCGGACGGAGGGCTGAAGGTGGCCGAGTAGCGGCGCCAGGTCGCCGGGACCGCCGCCCAGCGGGTCGGGTTGAAGCGTTCCTGGCCCTGCTGCAGCCACAGCACGATGCTGTTCTGGTTGTCCGCCCGCGCCCAGAAGCTGAGCTCGTAGAGCACGTCGGGTTGCAGTTCGACGTTCTGTGTCAGCCGCTGGTGCGTGTCCGACTTGGTGACCTGGCCTTGCCAGCAGCCCTGCCCGCTGTGCGCGGCGCCGGCGGCGGTGGTCCAGGTGACGTCGCCACCCCAGCCCTCACGGCTTTCGCCATCGCCCCCACGCAGCAGATTCGGCGCCGCCGCGGCGGGCAGCAGGCAGGCCAACAGCCCCACGATCCAGCGCATCGCCGTCTCCGACCGTCCCTGCGCAGTACGCCCTCGGGCTGCGGCCTCCTGCCGGTCCTTGACCAGCGCCAGCCGGCAGGTAGAATCGCCGCATGCCTAGCCAACCGAGCCGCCACCTGGAGGTCGTGCCCAACCCGAAGCCCGAGCGCGACTATCGGATCGAGCTGACCATCCCGGAGTTCAGTTGCGTCTGCCCGAAGACCGGCCAGCCCGACTTCGCGACAATCCGCGTCGAGTACATTCCCGACCAGGTGATCCTCGAGCTGAAGTCGATCAAGCTCTACATCTGGAGCTACCGCGACGTCGGCACCTTTCACGAGGCGGTCACCAACCAGATCCTCGACGACTTCGTGGCCGCCGCGGCGCCGCGCTACATGCAGGTGGTCGGCGACTTCAATGTCCGGGGCGGCATCCACACGCTGGTTACAGCCGAGTATCAGGCGCCGGCCGTGGTGGCCTGAACTCGTCGCCCGGCCGCGCGTCGATCTCCGTCAGTCGGATTGACTCCGGCCAAGGGGAGCCCGCTGATGCGCCAGGCCCTGCTGCTGCTACTGACCGCGCTCGGCGCCCACGCCGAGCCGGCCGAGTGGGTCACTCCAGCGGTGACCGCCCCCGGTCTGCAGCGCTACCTCTTCCACAGCGCAGCGGTCGACGGCGAGGTCAGCTTCCACCTGCTGCTGCCGCCGGCCTACCACCAGGACCCGGCGCGGCGCTTCCCGGTGATCTACTGGCTACACGGCTCCGGCGGCGGTCTGCCGGGCCTGGCTCCACTCGCCGCGCGGTTCACCCAGGCGATGGCCGACGGTCTGCTGCCGCCCTGTCTGGTGGTCTTCCCAAACGGCCTGCCCGGCGGGATGTACTGCAACTGGCGCGACGGCAGCACGCCCGTCGAGACGGTGCTGATCGACGAACTGCTGCCACACGTCGACGCCACCTGGCGCACCGTCGCCAACCGTCAGGGACGGGTGCTCGACGGGTTCAGCATGGGCGGCTACGGCGCGGCGCGGCTGGGGTTCAAGTACCCCGAGCTGTTCGCGACGGTCTCCCTGCTGGGCGCCGGGCCGCTGCAGCCCGACCTGGACGTCACGCCGCGCGTCGGGCCGCGGGGGCGCGAGCAGATCCTGCAACAGGTCTACGGCGGCGACCGGGCCTACTTCCGGGCGCAGAGCCCGTGGGAAATCGCACTGGCCAACGCCGCTCGGCTGCAAACAGGCACCCGCCTGCGCCAGGTGATCGGCGACCGCGACGAGACCGCCGGCTTCAACCGGCAGTTCCACGAGCACCTCACCGGCCTGGGCATCCCGCACAGCTTCACGGTGCTGCCAGGCATCGGGCACAACCCGCAGCAGACCATCGAGGCGCTGGGCGAGGCGTTCTGGGCCTTCTACCGCGAGGCCTTCGCCGCTCCGCCGGCGGAGTGAGCGCCGGTCTCGCCGCTCAAGGGGTCGTCGGTCGACTCCGGCCCGCTTCGCGCAGTTGGCGCAGCGTGGCCTGCATCGCCGTGGCGCGGGCCGGGTCGGCGGGGGCCAGGTTGTGCTCTTCGCCCGGGTCGGCGGCCAGGTCAAACAGCTCCGCCGGCCGGCCGTTGGCACCGCCGCGGGGTGGGATGAACTTCCAGGTGCCCTCGCGCAGGGCCAGGCTGCTGGCCTGCTCCACCAACTGCGTCCGGCCGGTCGGCGACTCGCCCAGCAGGGCTGGCAGCACGTTGAAGCTGTCGGGTGCGGCGGCGGCCGGCAGGGGCACCTCCAGCAGGGCTGCCAGCGAGGCCAGCAGATCGATCTGGCTGACCAGCGCGTCGCTGCGGCCAGGCCGGATCCGCTGCGGCCAGCGCACCAGGAAAGGTACCCGCGTGCCGCCCTCGTAGGGGCTGTACTTGCCGCCCTGCCAGGGCCCCGCGGGCCGGTGCTGGCCCAGCCTCGCGACCGCCTGGTCGGCGTAGCCGTCGTCGAGCACCGGGCCGTTGTCGCTGCTGAAGATCAGCAAGGTGTCGTCGGTCAGGCCGTGGCGGTCGAGCGCGTCGAGCAGCGCGCCGACGGTGGCGTCGAGCTGCACGATGGCGTCGCCCCGCGGCCCCAGGGCGGTGGCGCCAACGAACCGCGGATGCGGCACCCGCGGCACATGGATGTCGTGGGTCGCCAGATACAGGAAGAACGGCTCGGCGCGGTGGCGTTCGACGAAGGCCAGGGCCTCGTCGCGAAAGACGTCGGCGATGCTCTCGTCGCGCCACCAGGCCGCCCGTCCGCCGCGCTGGTAGCCGATCCGGCTGATGCCGTGGACGATGCTCTGGTCGTGCCCGTGGGTCAACCCCAGCGTCAGCAGCTCGGGGTGCTCCCGACCCGTTGGCAGACCGGTCAGAGGCTCCTTGTAGCTGACCGTCAGCGGGTCGGCCGGATCCAGGCCGACCACGCGGCGGTCCCGCACGTAGACCGTCGGGACGCGGTCGCCGGTGGCGGGCAGGATGAAGCACTCCTCGAAGCCCACCTCCAGCGGTCCCGGCCGCAGCTCGGCGTTCCAGTCGAGCGGCCCGCGCCCCAGCCCGAGATGCCACTTGCCGACGCAACCCGTGCGGTAGCCCGCGCCGCGCAGCAGGCTGGCCAGGCTGAGCCGCTGCGGGTCCAGGATCAGGTTGGCATCGCCGGGCAGCACGCCCGTGCCGGGCTTCCGGAAGGCGTATTCGCCGCTCAGCATGGCGTAGCGCGACGGCGTGCAGGTGGCTGCGCCGCTGTGCCCGTCGGTGAACTGCAGTCCGCCGGCCGCCAGGCGGTCGAGGTGCGGCGTCTGCACCGCCGTGGCGCCGTAACAGCTCAAGTCGCCGTAGCCGAGGTCGTCGGTCAGGATCACCACGACGTTGGGCCGCCGCGCGGCGCGGGCCGCGCGGCCCACCCAACCGCCCGCCGCCAGCGCGGTGCCGGCGCTGAGGACCTGCAGGAAGCTCCGGCGGGAAGTTGTCGTGACAGGCATCGCGTGCTCCTAAGGTCGCCAGACCGCCTCGCCGCCGGCCGGCACTGCCAGGTCGGCGGTCCGCTCAGCCCACCGCAGCCGCGCCGTGCCGCCGCGGGCCGAGCGCACCGCAGCGCTGGTCAGCCGGCCGGCCTCCCAGGCCAGGTCGACCTCGAACCCGCCGCGCGCCCGCAGACCGCGGACGCTGCCACGTGGCCAGGCCGGCGGCAACGCCGGCAGCAGATCGAGTTCGCCGGCGTGGCTCTGCAGCAGCATCTCGACCATCCCCGAGACGCCCCCGAAGTTGCCATCGATCTGGAACGGCGGGTGGGCGTCGAACAGGTTGGGATAGGTCCGGCTGGGGTGCAGCAGCATCGCCAGCAGCTTCTGCGCCCGCTCGCCATCGCGCAGGCGGGCCCACAGGTTGAGCTTCCAGCCGAGACTCCAACCGGTCGCCGCATCGCCCCGCAGCTCCAGCGAGCGGCGCGCCGCCGCGGCCAGCTCGGGGGTGCGCCGGGCGTCGATCTGGGCACTCGGAAACAGGCCGTAGAGGTGCGAGACGTGGCGGTGGTGCCGGTCGGCGCCGGGCTGGGTGTCCCAATCGTCCAGCCACTCCTGCAACTGCCCCTCGCGACCGATCTGGTTGGGTGGCAGCTTGGCCCGCGTCGCGGCCCACTGCGCGCGTAGGTCGGCATCGACGCCCAACGCGGCGCTGGCGGTCTCGCAGTAGCTGAAGAGGTCCCGCAAGATCTGATTGTCCATCGTCGGCCCGACGCAGATCGGCGTGCCCTGGTAGTGTCGGTTTTCGGGTGAGGCCGAGGGCGCGGTGACCAGCCAGCCGTGGCTCGGCTCGGGGACCAGGGTGTCCAAGAAGAACAGCGCCGCGTCGCGCAGCAGCGGATAGGCGGCCTGCAGGTCGGCGCGCTCACCGCTGAACAGGTAACGCTCCCAGAGCGCGGTGGCCAGCCAGGCGCCGCAGGTCGGAGTGTAGGCCCACGGCCCATCGATCGGCGCCGTGGCCCGCCAGTGGTCGGTGTTGTGGAAGCAGACCCAGCCCCGCGCGCCGAACATCGTACGGGCCGTGACGGCCCCCGTCTCGCGCAGCTCGCCCAGCATCCGAGCCAGCGGCTCGACGCACTCGGCGAGGTTGGCGCTCTCCGCCGGCCAGTAGTTCATCTCGGTGTTGATGTTGATCGTGAACTTGCTGTCCCAAGGCGGGTTGCGACTCTCGTTCCAGAGGCCCTGCAGGTTGGCCGGCTGGTCGTCGGGGCGGGAGCAGCTCGCCAACAGGTAGCGCCCGAACTGGAAGTAGAGCGCCGCCAGATCGGCGTCGGCGGCACCGGCTGCGGCGGCTTGCAGGCGCTCGTCGGTCGGCAGCGCCCGGCCGGGCGTCGCGCCCAGGTCGAAGCTGACGCGCCGGAACAGCCGCTGGTGCTCGGCGCAGTGGCGCGCTCGCAGGGCGCTGTAGCCCCGCGCCGCGGCGGCCTCGAGCTGCGCCGCGACGGTCGCCTCCGGCTGGCCCGAGACATCGTCGTAGCGCCGGTAGTTGGTGGCAATCGCCAGCAGCAAGGTCGCCTCGTCGGCACCGCGGACCGTCAAGGTGGCGCCCTCGACGGCCTGCTGCCCGCCGCGGGTCAGCACCCGCAGCCGGGTCACGGCGCGCAGCGCCCCGGCGATACCGTGCCAGGGCGGGGCCTGGGCCGTCAGTTGGAGATCCCCTCCCAGGACCTCGGTCCGGTGCTCCTGCGGCGAGCGCAGGCTGGCGCTGAAGTGGACCTGGCCCGGCCGGTCGGCGCGCAGGTGGACCACGATCACCTGGTCGGTCGGACTGCTGAAGGCTTCGCGGCTCTGCCGGACGCCGTCGCGCTCGAACTCGGTCAGGGCCGTGGCGGTGTCCAGGTCGAGGCTGCGCCGATAGTCGCTGGCCTGGTCGCCGCCGGGCAGCGTCAGCAGCAGGTCACCGACCGGCTGGTAGGGCACCTGGCGGCCCGGGTTCCCCAACAGCTTGTCGCGGCAGAGCGCCTCGGCCTCCTTCAGCTTGCCGGCCAGCGCCAACTGCTGGGCCTCGCGCCAGACTGGCAGCGCACCCGGCACGGCCGGGTTGTACGGCCCGGCGGCCCAGAAGGTGTCTTCGTTGAGCTGCAGCCGCTCGCGGCTGACACCGCCGAAGACCATCGCCCCCAGCCGCCCGTTGCCCAGCGCCAGCGCCTCGACCCACTGCCGCGCGGGCTGCCGGTACCAGAGCGTCAAAGGCGCCTCCGGCGCCGGCGCGCTGCCGCTTAGCTCGACCGCGTCGCCGCTGCTGCTGAGCACCACCGTGCCGGCCACCGGCCGCAGCACGGCCCGCGCCTGGGGCTCGAAGACCCACTCGCCGAGCACCCCGTCGGGCGCCGCACCGCCGGCCGCGCGGGCCGCCACGGCGGCCGCGCTGAGGGCCTGCCGATAGACCGCAGCCCGGCGGATCTGGCCGTTGAAGCGGTCGCCACCGGTCGGGTTGGCCCCGACCCGCAGCGGCTGGTTGACGTCACGGATCGGCGGAAAGGCGCCGTCGCGGCGGCTGGCCACCAGGCGGCCGTCGAGGTACAGCTCCTGCCGCCGCGCCGGGCTGCTGTAAACCGCCACGACATGGTGCCAGGCCTCGCCGGTCAGCCTGGCCGGGTGCCCCACCGCACCGTTGGCGCAGATCAGCCGCAGGCTGTCGCCGGGATAGGTGTCCAGCAGGTACCCATCGTCGGTGCCCGGCGCGTGGCGATCCAAGATGCGGGCGCCCGCGGCCGGCAGCTTGCCGGCCCGCACCCAGGCCTCCAGGGTCACCTCGGACGACAGCGCCAGCAGCGGGTCGCTGCTCTCGTAGACGGCCGAGCTGGCAGTCAAGGCGTAGCCCTCGGGCTCGCCCGCCAGGCAGGCCGCGGCCAGCCACAGGCTCCAGGTCATCACGCCTCCCGCTCCACCAGCAACTCCAGCGTGCCGCGCAGCCGCCGGGCGTGGGGCAGCACGACAGCTCCCCAGCCACGCAGTCGCAGCTCGCGCAGCCGCAGCTCGCCGCCGGCGACGGTCAGCGTGACCGCCTGCTGGCCGTCGCGCGGTTCGAGCTGCACCGTGCCCCAGGCGTCGCCGGTCGACCAGCTCCAGGTGGTCGGCTGCACTGGGGCCGCGAAGGTCAGCCGGCCGGGGCCGCCTTCCCAGTCGAATCCGGTCAGCGCCAGCACGGCCCCCCAACTGGCCATCGCCCGGGCGTAATGATGGCCGCACTCGGCTTCGTCGAAGGGGTTCCGCCGCCGCCCATCGTAGCGGGCGCGGATCGCGGTGATCAGCTCCAGCCCGAGCTGGGTCAGACCCTCCTGCAAGAGGCCCACGGCCAAGGTGTACTCGAAGCCGGTCATCACCTCGGTGAAGTAGGGGAACGGCCGCCGCGGGCGCCGGCCGCGCGGGTAGCTGGCCATCAGCACGGCGCTCTCGTCGGCCAGCGCGTAGCTGCGCAGGTGGTTGAAGTGACCGTACAGGTCGGCCCGCCGGTTGTGGCGCACGATGCTCTGCAGGCAGGTCGCCACCTTGGCCGGATCGTGCAGGTGCCCCAGCCCGCAGACCTGCGCCTGGAACTGCCCGACCAGTTGGTCGATCAGGCAGCCGGCGCCAAGTTGCAGCTCGGGATTGGTCAGATCGGCCGCGCCCATGCCGACGCGCAGGCCAGCGGCGATGGCGGCCGGGTCGGCGATTGGACGGACCTCCTGCTCGTAATACTCGCCGTTGAAGAGGTGCTCGTCCATCCAGGCCGAGCCCCGCCGGAAGAGGTCGGCGCAGCGCTCGGCGAAGTCGAGTTCGCCGAGGTGCCGCGCCAGCTCCTCGGCGGCCCGCAACGCTCCCAGGTACCAGCCGGTCATCTGGGGGTTCGGGCCATAGTACTCGACGTCCATCGTGTTGTGCTGACAGCCCTCCATCACGCCGTCCTGGTCGGCGTCCCAGCCGCCGGGCACCCAGCAGAACTCCAGCGCCCGCCGGGCCGCCGGCCAGAGCGCCCGCAGGAAGCCGTCGTCACCGCTCAAGCGCCACTCGCGGTGCAGCTTCAGCAGACAGCCCATCTGCCCGTCGGCGGCGGCATGGGCAAACTGCTGGGCCCGCTCCAGCGGCAGGTTGACCCGGAAACTCATCCGGCCGGCGGCGTCGGTGCAGTGGGCGAACTCGACCTCGCGCAGGCGCCGCGCCAGGTCGCCGAAGACGAAGGCGGTGGCCTGCTCGTAGTTCCAGACATGGGTACACGAGCCGTGGCAGCAGCCGGCCTGGTCGTGGCAGCCTTCGAAGCCGTAGAAGCGGCCATCGGGGGTGCGGAAGCAGGTCTGGCTGCGGAGCGTGCTGAGGTTGTAGAGCGCCGCCTCCTTGACCGCCGCCGGCAGATCCTGCTCGACGAAGCTGCGCACGAACCGCACCGTGCGGGCCTCCAGGTCGGCGGCCTGCCCGGCGTACTGCTCGGCAGCCTCCCAGGCGTCGCGCCAGAGGGTGGTGTAGTAGTTGCCAATCCGGTCCGGCGAGTTCTCGCAGGCGCCGTCGGCGCAGCAGGCCTGGTCGGCGGGGGTGCGGGTCCAGGTCTGGCGATTCGGGAAGTGCCAGGCCAGCACGAAGGTGACCTCGCGCGTCGCCCCCGGCGGCACCTTCACCTGGACCGCCAGCGAGGCTCGCGGATCGGGGCTGCTACCGCCATCGCGCTCCTCCAGGCGACCATCGTCCAGGAAGTCGTCCCACCAGTCGAGCAGCGTGTCGCCCCACCCGAGTTGCGCCCAGGCGGTGCGGTAGCTAACTCCCCGCGCCGCCGTCGTGACCAGCGCCAGGGTCCCCCAGCGCTCGTCCCAGGGGCTCAGCTCCGGCGCGCTGAGCACCACGCCCTGCACCCGCAGCCCCCGGCGGAACTCGTTGCGGTTGCCGACCGCCGCGCTGGCGCTGCCGTCGCGGCCGATGAAGTTCGGCAGCGACCCGGCGACGCTGGCGCTGACGGCCACCGAGCCGGGGTTGTGCAGCCGCCAGCGGAGCTGCGCCACCGGCCAACTGCTGGCGGCGACATCGGCCGGCACCAGCGGGTTGTGGGCCTGCAGGGTGACCTCCAGCGGCACCTCGGGATCGCTCAGGTGGACCTGCGCCAGCGGGTAGGCCGCGTCGTAGCGGCAGTGCCGGAAACGCGGCAGGCCGTGGTTCGGCTGCCGCGCCCCCGAGGCGCCCTCGTAGGGCGGTTGCAGCACGCCTTCCAGGCCGCGCGCCACCGCGGTGCCGCCGGTCGGGCGGGCCCACAGGGCGAAGAAGCTGGGACCGGGCGTGTAGCCCTTGGCGGGCCGGTTGCCGACCTCGAAGTCGCGCAGCTCGCCGCGGCCGCCGAGGGCGATGGTCCCGGTGCCGATCCCGCCCAGCGGCAGGGCGACGCAGGTCTGGTGATCCTGATCGTACGAGGTCAGCACCGGCCACGGGGCAAGCTCGGGCATCGGTCTACTCCATGGGCCGCAGGGCCGCCTGGTGGGCACCGACCGCGGCCTGCTCCGGCCGCGCGGCGCCCAGGAAGTCGAACAGACACTCGGCCACGCGGGCCACCGTCGGCAGCACTCCCGGCGGCGGCCCGCCGTCGCGCGGCAGGCCGGCGGCCAGCGGGCCGACGACGTTGTCGCTGGCCAGCAGCTCACCGTCGGTGCGGGCGACGATCGCCGCGTCGCAGAGGTTGCCGCGCACCACGCAGTGCCGGCTGTTGGCGAAGCGGACCTCGATCGCGTTGGGGTAGACCCCGTTGAGCCGCACGCTGTTGTGCAGAACCTGCGTGTCGGGGCTGTCCCAAACCAGGATCCCGGCGTCCGGGTGGGCCACCTTGCCAGGCTCGGTCAGGATCACGTTGTTACGGATGATCCCGCCCTGATGATCCGGGCCCTGCGGCCGCAGGCCCAGGCCGTAGGCGATGCCGCGGTCGCAGTTCACGAACAGGTTGCCCTCGCAGAGCGTGTCGCGGCTGCCGTTCCAGAACAGCACCGCCGGCACGCTGGTGTACCTGGCTCCGGGCGGGCTGGTGATGTTGACGAAGCGGTTGTGCCGGACCACCCAGCCGGCGCCGCCGTGGATGTCGACGCCTTGGGTGTAACCGTTCGGCGGGCCCTGCTGGGCATACTCGAAGTGGCAGTACTCGACCACCCCGCCGCTGGCGCCGCGGCCGTAGCCCTGCGGCACCGAGCCCTTGATGAACTGCTCGCCAGCTTCCAGCAGTCGGCAATGGTAGACCCGCAGCCGCTGCACCCCGGCGCCGTTCAGCATCACCGGGTGGTAGCCCACCCACCCAACGGTCAGGTCAGCCAGCAGGCAGTCGGCGGCCTGGTCGAAGTAGAAGCCATGCGGCACCGCCAGGTTGTTCATCCCGGCCCCGCGCACGATCACGTCTTCCGGCCGACCCGTGGCGCCGCGGATGCTGACCTGGCGAACTTGCCGCCCGACGCCGAGGCCGATCGGCTTGTCGAGCTGGTAGGCGCCCGGCGCCAGCACGATGGTGGTACCGTCGACCGCGGTGGCCGCCGCGCGGAACAGCTCGTCGGCGGTCCGGACGTGGACCACCAGGCCGCTGGGCGGGGGCAACGGTGGGGCGCTCTCCGGCAGGGCGGTCAGCAGACCGCAGAGCAGTCCGAGGATCATCGCCTTACTCCTGCGCCGGCGCGCGCTCCGCAGCCTGCTGGCGACGCAGCGCGGCCAGCGTCGTGCGGCCGGCGGCGACCTCGTGCAACTGGTCCCAGGTGAAGCCCTCCAGAATCAGGTCGCGGACATCCTCGCCGACCTGACTCGAAAGGTCGCCGATGCTGCCCACCGGCCAACCGCTGGGCGCCAGGGGTTGCTTGCGCATTGGCGACCTCATTGCCGGCCCGTCACCGGGTAGAGCGTGTCGTGGTACCGCCCCGAAGGATGGGTGCCCGGCGGCACCAGCGCGTCGATCTGCTGGGTCACCGCGGGCGGGATCTGCACCTCGAGGGCGCCGAGGTTGTCGGCCAACTGCTGCGGCGTGCGCGGCCCCAGGATCGGCGCCGTGATGTTGGGGTTGGCGAGCACCCAGGCGACCGCCAACTGCGCCAAGGTGCAGCCCAGTTCGGCTGCCGCGGGCGCCAGCGCCGCGGCGACCGCGAAGTTCTCGTCGCGGTACTCGGTCTGCCGAATCCGGGCGTTCCCGCGGCCGGCCCGCGAGTCGGGGGGCGGCGCAGCATCGGCGCGGTACTTCGCCGTCAGCACGCCGCGAGCGACGGGGCTGTAGCTGACCACCCCCAGCCCGAAGTGCCGCGCGGCCGGCAGCATCTCGACCTCGCAGTCGCGGTTGACGATGCTGTAGACCGGCTGGATGCAGGCCAGCGGCGCCCACTGGTGGAGGGCCTGCAACCCGCAGATGGTCGCGATCTGCCAGCCCCAGTAGTTGCTGCAGCCGAGGTAGAGCACTTTCCCGGCGCGCACCGCGTCGTCGAGGAAGGCCAACGACTCCTCCAGCGGGCAGCGCGGGTCGGGGCGGTGCAGGTAGTAGAGGTCGACGTAGTCGGTGCCCAGGCGCCGCAGACTGGCGTCCAGCGCGGCGCGCAGGTGCTTCCGGCTGGCACCCTCGTCGTTGGGGCCCGGTCCGGTGGGGATCACGCCCTTGGTCGCCAAAACGACCTGCTCCCGCCGGCCGACCAGAGCCCGGCCGACGATCCGCTCGGATTCGCCCTGGGCGTACAAATCGGCGGTGTCCAGGAAGTTGATCCCGGCGTCCAACGCCTGGTCGATGATCGCCCGCGAGGTGGCCTCGTCGGTCGGGTCGCCGAAGTTCATCGTGCCGAGGCAGCAGCGCGAGACGCGCAGGCCGCTGCGACCGAGGGTGACATACTGCATGGCGGGCTCCGCCGGCCTATTCGGTTGGCCAGCGGCGGATCCCTGCCGGCAGCGGTCACGGCGCAAAGGTCTCGGGTGGGGCCACCGCCCCCGGCGCCCACAGCCCCCGGCGGGCCGCCTGGGCTTCGCGTTGCGCTGCCACAAAGCGCTCCAAACCCCGGAACGGGTACTTCGTGTAGGCCCGCCCGTAGCCCTGGCGGACGATCTCGAGGTTGACGTCCAGGTGGTCGCTGCGCCGCTCCAGGAATGCCAGCAGCCGGCCGTAGCGGTCGTGCCGCTCGTGCCGCGGCGGGTAGGTCAGCCGCACCGTCTGGCCCGTCAGCAGGCGCTTCGTGTAGGCGGTCGCCTCGGGGCCGAAGAACTGGTCGGGGATCCGGGGATGCACCGTCTCGGGGGTGTCGACGCCCAGCAGCCGGACGGTCGTGCGCCGGCCGCGGCGGAGCACTTCGACGGTGTCGCCGTCGACGATCCGCAGCACCCGTGCCGTGTCGGGGACGAGGAACCAACCGGCGAGGCCGAGCCCGGCGGCTGACAGCAGCAGGAAAGCTGCCAGCCGCCGGCGGGAGAGCCTCACCCGGTGACCGTCACGGCGGCGCTGGCCACCGGTGGCGCCGCGCCACCGGTCTTCAGGAGCAGCGCCAGAAGGACTATCAGCAACACGGCCAGGACGCCGTACATCACCCGCAGTCCTAAGGGGCGGCCGGCGCGAGTCGTGGTCGGGGCGGGTTGGGTTGCCATCTCAACACTCCTGCTGCCCCCCTGATACCACGCTTCGGCCGGCGGCGCAACCGGGCCGCCGCAGCCGGCTCAGGCGCCGACGCCAGCCTCGACGAGCACTTTGGCCTGGCCGCCCACGATCTTGTAGACCACCGTCCCGCCGCCCTCGTAGTAACGCCAGGAGGTCACGATCTCCAGCACCGCGTCGCCGTCGACATCGGCGCAGACGTCGAACTCGTAGGCACACGGCGCCGCGAACTCGGCCGGCCGCTGGTAGAACTCGCCGTCCAACAGAATCGTCCGGACCGATTTGCCGACGACCTGCCGCACGGCGATGAAGGAGTAGTCGCCGACCTTGATGTTCGGGCGCGGATAACTCTCGTCGTCGATCGTGCCGGCCAGCAGCACCTCGTCGACGCCGTCGCCTTCCAGGTCGACCCGCAGCAGCCCCCGGATGTTCGGTTTGGCCTGCGACAGGCCGTGCTGCCGCAGGATGCCGCGCACGGCGTCGAGGTAGTACGGCTGCGTGGTGGCCTGTACGCTGACGGTCCGCGGCAGCTGGTTCCAGGGCACCGCCAGCCCAAAGTGCGGGGCCTCCAGCTCGGGCGTGAAGTCGATGTGCTGGTAGTCGCCGGGCGCCTCGGGGCGCGGCCTGGTGCCGCTGACCGTCGGCCCGTGCTCGTCATGCCAGACCGTCTGGTAGGTGATGCCGTCACCCAGCCGCGGCCCGAGCTTCGCGGCGCCGATCCACTCCGTACCGACCAGGCCGCCAATCAGGTAGTGGCTGTCGACCTGCGCCAACGGGTAGACCGGCTCCGGCACGACGATGTCCCAGGCGCGTCCGTCCTTGGTCAGGCTGGCCTTGCGGCTGGCCGGGTCCCAGCCGGCGGTGGCGCCGCCCAGGTCGGCGAAGAACCGCAGCGGCACCAGGAGGTCGGTGTAGGCGCCGAGCGCCGGCCGCGACAGCGGCACGCGCCGGCCGTTGACCGCGGCATGCTTGCTGCCGGCGCCCAACAGCACCGTGCCGCCGCCGGGCAGCCTGGCCTCCAGCCGCACGCCCGGCTGATCGACCGTCAGATCAGCCCCCAGCCACTGCAGCACCGGCTGCGCCGGGACCAGGGTCACCCCACCGAGTGAACAGGCGCTCGGCGCCGCCGCCAGCGGGCCGCCCAGCGCCGCGGCCACTGCCAATATCGCGAAGCTCCGCATCGATGCTCTCCGTCCACAAGGTATGACGCCGATCGGCCCGAAACGCCGTGCCGGAGCGGTGACATGGCCTTCCAGGTGTGCGCCCACCGCGGCGCCTCGGGGACCCATCCCGAGAACACGCTGCTGGCGTTCCAGGCGGCTCTCGAGCTGGGCGTGCAGCGGATCGAGTTCGACCTCCGGCGGACCGTCGACGGCGAGCTGGTGATCCTCCACGACTCCAGCGTCGATCGCACCACCGACGGCAGCGGCACTATCTGGGAGCTGACCGCCGCGGCGGTGCGCAGCCTCGACGCGGGCCGCTGGCGCGGTGAGGAGTTTGCCGGGCAGCGCATCCCGACGTTCGCCGAAGCGCTGGCGGCCTGCCCGGTGCGCTGCAACCTGCACGTCTACCCCGGCCCCGCCGACCTGCGACCGCTGGTCGCTGGCGTGGTCGCCGAGATCCGCAACCAGGGCCGCCAGGAGACCGTCTTCGTGACTGGCGACGAGCAGGTCGTGCGGTACACCGCCGAGCTGGCGCCGGAGCTGGAGCGGTGCTGGCTGGGCGGGCAGCATCTCGCCGACTACCCCGACCGCAGCGCGGCGCTGGGCTGCCGCAACCTGCAGCCGTGGTATCCCAACGTCTCGCGGGAGCAGGTCGCGCGGGCCCACGAGCTGGGTCTGACGGTGCATCCCTTCTACGCCGACGACCGGGCGCGGATGCTGGAACTGATCGACCTGGGCTGCGACGGGTTGCTGACCAACCAGCCGGCGCTGCTGTTGGACCTGCTGCGGGAGATTGGGAAGGAGTAGCCGCGGCGTTGGCCAACGCCCCCGGGACCCGCGCTGCGGAGTCCGAATCGGGGAAGTTGACCACCATGGCAAAGCGACCGAACCTGATCCTGTTCGGGATCGACAGCCTGCGCTGCGACCACATGAGCTGCTACGGCTACCACCGGCTGACCACGCCGCACATCGACAACTTCGCGCGTGACAGCGTGCTGTTCCTGAACAACCTCAGCCCGCACATTCCGACCACGCCGGCCTATGGCTCGATGTTGACCGGCATGGACTGCTTCAGCACCGAAATCGTCGCGCTGCGGCATCGCGGGCCGCTGACCGACAAGGTCCGCACGCTGGCGGAGATCCTGCGTGACGAAGGCTACGCCAGCACCTGCGTCGGGTTCACCGGCAACCCCTCCGCACGCGGCTTCGACAACTACCTGAACTACGCCGGCTGGGGCTCCTGGGACGAAGGCCCCTCGCCGAAGGCGATGAACCTCAACGCTCAGGCGCTGCCCGAGCTGGAGCGCCTGGCCGCCGGCGACCAGCCGTTCTTCCTGTTCCTGCGCCACATGGACCCGCACGCGCCGTACCTGCCGGTGCCGCCCTTCGACAAGGCCTTCTACGCCGGCGACGCGGCCGATCCGAATCTGCCCGACACGATGGGCCCGGTGCGCGACTTCAAGCCGTTCTGCGATTTCCACCTGAGCTGGATGCCGCCCGGGATCCGCGACATCGATTACGTCACCGCCGCCTACGACGGCGCGGTCGCTTACATGGACGCCTGCATCGCGCAGATCTTCCAGCGGATCGACGAGCTCGGGCTACGCGAGAACACCATTGTCGCCCTCAACGGGGACCATGGTGAGACGCTTGACGAGCACGACTGCTACTTCGATCACCACGGGCTGTACGAGCCGACGCTGACCGTGCCGCTGATCATCCGGGCGCCGGGCCAGGTGCCCGAAGGCGCCGTGATCCCGGGGATGGTGCTGCACCAGGACCTCGTGCCGACGCTGCTGGAGTTGCTCGACGTCGATCCCGGTATCGATTTCGACGGCCAGACGCTGAGCGACATGTGGTGCGGCGAGAAGTCCGCCAACTACAGCGAGTGCTACCTCACCGAGGCCACCTGGATGCGCAAGCACGGCTGGCGGACCACCGAATGGAAGCTGATCCGCGCGCTCGAGCCCGACTTCCATTACAAGCCCCCGGTCGAGCTCTACAACCTGCACACCGACCCGCTGGAGCTGCACAACGTCGCCGAGAGCGAGCCGGCGGTGGTCGACTGGCTGACCGCCCGGATGGAGGCGCACATCGCCAGGCGCGAGGCCGAGAAGGGCATCACCGCGCCGATCTACACCAACACCAGTTGGCATGGCGTCAAGGAGGGCCCGTTCGAGTCCTCGGACGAGGCCTACCACGGCATGCACATCGGCTCGGCCAGCCAGGCCAAGAAGCTGCAGGCTGGCGAGAAGAAGTAGGCATCGGGCCGGGCGGGGGCCAGGCCGGCCCCCGCCCGGTCGCCGCCGGGAGAGGTCCGATGGAACCACGGTTGACCGCGCGCGAGGCGTTCTGCGTCTGGGGCCCAACGGTCACCGTACCGCCAGACCAGCCCGGCGTGATTCCCGCCTTCTGGCAACAGCTCAGCGCGGCCGGCTTCTTCGAACTGGCCCACACCCTGCGCTCACCCACCGCGCCGGTGCTGTACGGCGTCTGCGGCGACTGTGACGAGGCGACCGGCGCCTGGGTCTACCTGGCCGGCGTCGAACTGCCAGCCGGCACGGCGGCCCCCGCCGGCTGGGAGTCCATCGCCATGCCAGCCGCTGACTACGCCGTCTTCCTGGCCAGCGGACCGCCCCAGATCAGCATCAGCGCCACCTGGCACGAGGCGCTCCAAGAGTGGCTCCCGGCCTCGCCCTACACCTGGGCCGCGGGCCATGCCTTCGAGGTCTACGACGAGCGCGCCGTGGCGATGGACGACCGCTTCGTCTGCGAGATCTGGATTCCGATTCAGGCGCGCTGAGAGGAGGAGTCCGGCGCCGGGCATCCGATGATCGACGCAGCCTGCTGCGAAGGGACTTGCGGATGCGGATCCTCTACCTCGACATCGACTCCTTGCGACCGGACCATCTCGGCTGCTACGGCTACCACCGCCAGACCTCCCCGAACATCGACGCGGTGGCCAGCGACGCCGTGCGTTACGAGCACTGCTACACGCCCGACGCGCCCTGCCTGCCGTCGCGCACGGCAATGTTCAGCGGACGCTTCGGGATCCACACCGGCGTCGTCAACCACGGTGGCAGCGCGGCCGACCTGTGGCTCGAAGGTCCCAGCCGGGGGTTCCGCAGCAGCTTCGCCAACACGGGCTGGATGAACTGCCTGCGGCAGGCCGGTTACTACACGACGATGGTCAGCCCCTTCGCCGAGCGTCACTCGGCACACTGGTTCAACAGCGGCTTCCGCGAGATCTACAACAGCGGCAAGGGTGGGCTGGAAACCGCCGACGAGGTACAGCCCTACGCCTTCGACTGGTTGCAGCGCCACGCTCGGCGGGACGACTGGTTCCTGCACGTCAACTTCTGGGACCCGCACACGCCTTACCGCACGCCGGCCGGCTTTGGCAACCCTTTCGCCGACGATCCGGCGCCGGCCTGGCTGACCGAGGAGATCCGCCAGGCGCACTGGGACGGTTACGGTCCGCATGGCGCGCAGGAGCCGGCCGACGTGGTGCCCGGCAACGGTCAGTGGCCGCGGCAGCCTGACCAGATCGACAGCCTGGACGCCTTCCGACGCTGGATCGACGGCTACGACTGCGGCGTGCGGTACGCCGACGACCATGTCGGACGGTTGCTCAACGTGCTGGCCGACCAGGGCGTGCTCGACGACACGGTGGTGATCGTGACCGCCGACCATGGCGAGAATCTCGGCGAGAAGAACGTCTACGGCGACCACCAGACCGCCGACAACATCACCTCGCACATCCCGATGATCGTCAAGTGGCCGGGCGTCGCGCCGCGCGTCGACGCGGGGTTGCTCTACAACGTCGACCTCGCCGCGACGGTCGTCGAGCTGGCCGGTGGGACCGTCCCCGCCGTCTGGGATGGGGTCAGCTTCGCCGCCGGCTTCCGCGCCGGGCAGCCGCAGGGCCGCCCCAGCGTGGTCGCCAGCCAGTGCGCCTGGGCCTGTCAACGCGCGGTGCGCTGGGGTGATCTGTTGCTGATCCGCAGCTACCACGACGGCTGGAAGATGTTCCAGGACGTCGAGCTGTACGACGTCGCCGCCGATCCGCACCTCACCGCCGATTTGGCCGGTGCGCGACCAGCCGACGTCAACGCCGGACTGGCGCTGCTGGAGCAGTGGACCGCGGCCCAGATGGTGAAGTCACGGTACGCCACCGACCCGCTCTGGACCACGGTCCGCGAGGGCGGTCCCCTGCACACCCGCTGGTCACCGCGAATGGCCGGCTACCTGCAACGGCTGCGCGACACCGGGCGGGGCCACCACGCCGACTACCTGCAGCGCAAACACGCCCCGCGGGGCTGAGCGAGGAGCGCACGATGGCTCGCCTGGTCTGCCTGATCGCCCTGCTGACCACCGCGCTGAGCGCCCAAACGCTCCGCGACGACTTCAGCAGCTACCCCGCCCTGAGCGACGGCGCGCCGCACTGGGAGCCGTTCGGCGTCGGCTGGGAGACCGCCGACGGCGCGATGCTCGGCGACAGCGGCTTCCTGCTCTGGCAGTCGGCCCCGCTGGCCGCCGAGGTCACCTACAGCGCCGACGTCACCGTGCTGGAACCGCGCAAGGGCGACTGGCTGACCGGCGGCATCGGGCTCTACCTCGACGAGCGCAACCACTGGGCGCTGAACTTCGTGATGGCGCCCGAAGCACAGCAACGCAAGCGCTATCTGGAGTGCCAGGAGATGCTCGACGGGGTCTGGCTGGCCAGCAGCGAGCCGGGCAGCAAGCTGGACCACCTGGTTGGTGACGGCGGCTCCTTCGCCTGGGAGCTGAACCACCCCTACCGGCTGGAACTGAGCCTCAACGCGGCCGAAGTGCGCGGGCGAGTGCTCGACGGCGAGCGGCTGGTCGGCCACTTCGGCTGGCGACTGGCGGGCACCACTCCGGCGGTCCGCGCCGGCCGGCCGGCGCTGCGAGCCGGCGGGCTGCGGCTGCGCTACGACAACGTCAGCGTGACGGTGCGGCAGACCGCCCCGGAACCGTCACCCGCCGTGGTGAGCTACCCGCGCTGGGTGCCGCGGCCCGGCACGCCCGTCGCCAAGGGCACCGGCTTCTTCGAGGTGGCGCAGCGCGACGGCCGCTGGTGGGTGCTCGACCCCGAAGGCAAGCCTTACTACATCGTCGGTACCGACCACATCAGCTTCCGGGCGCACTGGTGCGAGAAGCTCGGCTACGCGCCCTACAGCCGCAACGTGCAGGCGCTCTACGGCAGCGAAGAGAAGTGGGGCGCGGAGACCCTGCGCCGGCTGCGGGCCTGGAACTTCAACACCCTGGCCGCCGGGCACAGCGCCGCGCTGCGGCATCAGGGACTGCCGCACATTCTGTTCGCCAGCTTCGGCAGCGGCTTCGCCCCGCGCGAGTACCTCTGCGAGCCGATCCACTGGACCGGCTTCCCCGACGTCTTCAGCCCCCGCTGGGAGCAGTACTGCAAGCAGGTCGCGCGGTCGCAGGCGAAGCTCTCGAAGGGCGACCCGTGGGTCATCGGCACCTTCCTCGACAACGAGCTGGAGTGGTACGGCAAGACCGGCTACCTGGTCGACGAGATCTTCAAGCTGACTGCGGCGGCGGCCGGCAAGCAGGCCTTGTGGCAGCATCTGCTGGCGAAGTACAAGGACGCCGCCGGGGTCAACAAGGCCCTCGGCACGACCTACGCCGACGCCGCAGCGTTCCTGGCGGCGACCGCCGTGCCGCCGGCCTCGCCCGCCCTGCAGACGCTGCGGTCGGAGTTCTTGACCAAGATCGCCGAGCGCTATTTCGCGGTCGCCACCAAGGCGATGCGGGCGGCCGATCCCGACCACCTGGTGATGGGCTGCCGCTTCGCCGGGCGCACGCCAACCGAGGTGCTGGCCGCCGCCGGGAAGTACAACGACATCTTCACCATCAACACCTACCCGCGGGTGACCTTCGACGACGAGTGGCAGCCCGGGCTGGGCGGCCAGGTGCAGGAAGTGCCACAGCAGCTCGCCGAGTACTACCGCGTGGTGAAGCGGCCGATGATCATCACCGAGTGGAGCTTCCCGGCCCTCGACAGCGGCCTGCCCTGCCGCCACGGCGCCGGGATGCGGGTCGCGACACAGGCCCAGAAGGCCGCCTGCTACCGGATCTTTGCGCAGCAGATGGCGGATCTGCCGTTCATGGTGGGCTACCACTACTTCATGTGGGCCGACGAGCCCGAGCTGGGGATCTCGTCGACCTTCCCCGAAGACAGCAACTACGGTCTGGTGGACGTCAACGACAAGCCCTACCCGGAGCTGACGGCGATGGCCACGGCGGTCAACGCGCAGGCCGCGGTGCGGCACGCCCGGAGTCTGGCCGGGGCCGACCTGACGCTGGCAACCAGCGGCACCGGGGTGGTGGTCAGCAATCCCACCAAGCTCCCCGGCCGGGCGCACCTGCGGCTGGCGACCGCCACCAGCAGCAGAGTGGTGACGGTCGACCTGGCGCCGGGCAAGTCGCAACGCTACGCCCCGCCGGCCGGCAATCCCTGGTTCGCCGAGCTGCTGCGCTGGGACGGCTCACGGGTCAAGGCCCGCGGCGGTCGCCCGACGCCGGGGCAGGCCGCCAACCTCTCCAGCCGCCCGCTCAGCGCGCCGCCGCTGTGGCTGGACGGCACGCCCGGCCGGCTCGGCCAGCCGGCGCAGTTGGCCGCTGGGGAGGCCGTCGCCGTGCCACCACTGGGCACCGCCCAGGAGGTCCCGCAGGTGCAGCTCAGCTCCGGCGACACGGCCTTCCGCAGCGCCGTCGGCAGCGGGCCGCTGGCCCGGCTGCAGGCCGGCGAGCTGCCCCTCGGCGACCTCGCGATGGCGGTCCACCAGCGGGTCGATGGGCATGATCAGTGGGTCTCGGCCGACACCGTCGAGTCCCTGCGAATCGCCGAGAACGCGGCCGGGTGGGTGGTCGAAGCGGTGGTCGCCCGCCGCGAGTCGGGCCCGGCGATCACCGCGGTTGACGCCGCCGGGCAGGCGGCCGCGGTGCCCAGCGGTCCGGCCACCTGGCGCGGGGCGACCCGGCTGGCGATCTTCCGGCAAGGCGGCCTGGCGTTGGTCAAGCCGCTCTGGGTCGAGAGCACCGACCGCCGCACCTGGGAGCTGGTGGACGCCTTCTTCTTCTGCCAGCCGACCATCGGCGGCGACCGCGCCGACGACGTCAAGGGCGGGCCGGACGTGCCGAACTACTACCTCGCGGCGCAGTTCTGGACCGACCGCCAGCGTGGCGGCTGCTTCGGCGCCGCGGGTGAAGAGCCGTGGAGGGTGATGTTCTGGACCGACCCGGGCGGTGGCTACCACCCGGATATCTACGCCGCGGTCAACCAGAACCTGGCCCCGCGGGGCCGTTGGACCGCCAAGCTGCCACCGTTCTGGGTCTACGGCGCCAAGGATGTGGCGGCCTGGCAGGCCGCGGCGCAGCGCGTGCAGGACGCGCGGGCGCTGGCCTTGAGCCCGTAGGCGGCGGAAGGGAGGGACGACGATGACCCCGCTGGAACGATTCGACGCGGTGATGACATATGGCACGCCCGACCGGCTGCCGCACTGGGAGCTCGGCGCCTGGGGCCAGGCGCTGGAGCGCTGGGAGCAGGAGGGGATCGACCCGACACTCGTCCGCGGCGACTGGTTCGCGGGCCTGCCCGGCCTGGGCTGCGACCCGAAGATCTTTGCCCCGCTCGACTTCAAGCTGCGGCCCTACTTCGAGTACCTGGTGATCGAGGAGACCGAGCGCTACCTCGTCGCCCGCAACGGACTGGGGGTGGTCACCAAGGCCCTCAAGGAAGGTACGGTCCACGGCACGCGGATGTCGATGGACCAGTACCTGCACTTCCCGGTCGAGACCCTGGAGGACTTCGAGGCGCTGAAGCAGCGGTACGACCCGACCGACCCGGCGCGCTACCCGGCCAACTGGGACGAACTGGTCGCCGCCTGGCGGCAGCGCGACTGCCCGCTGGTGCTCGGCCGCACCTGTCTGGGCGGGTTCTACTGGAACATGCGCGAGTGGATGGGCACCGAAAACCTCAGCTTCGCGCTGGTCGAGCAGCCGCGGCTGGTGCACGCGATGTGCGAGTTCTTCGCCGACTTCGTGATCGAAGTGACCCGCCGCGCGCGACGCGACATTCAGTTCGACTACTTTATCCTCAACGAAGACATCGCCTTCAAGTCGGCGCCGCTGCTCAGTCCGGAGCACTACCGGCAGTTCATCGTGCCGCCGATGAAGCGGCTGATCAGCACCCTCAAGAGCGCGGGCGTGCGCTGGGTCGGGCTGGACACCGACGGCAACGCCGAGCCGCTGTTGCCGCTGATGATCGAGTCGGGGGTGGACATCTTCTGGCCGTTGGAGCGGGCCGCCGAGCACACCGACCCCGCCTTCCTGCGGCAGGTCTTCGGCCGCGACCTGCGGCTCTGGGGCGGAGTCGACAAGCGCGAGATCGCCCGTGGCCCGGCCGCCATCGACGCCCACCTGCGCAGCCTGGCGCCGATGGTCGAGGCCGGCGGCTACGTGCCGACGCTGGATCACACCTTCCCACCAGATATCAGCCGCGCCGACTTCGAGTACTACCTCGCCCAGAAGATGCGCCTGCTGCGCGGTGAGTTCGGCGCTTAGACGGCGCCCAGCGGCACGAACCCGGCGGTGGCGAAGTGGCGGTCGGCGGTCAACGCCTCGCGGATGCCGCGGGCCGTCATGATCGCGAACGAGGTGCAATCGACCATCGAGAAGCGCTGGTCGTCGAAGCGGCGGAACCAGGTCAGGGCGTCCTGCCAGAGTGGACGATCAACGGTCACGACTTCCAACCAACCGGCCGCCAGCAGCTCTTCGGTAGTCTCGATCAGCTCCCAGGCGATCCGCCAGCTCGCGTCGTAGCGCAAGCGGGCGATGCTCTCGGCCAACACGAGATGGGAGGTCACCTGCCCCAACCCGCTATCGAGCACCTGGCGCGCCAGAACGGCTGCCCGCGGCCGATCCGGATCATCGCGCAAGCTGAGCGCAATCCAGGCCCAGGAGTCGACGAACACCGCCGACTGGCTCATCGGTCGGCCCGAGCCAGCGCATCGTCGATACCCACCGATAGGTGCTGCCCGCCCGCGGTGCCGAAACCGGTCAGCAGGCGCTCCATGGCAGCCCGTCCACGACGATCCCGATCGGCTTGCGCGGTGCGATCAGCCTGGTCGATCGCCTCCCGCAACACCTGCCGCTCGGCCGCGGTGAGGTCTTTCACGCGGTCGAGGATCTCCTGCACGCTCATCGTCGGCTCCGCGACCATTGTAGCACCGGCGGTGGGGCGAGGCTTAGGCAGCGCCCAACGGCACGAATCCGGCGGTGGCGAAGTGCTGATCGGCGGTCAACGCCTCGCGGATGCCGCGCGCCGCCATGATCGCGAACGAGGTGCACTCGACCATTGAGAAGCGCTGGTCGTCGAAGCGGCGGAACCAGGCGCGCGCGTCCTGCCAGATCGTTGAGCCGACGTAGGCCATTTCGACCAGGCCGCCGTCCACCAGGATGTCGACGTGCTCGTCGAGGACTGCCGCCTGCCGCCAGCCGAAGTCGTAGCGGATCCGCGTGACGGCTTCGGCGACTACCATCGGCGAGGTCACCAGCGTCCCGCCATGGTCGGTGTTGGCCGCCCACCAGGCCGACGCGCGGCGATGCGCCGGGTCGCGCTGAATCGCCAGTGCCACCCAGCCCCAAGCGTCGACGAAGACCGCTGGGGCGGTCACTCGGGCCGACCATAAAGGACGGCGTCGATGGTGTCGGCGACCGGCCTGCCGTCGCCTTCGATCCAACCGTCTCGTAGGGCGGCCACCGACTGTCGGACGAGGTCCGAGCGGGTCTCGGCTGGCCGACCGGTCGGTTCCTGCAACGCCTCTCGCACCAACTGCCGCTCCGCCGCGGTGAGGTCCTTCACGCGGTCGAGGATCTCCTGAACGCTCATCGTCGGCTCCGCAACCATTGTAACACCGGCGGTGGGGCGAGGCTTAGGCAGCGCCCAGCGGCACGAATCCGGCGGTGGCGAAGTGGTGATCGGCGGTCAACGCCTCGCCGATGCCGCGCGCCGCCATGATCGCGAACGAGGTGCAATCGACCATCGAGAAGCGCTGGTCGTCGAAGCGGCGGAACCAGGCAACAGCGTCTTGCCAGAGCCGCGGATCGTCGTGGACCAGCACCAACTCGCCGCTGCGGACCCACACCGCCAGGCCATCCACCAGGGTGATGGCGGCCGCCCAGCCTTGGTCGTACCGCAGCCGCGTGAGCGACTCGGCGATCACCATGGAGGAGGAAACCAGGCGCTGGCCAGCGACCTCGCAGGCCCGCCGTCTGGCGACGGCCTGGGCATGCGCCGGGTCACGCCGAATCGCCATCGCGACCCAGGCCCAACTGTCGACGAACACCTCGGGGTGCGTCATGCCGGGCGACCGTAGAGCGCCTGGTCGATGGTCGCGGCGACCGGTCTGCCGTCGCCTTCGCACCAGCCCGCGTCGAAGAGCGCCCGGATGCGTTCCAGGTCCTCCGCCGTGTCAGCAGTGGCGGGCTCCGATTGGTGCCGCGCCAAGGCCTCTCGCACCAACTGCCGCTCGGCAGCGGTGAGGTCCTTCACGCGGTCGAGGATCTCCTGCACGCTCATCGTCGGCTCCGCAACCATTGTAGCACCGGCGGTGAGGCGAGGTGGGGCAGGAGCCCGCGGGCAAGGCGCGAACGCAACGTCCGGAGACGAGGGATGGCGGATTCGCCGGGCAGTCGGATGATCACCGGTCGGCGGCTCGATGCCGAGGGTCGCTGGGACGGCCCGGCGCCGCGGATCATGATGATCGGCGCGCACCCCGACGACTGCGACTTCCGGGCCGGTGGCTGCGGCAAGCTGTGGCGCGAGCTGGGCTGCGAGGTCTTCTTCCTGAGCGCCACCAACGGCGACGCCGGGCATCATCTGCAGGGGGGCGGTCCCCTGGCGGTCCGCCGCGCCGCCGAGTGCCGCGCCGCGGGCGAGGCGATCGGCGTGCGCTACGAGACGCTCGACATCCACGACGGCTGCCTGGTGCCGTCGTTGGAGCACCGCGAGACCTTCATTCGAGCGATCCGCAGCTTTGCCCCCGACCTGCTGTTGACGCACCGGCCGTGGGATTACCACCCCGATCACCGCTACACCGGACAACTGGTGCAGGACGCCAGCTACCTGCTGACCGTCCCCAACCTCTGCGCCACGACGCCGGTGCTGAGCCGGATGCCGGTGATTCTCTACACCGAGGACTCCTTCCAGAAGCCGCTGCCCTTCAGCCCCGACGTGGTCGTCGACATCGACGCGGTGATCGACTCGAAGGGCGACATGCTGCACGCCCACGAGTCGCAGGTCTACGAGTGGCTGGCCCGCGGGACCACGGTGCCGGAAGGCGACGCGGCGCGGCGGGCCTGGATCCGCGAACGCGTCAAGAACCGCTCGGCAGCCAGCGCGAACCGCTTTCGCAGCGAGTTGGTGGCCCACTACGGAGACCAGCGCGGTAACCAGGTGCAGTGCGCCGAGGTGTTTGAAGTGTGCGAGTACGGCGCCCCGCTGACCGCCGAGGCACGGCAGCGGCTGTTCCCGTTCTGAGGCGGCTCAGCCAGCCAGCAGGCGCGCGATAGGCCCGGCCTGGTCGCCCTGGCGGCACCAGGTGGTGAACCCGTCGTCATCGCGATGGCGCTCGTGGACTGCCAGCGCCTCGGCCCGGCGGTCGCAGCGCAGCAGGGCCACCAGCAGGTTGTAGGCGCGCAGCGCATCGGCCGCCTGGCGCTGCGTGATCTGCCAGTCGTAGGCCGTCTGCGCCCAGTGCAACGCCTCGGCCGCGTCGTCGGGGTGGCCGCTGTCGGCATAGCGGTCCGCCGCGATGGCGCCGCGCTGGGTGGCCAGCAGGTACGTGATCGGATGCGCCGGCTGTTCGGCGTACATCTCCTGCAGTTGCCCGGCGGTCGCCGCAGCGTCGTCGCGGCGGGCCAGGAAGCGCTGGCAGTTGACCAGGTTGATGGCGGCCTGCCAGGGGAACCAGTCGACCGCCAGGCCGGCGTCGATGCTGTCGAGGAAGGCCTCCTCGGCCTCTTCGTAGCGCGACTCGCGCAGCAGTTGCTCGGCCCGCCGGCGGAGGTCGGCCACGGCGCCGGGCTCGGCGGCTTCGCGCTCAACGGTGATCAGCGCGTCGGCAGCGCGGAGCTGGTCGCGCACCCGGCGCAGCGCCGGCCGGGTCTGGCCAGACTGCACCAGGTGCAGCCCCAGCACATCGCGTGGCTCGCTCACCCGGCCACCCCGAAGGCCTCGCCATGCTGCCGGAGGTACTGCACCCCGCGCTGGAAGCGCTTCTGCACGGCCTGCCGCGAGACGCCCCGCTCGCGGGCGATCTCGGCCAGGGCGATGTCTTCCAGCGTGCTGCGGAGCACGATCTCGACGTTCTCCCGCTCGCCGTCGCGGTCGGCCTGGTCCAGCAGGTAGACCACGGCGCGCTGCCCCGACAGCTCGGCGGCCGCCTCGGGATCGTCGCCGGCCAGCGCTTCCACCAGGCCGGGCTGCTCATCGAGGCTGAGGATCTGCAGCTCGCCGTCGCGCACAGCCGCGCGATGGATGCTGTCGAGCGACTGCCGCCGCAGCGTCACCGCCGCCGAACGCACGCAGCGCTTGACGTAATCGACGAAGGCCGCGTCTTCGCGCGGCTGGTTGCGCGTCAGGGCCATGAAGACGTGGCCCAGCAGCAGGTCGGCCAACTCGCCTGGCTCGAGCCCCTCTACGGTACAGAGCGTCGCGAACAGGCCGGCGCCCGCAAAGTCGGGCACGCGGTTGCGGAAGCGGCGGCGGAACTCCGGCAGCCAGTCCTCGGCTTCGGCCGGATCGAGGCCCGCGCGCAGCGTCTGCAGCAGGCGGCGGGGCCAGAGATCCTGAGTGGCGCGTTGCGCGCGGAGGAAATCGCTTGGTTGCATCGGCGGTCTCCTGGGGGTGGTCACGCCCTATCCACCACTCACGATGTCGACGCCCTCGGCCAACAACGGCAGGGCCGCCAACACCATCACCAACAGCACCCAGGCCCAGGTTCCAAAGCGCTTCATGGCCGCGTACTCCGCAGGTTGCTACCCTTGTATACCCTAACGACGCCCGCCCGACGGGAATCGTCAACCGTTTTGCGAGAAAGATCTTGCGGCGAGGTGACAGGCCCGCCGCTCAGCCGTCCAGAATCGTCCGCGCGGGGGTCGGCAGGTGCTCCTGAACCGCCGCGATCTTGCTGGCGAGGCGGCTCGCGTCGCCGGCGCGGGCGTCGACTTTGAGGCTCAGGCTGATCCGCGGCGAGAGCTGCTCGGCGCGCCGGAAGCAGCGGTCCACCACGGCCAGCACTTCGTCCCAGGTGCCCTCCAGGATGGTCCCCATCGGGGTCAGCAGGTAGCTGATCCCCGAGTCCTGGACCTCGCGCAGGACGGCCGCCACCGAGCGGCTGAGGCTCTCGCCGAGGCCGACCGGGACGATCACCAGTTCAGCCATCACCATCGTCGCCTCCTGCCGTCACTCGCGCTGCCGGCGCCAGGCCAACAGCCCCAGCGCGACCGTCAAGACCAGGAGGCCACCCACCACGAAGCCGAATCCGTGCGGGTGGGTGGCCAGGGGCATGCCAGCCACGTTCATCCCAAAGAGGCCGGCGATGAGGTTGATCGGCAAGGCCAGCACCGTCACGACCGTGAGCACAAAGAGCGTGCGATTGGTGGCCTCGCTGACCAGCGCAGCCAGCTCATCTTGGAGTAGTCTGACCCGTTCGCAGAGCGCCGTGGAGTCGAGCACCGCAGTCGAAAACTCCTCGGCGGCTTCCCGCAGGTCCTGCAGGTCGGCGGCGGGAATCCAGTGCGGCGGACGGCCGAGCAGTCGGAAGAACGCCGCCGGCTCCGGCGCCAGCAGGCGCTGCAGCCGGACCAGCACGCGCCGCAAGGTGCCCAGCTCGCGCCGGCTGACCGGGACCTGGTTGGCCAGCAGATGGTCCTCGATGCGGTCGACCCGCGCCGTGGCCTGCCGGGTGATGTCGACCAGCACGTCGGCCTGGTCGCGCAGCAGGTGCCCCAGCAGGTCGGCTGGCGAACGGAAGTTGGCGCCGGCCCGCACCGCGGAACGCAGCCGGTCGATGCTGCGGAGCGGACGGCGGCGCGCACTGACCAGCAGACGCGGGGTCACCGCCAAGGCCACCACCGAGACGGCCGCTGGATCGAACGTGAAGTCGAACAGCACATCGTGCAGCACCGCGACCAGGGTCTCGTCGTCCTGCTCGAGGCGCGTGGAACCAACCGTGCCGCGGAACGCCTCGTAGAAGGAGTCCGGCAGGTCCACCCGCTCGCGCAGCCACGGCTCAGTGGCCGTGTTGACGACCGTGAAGTGCAGCCAGAGGAAGCCCTCACCGCGGTCCTCCAGCCACTGCGCCGCGGTGGCGGCATCGAGGACCACAGCCGCCTGGTCGGGCTGCAACTGGTACGCCCAGACCAGGCCGTGCGGATCAGAGCCGTAGGCGGTGTCTGGCGTCGGGAGTGGGGTGGCGGCGCGGTTCGTGATGCTGCTCCTGTGAGGCCTGGTTACGGCAGGCGGACCGCCTTCAATGCCAGGTCGGCGGCCAGCGGGGGAAGGTCCACCAGCAGTCCGTCGTGCGCCGCGGTCAGCTCGGCACTCGCCTGCACGGCGCCTTGCCGGGTGTCCCAGGTCTCGACCCGCCAGCGGCCGGGCGGCAGCGGCCAGTGCAGGCGGGTGGGGGCCGCGGCGGGCGGGGCGCCGTGTTCGTGAATCCGTGACCAGGTGTGGAGGGTGTGGGTCACCCAGCAGAAGGCCAGCTCGGGCCCCTGCATGCCCTGCGCCCGCAACGGCGGCGCCGCCACCGCGAGATACGCCGGCAGCAGGTACTCCGCGAAGAACCAGTCCGCGCCGGTGTTCTCCACAGTGACCTTGTGTCGCCCGGCCGGCACCTCGACCGCGTAGCGGCCGTTGTACTCGGTCAGGGTCTCGTGCTTGCCCGCGGGGTTGGTGTCGGCGAACTCCTTGGCCAGCACCACGGCGTCGTTGAGCTTGACCTCCAGCGCGGCGCCACCGTAGCCCGAGACCCCGCGCACGACGACCTCGAAGCGGCCGGCCCGGGCGAACTCGATGTCGAAGGTCACCGGGTTGTGCAGCGCGGGGTGGTTGCGCACGCCGTGCTGCACGGCGCTGAGGTCGGTCAGGCCCTGCACCGCGCCGGTCGGCCGGACCACCAGGGTCCGCGGCTGGTTGGCCGGCGAGGCCTCCCAACTGCTGCTGGTACCGGTTAGCGGCAGGTCGCTCCAGGTCGGTTCGGTGGGGGTCGTCACCCAGCTCAGCTTGAGATCGCCGGCCGGCTGCAACCCGGCGCGGCCGAAGTCGATCCCGGCGACGAAACGCTGGATCGCGGCGTACTCGCCGTAGAGGTTCTTGGGGTGTATATAGCTGTCCCACCACCACAACATGCCGACCCCGGCATCGCCCGCGGCCAGCGTGGCCCAGAGGCCGTCGTGCAGGCTGTCGCCACCCGGGTCGCGGTCGGCGCCCGCGCCGCCGGCATCGAGGCCGAACTCGCCGACGTAGTGCGGCTTGTCGAAAGCCCGCTTCCGCCGCGCCCACTGCGTCAGGGTGACGGCCGTGTCACGGGCACCGTAGTTGTGGGTCTGGGTGTAGTCCATCTCCGGCAGCCCATCGACCGCCGGGTCGGCCGCGCTGTTGGCGTAGCTGGTGGTCTGCAGGTGCTTCCAGGGGTCCAGCGCCCGAACGTAGCGGCTGACCTCCTGGTGCCAGGCCGTGACCTCGGCGCTGACATAACGGTCGATGATGTCGACCTCGTTCCAGTACTCCCACGACATCACGTGCGGCGAGTAGCCGTAACGGGCGACCAGGTAGCGCAGTCGGTTCTGGAACCAGCGGCGGGCGGCCGGGTCGGTGAAGAACTGCTGCGGTTCGGCCAACGGACCCCCGAGCGCGGCGTTGTAGGGGTAGGTCTGCCAGGTGTGGTAGGGCGGCCGGCTGCGCAGGGCGTTGAAGCTCTCGGCGCAGAACATCAGGTACAGCCCCTGCTGCTCGGCCAGCTCCAGCACGTAGTCCAGGCGCCAGGCGTTGCGCTGGTCGTAGCGCCCCAGCCCGCTGTCCTCGCGCCCTTCCTGGGCCTGGCGTTCGAGGGTGAAGGCGTCGAAGGGACCGATCCAAAGGCGCGCGTAGTTGCCGCCCGCGCGGGCATAGGCCGGGAACCAGTCGTCGTAGTCGAAGGTGCCGCGGCTGCCCGGCCAGCAGACGTTGGCGCCGATGGCGAAGTAGGGCGCGCCGTTGTCGAAGGCAAAGTAGCGCGGGTCGTCGCGACTGATCCGCACGAAGCCCGGCGCCGGCGACGCGGTGCAGGTGAACTGCCCCCGCGGCCCGCTGACCGTGCCGCTGCGGTCGGTGGCGGTCAGCGCGTACTGCCAGGCGCCGACCGTGGGCGGCGCGAACCGCAGCCGCCACTCCGGCGGGCCGCTGGGCGTGATCTGCTCGCCGCCGACGAGCTGTCGCGCGCACGGCTGGTAGAGGAATCCCGGCACGCGCAGGAGTTCGCCGCCGGGGCCGCGGAACTCGCCCTGCACGTTGATCTCGGCAGGATCGAAGGGGTTGTCGTAGGTCGCCGTGAGGTCCAGCCGCAGCTCCAGCCGAGCGTACCGCGGGACCTCCGGGCGGCTGAGCTGAACACCGCGGATCGCCAGCGGCGCCGCCTGCTTGAACGACACGCGAGTCGCGGCCATCGCCTGCTCCTCCTGGGCCAAGGAAGCCCCCGACAAGGGATCGAGGCGCCACTGCAGCCGCAGCGGCCGGGCCGGGTCGAGGCGCCCGCCGGCCGCGGCATAGAGCTGGAACTCGAACTGCGGGGAGTCCCATTGCCGATTGTCCTGCAACTGGACCCGCTCGAAACCCGCCAAGGGGGTGATCTTCAGCCCGCCGCGGGGGCCGAGCCAGCCGATCCAGCGCGGCGTGGCGGAGTTGGCCAGCACGTAGGTCTCTGGCCTGGCGGACGGGAATCCCTGCCGCTGCAGGCCGTCGCCGCCGGCCAGCAGCCATTGCCCGCCGGCGGCTGCGTCGAGTGGCAGGATCGCCCGCCAGAGCACCGCCGCCACCGCCGTGGCGCGAGTCGGGGTGAGCTCCAGGTCGTACAGCCAGCCGTCGCCCGCCGGGCGCACCGTCTGGCGATAGCCGGCCACGAGGTCGCCCTCACGCAGGGTGCCGGCCGTGAGGCGGGCCGGGCCGGCGGACTCCTGGCGGCAGCCGGTCGCGGCCCGTTGGTTGGCGTTGGCGGTCCAGCCCGGCGTGGCGATGCTCAGGCCGGCGTTGGTGAGCAGCAGGGCGCCGTCGCCGCGGAGCTCGTCGAGCCCGCCGCTGGAGTGCCAGGTTGGCGCCAGCGGCGCGCCAGCGCAGGCGGTCAGGGGCAGGGCCAGCCACCATAGGCGGAACTTCACAGGGCTCTCCAGCAGTTGCGATGGTACCGTGCCGCAGCACCGGCCGCAAGCGCTGGCGCGCTGTTTGGCTGGTGTGGTAAGCTGTTGGCAGGCGTCTTGCGAAGCCCACCTGGGCGGGCCGTGGGGAGGGAGCAATGGACGATCCGACCTTGGTCTTGAGGGCCCTCGGCGACCCGTTGCGGCTGCGCCTGTTGGAAGTCCTCGGCGCCCGTGGCGAGACCTGTGTCGCCGAACTGCTCGAACAGCTCGGCACGACCCAGGCCAACATCTCGACGCACCTCAAGGTGCTCAAGGAGGCCGGCCTGCTACGGAGCGAACGGATCGGGCGCTGGGTCTTCTACTCGCTCGACCGCGAGACCCTCGCCAACTTGCAGGACTGGCTACGGCAGCATCTCGGCCGGCCGGGCGCCACCGGGCCGACGGCGCTGTACGCTGCCTGCTGCTCCGGCCTGGTGCCGGGCAGTCTGGCCGCCGCCCGGCAGCTTGAGACTGCTCCACATGCCAGCGGCTGAGCCCGCCCCGCGGGGCGTCCGGCCCGGGCTCCTGGTGGCGCTCTGGGTGGGACTGCTGGCGCTCGCCTGGGCCCGCCGCTTTGTGCAAGACGATGCCTTCATCTCGTACCGTTACGCCGCCAACTGGGTGGCCGGGCACGGCCTGGTCTTCAACCCGGGTGAGCGGGTCGAGGGGTACACCAACTTCCTGTGGGTGGTGCTGCTGGCAGCCGGCCTGAAGCTCGGCGCCGAGCCCGTGGTGTGGAGCCAGGTGCTGGGCCTGCTGGCCTACGCCCTGACGCTGCCGGCGGCCTGGGTCGCCGCCCGCGAGGTGCTCGGCTGCCCGCGGCGGGCGACCGTGGCGGTGGTCCTGCTGGGGCTCAACAGCACCTTCCACCGGTACGCCACCGGCGGGCTGGAGACGCCGTTGCAGGCGCTCTGGTTTGCCCTCGCGGCGGCGCTCTGGGTCACCCACCGCCAGCGGGCCTGGTCGCCGCGGGGCCTGCTGGGGCTGTCGTTGGTCGGCGCGGCGGCCCTCTTGACCCGGCCCGACTCCGCGCTGCTGCTGCTGGCGCTGGCCGTCAGCGTGCTGCCGCGACTGCGCGGACCGCGGGCCTGGGCCGCCGCCCTGGGGCCGTTCATCCTGCTGATCGCACCGTGGCTGGCCTGGAAGTACAGCTACTACGGCGACCTGTTGCCGAACACCTACTACGCCAAGGCGGCTGGCCGGATCGCCGTGGTCCGCGGCGCGCTCTTCGTCTACGGCTTCCTGCAGGTCTACTGGCTCTGGCCGCACCTCTTGGTGGCGCTCGGCAGCGTCCGCTGGCGGCAGCCGGCGCAGCCCACGCTCCGCGCGCTGGCGCTCTTCCTGCTGGCCTGGTGCGCCTACCTCATCAAGGTCGGCGGCGACTTCATGGAGTTCCGCCTGCTGGTGCCGGTGCTGCCGCTGCTGACGGTGGTGCTGCTGGCACCGCTCTGGGGCCCGCTGGTGAGTCGGCCGGTGCGGCTGGCGCTACTGGCGACCTGGCTGCTCGGCATCGCCCACCACGACGTCTTCTACGACCGTGGCCTCGACCGCGTCCCCGGCGTCGACCCGCTGCCCGACCTGCACGACGCCATCACCCGCCCGGACGCCAACTGGCCGGACATCGGCCGCGGCCTGGCGCAGTGGTTCGAGCCCTACGGGCCGGTGACCTTTGCGATCACCGCTGCCGGCGCGGTGCCCTACTACGCCCCCTTCACGTTCATCGACATGCTCGGCCTGAACGACCGTTGGGTCGCCCGCGAGGGGCACACCGTCGACCGCAAGCCGGGCCATCAGAAGGTTAGCGACATCCCCTACCTGCTGCGCCGGCAGGTCCACCTGGTGGTTGGCCACCCCTGGGCGCGGCCAGTCGACGAGCGGCCGGCCAGCTACCCGATCGACTCGCTCTACCGCACCTTCGGCACCTGGGACGGCTTCCGCGCGGAACTGCCCGCGACGGCGACCGTCGTGGAGATACCTCTCGACCAGCGGTTCTACCTGGTGACGGTCTACCTCACCCCGAGTCCCGCGGTGGACGACCGGATCCGGCGTGACGGCTGGCGCCAGGTGCCCATCGACCGCAGCTCAGCCGAGGCCAGCCTGCCGCACGCGGCGGACTGAGTTGAGCAGCCAGCAGCCCTCGACGCGGGGCAGCTCGGCGAGGGTGATCACCCGCTCGCGGACCCAGCCCCGCTGCAGCGCCAGGGCGCGGTAGCAGCCGGCCAGCAGGCCGCAGCGCAGCGGCGGCGTGTAGCGTTGGCCGGCGAGCTGCACCACGACATTGGCGATGCTGCTCTCGGTCAGCTCGCCGCGCTCGTTGTAGAGCAGCACCTCGGCGCCCTCGGGAGCGCCCGCCTGGGCGGCCTCGTAGACCGCGCGGTGGGTGGTCTTGTGGTACAGAAAGCGGTCCTGCGAGTCGACCGGCGCGGCGGCCAGGGCGAGCGACCAGCAGCGGGCCCGCCCCGGGTCGAACGGGACGGCCGTGACCTCGAGAGCACCGCTGCGGGCGAGCACCAGGCGGACGCGTTGGGGGCAGCTCCAGCCGGCCGGTGCCAGCGCGCGCCGCACCGCGGTGAGGTCGCAGGCGAACCCGAAGTAGTCGGCCGAGGCGGCCAGCCGGGCGTGGTGGCGGGCCTCCAGCAGGTACCCGCTGCCAGGCTCCCAGAGCAGCGTTTCGAGCAGCTCGAAGCGCGGCTGCCGGCGGTGCAGGGCGCTGGACTTGGCGGCGCACTCGGCCCACTCGGCGGCAGGCTCGCTGTCCCAGACGATGCCACCCCCGACGCCGTAGGTCGCCTGCTGCCGGGCGGCGTCCAGCTCGGCGGTGCGGATCGCGACGCTGAAGCGGGCCCGGCGGCCGGGGTCGAGGTGGCCGATGGCGCCGCAGTAGGCCCCGCGCGGGGCGGTTTCCAGGTCGGCAATCCACTGCATCGTACGGGCCTTCGGGGCGCCGGTGATCGAAGCGCAGGGGAACAGCGCCGCCAGGATCGTGCCGAACCCGGCGGTGGTCCGGGCGGTGACGGTGCTGGTCAGTTGCCAGACCTGCTCGTACCGTTCGAGGCTGAACCGCGCCGGCACCTCGACGCTGCCCGTGGCCGCGACCCGCCCGAGGTCGTTGCGGAGCATGTCGAGGATCATCAGATTCTCGGCCCGGTCCTTTTCGGATTCGGTCAGTTCGGCCGCCAGGGCGCGATCCTCGTCGGGCGTCCGGCCGCGCGGGCGGGTGCCCTTCATCGGCCGGGCCGTCAGCCGGCCAGCCTCCCAGTCGAAGAAGAGCTCCGGCGAGGCCGAGATCAGCAGCCGCTCGGGCGTGTCGAGCCAGGCCCCGAAGCCACCGCCGCTGGCCGCCCAGAGCGCCCGCGCGAAGTCCCACGGGTCGCCGGCCACCGTCGCCCGCAGCGGGTAGGTGTAGTTGACCTGGTAGGTCTCCCCCCGCGCGATGGCCTCTTTGATGCGGGCCACCCCGGCCGCGTGCTGCGGGGCGTCGAGCGCCGGTTGCCAGTCCCAACGCGGCGGCGCCGGCCAGGCGGCGGCCAGTGGGTCGGCCACGGGCTGCCAGCGGTCGTACAGCCCAAACCAGAGCAAGGGCCCGGCGGGCGGGCGCGTCCGCAGCGCGCCGTCGAAGGCTGGGGCGGCTTCGTAGGCCAGCCAGCCGACGGCCCAGGCGCCGCCGGTCACGGCTGCTTCGAGCCGCGTGATGCAGGCGCCAACTTGGCCCAGGTCGGATGTGGTAAGGACCTCCCACGGCGCGCGGTAGAGCCGCCAGGCGGTGGGGGTTTGGAGCAGGACATCGCCAGTCGCCGGCCGGTGCATCAGGCACTGATTGCCCAGGCGGCCGAGCGATCCTGCGCCGTTCTGGTTAAGATGGGCTATCAGGAGGACTCGCGTTCAGCCGATGGTGCTATCGGTGCGGATCCGGTCTGACGACGGACCTGCGCCTGGGGTTGCCCATGGAGCTGCGAGCGAGGCAACGCGGCGCGCTGGCGAGGATTCGCCGGCCCCGCCCACCGCAGCCGCCGCCAGAGCCGCCGGAGTGGCCGATCTGAGCGACGGGGAGCGGGCTGCCGGGTCGCTGCACGACGGGCTGGGTTGACGCAGCCGGAGATACAGGATGCGCCAACGACGGAGACGCGGACAGTCGACGGTCGAATACGGTCTGCTGCTGTGCCTGGTCGCGGCCGCGCTGCCGCTGGTTTGGCGACTCGGCAACCGCTTGCGCGTGACGATAGAGGAAGCCTCGGCCTTCAACAGCACCTCGGCGACCCTGCCGGGTGAGGTGCCGGCCGACCCCTTCGACGAGGGCGAAGAGTCCCCGACGGGTCCCGACGGCAGCGACGAACCACCGAGTTGGCCGGAGGATGAGGACGACGACCCGAACGGCAAGGCGCTCGGCCACGAAGAAGAGTGGGGCGGCGGCAACAACGACCGCTTTGACCAGGACGACTACACCAAGGAAGACTCCAACGGCAACGGCCAGGGCCAGGGCAACGGCCAGGGCAACGGCGGCGGTCAGGGCGCCACCAGCGATGACAACCCCGGCCAGGGCCAGGGCAACGGCCAGGGCAACGGCGGCGGCGGCCAGGGCACCCAAGACGATGATGACCAAGACGCCGGCCAGGGCAATGGAAACGGGAATGGGAATGCGAACGGGAACCACAACGGGAACCGCACCGGCCGCCGTAACGGCAACGCCGGTCGCCGCCGCGGGCGGGCGTTAGGGCACGAGGACGAGTGGGGCGGCGGCAACAACGACCGTTTCCAGCAGGACCTCTACCAGCGCCAGCAGCGCGAGCGGCAGGCGCAGCAGGGCCAAGGCCGCGACCGGCGGCTGTGGCAGCAACAGCAGCAGCCTGGTGGCCGGCCGGAGCGCCACGAGCAGGACACGGGCGCCTGGTACGAGACGCGCTGAGGGAGGACAAGCGACGATGAGGTGGGTGATGCCCATTCCGAATCCGGCCAGGCGGCAGCGGCAGCCGGTCTGGCGCGAGCGGCTACGCCAGCATCCGGCCTTGGTGCTGCTGGCCTGCGGCCTGCTGCTGGCCGTCTACGGCGCGCTCGGCAAGGAGCCATCGCAGTCGCGCAAGGGCCGGCCGATCGCCGCCAGCGAGGTGATCGCGTTGCACTTCCCAGAGTTGCGACCTGGTCGCGTCACCCGCCGCGACCAGTCGAGCGTGACCAGGTGGCTGCAGGAGCATCCCGTCGAGCGCCACCTGCACGGCCAGGTCAACCTGCCCGGCGAGCTGCACCTGCGGCCCTGGGTCTACACCACCCGCTGGATCGCCGAGCCGGTGGTCCGGGTCAAGGGCGACCGCACCTTCGACGCCGTGGCCTTCATCGACAACCAGTACGACGGACCGCTGGTGCTGCGGCTGGAGGTCGAGGACCGCGCCCAGCGCAAGATCGTCGCCAGCCAGGACTACTTCCTCAAGGGGCGGCCCTGAGATGCGCTACCTGCAACCGCACGAACTGCCGAAGCGCTACCCGATCAGCCGCGAGGGCCTGATCATCGCCGTCGTCGGCCTCGGGCTGGCCTGCTGCGTCAGCGCGGCGGTGCTGCGCCGGGATGTCGCGCGCCGCACCTGCGAGCTTTCGGGACGGCTCTACCTGGACGGCCGCCCGCTGCCCGGTGCGGTGCTGGCGGTCGACGCCCCCGGTGTCGCCAAGGCCTGCACCGATCCGCTGGGCGCTTTCCGGATGCGCCGCGTGCCGGTCGGCAACGTCACCTTGACCATCCAACGCGGCAAGCTGCTCGCCGGCTACCCGCTGCGGGTCCCGCCGACGCGCACCTGGGAACTCGGCGACGTGCCGGTCTACCGCTGGCGTCCGAGCAGCGGTGACCCGGACAGTCGGCCGCCAGCGAGGCCGGTGCAGATCCACGGCGAGGACCCGTAGGCGCCTCAGCGCTCCCGAATCAGGAACATCCGGTCGACCAGCACCCGGCTGACCTGCTGCGGATTGGCCAGCGGCGCGACCCAGACGTAGCAGCCGGCCGTCAGCTTGGTCGCCCCGAGGTCGAGCAGGCGGTACTGCTCACCGCGCACCGCGGTGGTCGGCACGGTCCGACTGACCAGCCCCTTGCCGCCCGGCCCGTCGTACAGCCCGACCTGTAGCGCCTCACCATCGGTCGCCGGGCCCTCGATGCGGGCCAGCACGTAGATATGCCACGGCCGGCCGTCGTCCAGGTCGGCGCCCAGCGGCCACTGCACCGCCCACTGGTTGTGCGTCGCCGGCATCGCCGCGGCCTTGCCGTTGCTCGCCGCCGGGTCGTCGACGAGGCTCACCCAGTTGCCGAGACCATGCAGCGTCAGCAAGCCCTCCTGGGCGTCGATCCAGTCCTCGGCCGGCAGGTCCCGGCAGAGTTCCGGCGGCGGGCCACTCGGGGCAAAGCGCTGCCCCAGCGCCTCCAGCCAGGGACCCAGCGGGCGGCCCTCGCCGTAGAAGCCGTTCTGGTACTCGCCCTGCAGACGCTTGTACTCGGCGTAGGCCGCGGCCAGATCGGCCGGGCCGCCGGAGGGCTGGCCCGCCGCCCGCCGGCGGAACGCCGCGCCGCGGTCCAGCCAGGCCAGGTCGAGTGGCAGCCGCTCGCGGCGGACGCGCTGCGTCAGGGTGGCGTCACCGGCGACCGCCGTCGAAGCGGCGTCCAACAGCCGGGTCGCCTCATTGGCAGTCGGCAGATCGAGCCACGCCGCGGTGTCGTTCATGTAGCAGCGCAGGTAGGTGCCGGCCGTCTCGACCCGGCGCGTCAGCAACGTCAGATAGGCCTGCAGATGCGGCGCCGCGGCACCGTAGTAACCGCGCAGGAACTCGGCGGTGAGGGCCTCCTGGTCAAGCAGGGGGTCCCACATCAGCTTCGAGAGGACCCAGGCTCGCAGCCGCACGAAGTCGCCGGTGGTGCTGTACGCGTCGCCCTGCTCAAACAGCCCGACCGCCTTGTTGGCGACGAACGTGCGGATGTTGTCGTCGAGCACGCCGTAGTTCGGGTGGGGCAGCAGAAAGTTGGCGAAGTTGGTAACGTAGTCCCAGATGTAGAGCTTCGGCGCGATCGCCGACCAGCCTTCAATGTCTCGCCGGAAGGTCTCGTTCTGGGCCCCACCGACCAACGGCTGGGCGTACGAGCACTCGATGGTGCAGAGCCGAATCACGACGTTGTCGCGCGGCCGCACCAGCTTCGGCGGGGTGCGGGTGTACTGGTAGGCCAACGTCTCGATCAGGAAGTCGGGGTACTGCTTCCCGATCTCGTCGGCCACGGCGTTGACGAAGCGCACCAGCGGGCCGCTGGGCGAGCCCTCCGCAGCTTCGGCGGCGCGACACTCGGCGCACTGGCAACGGCCGTGCCAGTCGTTCTGCGAAATCGAGATCATCCCCGCGCTGGGGTTCTTGGCGATCCAGGCCAGCGCCTGCTTGACCAGCTCGGCCCGCATCGCGGCGTTGGCCAAACAGAGCTGCCCGCCCTCGGCGACGCGCTTGCCGTTCAGCTCGCTGTACCACTCCGGATGCGCCGCGAAGTACTGCTCGGGCGGCAGGAGCTGGTAGAAGGTGTGGCACCAGCCCAGAATCGAGTAGTGCCCGCCGTAGTCCGGCGCGACGCGGTGGAAGTGCCCGTTGAGCTTGTTGCGGGCGCTGAAGACGCCTTCCTGAGCGTCGCGGTAGAAGGTCTCCCGCGTCCGCAGCGCCGGGGCGTAGTTGATGTTGAGCGCCGGCAGCTCGAGCGTCGGCCGTCGCGGTGTGTAGCTCTCGGTGGCCGTCCACCAGCGGCAGCCGACGACGTCCTCCAGAAACGTGTAGACGGCGTACAGCGTGCCCCGCGGGGCGCGGCCGAGCAACAGCAGGTCGTCGCCGACCGTGCGCAGCACTATCCCGTCGTGGCGCAACGCCGCGGGGTCGACCTCCGGCGCCAGGCGGCGGGCCAGCGGGCTGTCGCCGACCACGATCCGCTTCGTCGGCGGGGCCTGGCTGGCCGGGCGGATCGGCAGGCTGGCGCCGGTCACCGCCTGCAGGTGCGCCTGCAGCTCCCGGGCCGCCGTGGCGTCAGCCGCGGCTGGTTGGTCGGCGGTCACCAGGCAGTAGTCGCTCTGACCATTCGAGACCAGGGGCCCAGCGTTCACTACGGCGGCTCCCAGCAGCCAGACGCCCAGCGGCAGCAGACGGTGCGCGGTCATCGCCAACTCCTGGGCCGGGTTGTAGCTGATCTACGCCACGGCGGCAAGAGCTACGTACAACGGCTTGACTTCGGCGCGCCGGGCGGGTATCCCAGGCACGGAGATCCGCGATGCGCTCCTGCTGGTTGTGTCTGCTGCTGCTGGCCGCCCTGCCGGCTCCGGCCGCGAAGCTGTTGGAGTACGGCTGGGACGTGCCCTACCCGTCCGATGTCCGCGCCCGCCTGGCGACGATGCAGCAGCGGCCGTTCGACGGCGTCGTCTTCCGGCTCCGCACTTACAACCACCTGTTCGACCAGCGGGCCTGGACGCCCGAGCAGTTGCAGCCGCAGATCGACGACCTGCGGGCGATCCAGTGGGGCAGCTTCAGCGACAACTTCCTGACGCTCTACTCCGCCAACGATGCGCAGGTCGACTGGTTCGACGACGCGGCCTGGGGCCGCATCGAGGGTAACCTGCGGCTGACCGCCCAGGCCGCCGTGGCCGGTCGCTGCAAGGGCGTCTGCTTCGACGCCGAGCCCTACGGGGCCAACCCCTGGGTCTACACGCCCGCCCTGCAACAACGCGGTTGGCCGGTGGTCAGCGCGGTCGCGCGGCGGCGCGGCGAGCAGTTCATCCGGGCCTTGCAGGCGGTGCAGCCCGACCTGCACCTGCTGACGCTCTTCCAGCTCAGCTTCCTCGGCCAGGTCGCCCGGGTCGCCGACCCGGCCAAGCGGCAGGCCGCCTTGGAGAAGGACCATTACGCCTTGTGGGCGCCGTTCATCGAGGGCATCCTGGCCGCCGCCGGGCCGCAGGTGCGGGTCACCGACGGCAACGAAGGAGCCTACTACTACACCGAGCAGGCCGCCTTCCCGCGCGCGGCGCGGTGGATCCGTGAGGAGTTGCCGACGATTCTCGGCGAGCCCTACCGCGCCGCGTACGCCGCCAAGGTCCGCGTCGGGATGGCGATCTACGCCGACCAGTTGACCGGCAAGCGGACCATTCCGCTGCCGTCGAACGTGATGACCGACGCCGAACGGCAGCAACTGGTCGCGCATCACGTCTACTGGTCGCTGCAAACGGCCGACGACTACGCCTGGTTCTACAGCGAGAAGATGAACTGGTGGACCGGCGACCTGCCGCCCGGCCTCGACGATGCGGTGCGCCGCGGCAAGACCAGGGCCCAGGCCGGGCAACCCCTCGGGTTCGAGCTGGCCCCGCTGATGGACGCGGCGCAGCGCCGGCTGGCGGAGGCCAATGCCGCCAAGCTGGTCCGTCGCACGGCCACGATCCCCGCCGCGGCCTCGGCGCCACAGATCGATGGCCGCCTGGACGACCCGCTGTGGCAGGCCACGGCGCCGCTGGAGGCCTTCCGCCCGCTGGTCGGCGAGAACCGCGAGACCGCCCGCGCCGCGACCGTGGCCCGCGTCGCCGCCGCGGCCGAGCAGCTCTACGTGGCGGTCGAATGCCGCGAGCCGACGCCGGACAAGCTGGTGATCGTGGGCACCCAGGACGACGAGCCGCTCTGGGAGGGCGACTGCGTCGAACTGCTGCTGAGCACTGGCGCGGCGCCGCGGCCGTACCGTCACTTCATGCTCAACCCGCGCGGCGTGCGCTGGGACGGCGAGTCCGCGGCCGAGGGCGACGATGTCGCCTGGAGCGCCGCCTGGCGTGGCGCCGCGACGATCGGCCCTGGCGTCTGGTCGGCCGAGTTCGCGATCCCCTGGGCGGCGGTCGGTGGGCGGCCGACGCCAGGCACCAGCCGCCGCGCCAATGTCTGCCGCCAACGGGTCGTCGAGCGCGAGCTGACCGCCTGGTCGCCGCTCCTGACCGGGTTCCTGGAGGCCGAGAACTTCGGCGACTGGAGGTTCTAGGTGATCTGGTCGCTGCCCCTGCTGCTGCCCCTGGCCGGCCACCCGGCGCTGGCCGAGGCGAGCGTCACCTGGACCTCCCCCAGCCGCGACAGCGCGGGCTCGATGCCGCTCGGCAACGGCGACCTGGCCGCCAACGTCTGGGTCGAGTCCGACGGTGACCTGTTGCTGCTGCTGGCGAAGTCGGACGCCTGGGACGGCAACGGCCGGCTGCTCAAGATCGGCCGGCTCCGGCTCAGCCTGACGCCGAACCCGTTCTTGGCCGGCCGGCCCTTTCGGCAGACCCTGAACCTCGCCGACGGCGCCATCGAGATCAGCGCGCCGCCGGTCGAGTTGCGGGTCTGGATCGACGCCCACGCGCCGTGGCTGCGGGTCGAGCTGCGGGCAGCGGAGCCGGTCGGGCTAACCGTGCGCAACGAGGTCTGGCGGACCCAGCCGCGCGAGCTGCACGGCGGCGAGCTGCTCAGCGCCTACGGCCTGGCCGGCGGGCCACAGCCGCTGGTGCAGGACCCGGACACCGTCGTCACGCGGCCGGGGCCGACCCTGACCTGGTACCACCGTAACGAGCGCTCCTGCTGGGAGCAGGTGCTGCGGCACCAGGGGCTGGGCAGCCTGATCCCGTCGTTGCGCGATCCGCTGTTGGGGCGCACCTTCGGAGCGCAGGTGCGCGCCGCCGAGCTGCGGCGGGTGGACCCGCTGACGCTGCGCAGCGCCGCGCCGCTGACGGCGGCGACGGTCGCGGTGGTGGTGCAGCAACAGCAGACCACCGCCGCCGCCTGGCTGGCCGCCGTCGAGGCGCTCGAGCCGCCGCGCCTGCCGGCCGCCTGGGCGGCCCACCAGGCCTGGTGGCAGGCGTTCTGGGAGCGGAGCTGGATCCGCGTCAGCAGCACCCAGCCCTTGCCCGGGGCGGGCGGCATCACGGTCAACGACCTGCCGTTGCGGATCGGCGCCGACAGCCAGGGCGGCAACGGCTTCCGGGGCGTCATCCGCAGCGCGCGAATCTTCGGCCGAGCGCTCACCGCGGCCGACGTCGCCACGTTGGCCAGCAGTCCAACGACCGCCGCGCCTGGGGCCAGCGGGTGGTGGGACCTCACGCAGTGCCGCGACGGGGTGGTCGCCAACCGCGCCGGCGACGGTCTGGCCGCCCGCGTCGTGGGCAATCTGCCGGCGACGCCCGAGGGCCTGCGGTTCGACGGTCCGGGTTACCTCGAAGTGGCCCCCGACGCTCGTCTCAACTTGACCGACGCGGTGACCCTGGAGGCGTGGCTGCGAGCCGCCGAGTTGCCCGCGGGCGGGGGCCGCATCCTCGACAAGTCACCGGTCGGCACTGCCGACGGCTACCTCCTGGACACCTGGCCCGGCGATTCGCTGCGACTGATCGTCGCTGCCGGCACGCTCAGCCATCCGGCCCGGCTGCCGCGCAACGCCTGGTCGCACCTCGTGGCGACCTACAGCCAGCAGACCGGCGAGCAGGTGCTCTACGTCGACGGCCGGCCGGTGGCCACGCGCGCCGCGGCGGGCCGGGTCAACGCCCGGACGGTCGGCGAGGCGCTGACCCGGGGCGCCGCCCTGCAGCGCTACCTCAACGCGGCGGCCGGGCGCGGCGGGGCACCGATCAAGTTCAACGGCTCGCTCTTCACGGTCGACCCGCAGCGCGGCGAGGACACCTGGGACCCGGACTACCGGCGGTGGGGCGACCCGTACTGGTTCCAAAACACCCGTCTGCCCTACTGGGCGATGCTCCCCGCCGGCGACTTCGACTTGATGCAGCCGCTCTGGGAGATGTACCTCGCCCAGTTGCCGCTGGCCACAGCCCGCACGCCGCTCTACTTCGGTCACGCGGGAGCGTTCTTCCCCGAGACGCTGACCTTCTGGGGCACCTACGCCCAGCAGAACTACGGCTGGGAGCGGGCCGGCAAGCGCGACGGAGAGATCGACAACACCTACATCAAGTGGTACTGGAGCAGCGGCCTGGAGCTGCTGACGTTGCTGCTCGACCGCGGCGCGATGACTGGCGACGAGGCCTTCTACCGCCGCCAGGTCGAGCCGCTGGCCCGTCCGATCCTGACCTTCTTCGACCTGCACTGGCCGCGCCGCGACGGTCGGATCCGCTTCGAGCCGGCGCAGTCGCTGGAGACCTGGCAGCGCTGCATCGACCCGTTGCCAGAGATCGCCGGCCTGCGCGACGTGCTGACCCGCCTGCTGGCCCTGCCGACCGCCTGGACCAGCGCCGACCGCGCCGGCTGGCAACGCCTGCTGACCGAGTTGCCGCCCCTGCCAACGCGCCGCGAGGGCGGGCAGACCTGGCTGCTGCCCTGCGCCGAAACGCTGGAGCCGGCCAAGAACGTCGAGAACCCCGAACTGTACGCCGTCTTCCCCTATCGGCTCTACGGCGTCGCCCGGCCGGATCTGGCGGTCGGCCGGGAGACCTTCGCCCGGCGCGTGCATCGCCGCAGTGGCGGCTGGCAGCAGGACGCCATCCAGGCCGCCTACCTCGGCCTCACCGCCGACGCCGCCGCCGCCGTGCTGCACAACTTCAGCACCTCCGACGCCGGCAGCCGCTTCCCAGCCTTCTGGGGCCCGAACTACGACTGGGTCCCCGACCAGGACCACGGCAATGTCGCGCTGCATGGCCTGCAACGGATGCTGCTGCAGGAGGTCGGCGAGCAGCTCCTGCTCTGCCCGGCCTGGCCGCCCGAGTGGGACGTCGAGTTCCGGCTGCACGCCAGCGACAACACCGTGCTGACCGGCGCCGTGCGTGGCGGGAAGGTGGTCGAGTTGGTGGTGACTCCGGCGGCACGGGCAAGGGATGTCGTGGCCATGGGCCGGCCCGCCGGGTAGCCGACTGGCCTGCACCACGGGCCCGCGGGGCGCCGAACTCTCGCCCAGGAGAGCGGCGCTGGGGTCGCGCCGGCTCGCCTTGGTACTGCTCCTCTCACGGGGGCCCGGGTGGCGCCACACGGCCGATTGGGTAGCAGCCGCCAGCGAGGTGGTGACCGCTGGTCAGCCCCCCCGAGCGCTGGTCGGCTGTCGCGACGGCCAGACCTGACTCAAGCGCAGCCGGTGACCGCCGCCAACAACGCCGTCCGCCGCGCCACCACCGCCTCGTCATCACCCCGCACCCCCGCGCCAGCAGCCTCTCGGCCCGCGGCCGGACATACGACAGCTCGGCTGCGGCCCGTTGGCCGGCGGCGACCAGCGCTGAGAAGGTGTAGTAGAACGGCAGCCCGCGCCAGCCGCCCTGGCCGTCCCGCCGCTGCGCCAACCACGCCAGTCCGGCCGCCAGATGTTGATCGCCTCGGCTGTAGCCTCCCGTGGCCCACACCCGCCAAAGCGCGATGCTGCACTGGTTGCAGCAGAACCGGCCAGGGTCAGGGCTGGACTCAAGCACTGGCTCCATCGCCGCCACGGCCCGCTCGATGGCGGCCCGGGCGATGGTCTGGCCGGTCGGTTGCTCCCACTGGTCGAGCAGCACCAGCGCGCGCAGAGCTTCCTCGCCGCAGATGTGGCGCGAGCCCGCCCAGGTCGCGATCCGTTCACCGGTCGGGAACCGGTAGCCGGCGGCCAGTTCGTCGCCGAACAGCGCGAACAGACCGGGGTAGCTGCCCGGCAAGCCCTGCTGCCGACCAAGCAGTTTGCCCAGCGTCTTGATCCGGGTCTTGCTCAAGGCCTGCCCGAACAGCGCCGCGTCGTTCACTTCGTCGATCATCGCCACCAGGCTCGGGCCCGCTGACGTGGCCACCGGCCCGTCGCCAACCGTGACCGTCACCCGTCGGCCGACCCTCGGCCCGACACCCTCGGCGAAGCAGAGGAAGCGGTGCTCGTGCCAGCCATTGGCCCGGCAGTTGCAGTCCTCGGTGGTGACGGTGATGGCGACCGGCTGCCCATCAATCGTCACCTGACCCGCTGCGCCCGGCGCGGGGACGGCCTCCCACTCGGTTTTCGGCCAGACGACGCAGCGGCCGTGGGCGGCGGTGGCGAGTACTTTGCGGACGATGGCGCGGGCCATGGCAGACCTTCTCACTGCTCTCGTGCCAGCATGTAGCACCAACGCCAACGGCACGTCAAGGGGGATCACGGCGGCCGGGAGGCCTCAGGGCAGGTCGCGTAGTTGCTGCTCCAACTGCTCGACCGTCGGCAGGCTGCCCTGGAGCTGGTCGGGCAGGGCCGCGACGATGTCGTACGCCGAGACGCCGATCGGCTTGCCCAGATCACGCAGGGCGTACTCAACCACCAGCCGCTGCGAGCCTTTGCAGAGCAGGATGCCGATGCTCGGCTGGTCGCCCTCGGTGCGCAGGAGATCGTCGACCACCGAGAGGTAGAAGTTCATCTTGCCGGCGTACTCCGGCCGGAACTCATCGACCTTCAGGTCGATCACCACGAAGCAGCGCAGCCGGTAGTGGTAGAACAGCAGGTCGAGGTAGAAGTCCTGGCTGCCGACGTCGAGGTGGTACTGGCTGCCGACGAAGGCGAAGCCGACGCCGAGTTCGAGCAGGAACTCTCGGACATGGCCCAGCAGGCCGCGCTCCAGGTCGCGTTCATGGGCGGCCGGGCCGAGGGTCAGGAAGTCGAAGGTGTAGGGGTCCTTGGTGATCTGCTGCGCCAGCTCGGACTGCGGCCCGGGCAGAGTCCGCTCAAAGTTGGTCAGCGCGGCGCCCTGCCGCCGGATCAGGCCGGTCTCGATCTGGTGGGTCAGGATGCTCCGGCTCCAGCCATGCGCGCAGCTCTGCCGGGTGTACCAGATCCGGTCATCGGGCGAGTCGAGCTTGGTCAGCAGCACCAGATTGTGCCCCCACGGCAATTGTGCAACAGCCTGTTGCACGATTGCCTCCTCCGGCCAGGCCGCGGCGAAGGCCCGCATGTACTTGAGGTTGCGCGCCGAGAAGCCCTTCTGGTCGGGGAACGTCCGCCGCAAGTCGGCCGCCAGCCGGTCGATCACGGCGGCGCCCCAGCCGCGCTCGGCCTGCTTCACCAGAATCTCGCGTCCGATCCGCCAGTAGAGCAGCACCAGCTCACGGTTGACACCCACCGCCGCCCGGATCTGCGTCATCCGGATCCGCTCCTGCAGGTCTCGTAGCAACTCCGGGTAGTCTGCTGGCAGGGTCTCGTGATTCATGTGTTCTCACCACTCCTGCGGTGACTTCACGCAAGCAGCACATGCTCCTCCCACGGATTGCCTGCCGGACGGTGCCCGGCGGTGTCGTGGCGGCCGGACGGCGGCGATGGGACCGACCAGACCGCCCGCCACATGCGCCGCGCTGGGGTGTCTGACGATGGCGGAGAGGTGTGATGTCGTTGTTGGAACAGGAGCTGGCGCAGACCCGCCCGTTCGAGGACGCGGCGACTGAGACGATTCTGGCGTTGCTGAAGAGCGGCGACCTGGTCCAACGCGAGTTGCAGGCGGCGGTGGCGGCGCACGGGTTGACCTGGCAGCAGTACACCGTACTGCGCGTGCTGCGCGCGGCCGGGCCGCACGGCCTGCCGGTGCTGGAGATCGGTGGGCAGTTGATCGAAGACTGCGCCAACGTCACCCGGCTGGTCGACCGCCTGCAGTCGAAAGGGCTGACCGAACGGGTGCGCAGCCAGGCCGACCGGCGAGTCGTCTACGCGCGCCTGACGGCCGCTGGCGACAGCCTCCTACGCGAGCTGCAGGGCCCGCTCTATCAGCAACGGCGGCGGCTGACCGGGTCGTTGACGCCAACCGAGCTGGAGCACCTCAACAGCTTGCTGGAGAAGCTGCGCCGCAACGTCTACGCGCAGCGCGAGGCCGCTTAGCCGGCCTGTCGGCCAGACCCGCAATGTGCAGAGGGCCGCCCCCCCGTGGGGGCGGCCCTCTTGGTGATGCTGTGTCAGGCCCGCTAGTTCTGCGGGGCGCTGAAGCCGGGAGGCATCCCCGGCGCCGGGGCGGCCGGTCCGCCCGGCATCCCGCCCGGCATCCCGGGTTGCACCGCCGGCCGCTTCGGGGCTTCGCTGAACGGCTTCACCACCACGCGAATGGTGGTCTTGCCGTCGGCCTTCAGCTTGTCCTTATCGCGCGCGGTGAGGGTCACCGTGTAGGTCCCGGCCTTGACGTAGAGGTGGGTCGCCACCGGCTCGTCGGTCTCCTCGGTGTCGCCGTCGCCCCAGTCCCAGGCGTAGTCGACGAGGCTCAGCCCGGCGGCGATGCTGCCTTCGAGCTTGAGCTCCTCGCCGGCCACGGCGTCGACCTTCTCAGGCCCGAGGATCTGCGGCGTGAGCGGCACTTCGTCGGCGACGAAGCGGATCATGCCGACGTAGAAGGCGTCCTTGGTGTCGCCGAACAGCCGCAGCCGGGTCAGCGTGCTGGGCTTCCGCTCATTCGGCAGGATGAACTCCTTGACCGGAATGAAGACCCGCGTCCAGCCGGGGTTGACCTCGTAGGTGTGGTCGAAGTAGTGGTCTTCGATCACCACCGGACCGCGGTCGGTGTCGAGCACGACGCGCAGGCTACGAGTGGCCGGCGGCGGCTTGACGGCCGGGGCGGCCGGGGCGCCAGGGCCGCCGGGCAGGCCGGCACCACCCGGCGCGCCAGGCTCGCCGGGCATCCCCGGCAGGGGCAGCCCGTCGCTGCCGATGCCGGGCATGCCGGGCATGCCGGGCATCCCAGGAGGCATCGCCGCGCCACCGGGCGCACCGGAACCGGCCGGCGCGGGGGGCATCCCGGGCATCGCCGGCATCGCCGGACCGCCGGGCGCCCCAGCGCCCGAACCCATCGCCGGCGCCGGCATCCCGGGCGCTCCTTCGACGGGCGGGCCACCGCTGAAGCCACCGGGCGCCATCCCCGGATCGAGGACGCCACCGGGCGCGCCCATGCCAGCGCTCTCGCCACCACTGCCGGGCATGCCCGGCGTGCCGCCGGTCGCCGCGGGCGCCTGTTTGGCGAAGAACGCGACGTCGAACTGCAGGTAGCTGATGTCCGGCTTGTCGAAGTACTTGGCGATCTCGGCGGCGTTGCCGAAGTCGATCCGCACGCCGCGGTAGTAGCCGTCGGTGTAGACCAACAGCGACTTCAGCCCCTCGACGATGCCGGTGTCGTTCTCGCTGATGTTGCCGCTGCCCCAGGGTCCGATCTTCGGGGCCAGCGGGCTCTTCTCGAGGCTGCCGCCGTAGAGCAGCAGCGGATTCATCTCGGGCTGATTGTCGTTGTCCGGCAGCATCGACTCCGAGGGACCCTCTTCGAGCAGCTTGATCCGCAGCTTGATCCGCTCCAGCTCGTCGAGGTCTTCGCGCTGTTGCTGCTCGAGCAGTTGCCGCCGGGACATCGGCACGGCGCCCATGCCGCCCATGCCCTCGGCGCCGGGGGCCATGCCGCCGGGATCGGCCCCACCCGCGGGGTCGACCGCCGGGCCGGGCATGCCGGGCATCGCCGGCCCACCAGGCGCGGCCGGGCCACCGGCCATTCCGCCGCCGGGCGCGGCGGGCTGGTCTTTGGGAGTCTTCTCAATCTCGGCATAGCGCGCGGTGATCCGCGTCAGCAGTGCGGCGCGCTTCTTCTTGAGGTCGGCAATCTCTTTGCGAGTCTTCTCGTCGAGTTCCTTGCCGCCGGCTGTCGCGCCGCCCGCGCCAAGGGCCGCGAGCTTCGCATCGAGGTCGGCCAGTTCCGCGCGGTACTTGTCGATGGTCGCCTGCAGCGCCGCCCGCTGACCTTGCGGCCGGGCCGCCTGGAGCTTCTCGGCGGCGGCCAACTTGTCTTTGAGGTCGGTCTGCCGGTCCTTGAGGGCCTGAATCTCCGCCTGCTTGTCCTGCGCCTGGCCGGCCAGCGGCTGCAGCAGCGTTCCCAGCAGCAGAGCGATGACGACTCGTTTGAGCATCGCGCTTACCTCATTCGCCTTGTTCGGCGGCTCGTACGATCACCGTGGTCTGGTCTGGAGTGTCCTCCAGCAGCGCCAGCACCGCGCTGTCGGTCTCGAACGTCCCGACCACCGCCACCGGGCTGGCCGGGCGAATCTCGTCACCCTCGCTCAACGGCGTCGGCCCGAAGAACAGGCAGACTGCCCGCCCCGGCGGCCACCACCCGACGGTGCCGAGGGGCACCAGGTCGGCCGTGGCCTCCGCCGTGGCGCCGTCGGCCGGGGCCGGGAAGTAGAGCTCCTGCCCCCAGCGGTGCGCCGTGGCCTCGAAGGGCCCGGCGGCCACCAGTGCGGCGGCCGTCGCGCTGTCGTTGAGTGTGAGACTCAGCGACTCGCTACCCAGCGTGACCGTCAAGCGTTTACCCACGGCGGCAACTTTACAACGTCGTGCGCGCGGAAGCAAGGATTCGGCCAGCGCGATGGGCAATGCTGGCCGCGGAGTAGTCCGATGCGCGAACTGTGGCGGCTCCTGCCGGTCCTGCTGGCCGCCCTCGGCGCCGTCGCCGAGACGCCGGTCGCCGACTTCGAGTCGGACGCCGACCAGCCGTTTCAGGCGTCCGGGGCCCAACTGCAACGGGTCGAGCAGTACGCCACCAGCGGCAAGTCGGCGCTGCGGGTGCGCTTTGCCGGCAGCCCGGCGGACAGTTGGCCGGGGCTGCTGCTGCGCCCGGCGAGCCCGGCGGAGTGGGCCGAGCAGCAGGTTCTGCTGGCGGACATCTACCTCGCCGGGACCACTCCCGAGACGCTCTGCTGGCGGATCGACGAGACCGGCGGGCGGAACGTCTTCGGCTCCGGACGGCTGAAGCCGGGCTGGAACCGGGCCTTCGCGCTGAACCTGCTGGCCTACCGCAACGAACTCGACCTGCGGTCGCTCGGGCGGCTGCTGCTCTACCTCCGGATGCCCCGGCAGGATGTCGAGCTGTTCATCGACAACGTCCGCTGGGGCACCTTCGCCGCACGCTATCGGCGGCTGCTGCACCTCGACGAGGGACCGCCGCTGCCCCCCACGGCGGCCGAGACCGAGCGCGGCGCGCAGCTCTTCGAAGCCTCCACCCTGGGGCACGTCTTCCCAACCACCTGGCCGCAGCGGCGGCTCGGCCAACTCGGTCTGGTGGCGACTCCCGGTGAACTGGAGCCGGTCGCCTTTGGCCTGCACGCCCTGCGCGAGCAGGCGGTCGGACTCAGCGTCAGCGAGCTGGTCGGCCCGGCGGGGGCGCGGCTGCCGCCAACCATCTGGGACCTCTCGCGAGTGGTCTGCCTGCCGAAGCGAGTCCACTACGCCTCCGAGGAATATATCAGCGACCTGCCGAGCTACTACGCCTCGCTGCAGGGCCCGGTGACGGTGCCGGCCGGCCGCAGTCAGGGGTTCCACCTGACCGCCGCGGTGCCGCCCGGGACGCCGGCCGGCCGCTACCAGGGCAGCCTGGGTGTGCGCTGCGGCAACGCCGTGAGCAGCGTGCCGTTGCACCTGCTGGTGCTGCCGCTGACCCTGCCCGAACCGCGGGGGCTGCTCTACGGCGAGTACTACCGCCTGTTCGGCCGCGACCGCACCGCGGCCGATCTGCGGGCCGACCTGGCCGACATGCGGGCCCACCAGATGACCTCGGTCGGGCTCTGCTTCGGCGTCGACCCCAGTTGCTACCGCCACGAACCGACCGGCTGGAGCTTCCAGTGGCCGGGCAACACGCCCTTCGAGTGGTTCATGGAGGCGGCCCGCGAGCTCGGCTTCCGCGAGCCACTGATCCTGCTGAGCGACTCCGGCCAGGCGGCGGCCGGCACCGTGGCCGCGTACGGCACGCCGGAGTACGACCGGGCCTACGTGCAGTTTCACGTGAAACTGGCCGCCGAACTGCGGGCCAAGGGCTGGCCTGCGTTGCTGGTGCAGCCGGTCGACGAACCAGGCTGGCAGAGCCAGGCCGACCGCGACCGCAACGTGGCGCTGCTGAAGCTGCTGCACGCCGCGGGGGTGGCGACCGAGCAGGACGGCCCGGGCGACGCCTACTTCCACGATCAGGCCGGCCCGCTGGCCGACTGGTGGAACTACAACGGCGCGCTGGGCCCGACGGCCACCGTCGAAGCCGCCCGGCGGGCCGGCAAGCGGCTGCTGATCTACAACAACGACGTCGAGAGCTACCAGCCGGAGACCGACCGCTGGGCCTACGGCTACTTCAACTGGCGCCACGGGCTGCATGGCGGGTTCAACTGGGAGTACCGCGGGGGCAGCGGCGACCTGTACGACAACCTGGACGCCGAGCATGGCGACTGGGTCCACCGCTACCCGCCGCAGGACCAGCATCCCGGCGGGCCGAGCCTGGGTTGGGAGGCCAGCCGCGAGGGCGTCGAGGATCGGCGCTACCTGCTGCTCTTGGAGGAGCTGCTGGCCGCGGCGCGGCCGGTCTCCCGCGCCCGCGGCGCGGTGCAGGCGGCGGAGCAGTGGCTGGCCAGCCTGCGGACCCGGCTGAGCAGCCGTGGCGAGGTCCGGGGGCGGGCGGCCTGGAGCGCCGTCTGGTCGCCGGAGCAGGCCCGCGCCAAGGGCTATGTCGTGCCGGCCGACGTCACCAAAGTGCTGGTGGGCCCCCTCAAACAGCCGAACGGGCTGGCCCTGGAGGAGTACGACACGCTGCGCTGGCTGGCCGCGCGGCATGCCTGGGACCTGGCGGCGGCCCTTGGCCGCACGCCGCCCCCGCCGCGGCCGAGCTGGCAACCCGGCCAGGTCACCGCGCGCCTCAGCGAGACGCGGCAGGAGCCGCTGCTCGGCGCAGCCAGCATCCCGCGGCCGGCCTTGCGGGTGCCCTTCCTGAAGCAGTTGCCGCAGATCGACGGCGAGCTGGACGGAGACCCGGGCTGGGCCGGCGCCGCGATGGTCACGCTGACCCGCAGTGACGGCGGCAGCCTGCCGCAGATGCCGACCCAGGTCCGCTTCGCGCTGCGCGAGCAGCAGCTCTATGTGGCCTTCGTTTGTCAGGAGGACCGCGTGTCGCAACTGACGGCCAGTATCCGCGAGCCGGACGGGCCGGTCTGGAACGACGACTGCGTCGAGGTCTTCCTGGATCCCGGCGCGGGTGGCAAGCAGTATTACCAGGTAGCCGTCAACACCCTCGGCACGATCGCCCGCCGCGGTCCGGATGGCAAGGTCTGGCCAGCCCCGGTGCGGGCCGCCGCGCGGGTCGAGCCGGCCCTCAAGCGGTGGGTCGCAGAGCTCGCCATCCCGGTCGCCAACCTGCGGCTGGAGCCCCGTTTTGGCCTCAACTTCGGCCGCGAGCGGCGCCCGCTGGAGGTCCTGGAGCTGAGTTCGTGGGCCGTCACCGGCGGGCCGTTCGGTCGCCCGGAACGTTTCGGACTGGCGGTCACCCAAGGCGATCTGCCGCTCGATGGCCTGGTCGAGCCGCAGGTCAGTCTGAGCCTGTCACCGAGCTGGCTGCCGCTGGAGGTCAGCAGCGCCGTGCTGCGGGCTGATCTGCAACTGCCGCTGGGGGCCGCGGGCGAGCTGCGGTTGACGGCGACCGGGCCCCGCCGCTGCGAGGCGCGCCTGCCGGTCAAGAGCAGCACGCGGCTGACCAGCAGGCTGGCGCTGGGCGACCTGCCCGCTGGCGAGTACCGCCTGACGGCCAGGCTGGAGCTGCCGCAACGGACCTCCGTCACGGCCACGGTCGACTTCTCGCGAGTCGTCGGTCCCTTCACCCCGTGACGCGCGGCAGCGGCTCCACCCGGTAGCGGTACCGCCAGTGCAGCCGCGACAGCAGCACCTCGTGGTGACCGCGGCTGTGGCGCAGGAACCAGGCGACCGGGTGCCGGCCGTAGCGGGCGGTCGGCCAGCGCTTCAACTTGCTGAAGTCGTAAACCTGCCCATCGCTGCCAATCAGGCCGGTGTGCCAGCAGGCCTCGGGGTACGGCTGATAGTGCGGCGAATGGCGCACGCTTAGCTCGTCACCGGGCAACAGGACGACGCCCGGCCGCCACCAGGAGTGCTCGAAGAGACCGCGCCGTGCGGCCAGCAGGTGCTGCTGCGAGCCGCGCCGGAAACGCGCCTGCACTCCAAGTCCATCGTCGATGCAGCAGGCCACGAAGTCGGAGCAGTCGTTCCCTGGCGTGGTCAGCCCCAGCACGAAGCGCCCCATCGGCCGCTCGCGGGAGAGCCTGACGGCCGCCCGGCCGATGGCGTCGTTCAGCAGCTGCTCGCCCGGATGGTCGCGCCTCCAGGCGGCCCGCGCCGCCGCCTCGGTCAGCCGCCAGCGGGACTGGGCGGGTGCCGCGGCGCCCTCCCCGCGGGGATCGGGCCGGCAGGCCGCCGTCACGACCGCGAGCCCGACCCAACAGCCGCCCAGGACCCACCACCGCCGGCGCATCGCGGGCACCGCGGCCGTGCTCAGCCGACCGCTGGCAAGAGGTACTGCTCGACCGCCTGACCCCACGAGAGCTGCCCGATCACGGCCTGCGCGGCCTCCAGGCGCGCCGCCCGGAGCTGCTGCCACCGCGCCGCGTCGACCGGGCCGCCGGCCAGGCCGAGCCGGGCCACGACGGCGTCGAGGACCGCGTCGTAGGCGTCGGTTTCGATCTCCCGCAGGGCCGCGCTGTCGACCTCGCGGGGCGGCAAGTCGTGGCGCGTAAACGGCGCTTCGACCACCAGGTCGAGCAGACCGAGGCTCGCCAGGTGTCGCGCGCAGCCGCAAGCGTCGGAGACCACGCAGACGGTGCCCGCGCAGAACGGCTCCAGCACCGCGATCCCGAAGGGCTCGTAGATCGACAAGCCCAGCTCGACATCGGAGCCGGTCCGCAGGTCGCCGAAGGTGGCGTCGCGCGGGTCGAGGGCGCCGAGCACCTCGCGGCCCCAGCCGAACTGATTGATGTACAACAGCGCCGCCTGGCCGGGATGGTCGCGGTTCAGCAGATCGGCCGCCCGCCAGAGGCCTTCCTCCTCCGGCCGCAGGTCGCCGCCGGCACCGCCGCGGTGGTCCAGCGGCCAGTTCCAGGACCGGCTCCAACGCTGCACCTGCGCGGCGGTGGGCCGTGGCTTGGGGGCGGACAGCCAGAGCAGCGCGGCCTTCAGGTGCGGGAAGCGCTCCGCGCAGCGCCGCAGCAGGCCGATGTTGCGCCAGGGCGCCTTGGACAGCTCGCAGCGCATCACGCCGCTGAAGATCACGTCGGGTACGAACCCCACCGCCTGCTCGACGACCGCTGCCAGCCGCTGCCGGGCGGCCCAGGCCTGATCCACGGTGACCGCCGCCGAGGGGATCCCGTTGGGACAGCAGCTCACCGCCGGCGCCGGCTGCGGCCGCAGGCTGACCTCCAGCTCGTCGCGGACCAGCGGCCCGACCGCGATCACCCGGTCGAAGTGTGCTGCCTCGCGGTTGATGGTGTGGTGGAAGATGTCGGGGAAGCCGACGGTCCCAGGGTACATCGTGGCGAGGTCCCAGCCCCGTTCGAGCGCCTTGGCCAGATGCGGGTAGAGCGCCGCGTCATAGCCCTCGGGGTGGCAGACCGCCCGCAGCAGGGCCGCCCGGTCGTGCAGCGCGCCCTCGGCCAGCAGCCGAAAGATGCGCGCCTCGTGGGCGATGTAGACGGTCCGCCGGACGCGGTTCTCGGCGACCCGCGAGGCCCACCAGAGCGGTACGCCAAGCCAGTCGTGGGCGTACAGATCGACCGCCTCGGGGTCGTAGCCGCCAGCGCCCGGGGCCCACTCGGCCAGCACGGCGCAGGTCGCTTCCCACAACGCCGGCGCCGCGAAGGTGTGGTACTGTAGTTCCAACAGGTACTTGTTGGCGCGGCCGTCGCCACTGAAGGCGTCGAGCGCGGCCAGCGGCGGGAAGATGGCGCGCCCGTCGGACCAGGCCACGCCCCCCGGGAACGGCTCGCCGTGGGCGTCGACGATCAGCCGCTCCGGCACGTCGGCCGTCTCGTGGCCCGGCAGCAGCAACCGCTCCAGCCGCCGGTCGACCCGGTCGGTGACCGCCGGGAAGTCGTCGAAGACCTCCAGGTCGACCGCCAGCAGCGCGCGCAAGCGGCGCCGGTAGGAGTCCACCAGCGCCCGGCGGACGCCCTGCGGGGAGGCCACCAGGGTGGGAATCTCAAGCTCTTTGCCGAAGCGGCGTGTGCCGTAGACCAGGCGCACCCCGTACCGCTCGGCGACCTGCAGCAGCCGCTGCGCCAGCGCCCCGCCGCGGCGCGGGAGCTGCGAGTCGAACTTCACGCTCCAGCCCCGGGCCGCCCGGAGCGCCTCGTCGTCGATCACCGACCCCTCGGTCGGGAAGGGGTAGACCCCGACCAGCAGCGTCCGCTGGTAGGCGGCGCCGTAGGCCGGTTCGGGCAAGATGCCCTGCAGGACGGTGCCGATGCCGCCGAGTTTGTCAGCCGCTTCGTGGGTGCTATGGACCGCAATACGTCGCATCAGAAGTTCCTGGTTCCGGCCCGCCGCGCCAGCGCGCAGGCCGTGATCAGCAGGCACAGTAGCGGCAGCCAGTTGCCGTAACGTGTGTACAGTGTGACATCCCGCCGCAGTTCGATCCAGCCGTCTTGCAGCATCGCGCGATTCCACTCGCTGGCCGCGACCACCGCGCCGGTCGGCGCGACGACGCAGGAGATGCCGCTGTTCGAGCAGCGCGCCAGCCAGCGCCGGTTCTCAATCGCCCGGAAGACCGTCTGCTGATAGAGCTGGCGGGCCCCAATCTCGGTCAACTGGTCGTCGTTGGTCAGCACCACCAGCGCCTCGGCGCCGTCGCGGACCATCGCGGTACAGTCGCTTGGGAAGGCACTTTCATAGCAGATCGGCAAGCCCAGCGGACCCAACGGCGAGCGCGTCGCCCGACAGCGCGGGCCGGCCCAGTACTGCGGGGTCTGGGCGGCGATCCGCCGCACCGGCCAGCGCTCGCGCCCGGGGAGGTACTCGCCCAGGATCACGAGGTGCTTCTTGGCGTAGGCGTCCACCTCCCGCCCGCGCGGGTCGATCACAAACGCCGCGTTGCGGACCACCCGGCTGCGGACATCGTCCGGCGGGATCGGCTGCACCGCGCCGATGATCAGGGTGCTGCGCAGCATCTGCGCCAAGGCCGTCAGCTCGGTCCGCATCGTCGGCCAGAGCATCATGCGGACGGGGACCGAGGTCTCTGGCCAGACCAGCAGCGCGGTGTCGCGCGGGGCCGTCAGGCTGAGCTGCAGGTGGCGGTCGAACAGCTCGTGGGCGTCGCCGTTGGCCTTCTGCTGCTGCGGCACGTTGGGCTGCACCAGGGCCACCCGGTGGGCCGGGCCCTGGCTGACCGCGGCGGCCGGCCGGCGCGCCAGTCCATAGGCCGTCAGCAGCAGCAGGCCGGCCAGCCCCAGCGCAAGCTGTCGCCGGGCGCCGCCGAGGCCCAGCAGCAGCCGGGCGAGGCCGGCGCTGCAGGTGGCGCTGACCAGCGTCAGGCCGCCGACACCGGTCAGGTCGACCACCTGGGGCAGCGGCCCGGCCTGCCAGTAACTGTGGCCCAACATGAACCAGGGACAGCCCAGCGGCCCCCAGGTGCGGGCGGTCTCCCAGCCGCACCAGACCAGCGGCGCCAGCCACAGCATCCCATCGGGACCGCAGCGGTCACGCAGTCGGCCCAATGCCCAGCCCAGCGGCCAGGTGAAGCTGACGGCGAAGAGCACCATGCCGGCCCAGGCGAAGATCCCGAAGGTCGGGTCGCAGGCGCTCACCCAGTGGCCGCCCAGGCCCCACCAGAGGACCGCGAAGACGGCCCCTTGCGCCCAGCCGCCGCGCCGGGCGAACGCCGCCAGAACCGGCGCCGGGGCGACGGCGATGGCCACCACCGGCAGCCACCGCTCGGCCCACGGCGGGAGCTGCGCCCAGGGCCGCTGAGCCAACCAGAGGAGCAACGCCGAGGCCAGCAGCCAGCGCGTCTCGACGCGTTCGTACCACCGCCCGCCCGGCGCCGCGGCGAGTCCTGTGCCGCTCAACGACCACTCCTCTCACTCGTGCATACGCTCAACGCGCGATTCTGCGCCGCGCTTCACAGCACCCTCAGCCGCCGGAGGTGGTACGCTCTGGGCGGAGCTCGCCGTGGATCCCTGGATCGCCGACTGTACCGCCCTTGGTGAACACCGCCTGGCGCTGATCGGATCGTTCACGTCCGCCGCCGACTGGCAGCAGCGCTGGCCGGCGCCGCAGCATGACTGGCCGTTCGAATGGGGCACCTGCTGGAAAGCCTGTTTCGTGCTGCCGGTGCCAGACTTCGCCGCCGAAGTCGGCTTCTTCATCGACTTGCTCGGCTGTGCAGTCAACGCGGCCTGGGAGGATCACGTGATGCTGATGTCCCCAGATGGCGCCTTCACCTTCACGCTGACTCGCGGGCAGCCCGGCGCGCTGCCGCCGGGGTTGCGGCTGGAGCTGATGCTCGGCAACCTGACGGCCGCCGCCGCAGCCCTCGCCGCCCGCGGCGTGCCGCACCAGCCGCTGGGCGCGCCGTGGGGTGAGGACAGCCCGATGCGGACCTGCGAGCTGCTCTCGCCCAGCGGTCTGCCGCTGCAGCTCTGGGGGTTCGTGACATGACCGCCTGGCTGCTGACGACGCTCCTGGCCCTGGCGCCAGCGCCCTATCCGGTCAGTGGCTACTGGCTGTTCGGTCGGCCCACCGCGGCCGAGTGGGAGGCGGCGGTGGCGCGGATCACGGCGCTCGGGGCCGACACCGTGCTGCAGTTCGGGCCGCGGCTGGTGCGCCGCACGCCGGACGAGCTGCGGGCCCACGCCGTCTTCGGCCGCTGGGCGCTGGATCCCGCCACGGTGGCCGGCGGGGTGCGGCGGATCTACACCTATGAGTCCCACGAGGCCTTCGGCCCGGCGCTGCTGACCGGACCTGCCGACCAGCGCTTGGAGGACGGCGAACGACTGGTCTGGCGGCTGCAGGTCCCGGTGCCGGCCGGCGCCGGGCAGGTCGACCTGGTCTACGTCGCCGGCCGGCGCCAGGACTCCGTGACGCTCTTGCTGCAGGCGCTCGGCCCGCGCCGCGGGCAGGCCTATCTCGGGATGCCCTGCGCCCCGGTCGATCCACAGTATCCCTGGGACCCCGACCACACGGCCCTGCCGCTGCTGGAGGATTTCACCCGCCGCGTGCTGCGCGACTGGGCGCAACGGCACGCTGCCCAGGCGGCCTTCGCCGGGGTCTATCAAAGCCTCGAGACGCCGGCCTCCGAGCGTTGCCTGCCGCGGGTCTTGGAGACCTATCGCCGCCAGCACGCCGTGGTCCGGGAAGTGCTGCCGGGCAAGGCGGTGGTGATCTCGCCCTACTGGGACGTCCGCCGCGGGCGACCGACCGGCACCACCGTCGCGGCGGTGCAGACCGGCATCGCGCTGCTGGCGACCTGCGACGTCGACGTGATCGCCCCGCAGGACAGCCGCGGCACCGGCAAGGTTGGGCTGCACTGGCCGCACGAGGCCGCTCAGCCGGTCGATCCGCGGCTCCACCCGGCGGTCGGTGCGGTGACCTACGGCGCGGCCTACCAGGCCAACACGCGGGAGCTCTACCGAGCCGCTCGCGCCGCGGTCGACGCCGCCAACGCGCAGCGCGGCCGGCCGCTGGCGCTGTGGGCCAACCTCGAGGCCTTCGAACCGGCCCGGCAGGACGGCCCGGAGATTGGCCGGACGACCCGCGAACGGCTCGACCGGGCCGTGGTCCTGGCCGGCCTGGCGCCCGACAAGCTGATCAGCTTCATGTGGGACCCCTGGTTCACCGCCCGCGCCGGGGCGCCGCAGAGCCTGGCCGAGGAGCTGGAGGCCAGCGCCCCGCGACCGCTGCTGGTGGCCGCGCGCCGCACCCTCCAGCCGGCCGGCCTGGTGGTCTGGGGCTACCAGTTGGACGACACCACCGTGACGCTGCAGGCGGTGCCGGGAGCGCCGGCCACGGTCGCGCTGCAGGACCTGCCGCCCGGCGTTGACGCCCCCGTCGCCCATCCGCTGCCGGCGCGCCTGCAGACCCGCTGGCTGCCCTACGCCTGGGACGGCGGTGGTCGCCTGGAGCTGCTGGCCCGGCGCGGTGGCGAATCGTCGGCGCACCCTTTGGTGGTGGACGCCGCAAGCACCGACTGAGCTCGCGCCAGACGCAGAGGAGGCGCCGCACCCACGGCGTATGCCGCGCCGGAGAGTGCCATGTCCCTGGCTCCTGACCGCGTGCAGACCTGGTCCGCCGACCCCCGGGCCGCGGCGGTGACCAGCACCCGCGACGGCTACCGCGCCGCCGCCAATGGCACCCGTTTCCTGGCCGGTGGCTGGCAGTTCCATTACGACCACCTGCCCGCCGCGGCGCGCCTGCGGGTGGCCGTCCCGGTCACCCACAGCGCCGTACCGGTCCCGCGCGACCAACTCCGCTGCATCGCCGCCTGGGGCGACTTGGAGCCGGGCGCGGGGACCGAGCGGACGGTACTCTGGGACCATCTGCTGCCGTGCCGCAACAGCCCGACCACGACCGTCTTTGCCCGCGAGGTGGCCGTGCCGCCCGGGGCCACGTCGTTGACGGTCCGGACCGTCTTCCGCTGGAGCAGCACGGGCGAGACCTGTTGGGGCACCCCGCAGATCGAACCCTTGCCGGCCCTGCCGGCCGCGCCGCCGGTAGCCGTGGCGGTGGTCACCGGACAAATGCGCGACCGCGGTGGAGCCTGGACGCTCGACCGCAATGTCGACTTCTACGCGACCCGCGCCGCCGCGGCGGCCGCCGCCGGGGCGAAGCTGGTGGTGCTGCCCGAGATTGCCCTGCAGTGGCAGGTGCCGGGGACCGTCTACGACCTCGCCGTCACGGTGCCGGGGCCTGAGACCGCGCCGTTTCAGGAGCTCGCGAGGCGCTACCAGACGCGGATCTGCCTCGGCCTCAACGAGCGCGACGGCGAGGCGGTCTACAACAGTGCCGTGCTGATCGGCCCGTCGGGCGAGGTGGACGGGTGCTACCACAAGGTCCACCTGGCCGAGGCCGGCGAGAGCGATTCCGGCGTGCTGCCCGGCGACGACTTCCCGGTCTACCAGACCGAAGTCGGCCGAATCGGCTGCAACATCTGCATGGACAGCAGCGCCGCCGAGAGTTCGCGGATGGTCGGCCTGCAGGGCGCCGACTTCCTGCTGCTGCCGATCATGGGTGACCACCGCGCCGACCGCTTCAGTCTCGGTCCGCCGATCCACCACGACAGCCGCTGGCTGGCCATCCAGCGGACCCATGCGATGGACAACCAGCTCTGTCTGGTGGCGGCACGCAACACCGTGCAGGCTTCGTGTATCATCGACCGTAAGGGCGAGGTACTGGCCTGGAACGATGGCGACCAGGACGCGATCACCGCGGACGTCACGCTCGACGACGGCTACCGCGTCTGGCAGGGGGGCTGCTTCCGCGACATCAACTGGATGCAACGCCGGCCCAGCGTCTACGGCGCGTTCACGGCCGACGACTGCCTCGGCTCGTTACGCTAGACCGCCGGCGCGGCCGGCAGGAGACGCTGCGATGCGACTGGGAGGACCGGTTTTCGACCAGCCCGCCAGCCCCGAGGCGTGGGTGGCCAGCCACCGCGCCGAGGGCTACCGGGCGGCCTTCTGCCCGGTGGCGGCCGACACGCCGGGCGATGTCGTGCAGGCCTACGTGACCGCCGCGGCCGAGGCGGACTTGGTGATCGCCGAGGTGGGTGCCTGGTCCAACCCGATCGCCGTCGACAGCACGGCCGCCGCGCAGGCCATCGCCCACTGCCAGCGGCAGCTCGACCTCGCCGAACGAGTCGGCGCGCGGTGCTGCGTCAACATCGCCGGGTCGCGCCACCCCGAACGGTGGGATGGCCCGCACCGCGACAACCTCAGCCCCGACACCTTCGACGCCATCGTCGAAACGGTGCGCCAGATCATCGATGCCGTGCGCCCGCGCCGGACCGCCTACTCGCTGGAGACGATGCCCTGGATCTTCCCGGACTCGGCCGAAAGCTACTACGACCTGATCGTGGCGATCGACCGGCCCGGCTTCGCGGTGCATCTCGACCCGGTCAACATCGTCAACTGCCCGGCCCGCGCCTACGACACCGGCGCCCTGCTGCGCCACTGCTTCGAGGTGCTTGGCGCCCACATCCGCAGTTGCCACGCCAAGGACATCTGTTTCGCGCAGCACCTGACGCTGCACCTGGACGAGTGCCGCCCCGGGACGGGCGTGTTGGACTACGCCACCTTCCTGCGCTGCGCCGCCGAGCTGGACGACGTGCCCGTGATGCTGGAGCATCTGCCGAACGCCGCGGAGTACCGCGCCGCCGCGGCGCATCTGCGGGCGGTGGCCGTCGAGACGGGAGTGGCGTGGTGAGCGAACGGAAGTATCAGGCGGTGCAGTTCACCGCCCGCGAGCAGGCCAGTCTGGTAACCCGCAGCAGCACCACGCCGCTCGGGCCGCACGAGGTGGAGGGACCGACCATCTGCACGCTGGTCAGCCCCGGCACCGAGCTCAACCACGGCTACCTGGGGGAGAGCTTCCCCTACCAGTGCGGCTACGCCGCGGTCTTTGAGATCGCCGCCGTCGGCGCCGAGGTCAGCGACCTGCAGGTCGGCCAGCGGGTCTTCGCGCAGACGCCGCATGTCGGCTGGACCCGGGCCCGCGCCAACGCCGTGGTGCCCGTCGCGGCCGACCTGGGCTCCGAAGTGGCGGTCTTCGCTCGGTTGCTCGGCGTGACCCTGACCACCGTCACGACCACCAAGGCCCGGCCGAACTCGCTGGTCGCCGTGACCGGCCTCGGCCCGGTCGGGCACCTCGCCGCCCAGAACTTCAGCGCCGCCGGCTACCGCGTGATCGGCGTCGATCCCCTTGCGTCGCGCCGCGCCTGGCTGGCCGAGCGGTGTGACTGCCAGGTGGCCGAGCGGCTCGACCCCAGCGACCCGGTGCTGACCACGCAACTGCAACTGGTGGTCGAATGCTCCGGCCACGAAGCCGCGGTACACGACGCCTGCGCCACCGTCCGCAAGGGTGGCGAGGTGGTGATGGTCGGCGTCCCCTGGCAACGCCGCGGCGCGCTGCCGGCGCACGAGCTGCTGCACCTGATCTTCCACCGCTACGTCCAACTCCGCAGCGGCTGGGAGTGGGAGCTGCCCTGGCACCCGCGGGAGTTCACCATCGGCAGCATCCTGGACAACTACCTGACGGCGCTGCGCTGGCTGCACACCGGCCGCGTCAACGTCGCCGGCCTGGCCCAGGTCGCCGCCCCGGCCGACTGCCAGGAGGTCTACCAGACCCTCCTGCACCGCCCGCAGGAGTCACTAGTGGCGCTGTTTGACTGGCGCTGAGGGAACGCGACCATGTACCTCCGCTCGGTGCGGCTCCAGAACACCAAGCTGATCCGTGACCTGACCTTGGACTTCACGAAGCCCGACGGCCAGCCGCGGCTCTGGACGGTGCTGATCGGTGAGAACGGCACGTGCAAGACGACCATCCTGAAGACGATCGCGCTGGCCGTGGCGGGCGGGGGCAACAGCGCGGTGCTGGCCGATGCGGAGGAGTTGTGGCCCCTACGGCCTGGCGGGCGTGCGGCGCCAGCGGTCGACCTGCAGGTCTGCCTGGACGAGCGCGACCAAGAGGGCGCCGGCCAAGGGCGACCGGTCGATGGGATCGTCCGCCGTTCGCTCCACGCGCGACCGGGTCAGGCCAGCTTGCGTTCCATCGACGAGGCCGACGATGTCGGGCTGGCGGGCTTCTGCGTCGCCTACGGCACGCGTCGCGATCTCCCGGCACCATTCACCGCCGTGCAGCCGCAGTCGAGCTTGGACCGGCTGCGGCCCCTCTTCGAGCCAAAGCGCCTGGTGGCGACCGGTTTCGCCGATCTGCTTCCCGACCGCCAACGTCACGATCTGGTCAGAACCTTGCGCAGGATCCTGGCCGGGGACTCGGTCCTGGCCCCGCGGATTGCGGATATCGAACTCCGCGGCCGCGGCGGGGTGCGGCAGGCCAGCGACCTGATCGAATCCCACCGCTTCCAGTTCGGCGACGGCCCGGAGGCGCCGAAGGTCCCGGCGATCTGGCTGTCCGAAGGCTACCAGTCCACCATCGCCTGGGTCGCCGATCTGGTCGGCCACTACTACCTCTACGCGGGCCAGCCGGTCGCACCGGCCGAGATGACCGGCCTGGTCCTGCTGGACGAACTCGATGCCCACCTGCATCCGCGCTGGCAGAGCGGGCTGGTCCGCGCCCTCAAGGCCACCTTCCCGTGGATGCAGTTTGTCGCCACGACACACTCCCCGATGGTGCTGCCGGGGCTGGACGAGGGGGAGATTGTGCGGTTGCGGTTGGACGGCCACGAGGTGCGCCCCGAGACCGTCGAGTTCCGGCCGCAGACCATGACGGGCGGCGAGTTGCTGGAGCAGGCGTTCGATGCCACGAACCCGGTCCTGGCTGCGGTCCACGAGAAGCTCATGCAGTACGTCATGCTGGCGGCGAACCCCGCTCGATCAACCGAGGACGAACGTGCGGTGCAGGAGGTCCTGGAGCTGCTCCGCTCGTTGGAGCTGGCGCCGCCCTGGCCGCCCGTGCGCCGGGCAGGTGGAGCGTCGTGATCCGTCTACGCCGAGGTCCAGAACCGGCGACTCTAGGCCCGATCCGGCAGCGCGAGCTGGCGCGAGTGGCTGACGCCCTGGCCGATGGCATACCGCTCACCGCACAACTGGTCGGCGACGCCTACCGCGGTCCAGCGCGTGGCCCGTTGTGCGCAGCGCAGCATCACAAGTGCTGCTACTGCGAGCGGGCACTGGAGGAGAAGTTCCAGGAGGTGGATCACTTCCGCCCGAAGGCCGCGGCCCGGCAGGGGGCTGGCATCGCCCCGCAACCAGGTTACTGGTGGCTTGCCTGGAGCTGGGAGAACCTGCTCTTTGCTTGCGACTGCTGCAACAACGCCAAGCGCGACTCGTTTCCGTTGGCCGATCCGCAGCAGCGGCTTGCAGTCGGCTCCCCACCGCCCGGCCGCGAACAGCCGCGCCTGCTTGACCCCGCGGCCGACGACCCGATGGACCACATTCAGTACGTCCTGGTGGACCGCTGGCTCCCGCTGCCGCGTGCCGGCAGCCAGCGCGGACGGACCACAATAGAGATCGTCAAGCTCTGGCGACAGGATCTGCTCGAGCTGCAAAACAAACAGATGGAGCTGCTGGAGGGCCCGCTGCAGGTGGCTCTGCAAGCACTGTCGAGCGGCACCGTGACGCCGCAGCACTGGGCCGCGGTAGCGGCCTTCGCGCAATCATCAGCCCAGTACGCGGCCCTCGCGTACGAGGTGATCGACGCTCACATCCCCGCTGGCGTGCGCCAGCAGTACGGCCTCCACCTGCCCCGGCCCTGAGCAGCCGGTCAGCTCAGGAACGAGCAGACATACTCCGCGATGCTGCCCGCGGCCACTTCGATGTCGAAGCCGCTGTTGCCCGGCACGTCGAAGTGCTCGCCGGCGGCGTAGCTGGTCCAGGTGTCACTGCCGTCGAGCTTGACACGGCAACTGCCGGCGACCAGCTCCATGCGCTCGGGGGCGCCGGTGCCGAAGTGGTAGGCGCCGGGGTAGATCAGGCCGACGGTCTTGCGCTCGCCGCTGGGCAGGGTGAAGCCGTGGCTGACCACGCGGCCGTCGAAGTAGACGTTGGCTTTGGTCTGCAGCACGACGTCGGCGAAGCTCTCGGGGGCACTGCTCATCAGGGTTCCTTTCAACTGGCCGCCCGCAGCACGGCGTCGATGGCGTCGCGCTGCCGGCACATCAGAGCCTCGTCGCCGCGGGATTCGACGTTCAGGCGAAGCTGCGTCCGCTCGGTGTCCGAGCTGCGCAGGTTGCAGCGCCAGTCGTCGCAGGTCAGCGAGAGGCCGTCGAAGAAGTCGACCTGCGGCGCGGCCGGGGCGTACTGCCGCAGCAGTTGGCGCCAGACCGCCTGCGGGTCGGGGATGGTGTAGTTCAGCTCGCCGCTGCACGGGAAGGCCGCCAGGCGCTCGGCAACAAGCTCCCGGAGCGTGGTGCCGCGGGCCGCCAGCAAGGCCGCCACGAGCAGCCAGGGCACCATCCCGCTGTCGCAGTGGTGGAAGTCGCGGAAGTAATGGTGGGCCGACATTTCGCCGCCGTAGAGGCAATCCCAGCCGGCCATCACGGCCTTGATGCGGGCGTGGCCGGTGCGGCTCTTGACCGCCGCGCCGCCCGCCCGAGCGACGACCTGTTGGGTGTTCCAGTAGAGGCGCGGATCGTGGACGATCAGTCCGCCGGGGGCCTCCGCCAGCAACGCTTCGGCCAGCAGCCCGACGATGTAGTAGCCCTCGACGAAGTCGCCGGTGTGGTCGAACAGGAAGCAGCGGTCGAAGTCGCCGTCCCAGGCGACGCCGAAATCAGCGCGGCACTCCAGCACCTTCGCGCTGGTGACCGCGCGGTTGGCCACCAGCAGGGGGTTCGGCACGCCGTGGGGGAAGCTGCCGTCGGGCGCATGGTGCAGCCGCACCAGCTCGAAGGGCAGGTCGGCCGCCAGCGCGTCGAGCACCGGCCCGGCGCAGCCATTGCCGGCGTTCACCACCACCTTGTACGACGCCAGCTCGCGGCCGGCCAGGAAGCCCAGCACCTGCTCCCGGTAGGTCTCCAACACGTCGCTCCGCAGCGCGCGGCCGCCGCCACCCGCGGGCAGCGGGCCCTGGCGGACCAGCGCCTCCATCCGCGGCATCTCGGCCTCCGCGTCGACCGGCCGCACGAGGTTGCTGGCCAGGTCGTGGACCACCAGCTTCAGACCATTGTCACCCTTCGGGTTGTGACTGGCGGTGACCATGATGCCGCCACCGCGGCCCGGCTGGGCCGCGGCGTGGTAGACCATCTCGGTGCCACACAAGCCAAGGTCGACACTGTCGACCCCGGCCGCCCGCAGCCCGGCGCCGAGCGCGGCAGCCAGCGCTTCGCTGGACTCCCGAATGTCCCGACCCACCGCCACCGGCCCGCCCGGTTGGACGACCGCCGCGTAGGCCTGACCGATGCGGCAGACGAGGTCCTCGTCCAGATCCTCAGGCACCCGGCCGCGAATGTCGTAGGCCTTGAAACACGCCAGCTTCTGCATCGTCAGTTCGCCTCAACCAACCGCCCACCGCGCAGACCGGCCACCACGATGGTCGCGGGTCGGCTGGGCGTCACCGCGACGCGCTCCCCAGCGGCCGGCAACAGGACGGTCTGCCCGGCCGCGACCAGCGTGGCCTGGTCGCCCAGCTCCACCCGGACCGGGGCGTCGAGCGCCGTCACGATCTGCGCCGACCGCGGGTCGATCCGCCAGGACAGCGGTCTGTCGAGCGCCAGCCGCTCGATCCGGTAGGCCGGCACGTCGACCAGCGTCTCGTGCCACCCGGCGTCCAGCGTAGTTCGCTGCGGCACGGTCAGCGGCGGGTCCTGGTCGGCCAGGCGGCAGACCATCGCCGCCTCCGCCAGATGCAGCGGCCGGCCGCGGCCGTAGTCGTAGAGTCGGAAGGTGCTGTCGGAGGGCTGCTGGACCTCCAGCACCACCACCCCCGCCAGGAGCGCGTGGATCGTGCCGGGCGCCACACGCAGCACCTCGCCGGCCTGGACCGGCACGCGGCGCAGGTGGTCGAAGACGCGGTCGGTCTGAAGCGAGGTGGCCAAGGTGGCCCAGGTGGTGCCCGGCAGGACGCCATGGATCACCCCCGCGCCGGGCCCGGCGGCCAGCACGACCCAGCTCTCGTCCTTGCCCTGGTGCGCGGGAAAGTGCGCGGCACAGTCGGCATCGGAGGGATGCACCTGCACGCTGAGGTCCTGCGCCGCGTCGAGCAGCTTGACCAGCAACGGGAACGGCCCGCCGGCCCAGGCCGTGCCCGCCAGGGCGGGCCCCCACGCGGCCAGCACCGCGCCCAGCGTCTGCCCGGCCAACGGGCCGTTGGCGATCCGGGACTGCCCGCCCGCCAGATCGGCGACCTCCCAGGACTCGCCCAACGGCTGACCGAGGTCGCGTTTGCCGTACCGCTCGACCAACTGGCGCCCGCCCCAGATGCGCCCTTCCGGGTGCGGATCACAGAGCAACGGATAGTACCCGGCCAAGAGCACGCTCCTCGCGCGACAGGATACCACGGGCTGCGGCGGCGGCCCCAGACGACACTCGGCCGGCGCGCCAGGCTGGCCGCCGGCCGGAGTGCGAGAGTGGGTGCGCCGCCTACTCGGCGGGCGCTTTGCGGATCGTCCCGGTCATCTTGCCGAGCTCTTCGTTGTGCTTCTCGGCGTTCTCGGGGGTGCCGAAGCCCAGGAAGATCACTGGCTTGTCGGCTTCCATCACGGCCACCAGCATCTTCAGCTTGACGCCGTCGCTGACGCCTTCGCCGTGCAGCACGGCGCCCTTGAGGCCGTTGATCTCGACTTCCTTGACCTCTTCGCCCAGCTCGAGTTCCTCGAACTGCTCGCCGAGTTCTTCCTTGATGCCCTCCAGGGCAGCGTCCAGGTCTTCGGCCTCGGTCGGCCAGATCTGCAAGACAATCTCGTTGTCCGGCGCGCAGACGGTCAGCAGGTCCGGCTTGTCCTCGTCGGTCTTGGTCTCCCAAGTGTCGGGAACGTCAATCGCCAGGCCAGCGCCCTTGTGGGTCAGCGTCCGCGCGCAGACCGCGGTAACGGCCAGCAGCAGCAGCAACAGAGTGGTGGATCGTCGCAGCACGATGAGCTTCCTTTCAGTCATCACGGCGCCTTCCCGGTGCGCCGCGCCGCGCTTGCCCGGCCGCCATCAGTTCGGCGACCTGCGGATACCCAGGACTCGTTATCGCGCCAACCGTCCCCGCCGTCAGGATCGGCTGGCAGGCGGCGCCGTCACTTTGGGGAAAGCCAATCCCGGGAGCGCCTGATGATCGATGTCTTCCTGTCCTGGGACGTCGAGGACCCCATCCACGCGGAGTCGGACGACGCCCTGCTGCGGCTGTGCCAACTGCTGACCGCGCAGCACGTCCGGGGTAACTTCTTCGTGGTGGGCGAAAAGGCCCGCCTGCTGCGCGAGCGCGGCCGGGCCGACGTGCTCGCGGCGCTGGCGGCGCACGAGGTCGGCTACCACGGCAACTGGTGGTTCGAGTACCCCGAGTCGGCGATGGTCTACGGTGAGCGCCTGAGCTGGGACGAGGCGGTCGAGCAGGCGGTGCGGATCGAGTTGCCGGGGCTCCACGACGTCGCCGAGATCACCGGGCAGTGGCCGGTCGCCTGGGTGCAGCACCAGAACAATGTCGCGGCGATGCTGCCCTGGGTGCTGCGCCGACTCGGGGTGCCAGTCTGGAATGGCGGCTTCGGGTCCGGACCGCTGACCGGCTGGCTGATGGACCAGTGCGTCGTCAGCCGCGGCGGGCACAGCCTCAGCCTGCAAGGCGACTGGACCGCCGGCGACGGCGATCCGTTGCAGCCGCAGCCGCCGGCCCGGGCGGTCGACCCGGCGCGCGAGCTGCGGGCCTTTCAGGAGCAGTTCGAGGCCGCTGCGGAGCGCGCCGCGGTGGTGGTGCCGTTGGGCCACCCGACCTGCTGGGTGACCAGCGAGTGGTGGGGCTGGTACGAGTGGGACGAGCCGCTGCACCACCGCCCGGCGCCGTACACCTACCAGCGCTCGCGGCAGTGGCGGCGGGTACCGTTGCGCTCGGCCGCCGACTCCGCCGCGCACTTCGCCTGGACCGCGCAGGCCGTCGCCTGGCTGGCGCAGCGCTCCGATGTCTGCCTGACCACCTTCGGCGAGTACCACGCCCGGCACGCCGAGCCGCGGCTGATCTGGTTGGACCTGACCCAGGTCGATCAGCTCGCCGGCCAACTGGTCGACGGGCCACGCGACACGGCGGTCGGCGGCACGACGCTCTCGGCCGCCGATGGCCTGGGCGTGCTGGCGCATCTGTTCAGCCAGATCGTGCGCACCCAGCAAGTGCCGCAGCGCGTCGCGGTGCAGCGGCTGCTCGGACCGACCGAGCCCCTGGCGCCGGCCGCGCCGACCGTCGTCTCGCGCGGGGCCTGGTTCGCCCTGGCTGGACAGCTCTACGACACCCTGGTCGAACAGCGCCGCGTGCCCGGCGTGCTGCGGGCGGTGCAGGACCTCTCACCCGCCGCCGCGACGATGGTCTGGGCGCGCGCCTGGCAGCACTACCGTCAGACCGGCGGCTGGCCCACCCAGCTTGAGGTGAGCCCTCCCAGCGCCCTGCCCCCGGCGGCCGAGCTGGACTTCTTCCGGGCCCCGCGAGCCAGCAGCACCCACGCCCCGGCCGGCTACACCAGCGGCCCGCTGGCCGAGCAGGTGCGGCGGCAGAGCTGGAGCTACCGCCCCTTCGCAGCCGCGGCAGGTTGACCGCCAGCGCTGCCGAAGCACCGCGCAGAGGTTCAGGTCAATGCTGCTGGCAGGACGAGTCGCAGTAGTCACAGGCGGCGGGCGTGGGATTGGGGCGTGCATCAGCCGCACCCTCGCCACCCACGGCGCGACCGTGGCCGTGGTCTACAGCAAGAGCGGCGAGAAGGCCGCACAGGTGGTCGCCGACATCACCGCGGCGGGCGGCACCGCCAGCGCCTTCGAGGCCGACGTCCGCGACGCCGCTGCGGTCGCCACGATGGCCGCCGCCGTCGTCGCGAAGTACGGCCGGTTGGACGCCCTGGTCAACAACGCCATCGCCGGCGACCAGAGCAAGAGCTTCGCCGACGCCACCTGGGACCATTACCAGAACATGGTCGACTTCGGCTGCCGCGCTGTCTACAACACCATCAAGGCCTGCCAGCCGCACTTTGCCGCCGCCGGCGGTGGGCGGGTCGTCAACATCGTCACCGAACTCTGGAACATGGCCCCGGCCAACTGGTCCTGCTACCTCGCCGGCAAGGGCGCGATGGTCGGCATGTCGCGCTCGCTGGCGATGGAGCTCGGCCCGCAGGGCATCACCGTCAACATGGTCGCCCCGGGCTGGATGCAGGACGAGAAAGTCGACCCCAGCAGCGAAGGCTCGCAGCGCTTCGGCAAGACCCTGCCGGTTGGCTTCCACGGCAGCGCCGACGAGATCGGCAACGGCTGTGTCTTCTTCCTGAGCGACCTGGCCCGGTACGTCACCGGGGCTTACCTCCCCGTGACCGGCGGTCGGATCACCCAGATGGGGGCCTGAGCAGACCGCTGCCAGAGCAGGAGCGTGCAAGATGAGTGAGCGTTTGGGAATCGGCGTCGTGGGCGCCGGCAGCATCGGCATTCGGGGCGCCTTGCAGCACCTCTGCTGTGACGATGTGCAGGACCGCTGCTACCTGGCCGCGGTCTGCGACCCCGTCTCGGGCCGCGCCGCGGCGGCGGCCGAGAAGTACGGCGTGCGGCAACCCTACCTGGAGTACGAGGCGCTGCTGGCCGACCCGGCGGTCGACCTGGTGACCCTCGGCTCGCCGATCGGGCTGCACTTCGACCAGGGCCTGGCCGCCATCGCCGCCGGGAAGCACATCCACTTCAACAAGACGATGACCACCACCGCGGCCGAGGCGACGGCGCTGATCGACGCCGCCGCGGCCAAGGGCGTCAAGCTGGTGGCCTGTCCCGGCCAGATGCTGCGGCCAGTCAACCGCGCCATCCGCGACCTGATCCAGGGTGGCGCCCTCGGCCGGCTGGCCTGGGCCGCCACCGGGGCCGGGTTCGGCGCCTACCACGAGCACGAGGGCGTCCGCAAGGGCGACGACGTGCTGACCAACATCAACCCTTCGTGGTACTGGCGCAAGCCCGGCGGCGGGCCGATGTACGACATGACCGTCTACGGCCTGCACAGCCTGACCGGCGTCCTGGGCCCGGCCCGGCGCGTCACCGGCATGTCGGGCGTCGCGTTGACCGAGCGCGAGTTCAAGGGCCAGAGCTACCCCTGCGACGCCGAGGACAACACCTTCCTGGTCCTCGACTTCGGCAACCAGGTCTTCGCCTACGTCTACGGCAGCCTGACCGGCACCGTGGTCCCCTTCGGCATGCCGGTCTACTTCGGCACCAAGGGCAGCATCATCGGTGAGCAGTTCAACAACGAGCCGGTCACCTACCCTGGCTACGGCGAGCTGAGCGGCAACGCCCTGCTGCCGCACAACCTTGGCCCGCACCGCCAGATGGACGAGGGGCACGTCTTCGAGGACATCATGCAGCTCGTCGAGCTGGTCCTCCACGGCACCCCAACCCCCAGCACCGCGGAGCACGCCCGCCACGTGATCGAGATCATCGAAGCCGGCTACCGCGCCGCCGAGACCGGCCAGACGCAGGAGCTGACGACGACCTTCGAGTTGATCTGAGGGCGGCGGCAACCGACGATTGGTAGCGGTGGGGGCAGCCGGCGCGGCTGTCCCCACCCCGAGGGCAGCCATGCGACTCGAGGCGTTGCGGATCCGCAACTACAAGGTCTTCCGAGATCTCGAGCTCCGGGACCTGCCCCCGTTCGGCGTGCTGGTGGGCGCCAACGGCACCGGCAAGTCGACGCTCTTCGACGTCTTTGGCTTCCTCCATGACAGCTTGACCGGCAACGTGCGTCAAGCGCTGGATGCGCGAGGCCGCTTCCGGGAGGTGCTCAGTCGGGACACCGACAAGCCGGTGATCACGATCGAGTTGCAGTACCGCATGTCGATCGTTGGGGTGTCGCGGCTGGTGACCTATCGGCTGGAGATCGGCGAAGAACAGCAGCGCCCGGTGGTGCTGCGAGAGATCCTGCGCTACAAGCGCGGGGCTCACGGCAAGCCGTTCCACTTCCTGGACTTTGCCCGCGGCGCCGGCTACGCCATCCGCAACGAGGAGGACTTCAGCCAGCCCGACGAGGCCCTGGAGCGCGAGCCCCAGGAGTTGGCTGCGCCGGACATGCTCGCGCTCAAAGGGCTGGGCCAGTTTGAGCGCTTCAAAGCTGCCAATGCGTTGCGCGAGCTGATCGAGGCCTGGCACGTCTCGGACTTTCACATCAACCTGGCGCGCGGCCGCAAGGAGGCGGCCGGGGCAGGCGAGCATCTCTCCGAGTCCGGCGACAACCTCCCACGCGTGGCGCAGTACCTCCATGAGCAGCACCCGGCCATCTTCGCTGCGATCCTGGAGACGATGCGGCGGCGGGTGCCGGGAATCAGCCAGGTCGAGCCTCGGCTGACCGAGGATGGCTACCTGACCCTGCGCTTCCAGGATGGGTCCTTCAAGACTCCCTTCGTGGACCGCTACGTCTCCGACGGGACCATCAAGATGCTGGCCTACCTGGTGCTGCTGTACGATCCGCAGCCGCACCCGCTGCTCTGTGTCGAGGAACCCGAGAACCAGCTCTACCCGCGCCTCATGCGGGAGCTGGCCGAGGAGTTCCGCGACTACGCCCAGCGGGGCGGCCAGGTGCTGGTCTCGACGCACTCACCGGACCTGCTCAACGCCTGTGGCCTCGACGAGGTCTTCTGGCTGGTCAAGCAGGACGGCTACACCCAGATTCGGCGGGCTCGCGACGACGCCCAGGTGGCCGCCTACATGGCGGCTGGCGATCAGATGGGGCAGCTCTGGAAGCAGGGATTGCTCACGGGGGCCGATCCGCTGTGAACGAGTTGGTTTTCCTGCTCGAAGAGGAGTCGGCCAAGGCTCTGCTCGAAGGGCTGCTGCCCCGGCTGCTCGGCGCCGAAGCCGACGTGCGCTTCATCGTCTTCGAAGGCAAGCGCCAGCTCTTCGACGAGCTCGAGCGGAAGCTCCGCGGCTATTGCACGCCCGGCGCGCAGTTCATTGTGCTGTGCGACCTGGACAACCATCCCGATTGCCGCGCCCTCAAGCAGAACCTGCGCCAAAGCTGCCTTGCAGCCGGCCGGCCCGCCACGATTGTGCGCCTGGCCTGTCACGAGCTGGAGAGCTTCTACCTGGCCGATCTGGCCGCCGTCGAGCAGGCGCTGGGACTGCGTGGCCTGAGTGCGCAACAAGCCAAGCGCAAGTGGCGCCAGCCGGACCGACTCGAATCGCCCTCGCGGGAGCTGCAGAAACTGACCGCCGGGCGATATCAGAAGGTGGCGGGCTCCCGCGCACTGGGTCCGCTGCTGAATCTGGACAACACCCGCTCACCGAGTTTCGTCGCGCTCGTCGCTGCGATCCGCCGGCTGGCGGGCGCCGAGCCTCCCGGGCAGCAGCGCTGAGCTGCGGTCCGCAGTGGGCGGCACGCGGCGCCCGGCTGGCGGCCCTCCCTGACGAACCACGGATCGCCCGCCGGTGGTACTTGCTGTCGGTCAGCAGGCGGGTTGCCACGGTGCGGCGCAGGATCGGCGGGATGGCCGGGGAAGCGGCTCCCCGGCCGCGGGAGCAGGCGATGACGTCGCGTGAGATCATCTCCAGGGTGTTACGACGGGACCGGCCGCCCCGGATCGGGTTCAACTACTCGCCCTTCGAAGGCCAGCCCCGGCTGAACGACCTGGCCGGCGCCGGGCCGCGTGGGGCGGCGGAGTCGCGGGCGACCGGGTGGGTCGCCGATGGGGCCGGATTCGAGAACCACTGGGACGAGTGGGGCTGCCTCTGGCGGCGCGTCGCCGGCAAGACCGACAAAGGCGAGGTGGTGCAGCCGGCGCTGCCGACCTGGGACCATCTCACCACCTGGCAGCCGCCGACGCTGGGCGATCCGGCGCGCTACACCCACCTCGCGGCGCAGCGCGAACAGCAGCCGGGGCAGTACCTGCTGGGCCACCTGCACGGCTGCGCCTTCAACTACGCGCGTTACCTGCGCCGCTTCGAGCAGTACCTGCTCGACTGTGCCGCCGAGCCGGCGAAGGTCACGCAGCTCAACCGGTTGCTCAACGACCTGGCGATCGCGCAGGTCGACCTCTACGCCGCGGCCGGCTGCGATGGGGTGATGATCGGCGAGGACTGGGGCACCGAGGACCGCCTGCTGGTCAGCCCGGCGATGTGGCAGGCGATGTTCCGTCCCGACTTCGAGCGGCTGATCGGCCACTGTCACGCCCGCGGGCTGACCTTCTGGATGCACTCCTGCGGCTATGTCGTCGACATCATCCCCAGCCTGGTCGAGATCGGCGTCGACGTGTTCCAGTTCGACCAGCCCGAACTCAGTGGGCTTGACTTCCTGGGCCAGTTCGACGTCACCTACTGGTCGCCGGTCGACATCCAGTGGGTCTTGCCCCACGGCGACCGGGCGCTGATTGAGGAGCACGCCCAGCAGATGCTGGCCAAACTGGGCGGGCGGGGCGGCGGGCTGATCGTCAAAGACTACCCCGACAACCCGTCGATTGGCGTCGAGCCGCTCTGGCAGCACTGGGGCTACGAGGTCTTCCGGCAGCACGGCAACTACGCCTGACGCCACCGCTTAGGGCGGACCGAAGACCGGGCCGCGCGTCAGCTTGACGGTCTGCGGCGTGTTGTCGCGGCGAATGTCGAGCGTCAGCTCGCGGACCTCTGGCCGGAACAGCAGCTTGGCCAGTTCGGCTTGCGTCAGACCACTGGCCGGCTGACCGTTGATCGATTCGACGACATCAGCGAGGGCCAGCCCGGCCTGCGCGGCGGCGGCGCCGGGCCAGAGGCCGGTGACCCGGGCGGGCAGCCCTCCGAGCTTGAGGATCGCCACCCCGAAGGTGTCCAGGTCCTGCTTGATCGACCGTCCCGGCAGCCGGCGCAGCAGGACCCGCTGGTGCGGGTAGTCGACCACCAGGTGGTAGTTGCAGAGCAGGCCGTAACCGAGCAGGCCGCGCTGGCTGACCACCGAGCTGACCGGGTAGTGGCGCAGCTCCAGGTCGCCGATCCGCAGCTCGCGGCAACGCACCAGGAGGTCCTTGTCGCTCATCCCGAAGAGGCCGCCGGACATGCCGCCGCGCGCTTCGCGGCGCGGGTGGCGGTCGGCGGGGAGCTGCTCCAGGAAGGTCCGCGGCAGGCTGCAGTCGGCGGCGCCGGTATCCAGACTGGCCTGCACCTCCTGGTCGTCGACCCGACACAGCAGGCCGATCGGCGTGAACGGTTTGGCCGCCACCGCCGGCAACACCAGCGTCTCGGCCGTCGGCTCGGGCGCGCCGCCGAAGGTGACCCGGCCAGCCGCATAGTCCACGGTCAGCGCCTGCCGGGACAACAGGTTGTGGCCCAGGATACCCGTCAGCGGCCGGCCGATCAGCAGACTGAGCCCGCTGAGATCGGTCAGGGCGGCTTCGACCTCGGTGGCGGTGTAGCCCCCAACCTGGATCTGGGCGAGCTGCACCACTTTGACTTTGCTGCTGCGGCCGGTCGTGTCGACCGCTGGCAGCTCCGCCTTGACCGCCAGCCCCAGCGCCGCGACCGCCGGCTCGTGCAGCATCGTGATCCCGGCGCCGGTGTCGACGATGTAGAGCCCCGGCGTGGTCTGTCCGGCCAGCGTCGCCGGCACCAGCAGCAGGTGCCGGCCGAGCTCAAACGGCACCTCCACCGCGGCCGGCGGGTCGGCCCCGCGGGCGGGGCTGGTCAACCCGATCACGAGGGCGCCTGCCGCCGCCCACCACCAGCGCCGACCCGGCATCGCTACCCTCCGGCCTTGGCCGCGGCGATCGCCGCGAACATCGCCCAGGCCGCGTAGGCCTTGCGATTGGCGTTGAGTGGTTCGCTGTGCGCCGATTCGCAGCGGTACCAGTCCTGGCCTTCGCGATGCTTGCTCTGCCACTCCTGGGCCCAGTTGCCACCGTTGTAGCCGCAGGCATCGTTGCCGCCGCGGGAGAGGTACTCGGCGCCGTCAGGATCGTAGCTCTCGATGTCGGCGAAGTCGAACAGCCACTTGCCGCCCTGCCGGCAGGCGGCCCGCACCAGCTCGTTGTTCTGGTTGAGCCGCCCGGCGACGCCACTGCCGTCGAGGTGACCGGTCATCCGGACGAACGTCACGCCGGGGTAGGCAGCGTCGAGGCGCGCCATCTGGTCGAGGTACCACTTCACCTGCCGCTGTGGGTCGAAGCCGCTCATCTGGCCGCAGAACGACCACATCACGACGTTGATCCCGGGGTTCTTCGAGCCGCGGCCCTGGGCCGTCGGCGAGCCCAGAAACTTGCGGGTCTCGTCCTCGAAGCGCAGCTTCTCGCCGGCTTCCCAGCCAGCGTCGCCGACCAGGCCGCCCTGCTCATCGTAGCCGGCGCCATCGACCAGTCGCAGCGCCCCGCCGGCGCCGGTGGCGTTGAAGGCGTACCGCCCGCGGCCGCCCATGAACGCGTCCAGGCCCTGCATCCCGCTGACGATCTGACTGCCGTGCGAGGTGTGCCCGTAGGCCACTTGCAGGTGCTGCCTGGCCGCGCCGATCTGCGCCTCGGGGAGGCTCTTGAGGTGCGCCAGGCTAGCCTGCTGGTGCCCGAAGATGGTCTTTGCGGCGGGCTTGGCGGGCTGTCCGCCGCCCTGCACAGGCTGCGCCGCGGGGGTCGCCGGCGGCAGCGGCACGGGCGGGGCCTGACCCCGCCTGGCCACCGGCTGCTCGCCCTGTTGCGCGCAGGCCGTCACCACCAGCGCCGCCAGGGTCAGGGCAGCGTGCATCAAGATCGGCTTCATCGAGACCTCCGGCCGAGGGACTCCCACCGGCACCTGTAGTGTGCCGTGAGCGCCTACCGACCGGCAACTCCGGCCGGCGACGAATCGTTCCCCGAGGGACGAGGTCAGTCCACCCCGACGCGATAGGCGGCGCCGTGCTTGGTAGCCAGCCGCAACAGCGCCGCGGGGATCCGGTCGAGGGGCTCGACGTGGTCCACGGCGCCGCAGACATACGCCTCTTTGGGCATCCCGTAGACGACGCAACTGGCCTCGTCCTGGCCGATGTTGACGGCACCCTGCTGCCTCATCTCCAGCATCCCGGCCGCGCCGTCGTTGCCCATGCCGGTCAGGATCACCCCGATGGCGTTGGCGCCGGCCACCTTGGCGGTGCTGCGGAAGAGCACATCGACCGACGGGCGGTGCCGGCTGACCAGCGGACCGTCCTTGACATCGACGTAGTACCGGGCGCCGGAGCGGCGCAGCAGCATGTGGTAGTTGCCCGGCGCGATCAGCGCGCGGCCGGGGATCACGCTGTCGCCGCTGACGGCCTCCTTGACCTCGATGGCGCAGAGGCTGTTGAGCCGCTCGGCGAAGGCGTGGGTGAAGTGCTCGGGCATGTGCTGCACAATCACGATGCCCGGGGCGTTGGCCGGCAGGGCCACCAGGATCTGCTGCAGCGCCTGGGTGCCGCCGGTCGAGGCGCCGATCGCCACGACGCAGTGGGTCGTCTGGCTGAGCGACAAGCGCTGCACCGGGGCGGCCGCGACCGAGTCGCGGCGGCGGACGCTGACCCGCGCCGCGGCCTTGACCTTGTCGATCATCTGGATCGCGATGTCGTCGGCGGCATAGGCGCTCTTGGGCTTGTGCATCACGTCGACCGCGCCGGCCTCGAGGGCTTCGAGGGCCAGGCGGCCGCCCTCGCGGGTCAGCGACGAGACGATCACCACCGGCAGCGGGTAGTGCTGCATCAACTTGCGGAGGAACGTGATGCCATCCATCCGCGGCATTTCGATGTCGAGGGTGATCACCTCGGGCTTGAGTTGGACGATCATATCGCGCGCCACAAACGGGTCGGGCGCCGCGCCGATCACCTCCAACTCAGGATCCTTGCTCAGCTCGCGGGTGAAAATCTGCCGCACGACGGCGGAATCATCGACGATCAAGACCCGAGTCCGCGCACTCATAGTTCCACCTCACGACCCCGGCTCTTGACCACCGTGCGGCCGCTATCCAGATAGAGGTACATCGTCCGGGCGGCGGTCCCGCCGGTTTGCTCTCCCCGCAGCACGATGCTGTTGTTGCTGAGCATCTTGCGCAGCACCGCCAGATTGCGCTCGCCGATTCGAAAGGTGCCGTTGTCGTCGAGCGGCGCCGCGCCGCCGGCCACCTTGGCGATCAGCCGGCGGGGATCGGCGCCGGCTTCGTACAGCAGGCGCAGCAGTTCGGCGATGCCGGTGTCGACGAACATCGCCGGCGACTGCCGGGCCTTCTCGTCGTTGATGCTGCTCAGCGGCAACATGCAGTGGATCATCCCACCGAGACCGCGGGTCGGGTCGAACAAGGTCAGCCCGACGCAAGAGCCTAACGAGTAGGTCACCAACACGTCGGCGGCGGTTCGACTGACCGCCAGCTCGGCGATGCCGATCGTCTTCTGCATGCCCCGCGCCTCAGCGGCCATGACAGTAGACCGACGGCTGGACCGTCCGGAGGGCGGTCGGCAGGCCGGTCAGGGACTCGGCGTGGCCCACGAAGAGATAGCCGCCCGGCCGCAGGTGGCGGGCGATCTCGTCGACCAGCCGGCCCCGCGTGGCGGCGTCGAAGTAGATCATCACGTTGCGGCAGAAGACCGCATCGAGCTGGTTCTTGAACGGAAAGGGCGGCGTCGCCAGGTTGATCCGGCGGAACAGCACGCGTTGCCGCAGCTCTGGCACGACCTGGTAGAGGCGCTCGTCGCGTCCACCGCAGGAGCTGAAGTAGCGGGCCCGCAGGTCGGGCGTGATGCCGCCCATGCGGGCCGGCTCATAGACGCCGGCGGCGGCCTTTTCGAGGACCCGCGTCGAGATGTCGGTGGCCAGGATCTTCCAGTCCACCGCCCGTCCCTCCAGGGCGCGGTCGAGCACCATCGCCAGCGTGTAGGGCTCCTCGCCGCTGGAGCAGGCGGCCGACCAGAAACGCAGCTTGCCGCCGCGCTCGGCAGCCCACTGCGGGACCAGCTTGGCCAGCAGGTCGAAGTGCGTCGACTCGCGGAAGAAGCTGGTGACGTTGGTGCTGATGGCATCCAGCAGATGCACCAACTCCTCGCCCGAGCGGTCGGCGGTGACGTGATCCAGGTAGGTCTCGTAGCGGTCGATTCCCAACCGCCGCATTCGCTTCGCGACGCGCGCCGCGACGAGCGCCTCCTTGTTGGCCTGCAGGGCGATCCCGCTGGCGTCGTAGATCAACGTCCGGAACTGCTCGAAGACGACTGCTTCCATGGCGCATCCCCGTCCTGGCCCGCCTGGGCCCCGGTTCGACCAGCCCTCACGAGGCGCAAGTGGCCTGGATCTTCTCGAGGATCGTCGCCGGCTCGAAGGGCTTCACCACGTAGTTGTTGGCGCCAGCCTTGAGCGCTTCGATCACCCGCGACTTCTCCGCCTCGGTGGTGACCATCATGATCTTGACGGTGTTGCCGCTGGAACGGATCGTGCGGACGGCGTCGATGCCGCGCATGTTGGGCATGTTCCAGTCCATCAGGACCAGGTCATAGGCCTCGGCCGCGCACATCGCGACCGCTTCCGAGCCGTCGGCGGCCTGCTGCACTTCGGTGATGCCCCCAGTGTTGAGAGCGTTGATCAGAATGCGCCGCATGACGCTCGAATCGTCGACCACGAGGACTTTCATCAGGCCCCTCCGTTGCTGAACTCAAAGGTCACCCGCAGGCTGAACTGGCCGAGCTCGCTCTGGAACGGCACGTCCAGCCAGACGGTGTCGGACGGGTAAACCACCTTGTAGTCGGACCCGGTGACCACCGTCGGCAGGCCGAGGTTGATCGGCGTGCCGGTATCAGCCCCGAGCTTGGCCTTGGCGCTGCCGGCGATCATGTTGGCCATTTCGGCCACCGCGTCGGCGACGTCGTCATTGACCTCGGTCGGCACCGGGCCGAGCAGGCGGCCGGTCAGTTGCAGCGAGGTGTCGACCGGCAGCGACAGCGCGACCGTCCCGCGGGCCGGGCCGCTGAGACCGATCAGGGCCACCAGGTGTTTGGGATCGCCCCCCAGCTTCGAGAGCGTCACGTCGCCCCGACTGACGCCGCAGTTGAGCATCGTCGCGAACAGCTCGTAGACACTCTCGATGAAGGGGTTGATGAGCTTGACATTCATGGTTTGCTCTTCCTGAGCCCGCCGCCGGGAGCCGCGCCGGACTCCCGGAGATTGGCTGCACGACGCGCGCACCCCGCGTCGCGGCAGGCCCTCGCCGGCCGGAGCCTCAGGAGGTGACCGCTTCGACCGCCGCCAGTTCGCTGTCGTTCAGGACGCGGTCGATGTCCAGCAGCATCACCACGGTCTGGCCGACCTTGCCCATGCCGAGGATGAACTCGGTGTCGACCGCCGCGCCGAAGGCCGGGGTCGGGTCGATCTGGTCGGCCACCACATCGCGGACCTCGCTGACCTCGTCGACCACCACGCCCATCGGCAGGGCGTCCTCGCCGCGGGTCACCTCGACCACGATGATGCAGGTCGAGGCCGTGTCTTCCACGCTGGCCATGCCGAACTTCACCCGCAGGTCGACCACCGGGATCACCTTGCCGCGCAGGTTGATCACCCCGCGGACCCAGTCCGGCGTGCGCGGGACCGTGGTGATGTCCATCAGCCCGATGATCTCGCGGACCACCAGGATCTGCAGGCCGAACTCCTCGTTGGCCAGCCGGAAGGTCAGGTACTTGCCCGCCAGTCGCTCCCAACCCTCGAGCGCCCGCTCGCTCAGCACTGTCTCACTCATTGCCATGATATCCCTCTCCTAGCCGGCCGCCTCCGCGACCAGCTCGCCACTGCGGCGACCCGCCGGCTCGCCCTCGGCGAGTCGCAGCAGACCTGCCACGTCGACAATCAGACCAACCCGTCCGTCGGGCATCACTGCCCCGCCCGCCAGTCCCGCGATCCCGCGCAGCAGCTCGCCGAGGCTTTTGATCACAATCTGTTGCTGTCCCAGCAGCTCATCGGCCAGGAAGGCCGCCTGGCGGCCGTCTTCCTCAACCACGATGGCCAGCGCGTTGAGCGCATCGGGCTCCGCATCACGGACGCCGTAGACATCGCTCAAGCGGTGCAACGGCAGCAGCCGGCCCTGCACCTGCAGCATCTCGCCCTGGCCGATCACCGTGTGCAGCGCACCCGGGGTCGGCCGGACCGTGGTGATGATGCTCAACGTCGGCACGATGTAGCGGTGGCTGCCGACCCGTACGACCATCCCGTCGATGATCGCCAGGGTCAGCGGCAGGCGCATCGAGAAGACGCTGCCACGGCCGATCTCGGAGCGGATCTCGACCTGCCCGCGGAGATGCTCGATGTTGCGGCGGACGACATCCATGCCGACCCCGCGGCCCGAGACGTCGGTGATCTGCTTGGCCGTCGAGAAGCCCGGCTCGAAGATCAGGTTGAAGATCTCGCGGTCGCTGGGCACTTCACCGGCGCGCAGCAGGCCGCGGCTGACGGCCTTCGCCAGGATCGCCTCCTTGTCCAGGCCGCGGCCGTCATCTTCCACCTCAATGTGGATGTTGCCACCCTTGTGGAAGGCCCGCAGCGTGACCCGGCCGGTCGCCGCCTTGCCGCTGGTGGCTCGTTGCTCGGGTGTTTCGAGCCCGTGGTCCACCGCGTTGCGAATCATGTGGATCAGCGGGTCGCCGATCTGGTCGACGACGTTCTTGTCGAGCTCGGTGTCTTCGCCGACGGCGACGAACTCGACCGGCTTGCCGCACTTCTTGGCGAGGTCGCGGACCAGGCGGGCCATCTTCTGGAAGGTCGCCCGGACCGGCACCATCCGCAGCGAGGTGCCCAGCTCCTGCAGCTCGCGAGTGATCTTGTCGAGCTGCCCGAGCCGGCTGTGGAGCTGGGCCGAGTCGACGTGCCGCAGCTCGTCGGACTGCGCGACCATCGACTGCGCGATCACCAGCTCGCCGATCGTGTCGAGGATCCGGTCCAGGCGCTCGGCATCGACCTTCACCGACTCGGCCACCTTGGTGCCGGCCATTGCGCCGGCCTTGGCGGCTGGCGCGGCCTTCTGCGTCCGCAGCGCCAGGGCCACATCGCTGGCCTCGACCCGTCCTTCGCGGACGAGCTGTTCACCCAGCCGTGGGGGCTTCTCGCTGTGCCCCTCGGCGACGGCCTGCCGCTGCTCGGCGAGCGCCTCGGTGACGCCTTCTTCGGGCACCAGCCCGGCCCCGACCAGCAGTTCACCGAGCTTGTCACCCGGTTCGGCCAGCGTGACGGCCTTCAGCCGCCCGACCAGCCGCGGCGCCTCGGCATCGAAGGGCAACGGCTCGCTGCTGGCGAGGGCCTGCTGCACCGCGGCGATCAGCCGTTTGAGGGCGTCGACTGCCTGGAAGCTGACGTCGATCGCCGGCCCTTCGAGCACCAGCTTGCCCTTGCGGGCCAGATCCAGCAGGTTCTCGGCCTCATGCGCCACATGGCTGATCTGGTCCAGGGCCAGGAAGCCGGCCACGCCCTTGATCGTGTGGAAGGCCCGGAACACCGCGTCGATGGCCTCGGCGTCGCCGGGGTCGGTCTCGAGCTGCAGCAGGTGCAGGTCGGCGGCCTCGAGGTGCTCGGTGGCTTCGGCGACGAACTCCGCCAGCAGCGAGGGGTCGCCCTCCAGCGGCTTCGCCTCCAGGCTGCCCGCAGCCTCTTCGGCGCCCGGCGGCGCGGCGACGCTGTCGAGACCCAGGTCGACGCTGTCGACGCCGCGGCCGTCACGCAAGACGGCGGTGACGGCGCCGAGGACTCGTCCGATTCCCGCCAGGCTGACCACTGGGTCGTCGACCTCGTCCAGGATGATCTGCTCGATGCGGCTGGCCACGGCGGCCACCGCCTCCCGGACTGCGGCCGGCGCGGCGTCGTCGAGCTCCTCCCCGAGGGTCTCCACCTGCGTGTGCAGGCCCGCCAAACCCGGCAGGTCATCGGCCTCGACCAGCACCAGGGTGCCGGCCAAGGCCTCCAAAGCGATTCCGACCCGGCTCGCGTCCATAGCCTCACCAGCGCGGCAGGCCATCAGGCAGCCTGGCCGCGTCCCGTCCTAGATGTCGGTTGGCCCGGCGCGGAACTTGAGCGAACGTGAGCCGGGGACTTAACGCAAGGGTTAAGCCGCCGGGGACGCCGCCGCGGCCCGGCCGACGGCTCGCCAGGCCGCCGGGGGCCGTGGCACCGCGCTCCTGGCCAGGACTCTTTACCTGCCCGACACATGTCGTTGATGCTGCCCAGCGATCCTGGGTCACACTGCACCTGAGCCGCGGTCGCCCGCGGTCGGCGCCTCGCGAGGCGGACTCCGCGGCGCCGGGCAGCGCGGTCAAGTGGACAAGTTGTTGCAAAAACCACTTGAGGATCGCGCGAGGATCCAGTAGGATCAGAGGATCGGGTGGTGAACACCCGCGTCGGAGGACGAATCCGTCGGCGGCAACGTCGGCGGTCCCGGTCGCAGGCGGGCTGGGGTTAGTACGTTGAAACAGAGGAGGGCTCGACATGCACGTCGACCGCAGCGGGCGCCGTCGCTTCACGGGCGGCTTCACGCTCATCGAACTTCTGGTTGTCATTGCGATCATCGCCATCCTGGCGGCGATTCTCTTCCCGGTCTTCGCGAAGGCTCGTGAAAAGGCGCGGCAGTCGAGCTGTGCCTCGAACCTCAAGCAGATCGGGCTGGCCAGTCTGCAGTACACGCAGGACTACGACGAGTCCTTCGCCATCGGCACCCACACCGGCGGCTACGCGGCCTACGTCGTGCCCGGCACCGGCGCGCAGTCCGGGGCGACCTTCGCCACCTCGGTGCAGCCGTACATCAAGAACCTGCAGTCGTACGCCTGCCCCTCGTCGCGGGACTTGCAGTTCTACAGCGGCGTACCCGGTCCGCCGTGGCTCGGCTACACCTACAACACGCTGCTGACCCGCTCGTCGCAGTCCACGGTGAAGGCCCCGTCGCAGTGCATCATGGTCTGGGAATGGGCTGGCCTGAACTTCAACTCCGTGATGCTCTATGTGCCCGAGACCACCAACACCTTCACGATGCCCTACCAGGCCGGCGTGACGACCTCGCGGATCCCCTGGTACGGCTTCGGCGGCGGTGTTGAGAACCAGCCGCAGATCCACACCGAGGGCAGCAACAAGTGCTACGTGGACGGTCACGTCAAGTGGACCAAGGAGCCCGGGCACTGGGACAACTCGGTCTTCGCGCTGATCAGCCCGACTGGCCGCTCCACTTGGTGGGATGGCTTCAACCCGTGGCTGTTCCGCCCCGACCTGCAGTAGGACGACCCGCCGCCGGTGCTGGCTGGGCCTCGGTCCGGCCAGCACCGGCGGAAGGCCGCCCTGGTGTCGACCGGTCGGCCGCGCGGGGTGACGGTTGATGGCGCAGCAGCGCTATCGCGCGATGGACGGCCGCCTGGCGGCTGAGAACGGATGGACACAATGCGGAAGTCGATGCGGCTGCTGATGACGGTGGCCTGCGGCGTGCTGGCCCTCTCGCTGGTGGCTGGCTGTGGGGGCAAGAAGGAAGTCAAGACCGAGGACATGACCAAGTCGGTCGCCCCGCCGCCCGGTGGCTCGGCTGGCGCCGCCGCCACCAAGACCGAGGTGCCGAACACGGTCTCGAACAACTAGACCGCCCGAACCAGTTTCTTCTTTCGAGGCCATCGGCCCGCGCCGGTGGCCTCGCTGTTGCTGGCGCCAGCTCAGTCGCGGCAGTCCAGCGCCCGCATGATCTGGTCGGTCTGCTCGTAGGCCTCCTGCACCCAGGCCTCGATCTGGTCGGGATCGGGGGAGTACTCCAGCTCGATGCTGACCGTGCCGTCGAACCCCGTGTCGCGCACCGCGCGGAGGTAGTCGGTGATGGGCGTCACACCGCGCCCGGGCGGCAGGTCGCCGTGGACCTGGCCGTCGCAGTCGCTGAGGTGGACATGCTCGATCAGGCCCTTCAGTCGAGCCACCTCGGCCACCGGCACGTGCTGCAGGTCGAGGTGCGAAATGTCGACGTTCGCTCGGACCACGCTCGGCATCCCGACGTCGGTCACAAAGCGCAGCATCGTGTCGACGGTGTTGATCAGCGAGAGGTCGAACGGTTCCAGCTCCAACGCGATGTTGACCCCGAGCTGCGCGCCGTGGGCACCGAGCTCGCGGACCGCGTCGACCGCGCTCTGCCACTGCACCGCGGGCGGGATCACCTCCTGCTGCCAGACATACTCGCCGACCACCAGCAACAGGTTGCTGGCGCCGAGGGCGGCACACAGGTCAAGGTAGCGGCGGCAGCGGTGGAGGTGGAAGGCGCGCACCGAGTCGTTGAAGTCGGCCAGGCCCAGCGCGACGCAACAGACCGAAACGATCGGCAGGCCGGCGCGGCGGGTGGTGTCGATGATGACCTGGGTCTCGGACTCGCTGAGCGTCAGGGGGTCGGCAAAGATGTCAATGCAGTCGAAGCCGATCTCCTTGGTCTTCTGGATCCCGTACGCCGTGTCTCGCCCGGTCTGCGCCCAGGCGGAGTTGATCAAACCGAGCTTCATCGCTGGCCTCCCGTCGGCAGTTCGCCGATTCGGCGACGGTTGTCGATTCCTTCGACAAGGAACCCGACAGCGGCCGAGAATCAGCAGCGGCGGAGGGAGCCTTGACCCGGACTCGCTGGGCCGCCGTGGTCGTCGGGGTGTTGTTCCTCAGCTACGTGCTGCGGATCGGCTTCTTCACGTACGCGCTCTACGTGGTCTTGGCCCTGGTCGGTTCGTCCAGCCTGATGGCGCGCTACGGGCTGCGCGGGCTGGTCGACCAGCGCACCTGCACGGTGACGCGGGCCCGGCTGGGGGACGTGGTCGACGTGCGCGTCGAGTTGCGCCACCGCGGAGCCTGGCTGGTGCCCTGGGTGTTGCTGGAAGACCTCACCCCCGCCGCCTTGCCGGCGACTGGCCAAAGCACGGCGCTGCGCACGCTCTGGCCGCGGCAGCAGGTGACCCTGCGCTACCGCCTCGCCTGCACCCGGCGGGGGTACCATCAGATTGGGCCCCTGTTGCTGGAGACGGGCGACCTGTTTGGACTGAAGCGGCGCTTCCAGAGCGGCTCGCGGGCCCACTATCTGACGGTGCCGCCGGACCTGGTGCCGATCGGCGGGTACGATCTGGCGGCGCCCCGGCCAGTCGGTGAGGTGCGCGTCGAGCGCCGGATCGTCGAGGATCCCTCCCGGCTGCACGGTGTCCGCGAGTGGCGGCCGGGGGACAAGCTGACCCGCATCCACTGGCGCAGCACCGCCCGCAGCGGCAGCCTGCAGACGAAGATCTACGAACCGAGCTGCATGGTCGGCGCGCTGCTCTGCCTGGACCTCTACGAGCCGGCCTACGAGGATCGCGCGACGGTCGAGCGCAGTGAGTTCGCCGTCACGGTGGCGGCCTCGTTGGCCAACTACGTCGCCCAGGCGCACCAGCGGGTTGGGTTCTTGAGCAACGGTCGTGACGCCGCCGACCGGGCCCGCTACGCCCCGGCCGAGGTCGCCGCGGCGACTCGCTGGCAGGCCCAGCGGCTGGCGGCGATGCAGGAGCGCTCGGCGCGGCTGCGGCCCTTCGAGGTGCCTGTCGGCCGCGGCGAGACGACCTTCACGCAGATCCTCGATGCCAGCGCCCGCGTCGAGCTGAGCGACTTCCAGCCCGTCGGGGCGATGCTGCTGCGCGAGTACCCCCGGCTGCCCCGCGACGTCACCCTCTTGGTGGTGACCCCGCGCCTGGACCGGCCGCTGCTGCGCGCGGCGGTGGCGATGCGGCATAGTGGTTTCGTGCTCACCGTGTTGTTGATCGGCAATCACCACCCGACGCCCTGCCGCGCGCAGCTGCTGGCGGCCGGGGTGCGGACCTACGCCGTCGACACGCCGCGCGACCTCAGCCGGCTGGCAGCGGTGCGACTATGAACCACGCGCCCACGCCGCCGGAGCTGGATCGCGACCCGCCGCTGATCGCCGACGAGTTCGACCCGCTGGCCGACATCTTGCTGCCGCTGCTGCTGTTCGTGATGCTCGGCGCGCTGGTCTGGTTCCTGATCGACGTGCGGGCCGCCCAGGTCTATGCGCCGACCCGGCTGCTCCGGCTGATCTTCTTCTGCTTCCTGGTGGCGGTGGTCGGCATCGCGCGGATCACCACCCGCGACGGCAACCTCAACGCCGCCGCCTACGCCGTGGCGCTGCTGGTCGTGATGGGCCTGTTTGGGTTTCTGCACGCCTTCGGTGGCGGCGCCTTCGGGTCGGGCTATGGCGGCCAGCAGCCGGTCCTGGCGCTGCTGCTGAACTACCTGATCATCGCGGTAATCTGGTTCGGCGGCAACTACATCGTGCGGCAGACCGCGATCAGCGCCGACTCGGTGCAAGGGCAGGATGTCGCGCTCTTGAGCAGCGAGCAATGGGAAGCTGAGGGTGCCGACACCGCCGCGCGCCGCCGGCCGCATCCGGGCCGGGCGGTGATGGTCCTGTCGCTGCTGGCAGTGGTGATCTTCGGGGTAGGCCACAAGATCCTCGCCGGCCACGAGTTCCAGGGCCATGCGTTTGGGTGCATGGTGGTGTTTCTGGGCAGCGCCCTGCTGGTGCTGGCGCTCAGTGCGCTGAACGGCCTGAGCATCTACGTCCGCACCCGCGGCGCCGCGGTGCCCTGGAGTGTGGTGGCCACCTGGCTGCTGCTGGCCCTGCCGCTGGCGGCGCTGATCCTGGTCTTGGCGCAGGTCGCCCCGCGGCTGGAGCCGGCGCCCAACAGCCTGCTGCCACAGCCGCTGGTGAACCTGCTCCAGCGCGGCGGCCAGGAGAGCGGCCGGCGGGCACCGTGGAGCGACGACGCGCCAGGCGGTGAGGGGCGCGGGCTGCAGGGTCGCGGCGGCACGCCAACCGCCGACCGCGGTCCGGCGGGCGCCCGGCCCGGCGGCCAGGAGTCCGGCGGCCAGCAGGGCCAACGCGCGACGCAGGGCCCAGCGGCCGGCGAAGGTGGCGCCCAAAGCGGCGGCCAGAGCCCCGGCCAAGGGGCCGGGGCCGCCAGTCCACAGAGCTCCCCACCCCGCGCCAGCGGCCAGCCGCCGCCCGGCGGACTGCCATCACCGGCCAGCGGGTCGCCGCCACCGCCGGGCAGCGCGCCGGCCAGCAGCCCGCCGTCGTCGGCCGCCGCCGAGTCGCCGCCGAGCAGCGGCGGGGCCGGCGAACCGGCCGGCTCGAGCGACGCCGAGCCGCCACCCGCGCCGAGCAGCGCGCCGAGTCCGCCGCCCCCGGCCAGCCCGGGCGCCGCCCCGCCGGCGCCGCTGCCACCGCCGCCGCCTTCGGAGTTCGGCCGCTGGCTGGGGCTGCTGCTGTTGCTGGGCGGCAGCCTGCTGGCCATCGGGTGGGTCGGCTGGCGGCTCTGGCAGCGCCGCGGCGCACGGTCCTCCGAGCCCGTCGCGGAGCAGCCGGTGGTCGCAAAGTACGTCTTCGAGGACCCCTTCGGCCCGCGCTCGCCGTTTCGCGGTCGGCCGACCGGCGAGGTCGTGCGCCACCTCTACCGCGCGCTACAGGCCTGGGCCCAGCTTGTCCACAGCCCGCGGCCACCCGACGCCACGCCGCTGGCCTGGTTGCGCCAGTTACCGCCCGAGGCGGCCGCCTGGCGGGCGGAGATTGAGGCCCTGACCGAGCTGTACCTGGCGGTGGAGTACACTCCCAGCCTGGTCGACGAGAGCTGCCTGCCCGAACTGCAACGGATCTGGGAGCGGCTGCTGCAGGCGGTCAAGGAGGCGCGCGGCTGATGCCAAGGGTTCTGGTGACCGGCGCCGCGGGCTTTGCCGGGCGCCACCTGACGACCTTGCTGCGCCAGCAGGGCGACGACGTGGTGCCGCTGGTGCGCCAGCCGGCGGGGCTGCCCGGCGAGGTCACCGCCGACCTGATCGACCCCGCGGCGACCGCCACGGCGGTGCAGCGCGCGGCGCCGGCGGTGGTCTACCACCTCGCCGCGGCCAGCTCGCCGAGCGCCAGCCTGCGCGACCCCGGCGGCACGTTGCAGGCCAATGTCGTCGGGACCGCCAACTTGCTGCAGGCGGCCTTGGCGATCCAGCCCCGGCCGCGGGTGCTGCTGGTGACCTCCAGCGAGGTCTACGGCAGCCCACCGCCCGGGCCGCCGTTGACCGCCACCACGGCCTGCCAGCCGCGCACGCCGTACGCCGTCAGCAAGCTGGCGGTGCATTATCTGGGGCAGCAGTTTCACCTGGCGCACGGCCTGCCAGTGATCGAGGCCCGGCCCTTCAACCACCTCGGTCCAGGCCAGGCCCTCGGCTTCGTGGCGCCCGACTTCGCCAGCCAGATCGCCGCCATCGCCGCGGGCCGCCGCGAGCCGCTGCTGCGGGTCGGCGACCTCCGCGCGGCCAAGGACTTCAGCGACGTGCGCGACATCGTCCGCGGCTATGCGCTGCTGGCAGCCGCCGGCCAGGCCGGGGCGACCTACCACCTCTGCCGCGGACAGGCGACCAGTATCCAGGAGCTGCTCGACACGCTGCTCGACCTGGCGCGGGTGCCGGTGGAGGTGATCCAGGACCACCGGCGGGTGGGTGCCGGACCGCCGCCGGTGGTCTGTGGTGACGCCAGCCCGGCAGCCGCCCTCGGCTGGCGGGCGTCGCGTCCGCTGCGCCAGACCCTGGCCGACGTGCTGGCCGAGTGGCGCGACCGCGTCGCGGCGGGCTGGGGCGGTTAGCCCGCCGGTCGCTCAGCTCGTGGTGCTGGCCGGCTCGTCCCAGACCGCGCGGACCGCCGGCGCACAGAGCAAAGCGGCCAGGATCGCGCCGACTCCACCGAGCGCCAGCGCCGTCGGCACCGACCAGACCCGGGCCACGTAGCCCGCCACCAGGCTGCCCAACGGCATCGAGCCGCTGAAGGCCAGGAAGTAGAGACTCATCACGCGGCCGCGCATCGCGTCGGGCACGATGGTCTGCAAGATGGTGTTGGTGGACCCCATCTGGATCATCATCCCGCTGCTGAGCACCGGCATCAGCAGGAGCGACAGCCAGAGCCACTGCGATCTGGCAATCAGCAACATGCCACAGCCGAACCAGGTCACCGCGTAGGGCATCAGCCGCTCGAGTCCGCGCGCGCTCGGCCGTTGGGCCAGGAACAGCGCCCCGCTGAGCGCCCCGGCGCCGCCGGCCGTCAGCAGGTACCCCAGGCCGCGGCTGTCGGAGTGCAGCACGTCTTTGGCGTAGAGCGGCAGCAGCACGGTGTAGGGCATCCCGAAGACGCCGACCAGCGCCACGAAGACCAGCAGCGCGGCGACCGGGCGGCTGTGGTAGACATAGGCGAAGCCGGCGCGGAGGTCGGCCAGCACGCTGTTGCGGGCGGGCGGAGCCTCGCGCGGTGGCAGCCGCATCGCCAGCAGCGCGGCGATCACCGCCAGGTAGCTGATCCCGTTGAGCAGGAAGCAGACCCCCTCACCGACGGCGGCGATCAGCACCCCGGCCACCGCCGGGCCGACCAGCCGGGCGCTGTTGAAGAGCGAGCTGTTCAGCGCGATGGCGTTCGGCAGGTCGTCCTTGTCGCCGACCAGCTCGACGAACAGCGACTGCCGCGCCGGCACTTCGATGGCGTTGACGACCCCCAGCCCGGCGCTCAACACCAGCACCTGCCAGACCTCGATCCGACCAGTCAGCGCCAGGCTGGCCAGCAGCAGGGCCTGCAGCATCGCCAGGAGCTGCATCCAGACGACCACCCGGTGGCGGTTGAGGCGGTCGATCATGACGCCCGCCAGCGGCGTGACGATCGCCGAGGGGAGGCGATTGACGAACCCGTTCAGCCCCAGCATCGTCGGCGAGCCGGTCAGCCGCGTGAGCAGCCAACTGGTCGCGACCATCTGCATCCAGGTGCCGACCAGCGAAATGCCCTGGCCGCCGAAGAACAACCGGTAGTTGCGGTGACGGAGCGAGCGAAGCGTGGTCCCGAGCTTGGTCCGATGCCAGGGGTCGGCCTCCACGCTACTGCGGTTCGGCGATCAGCAGAGGCCGGAGCGCGTCGCTCCAGAGGCGGTAGCCGTCGGCATTGAGGTGCAAGCCGTCCTCTTTCAGAATCTCCTTGCGGGGCAGCCCGTCGGGCCCCAGCATCAGCGGCTCGGTGTCGAAGTAGACGCCGTGCTCGTCCTTCGCGATCACTTCTTTGACCAGGGCATTGGCCTGCCGCACCTGGTCGATCAGCGCCCAGCGCTTGATCGAGGGCTTGATGCTGACCCAGACCACCGACACAGTGGGCTGGTCGGTGCGGATCTTGCGGAGCAGCTCGGCGAAGCTGTCGCGCACCGCCTCGGGGGTCACCCCACCGCCGATGTCGTTGTCGCCGGCGTAGATGCAGATTTGCTTCGCGCGGTACGGCTTCACGACGCGGTCGTAGAAGTAGACCGAATCAGACAGCCGCGAGCCGCCGAAGCCGCGATTCAGCGCGACGCGCTCCGGGAAGTACTTCTGGAGGTCCCAGCCGACGATGGTCGAACTGCCCACGAACAGCGTGGCGTGCGCTGGTGGCGGGGTCTCGCGGTCCTTCGCCTCAAGCTTGGCGATGTTGGGTTCCCACTTGGTGGGATCGTAGGGTGCCGCGGCGGCCACCTCGGCCACCACCGCCAGCCAGAGCATCCATTTGAGGTCCATCAGCTCACCTGTTGCCAATCCGGGTCTGCCAGGCCTCTTCCTGCTCGGCCGACGCCTCCCTCCCCATGCTCGCAGGAGGCTTGCCGGCGGTGCCGAAAGTGGCGCCTGGAGTTGTCATGGAGTACCGTCCCCTAGGGCCGACCGGCTGGCAGGTCTCGGCCCTCGGCTTCGGCGCCTCGTCGCTGGGCGGCGTCTTTCGCGACGTCGACGAGGCCGCCGCGATCCGCACCGTACACGTCGCGCTCGACGGCGGCATCAACCTGATCGACGTCTCGCCCTTCTACGGCCTGACCCGGGCCGAAACCGTGCTCGGCAAGGCCCTGGCAACGGTCCCGCGGGAGCGCTACTACCTCGCCACCAAGGTCGGGCGCTACGGCCACGACGAGTTCGACTTCTCGGCCGAGCGCGTCGTCCAATCAGTCGACCAGAGTCTGCAGCGGCTCGGCGTCGAGGTGATCGATCTGATACAGTGTCACGACATCGAGTTCGGCAGCTTGGACCAGGTGGTCAGCGAGACGCTCCCCGCGTTGGAGCATCTGCGCGCCGCCGGCAAGGTGCGCGCCATCGGCATCACCGGGCTGCCGCTGGCGATCTTCCCGGCGGTCCTCGACCGGCAGCGGGTCGACACGGTGCTCAGCTACTGCCACGGCTGCCTCAACGACACGGCGCTGCTGGACCTGCTGCCCGACCTCACCGCGCGCGGCGTCGGGGTACTCAACGCCTCGCCGCTGGCGATGGGGCTGCTGTCACACCGCGGGGCGCCGGGCTGGCATCCCGCGCCGGCGGTGGTGGTGGCGCAGTGCGCCGCGGCGGCAGCCTGGTGCGCCGCCCGTGGGGCCGATCTGCCGCGGTTGGCGGTGCAATACAGTCTCAGCCTGCCGGGCATCGCCAGCACCTTCGTGGGGACCGCCAGTCCGCAGCATATCGCCGACAACCTGGCCTGGGCGACGACCCCGCCCGACCCGGAGTTGGTGGCCGGCGTGCTGCAGATCCTGCAGCCGGTCCACAACCTCACCTGGCCCAGCGGGCGGCCGGAGAACAACTGAGGACGCCATGGTGATCGACAGCCACCACCACTTCTGGAAGTACAGCGCGGCCGAGTACGGCTGGATCGCTGACGACCAGACGGTCTTGCAGCGCGACTACTTCCCGAAGCAGCTCCACGCCGAACTCAACGCTGCCGGCGTCGACGGCGTGGTCACGGTGCAGGCGCGGCAGACGCTGGAAGAGACCGACTGGCTGCTGCGCCTGGCGGCGGTCAACGACTTCCTCCGGGGCGTCGTCGGCTGGGTGCCGCTGACCGATCCGGAGGTCGGCGCCGACCTGGAGGTCTTCAGCGACGACCTGAAGTTCGTCGGCGTGCGCCACGTGCTGCAGGGCGAGCCCGACGACCGGCACTGCCTGCGATCGGATTTCCTGCGGGGCGTCGCCGAGCTGGGCCGGTTCCGGCTGGCCTATGACATCCTGATCCTGGAGCGCCAGTTGCCGGCCGCCATCGAGCTGGTCGACCAGTTCGCCGAGCAGGTCTTCGTGGTCAACCACATCGCCAAACCGCGCCTCGCGGCGGCGGAGCTGGAGCCCTGGGCGACCCGCCTGCGGGCGCTGGCCGAGCGGCCGAACGTCTACTGCAAGGTCTCCGGGATGGTCACCGAGGCGGACCTGGGAGCCTGGGACCGCGGCACGCTGCAGCCTTATCTGGAGGTCGTTCTGGCGGCCTTCACCCCGCGGCGGCTGATGCTGGGGACCGACTGGCCGGTCTGCCTGCTGGGCGTCACCTACACCGACTGGATCGCCCTCTTGCGCGACTGGTGCGCCGCCTGGTCGCCGGACGAACAGGCCCGCTTCCTCGGCGGTACGGCGGTCGAGGCGTATGGGTTGGATCGATAGGAGCAGCCGGCGATGCGAGCTTTGATCATCACGGCCCCGGGCGAAGTCAGCCTGGGCACCGCGGCGGACCCCCAGGTGGGCGTCGGCGAGGTGCTGCTGCGGCCGCGGATCGTGGGTTACTGCGGCAGCGACCTGAACACCTTCCGCGGCAACAACCCGCTGGTCGCCTACCCCCGGATTCCCGGCCACGAGATCGCCGCGACGATTGAGGCCGTCGGGCCCGAGGTGCCCGCCTGCTGGCAGCCGGGCCTGACCGTGACGGTCTCGCCGTACCTGGGCTGCGGCACCTGCAGCGCCTGTCGCGTCGGGCGGTCGAACTGCTGCGCGGTCAACCGCACCCTCGGCGTGCAGTGCGAGGGCGGGCTCTGCGACCTGCTGGTGATGCCGCACAGCAAGCTGGTCAGCAGCCCGCGCCTGTCGCTCCGCGAGCTGGCGATGGTCGAGCCGCTGACGATTGGGGCCCATGCCGTGGCGCGCGGGCAGATCGCCGCGGACGACACCGTCGCGGTGCTCGGTGCGGGCACCATCGGCCTCGGCGTGATCGCCGCCGCCGCCCGCGCCGGCGGGCGGGTGATCGCGGTCGACCTGGACGAAGCGAAGCTCGACATGGCCCGCGCCTGCGGGGCGGCCGAGGTGATCGCCGCCGGCCGTGAGGATGTCGCCGGGCGCATCCGCGAGTTGACGGCCGGCGAGGGTCCGCGGGTCACCGTCGAGGCGATTGGCCTGCCGGCGACCTTCCAGTTGGCGGTCGACGTCGCCTGTCACGCCGGCACGGTGGTCTACATCGGCTACGCCAAGCTGCCGGTGGAGTACGACACGAAGCAGTTCATCCTCAAGGAACTCGACATCCGCGGCTCCCGGAACGCGCTGCCGCGCGATTTCGAGAGCGTCATCGCGATGCTCGAGGCGGGCGCCTTTCCGCTGGACCAGGCGATCACCCGCAGCGTGCCATTGGCCGAGGGGCCGGCCGCGTTGCGCGAGTGGAGTGCCGACCCCGCCGCGGTGACCAAGATCCAGGTGGTCCTGGACTGAGGGTAGGATGAGCCACAGCCAGCCGCAGGTGCTCGGCCTGCAACCGTCGTTCGGCTTCGGTGACCGGCTCGGTCTGGCGACCCCGGGCCACGCCGCGGCGGTCGCCGGGTCGCGCTTCGCGCCGATCTTCGCGCAGCAGTCGAGTCGCGAGCTGACGCGCACGCAGCGCACGCCGGAGGCCGTCCTGGCGGCGGCCCAGGCTGGCGTCGCCGCGGTCGGTTGGGACCGGCCCTGGGGCGCCGATGGCGATCACCTCAAGACGCCGGAGGATGTCGCCCGGATGGCCGCTGCCGGGTTCTGTTTCTTCACCATCGACCCCTCGGCTTACGTCGAGAACCGCGCCGACGGGCTGCACGCCGCGGCGCTCGATACGGCGCTTGACGAAGTGATCGCCGCCGGGGCGTTCGAGAGCGTGGCGCAGCTTGACGACCTCTACCTTGGTCGGCCGTGCGAGGTCGCCGAGGGGCTGACGTTGACCTTCGACCGCGCCGGGCTGCTGCACCGGGCCGCGGTGAAGTATGGTCGCGCCGTGCAGCACGCCGCCACGATGGCCGCCGCCATCGCCACCGCGTCGAGCGACCGACCGTCCGAGATCGAGCTGTCCGTGGACGAGACCGACACCCCGACGACGACCTTGGAGCATCTCTTCGTCGGACTCGAACTACGCCGCCGCCGGGTCCGGGTGGTCAGCCTGGCACCACGCTTCGTCGGCGAGTTTGAGAAGGGGATCGACTACAAGGGCGACCTCGCCGCGTTCGAGGCCAGCCTGGCCGAGCAGGTCGCGGTGGCGCGCTACTGCGGGCCCTATAAGATCAGCATCCACAGCGGCTCCGATAAGTTTGGGATCTACCCCAGCATCGGCCGCCTCTGCGGCGATCTGCTGCACGTCAAGACCGCCGGGACCAGCTACCTGGAGGCCCTGCGCACGGTGATCCGCGCCCGGCCGGCGCTGTTCGGCGAGATCGCCAGCTACGCCCTGGGGCGTTACCCGGACGACATGGCCAGCTACCACGTTTCGGCCGACTTGCGCCGGATCCGGCCGCCGGCCGGGCTGACGCCGGCCGAACTGGAGGCGCAGTACCTGGTCGACGAGGGCGGTCGCCAGGTGCTCCACGTGACCTTCGGCAGCGTCCTGACGCTCGGCCAGACCGCCGCCGGGCAGGGCTTCCGCGACGCCATCCTGGACGTCCTGCGCGAACAGCCCGATCTGCACACAGAGCTCGTCGCGGCACACCTCGGCAAGCACATTCGGTTGTTGGAGGCGGGCTGAGATGCGTTACCTGAGCTGGCTGCTATGGTTGGTGGTGGCCGCCGCCGGACAGGCGCCGGAGCGGGACGAGCTGGCCAGCAGCTACACGCACCCCTGGATCGGTGACGGCGAGCTGTTGGCGCGGCTGAGCGACAGCACTGCCCGGGTGCGGGTGACGGTGAGTCCATTGACCATCGCCGCGCGGCACGTCGACACGGTGACCTGCGACGGGCAGCCGGTGGCACTGACCCGCCGCGGCAACGTCTGGCAGGCCGCGGTGCCGCTTGGCGAGCATCTCGTCACCGTCGACAGCCGGGCCGCCGAGGGGCGGGATCCCAGCCTGCCGTGGACCGCACCGCCGCCCGGCGACAGTGCCGCGGTGGCGCGCCGACTGGAAGCCGCCGCGGGCGAGGTGGTGATCCCCGACGGGGTCTACACCGACGTGCGTTGGACCATCGCCGCCCCAGGCACGGCGGCGGCGCCGCTGCTGGTGCGGGCCCAGACGCCGGGTCAAGTGGTGCTGCGGGGGCGCTGCGCGGTGCAGCTCAGCGGCAGCTTCGGGCGGCTGCAGGGCCTGCGCTTCGAGCACTGCGCCAACAACAACACCGTGCTGCTGAGCGGGGACGACAACCGCGTCACGCAGTGCCTGTTCTTCGATTGCGGCGACCCGCGCTCGACCTTTGGCCACGTCGTCGCGGTGGCGATGGGCGGTGACCGCAACCGGGTCGACCACTGTTACTGGACCCGCAGCAAGTCGATGAGCCTGGCCCAGCGGGTCTCCGCGACGGGCGAGGTTGGGCGCGACAACCAGTTCGACCACAACGTCTTCCGCGATGTCTACCGCTACTGGGTGAACGGCCAGGAGAACATCCAGATCGGCCAGAATCAGCGCGGCGCCAGCGGCGCGCTGGAGCCGCGCTGCCGGGTTGAGCACAACCTCTTCGACCACGCCAACGGCGACAGCGAGACGATCAGCAACAAGAGCTCAGCCAACCTGATCCGGCGCAACGTCGCCGCCTGGTGCGACCGCGCGACGCTGCACCTGCGGGGCGGCAACAACGTGCTGGTCGATGGCAACACGGCCATCGGGGGACTCGGCGGCTGGATCATTTTCGGCCGCGGTCACCGCCTGATCAACAACCTGGTCGTCGGGTGCAGTGCCAGCGGCTTCAGCCTGGGCGCCGGCGCGACCGACCCCGAGGCGCAGTACGCCGCCGCGACCGACATCTACCTGGCCCACAACACCGTGGTCGACGGGGTCGGCCCGGCCATCGCCACGGTGCTCGCCAGTCCGACCTATCCGGTCGTGCCGAGCGGGCTGACGATCACCCGCAACGTGCTGCTCGGCGCCGCCGGCCTGGCGCTCAATGGCGTCGCTGGCGACGCGGGCGACAACGTCGTGCGGTCGGCCGCGGCGGCGGTGCTGGCGGTCGACAGCCCGGCGGCCCTGACGCTGCTGCCCGGCACGGTGGCGCGCCAGCCGCGGCTGGCGACGGTGACCACCGACCGGCTGGGTCGCGAACGGCCGGCGCAGACCGTGCCGGGCTGTGACGAGGCAGGCAGTGTGGGCAGCCAGCCGGCGATCCCGCCGCGCAGCGTGCTCGACCTGGCGCTGCATCGCGGGCCGGCCCTGGCCGACAGCGGCTTGGCCGCCGAGCGCCGCCTGACCGACGAAGCGCGCGAGCTGGTGGTCGAGTTGCCGGCGGCGGCGGTGCTGAGCTGGCAACACCGCCCGGTCGCCTTCAGCGACCGCGCCAGTGTCGAGTTGCCGGGCGGCTGGCGGCTGGTCTGGCAGGGGCTGGCCAAGGATGGCAAGCCCGACGGGGTGATCGGACTCTACGACGGCGACCGCCTGCTGGCCGAGGCCGCCGACCTGGTGCTGCCCTACAACGACTTCCGTCACCAGGGCTGGCTCGGGCGGACCCTGAACACCGCGACGACGCCCAACCCCGGCGTCTGGACCGAGTTCCACTGGCTGCAGGCCCCCGACTTCTGTCTCTTGGTGGCCGGTCCGACCAACCGCGCCGTGCCCGTGCTAGGCTGGCCGACCGGCCGACCCGGCGGGCGAGTGACCCTCCGGCAGCAGGGCGGTGGGGTCTGGCGCGGGGTCGCCGTGCAGGCCTGGCAGGAGGTCGACCCGACGCCGCCCAACGCACCAGCGCCGACGGTGGCCAGCCGTGGCAACATGCAGGTCGGCCTCACCTGGCCGACACAGCCGGGGGTGCGGTACACGGTCCAGCGGGCGACTGCCGCGGGCCCCTGGCAGACCGTCGCCGCCGGCCTCAGCAGCGGGGCCTGCGACGACTTTGAGGTCGCCGCTGGCGAGACCTGGCGCTATCGCCTGCAGGCCCGCACCCCGGCCGCGACGGTGGTCGGCCCGGAGGCGACCCTGACCTTCCAGCCCACCGGCCCGACCTTCCGCCGGCTGGCCGCCGACACCGCCGTGGTCGAGCCGCCGCTGGGTCTGCGGGCGGGTGGCCCGGCGGCGCCTCCCGCGGTCTGGGCGCCGGTGGCCGCGCCGACCGATCTGGAGATCTGCCCGACCAACGGCCACGCCGACTTCGCGTTGAACATCCCGCAGGCCGGCCAGTGGTCGGTCTACGGCTGGGTGCAGGCTCCGACCGAGGGCAACAACTCGTTCTGGGCCCAGGTCGGCGACGCCGCGCCGGCGGTCTGGCATCTGGCCGCCGACCCGCAGTGGCGCTGGCAGCCGCTGTTCACCAACCGCGCCCTGCCGGCCGGGCCACTGCGCCTGCGAGTCCGCTGCCGCGAGGCCGGCACCCTGTTGGGCGCGCTGTTGCTGACCGACGACCCCACCTGGAAGCCGACCGGGCCATGAGTCAAGGCACCACCGGCCGACCCCGCCCGCGGTTGTTCCGCGCCCTCGGCGCGGCGGAGCCGGCCGCCGCGATTCAGGTGGACGGCAGCGACTACACGCTGCAGGAGGTGCTGAAGCACGACTCCTGGGCGGCCTCGGCGATCTACCACGGCGCGGCAGGCCGGATCGTCGTGAAGTGGAACCGCCAGCAGCCGATCCTCGGTCTGCGCACCCTGCGCCTGGGCCGCTGGCTGGCCAACCGCGAGGGCCTGATGTTGGGCAGTTTGCAGCACCTGCCGAACGTCCCCCGGCTGTCGGGCCCGGTCACCCGCGACGGGCAGGTCTGCGACAACGCGATTGCCCACGAGTTCGTCGAGGGCCACCCGTTGGGTGCCGGCGAGTGGGTCAACGACGAGGCCTTCCCGGCGCTGCAACGGGTGATCGAGGCGATCCACGCCGAGGGCTGGGCCTACGTGGATCTGCACAAGCGCGAGAACCTGGTGGTCGATCCCGCCGGGATGCTCTACCTGATCGACTTCCAGATCTGCTTCATGCCGGGCACGAGCTGGTGCTGGCGGACCTGGCCGGTGCGGTTCTGGCTGGCGCAGATGCAGCAGGGCGACCGCTACCACATCTACAAGCATTGGTGCCGCAGCCGGCCCGACCAGTTGCCGGAAGGTCGCCGCGAGGTCGACGCGTACCGCCCCTGGTTCAACCGCCTGACGCGCACCCTGGGCAATCCGATGCGGGCGACCCGGCGCCGGCTGCTGGTCTGGCTGGGGATCCGCCGCGGCCGGGGCTACAGCCACAGTGAAGCCGCTCCCGAAGACGCCGTGCGGCGCGACCTGGCGCAGGGCGTGCGGCCCGACGACGCGACCTTGCGGCCGCCTCAGTAGAGCGTCCGGGCGTGCGGTGAGGCGAGGGTGCGGGGCTCGCTGATCGGCTGCACGCGGCTGGCGATCAGGCTCAGCCCGGTGCGCTCGTCGACCGCGCCGTCGACCTGCACCACGGGGTGCCGCAGCACATGGTGCCCGTCGCGCTGGTAGACGTCCTTGAAGCAGGTCACGCTGACCACGCCGGTCTCGTCCTCCAGGTCGAAGAACAGCGTGTTGCGCCCGGTACGGGTCGGCGGGCGGTGGGGGCGGAGCACCAGGCCGGCCAGCCGGAAGCGCGTCCGCGGCGGGGCGCCGGCGAAGGTCGCAATCGGGCTGACCCCGCGGGCCAGCAGCGTCGGACGCAGCGACTCCAGCGGGTGGCTGCTCAGCGGAAAGCCCAGCGCGTCCCATTCGCCGGCCAGCAGGTCCCACTCGTTGAAGCGCGGCAGCCGCGGATCGGGGGGCGGGTCGCAGGGCGGCAGATCGAGGTGCCACTGCGGGTCGGGCGGGGTGTGCGGCAGCTCCTGCAACTGCCACAGCAGCATCCGACGGTGGTCCGAGAGCTCGTCGCAGGCACCGGCGCGGATCAGGCTGGCGACCCGGTCCTTCGGCAGCCGCGTCGCGCGTAGCAGGTCGCCCAGACTGTGGTGCGGGCGAGTCTCCACGATCCGCTCCGCCGTCTCGGGCAGGATCCGCTTGATCTGCGCCAGGCCAATGTGAATCGCGCCCTCCTGCGCCGTGGTCCGAGCCGGGCCGCTGTTGAGCGCCGGGCCAACCACCCGAATGCCCCGGCGGCGGACCAGGTTGACCAGCGTGTGGGGCGGATAGAAGCCCATCGGCTGGTGGCGCAGCAGGCCGGCAAAGTACTCGGCGGGGTGGTGCTCAATCAAGTAGACGCTGCGGTACGCCGTGTCGGCGAAGGCGGCGGCGTGGGACTCGCAGAAGCCGTAGCCGGCAAAGCCGCGGACCGCCTGAAAGATCTGCGTCGCCGTCGCCTCGGACAGGCCATGCGCCACCGCTTTGGCGCAGAAGTTCGCACCGAGTTTGGTCATCGCCTCTTCGCTGCGGTAATGGCTGATGCTGCGGCGCAGGATGTCGGCCTCGGCCGCCGAGAGGCCGGCGGCGATCCGCGCGACTTCGATCACCTGCTCCTGGTAGACCAGCACCCCGTAGGTCTTGCGCAGCACCGGCTCCAGGTCGGGCAGCCAGTACTCGACCGCCTCGTGGCCCTGCCGGCGGGCCAGGTAACGCTCGACCATGTTGCCCTTGATGGGCCCCGGCCGGATCAGCGCCAGGGCCGCCACCAACGGTTCGAAGTCGTCGCAATGCAGCCGGGCGTGCAACGCCCGCTGGGCCGGTGAACCGACCTCGAAGGCGCCCATCGTCTCGCTGCGCCGCAGCCGCGCGAAGGTGGCGGCGTCGTCGAGCGGGACATCGAAGACCTCAAACTGCGGGGTGTGCTGCTTCACGAAGCGGTTGGCGTCTTCGATCACGCTGAACATCGGCAGGCAGAGGCAATCGAACTTCACGAGGCGGTCTTCGACGTCTTCTTTGTCGCCCTGAATCACCCGGTAGGGCTTCCCGGCGCGCTGTACCGGCAGCAGGTCGGCCAGCGGCTCGGGGGTGATGATCACCCCGCCGAGGTGCGTGCCGAGGTGGCGCGGGATGCCGCTCAGGGCCGGCAAGAGGTCCCGCAGGCGGGCGAAGCGGGCCTCGGCCCAGGGGGAGTGGCGGACGTCGGGATACTTGATCTCGGCGCCGTCGACCTGGTCACAGCCGAGCCGGGGGAGCGACTTGGCGAGGCGGTCGACATCCTCCGGCGGCAGTGCCAGCGCGCGGCCGACATCGCGAATCGCGCTGCGGGCGTGGTACCGCATGTAGGTGCCGGTCATCGCCACATGGTCGGCGCCGTAGCGCGCCACGAGGTAGTCAATCACCTTGTCGCGCCCGGCGCGGTCGAAGTCGACGTCGATGTCGGGCAGACTCTCGGTGCGCTGCTCGTTCAGGAAGCGGGCCAGGGTGATCTCGCGGCGGTGCGCGTCGACATTGGTGATGCGCAAGGCGTAACAGACCACACTGCCCGCCGCCGAGCCGCGTCCGGCGCAGCGGATGCCCTGCGCGCGGGCCCAGCGGCAGACGTCCCAGACCAGCAGGAAGTAGCCCTCCAGGTGCAGCGCGCGGATGATCCGCAGCTCTTCTTTGACGCGCTCGAAGACCGCCCGCCACTGCTCGCGGGGGTACCGTTCGAGCACCCCGTCGCTGACCAGGCGGCTCAGGTAGACCGCCTGCTCCGCGGGTGGCAGGCCGTTGTAACAGGGCACGAAGCGGTCGCGCCCGAGCTGCAACGTGGCGCACTCGGCGGCCAGTTCGACGGTGTTGCTGAGCGCTGCCGGCAGGTCGGCGAAACGGCGCTGCATCGCGGCCGGGCTGGCGAGGTGTTGCAGATCGTTGACCGGCCGGCCGGCGAAGGGGGTGTCGACGGTTTGCAGCACGCGGGTGCAGCAGAGGATGTCGTAGACCGGGAACTGCTCGCGCCGCACGTACCGCACGTCGTTGGTGGCGGCGTAGCGCAGGCCCAGGCGGCTGGCCAAAGCGGCTTGCCGCAAGGTCAGGGTGTGGTCGCCGGGACAGCCCAGGCGGTGCAGCTCAACCACCACCTGCCGCCGGCCAAAGCGCTCGAGCAGTTGCCGCAGCCAGGCCGCCGCGCCATCTTCGTCGCGCTGCCGCAGCCGCTCCGCCAGCCGCCCGCGGCGACCACCGGTGAGCACCAGCAGGTGATCGCCGGCGAGTTCGGCGAGGTCGTCCCAGGTCGCCGGCCGGCCGCCGCGGATCGAGAGGGGCGGCAGCAGCGGGTCCTCGTCGTCGGCCTCGGCAGCGGTCGGGGCCGCCGCCAGGTGCATCGCGCTGAGCAGGCGACAGAGCTTGCGGTAGCCCTCGCGGTCGCGACACAGGAAGCTCAACGGCCCGGCGGTGGTGCTCAGGGTGGCCCCCAGCAGGGGCCGCAGCCCGACCGCCTGACAGGCGCCCTCGAAGCGGCGCAAGCCGCAGAGGTAGTCTTCCTCGGTCAACGCCAGCGCGCTGTAGCCCAGCTCGGCGGCACGTTCGGCGTAAGCCTCGGGGTGCCCCGCACCGCGGAGGAAGGCGTAGCAACTGGTCGCCCGCAGATGCACGAAGTCGGCGCTCATCAGGCTTCAGTCCCACCCCGCCTCGACCCGCCAGGCGCCCGCTTCATCGCGCGAGAGGTCGAACCGGCCGGCCGCCTCGACCCGGAAGAACTCCCGGCGCGGCTCACCGTCCCACCAGCGGCCGGTCTCCTGCCAGCGGTCGAGCACCCCCTCCACCGCGTGCTCACCCGGGCCCCAGGCCAGCCGGGCGGGCAGCCCCTGGACAGTCGTGGCGACGGCCGCCGCCTGCTCCCAGCGCCGCGGGGTGGGGTTGCCAGCACCCTCCAGCCGCCAGACACTCTCGGCCAGGCGCTCGCGGTTGGTCAGCACATCGGCCCCCCAACCCAGGCTGCGCAGCGTGTAGGACTCGCGCACCGCGGCGATCACGCCGTCGACCAGGTGCCGGCGCTCCTCGGGCTCATCCCACACCAGCACCCCCTGCACCACGCCGCGGCGGCGCAATCCGCGCACCGTCAACCGCAGCTCCTCGACCCGCTGCGGGTCGAGGTCGGTCGGCAGCAGCCCCAGCACCACCGCCCGCAGGCGCGCATCGCTGGTGATCCCCCGCGGAAACCGCCGCGGCCGGCGGAGGGTCGTCTCCCGCGTCACCACCTCCAAGATCACCTCGGTCGCCAGCTCCCCACGCTGCTGCAGCCGCGCCGCCAGCCGGTCGGCCAGACGGCCGAGGTGGACCACCCAGCCGCCATGCTCGTCACCCTCCACCGCCGCGCTGACGGTCTCGCTGGGCGGCGGGTACTTCGCCTGCACCGGCCGCGGGTCGTGCCCCTGCGACCAGCGGTGGACCAACGTGCCGAGCGGGCCAAAGAGGCTGTACAGCCGCGGCTCGGGGACCGCCGCCACCTCACCCCAGAGGCGACAGCCGAGTTCACCGAGCTGCTCCACCAGCCGGCTGGCCAGCCCCTGCCCTGGCCGCAACGGCTGCTCCTGCAGAAACGCCGTGGTCTCCTCGGGCGCCACCATCTGCCGCAACGGTGAGGCGTGCCGCGCCACCAGCTTGTTGGCCGCCATACCCTGCGCCGGCGGCTGACCCGTCAGGCGACTCAGCCGCTTCGCCAAAGCCGCCAGATGCGCCGCCACCCCCCGCCGGGGCAGGCAGCCCGTGACATCGACATAGCCCGACTGCCAACTGCTCGGCTCCACCGCCGGGCCCATCTCCAGCAGCTTGTCCCACACCGCCCGCAACACCTCGGCCCCGCCCACCGCCTCCACCGGCACCACCACCGCCCGCGGCGCCAGCCGCCGCGCCACCCGCACCGGCTGCCCCCGCCGCAACTCCGGAATCCCCGCCACATCCACAATCCGATCCCCCCGCCGCACCACCACCGGCTGCCCCGCCGCCACCTGCCCCTCCTCCACCGCCGCCGCCACATAGACCCCCGGCAACTGCACGTGCAACACCGTCCGCGCCATGACTCTTCTCCGGCACAGCAAACATGTGTTTGCATTCCAGGATTCCACGGGCGGCGGGCGTTGTCAAGACGAGTCCGGCGCGCGGCCCAGGTCGGCGGACGCCCGTCCGTCCCACCCACCACCCCCAACCCGCTGGTCCTGCGCAGGCCGTCTCGAAGGGCCAGGTTGGCGACGGTGGGCGGATCGGCTGGGATCCGGTGCCTGGCCCTTCGACTCGCCGCTGCGCGGCGGCTCAGGACAAGCGGTTGGGATTGGTTCGTGGTCGGGCAGACCCAGGCCGCCCGCCCGTCCTTCTTCCCAGCCCACCACCCCCAACCCGCTGGTCCTGCGCAGGCCGCAGGCCGTCTCGAAGGGCCAGGTTGACGACGGTGGGCGGATCCGCTGGGATCCAGTGCCTGGCCCTTCGACTCGCCGCTACGCGGCGGCTCAGGACAAGCGGTTGGGATTGGCTCGCGGTCTGGCGGATCCAGGCCGTCCGCCCATCCTTCTTCCCAGCCCACCAACCCCAACCCGCTGGTCCTGCGCAGGCCGCAGGCCGTCTCGAAGGGCGGAGTTGGCGACGGTGGACGGATCGGCTGGGATCGGGTGCCTGGCCCTTCGACTCGCCGCTGCGCGGCGGCTCAGGACAAGCGGTTGGGATTGGTTCGTGGTCGGGCAGACCCAGGCCGTCCGCCCATCCTTCTTCCCAGCCCACCAACCCCAACCCGCTGGTCCTGCGCAGGCCGCAGGCCGTCTCGAAGGGCCAGGTTGGCGACGGTGAGCGGATCCGTCGGGATAAGGGGCGCCGTCTCCATCCGGTCCGCCGCGGGCGACCGCTGGTCCGGGCTGGCTGTAGGTGGTGGCGGCGAAAACGGGTCAGGACCGTCGGAGTACCGTCAGTCCAGACCCGTGTTTCGCCGCCGGTCCGCCTGACGTGGTCGACTGCGTCGGCAACCGCAAGGGTTGCCGCTACAGGAGCGCTCCCCGCGAGCGCCCTCAGCCGGCCGGTGGGAGCGGCCGGGTAACGGCGCGCCGGGAAGGGATTGGCGGGCTGGGGCGTACTCAGGGCGGGGGGCCGCTGGCGCCGACAAGCAAGGAGTGCGGTGATGCGCGTGCGGATCTGGAGCTGTTTGGCGGCGGCGGCGGCAACCTCACCGGGGACCTGGTGGTGAACACCGCCTGGAATCTCAGCCAGCGCGCCACCGGCGGGGCCTGGCCCTCCAGCCCGCGCGGCAGCGGGCCGTGGGGGTAGGGTCGAAGGACACCGCCGCAGCGTGGCGAACTCGCGACCGCTTCGGATCCGGCCGCAGGGGGCGGACCGGATCCGAGCGGTTTCGAGGGTAGCTGCATGAAGACGGCCGGACTCTGGATGCACGCCTGGGACGTCTGGTCCGATGGCCTGGAGACCGTGCTCGGATACGCCCGTGACGCCGGCTTGACGACGCTCTACCCGGCCAGCAACTACCACGCCGGGTGGTTCATCCACCCCCACTCCCGCGGCCGCCGGTGCTGGCTGCCCGAAGATGGGGCGCTCTACTTTCAGCCGGCACCCGACCTCTGGGAGGACTGCCGCCTGCGACCGCCGATCGCGCGGTGTTGCCACGAGGTGGATCAGCTCGCGGCCCTGCGCGACGCCGTCGGCTCGTACGGCCTGACGCTCTCGACCTGGACGATCTGCTGCCACAACACGGCCCTCGGCCTGGCCCACCCCGAGGTCTGTGTCCAGAACTGCTTCGGCGACCGCTACCCCCATGCCCTGAACCCGGCGCATCCCGACGTCCGGCAGTACCTCGAGGTGCTGGTGCGCAACCTCGCCCTGAGCTACCGCCCGCGCGCGATCCAGCTCGAGTCGCCAGGCTACCTGGGCTTCCGGCACGGGCACCACCACGAGCGCTACAGCGTCGTCCTGGACGCCGTCGCCGGGCGGCTGTTCGACCTCAGCTTCGCCGAGCACGACCTGGCGATGGCCCGCGCCGCGGGGATCAACGCCGGCAAGCTGCGGGACCAGGTGGCGGCGCTGCTGCAGGGCTACTTCGACAGCGCCCCCGACCGCCCGGCGGAGTGGCCCGGCAGTTGGGACGAGCTGCTCGAACGGCTACCGGCGCTGCGGCAGTACCAGAATGCGCAGACCACGCTGGAGGAGGGGGTCAAGGACCTCTGTCGCGCCGCCCTGGCTGGGGGCACCACGCTGCTCGAAGGGTTCGAGGGCGGCTCGCAGTACCAGATTGTGACCTGCAGCGGGTACGGGCTGAACGCCGCCCAGGTCCACCAACGGGTCAGCGCCCGGCGGCAGCAGCTCGAGGCCGGCCAGGAGCTGCAGGTCGGCCTGCGCCCAGGTTTCGGTGACGTGCCCAGCGCGGCGGCCCTGCGTGAGATCGTCGCGGCCTGCGACGAGGCCGGCGCCGATGGGGTGATCTTCTACAACTACAGCGAGATGTCGCGCGCCAACCTGAGCTGGATCGGCCCGGCGCTGCGGGATCACATGGTCTGATGGCGTGGTCTAGAACGGTGCAGAGGGGCGGACGGTGGGTGGGATCCGTCCGCCCCTCCGCGACCGCGGGGAGGTAGCTACGGGCTGCTGCGCAGAGTGGGCCGAGGAGCGCAGCCGCCCTTCCGGGCCCAGGGCTAGGAGGCTGACCTGCGAGCCCGGTATCAGTAACAACGACCGTCGGGGAACGGATGTTCCCGGCGAGGGGAGAATCTTGCGGCTTTCGCGGATCCTGGTTGAAGCGTTTGTAACAGGCTTCAGTGGCGCGGCGATGCCGGGGCCGGTGCTGGTGGCCACGCTGAGTCTTGCGGCGGCCCGCGGGTGGTCGGCTGGGCCGCAGGTGGTGGTGGGGCACTTCCTGCTGGAGGTCAGCCTGGTGATCGCCGTGGCCGGCGGCCTGGCCAAGTTCCTGTCGCGGCCGGATGCGCCGGTGGTGCGGCTGATCGGCCTGGTCGGCGGGCTGATGCTGTGGCTGATGGCCGCCGACATGCTGCGCCATCTTGGCGATCTCTCGTTGCACCGCCTCGACCCCGCGCAGGGCCAGCTTGGGCCGGTCGCGGCCGGCTTCTGGCTGTCGGCTGCCAACCCCTACTTCTGGCTGTGGTGGGCGACCATCGGACTCGGCCTGCTGACCAGCGCGATGACCCAGCGCGGGCGGGCGGGGGCGGTCGCTTTCTACACCGGCCACATCAGCTCGGACCTGGCCTGGTACAGCCTGGTGGCGGCCTTGATGGCGTTCGGTGGGCGGCTGCTCCGCGACAGTGTCTACCGCGCCCTGCTCGGCGGCTGTGCCGCGGCGCTGCTGTTCTTCGGGGCGCGCTTCGTGCTCAGCAGTTGCCGGCCGCGGCGGCCGGCCGAGCCGGTTGCCGATGCTGCCTGAAGGTGGCTGGTACCAACTCCTGATCCCGCTGGCGGCCCCGCTGAGCCTGCGGGTCGGCGCCCTCGGCGAGGTGCTGTTGCCGGCCGGCTGGCTGGTCTACACCGGCTCGATGCAGCGCGGGCTGGTCCACCGGCTGCGTCGCCACGCCGCCCGCCGCAAGCCGCTGCGCTGGCACGTCGACTACCTCACCAGCCGGGTGCCGCCAACGCACTGCCGGGTCTGGTCGCTGTCGTCCGCGGTCAGCGAATGTGGGCTGCACCAGGCCCTGCTGCGGGCGGGCGGCAGCGAACCGGTCCGCGGCTTCGGCTCCTCAGACTGCCGCTGCGGCGCGCACCTCGCGCACTTCACCGCCCGCCCGGCGCCGCTGGCGGAGTGGCAGCCACTGCCGGCCCTGCTGCCCGGCGCCGCGGCGCCCCCTGAATCCACACTCGGCCGCGCCACCGGCGGCTCCCCCGGCTGTCTGAAGGGCGAGTGAACGGCTCGCCCGGGCGAAGGCTAAGGACGCCCGCGGTGGGACCCGATAGCGAGTGGGGAGACAACGATGCAGCGACCTCGAGCCGCGCGGGCAGCGACCGTCGCGGGCCTGACCGCTGGGCTGCTGATGTACTCCGTCGGACCATCGGTGGCGGTCGTCGCGGGATTCCTGCTGGCCGCCGCCTGGCACCTCGCCCGGCGCAGCCCCGAGCTGCGGCGCGCCTGGGAGCTGTGGCAACGCGGTCGCACGGTGGCCCGCTCGCAGCAACTCAACCGCACCGCCGCCCGGCAGGCCACCGCGGCGCCAGCACCGCCGCAGCAACGCGCTGCCTGAACGGCGGGCGCCACGCCCGGCGGTCGCGAGTAGCCAGCTAACGCTTCCGCCGGTATCATGAAGAGCCGTCCGGCGCCTCACGCGTCGAAGAGTCTGGCGAGGTCGTTGCAGGTCAGGCAACAAGCCCGTGGCGTTTGTCGGGAGAGTGCATCATGAGTGTGCGGCATCTGGAGGCCTTGTTCGACCCCAAGTCGGTCGCGGTGGTCGGCGCCTCCAACCGGCCGAAGAGCGTCGGCTCGGTGGTCATGCGGAACCTGTTGCTGGGCGGGTTCGGCGGACCGGTGATGCCCGTCAACCCGAAGGGTGAGTCGATCCACGGGGTCTTGGCCTACCAGGATGTTGACGATCTGCCGGTGGTTCCCGACCTGGCGGTGATCTGCACGCCGCCGCAGACGGTGGCTGGGATCCTCGACAAGCTCGGCCAGCGCGGCACCCGCGCCGCGGTGGTGCTGACGGCCGGCCTGAACCTCACCACGCTGCCCGACGGCCGGACGCTGCAGGACCTCGCGGTCGAGGCGGCGCGGAAGCACCACCTGCGCCTGCTGGGGCCCAACTGTATCGGCCTGGTGGTGCCGGGGATCGGCCTCAACGCCAGCTTTGCCCACGCCAACGCGCTGCCCGGCAAAGTCGCCTTCGTGGCGCAGTCGGGCGGTCTGACGACCGGCGTGCTGGACTACGCGCGGTCCAACAACATCGGCTTCTCGCACTTCCTGTCGGTCGGTGACATCGTCGATGTCGATTTCGGCGACATTCTCGACTACCTCGGCAGCGACCCGCAAGTGTCGGCGATTCTGCTCTACATCGAGTCCATCCGCGACGCCCGCAAGTTCATGAGCGCGGCCCGCGCCGCGGCGCGCAACAAGCCGGTGCTGGTAGTCAAAGCCGGCCGCGTCGCCGAAGGGGCCAAGGCCGCGGCCTCGCACACCGGCGCCCTGGCCGGTTCCGACGCGGTCTACGACACCGCGTTCCGGCGGGCCGGGATGTTGCGGGTGTTCACGATCACCGAGCTGTTCGACGCGGTGCAGACCCTCGCCCGCTCGCGCCCGCTGCGCGGTGACCGGCTGGCGATTCTGACCAACGGCGGCGGCCCCGGGGTGATGGCCGTGGACGCCCTGATCTCGGCCGGCGGGCGGCTGGCTGAGCTGGCCCCCGAGACCATGGAGCGGCTCAACGAGATCCTGCCGGTGACCTGGTCGCACGGCAACCCGGTCGACATCATCGGTGACGCCCCGGGCCACCTGTACGCCGACTCGATGAAGCAACTGCTGCGCGACCCGGGCGTTGACGCGGTGCTGGTGATGCACGTGATCACCGCGATTGCCGATGTCAATGAGACCGCCTCCGCGGTGATCGCCACCAGCAAGTCGACCAACCGCAACGTGCTGACGAGCTGGCTGGGCCGCGAGACCGTCGAGAACGCCCGGCAGGCCTTCGCGGCGGCCGGGATTCCGACCTACAGCACCCCCGACCGGGCCGTCCGCGGCTTCATGCACATGGTGCAGTACCAGCGCAACCAGGAAGCGCTGACCGAGACCCCCGACTCGGCCTCCGCCGACTTCATCCCCGATACCGCCACGGCGCGGCAGATCATTCTGGACGCCCTGGCCGCCGGGCGCGACATGCTCAGCGAGCCGGAGGCGAAGTCGGTGCTGGCGGCCTACGGGGTGCCGGTGGTGCAGACCCGCACCGCTGCCACGCCCGCCGAAGCGGCCGTCGTCGCCGAGCAGATCGGCTTCCCGGTGGTGATCAAGATCATCTCGCCGCAACTCAGCCACAAGTCCGACGTCGGCGGGGTGGTGCTCAACCTGGAGACCGCCGACGAGGTCCGCGATGCGGCGGCGCACATGCTGACACGGATCGCCCGGCTGCGGCCGGACGCCGTGCTGGAGGGCTTCGCCGTTCAAAACATGGCGCGGATGGCCGGCGCGCAGGAGCTGATCGTGGGGGTCACCACCGACCCGGTGTTCGGCCCGGCGATTCTGTTCGGGCAGGGCGGCAAGGCGGTCGAGGTGGTTGGCGACAGCGCGATTGGCCTGCCGCCCCTGAACATGAGCCTGGCCCGTGAGCAGATCATGCGGACCCGCGTCTCGAAGCTGCTGCTGGGTTACCGCGACGAGCCGCCGGCCGACCTCGACGCGATCTGCCTGACGATCTGCCAGGTCTCGCAGTTGGTCAGCGACATCGCCGAGATTCAAGAGCTCGACATCAACCCGCTGTTCGCCGACGCCAGCGGGGTGCTGGGGCTCGATGCGCGGATCAAGGTCGCCCACGCCAAGGGCACCGGCGCCGACCGGCTGGCGATTCGGCCGTACCCCAAGGAGCTCGAAGAAGAGGTCGTGCTCGACTCCGGCCGCAACCTGGTGCTGCGACCGATCCGCCCGGAGGACGAGCCGCAGCACCACGTGTTCATCTCGAAGCTCTCGCCGGAAGACATCCGCTTCCGCTTCTTTGGCCTGGTGCGCGAGATCCCGCACAGCCAGATGGCCCGGCTGACGCAGATCGACTACGACCGCGAAATGGCCTTCATCGCGCAGGAGAACAACCTCCACGACGACGCCGAGACGCTCGGCGTGGTGCGCGCGGTGATGGACCCCGACGACGAGCGGGCCGAGTTTGCGATCATCGTGCGCAGTGACATGAAGGGCCAGGGGCTGGGCCGGGCGCTGATGGAGAAGATGATCCGCTACCTCAAAGAGCGGGGCGTCCACAAGGTGGTCGGTCAGGTGCTGCCCGACAACGACGCGATGCTCGGCCTGGCCGAGACGATGGGCTTCGAGAGCACCAAACTGCCGACCGGTGAGGCCTTCGAGGTGGTGCTCAACCCGCTGCCCTAGGAGCGGCAGGATCTGGCGGGCAGCAGCCGAAGGGCGCGCCATGCCCCCCGACCCGTTGGCCCTGTTCCATCCGCAGATCGCCGCCTGGTTCGCCACGCTCGGCGTGCCGACCGCGCCGCAACGGTTGGCCTGGCCGCGGATCGCCGCGGGCGAGCATGTCCTGGTGACCGCGCCGACCGGCACCGGTAAGACCCTCACCGCGTTTCTGTGGGCGCTGCAGCAGCTCCTCACCGGCGCCTGGCCCGGCAGCGGGGTCCGGGTGCTCTACCTGTCGCCCCTGAAGGCGCTCAACACCGACGTGCGCCGCAATCTGCTCGGCCCGCTGGAGGCCCTGCAGCAGCGTTTCGCCGCCGCTGGTGAGGCCTGCTGCCCGGTCAGCGTGGCGGTCCGCAGCGGCGACACCGCGGCGGCCGAACGGCGGCGGTTGTTGCATCGGCCGCCCGACATCCTGATCACCACGCCGGAGAGCCTCAACCTGCTGCTGGCCAGCCACGGCGGCCGGGCGTTGTTCGGCAACCTGCAGACGGTGATCCTCGACGAGATTCACGCCGTCGCCGGCAGCAAGCGGGGCACCCACCTGATGCTCGGTGTCGAGCGGCTGGTGCCGTTGGCTGGCGAGTTCCAGCGCGTCGCGCTGAGCGCCACGGTGCGCCCGTTGGAGCGCATCGCCCGCTTCGTCGGCGGCTGGCGACCGGTCGGCGAGGAGTGGCAGCCGCGGCCGGTGAGCCTGCTGCGGGCCGAGGGTAGCAAGCGGTACGAGGTGCGGGTGGAGTACCCCAGCACCCCGCTGGAGACTCCCGACGACGCGCGCTGGTGGCCCGAAGTGGCGGCCGAGCTGCGGACGATTGCGCAGCAGAACCGCAGCACGCTGGTGTTCTGCAACACCCGCCGGCTGTGCGAGCGGCTGACCATGCTGGTCAACGCCGAGCAGCCGGCGCCGCTGGCCTACAGCCACCACGGCAGCCTCAGCCGCGAGACGCGGGCGGTGGTCGAAGAGCGTCTGAAGCGCGGTGAGCTGGCGGCGATCATCGCCACCGGTTCGTTGGAACTGGGGATCGACATCGGGGCGCTCGACGAGGTGCTGCTGGTCGAAACGCCCCGCGAGGTCAGCAGCGCGGTGCAACGGCTCGGGCGGGCCGGGCACGGCGTCGGCCAGACCAGCCGCGGGCGGCTCTACCCGACCTTCGGCAAGGACTTCGTCCACGCCGCGGTGATGGCGCGTTGCCTGGCCGAGCAGGACATCGAGGCCATCCAGCCGATCGCCAACCCGCTCGACGTATTGGCGCAGGTGCTGGTGGCGATGGCGGGGATCGAGCCCTGGACGGTCGACGCCCTGTACCAGCAGATCCGTTGCTGCGACTCCTACCACGAACTGCCCCGGCGGCAGTTTGAGCTGGTGCTCGGGATGCTCACCGGCCGCTACGCCAACAGCCGCTACGGCGGGTTGCAGCCGCGGCTGCTGCACGACCGCCTGAGCGACACCGTGGTGGCGCGTGACGGTGCGCTCCGCGAAGTCTGGCTGGCCGGCGGCACGATCCCGGATCGGGGCAGCTACGTGATGCGGCTGGAAGGCTCGCGGGCGGTGGTCGGCGAGCTGGACGAGGAGTTCGTCTGGGAACGGCGCGTCGGCGAGGCCTTCGTGTTTGGCACCCAGGCCTGGCGGATCGAGAGCATCGGCGCCAACGAGGTGCTGGTGACCCCCAGCCGCAAGACCGCGATGGCGCCGTTCTGGCGGGGCGAGTTCCAGAGCCGCAGCACGCACTTCTCGTTGCGCCTGGCCGAGTTTCTGGAGCAGGCCGCCGCGCGACAGGAGGACCCCACCTTCGCCGCCGAGCTGCAGCGGGACTGGTTCCTCAGCGCGCCGGCTGCCGATGAGCTGCTGGACTTCTTGCAGCGCCAGCGCGCCGCGACGCGGGTGGAGGTGCCGCACCGGCACCACCTGGTGTTGGAAGTGCTGGACCCCCACGACGCAGCCAGCGACACGGCGCGGATCTTGCTGCACACCCTTTGGGGCGGGGCCGTCAACCGACCGTTGGCGCTCTGTCTGGCGGCCGCCTGGGAAGAGCGTTACGGGCTCCCCGCCGAGGTCTTCGCCGACAACGACCTGGTGCTGCTGACGCCAACCTGCGACGTGCGACCGGAGGAGTTGCTGTCGCTGGTGGCGCCCGGCGATATCGAACCGCTGCTGCGGCGCCGGCTGGAGAGCAGCGGAGTCTTCGGCGCGCGCTTCCGCGAGAACGCCGGCCGGGCGCTGCTGGTGACGCGCACCCAGCGCGGACAGCGGATGCCGCTCTGGTTGAGTCGCCTGCGGGCCAAGAAGCTGCTCGAACTGGTCAGTCGTTACGACGACTTTCCGATCCTCACCGAAACGTGGCGCACCTGTCTGCAGGACGAGTTCGACCTGCCGGCGCTGGCGGCGCGGTTGGCGGAGGTGCAGGCCGGGGAAGTGCGCTGGAGCGTCTGCCACACCAGCAGCCCCAGCGGCTTTGCCGGGAGCGCCATCTGGCGGCAGACCAACCACCTGATGTACCTCGACGATACGCCCACCGGGGGGCCGTCGCGGCTGGCCGACGACCTGATCCGGGAAGCGGTCTTCAGTCCGCACCTGCGGCCAGCGCTCCCGCGGGAGCTGGTGGCGACCTTCACGGCCAAGCTCCAGCGCAGCCAGCCGGGCTACCCGCCGCGCAGCGCCGCCGAGTTGGTGGAGCTGGTCAAGGAGCGCTGGCTGGTGCCGGCCGCCGAGTGGGCCGCCCTGCGCACGGCGATTGCGGCCGACGATCCTGATTGGGAGCTGGCCGCAGCGGACTCGCGGCTGGCCTGGCTGACCCTTCCGAACGCGGCCGCGCCAGCGGTGGTGGCGTTGGACCAGTTGGCGGCGCTGGTGGCGGCGCTGGGCGTGCCGCCGGCGGCGGTCGCGGTCCGCGGGCTGGACGCGGTGTCCGAGGCGGCGCTGCCGGCGGCCTGGGCCTTGCCGTCCTGGCACGACGCCGACGAGGACGGGCTGCCGGAGTTGCTGGCCGCCTGGCTGGCGTTCTACGGCCCGCTCGATGTGGACTACCTGGGAGCCGTCTGGGGCCTCGACCCGGCGCGGCGCGATGCGGCGCTGGCGGCGCTGGCCGAGGCGCAGCGCGTGGTGCTGGACAACCTCACGGTCGGCGGCCCGGCGGTCGAGGTGTGCGACAGCGAGCACCTCGAACGGCTGCTGCGGCTGCACCGCCGCGCGGCGCAGCCGCTGTTTGAACCGCAACCGGCGCCGCGGCTGGGGCTGCTGCTGGCGCACCGCCAGGGCCTCACCGGCCGGGACGCCGGGCGCGACGGGCTGGTGCCGGCGCTGGATGCGCTGCTGGGCTACAGCGCGCCGGCGGCCTTGTGGGAGAGCGAGCTCCTGCCGGCGCGGCTGCGCGACTACCAGACGGCCTGGCTCGATGCGCTGCTGCAGTCGAGCGACCTGCTCTGGTACGGCACCGGCGAGCGGCAGCTCGGGTTCGCGCTGCGGCCGCTGCTGGACCTTGGCCGCGACCCACAGCCGGGCGCCCCGCCGCTGCCGCCGGGGCGGTACTCGCTCAGCGAGTTGCTCGACCAGCTTGGTGGCACCATCAGCGACCTGACGACGCGGCTCTGGGCTGGGGTCTGGGACGGCCTGGTGCAGGGTGACAGCTACGCCGCGGTCCGCACGATGTTGCGCCAGCGGGCCGAGTCCGGGCGGCCGGCGGCCCCGCCACGCGGCAGTCGCGGTCTGCGGCGCTGGCAGGCGGCGCAGCCTTACGCCGGGACCTGGTCGAACCTGCCGCCCCCGCCGGCCGAGGCCGATCCGCTGGACGAGTTGGAGCAGCAGAAGGAGCGCGTGCGGCTGCTGCTGGAACGCTACGGCGTGCTCTGCCGCGAGCTGCTGGCACGCGAGGTCGGCCCGCTGGTCTGGAGCCGCCTGTTCCGCGCGCTGCGGCTGATGGAGCTGTCGGGCGAGCTGGTCGCCGGAGGCTTCATCAGCGGGCTGCCCGGCCTGCAGTTCACCACCCCGGCGGTGCTGGCGCAGCTTCGCTGCGGGCTGCCCGACGACGCGGTCTACTGGCTCAACGCCACCGACCCGGCCAGCCTCTGCGGCCTGCCGCTGGACGGACTCGCGCTGCCCGAGCGGCGCACCAGCAACCTGCTGGTCTACCACGGCGACCGCCTGGTGATCCTGGCCCGCCGCGGCGGCAAGGAGCTCGAGATCCGCGTCGAACCCGAGCACCAGCGACTGCCCGACTACCTCGGCTTCCTGGCCGAGCGCCAGCGCCGCGACTACGACCCCGTCGGAACGTTGACGATTGAGCTGATCAACGGCCTGCCGGCCGACCAGAGTCCGTACCTGCCGCGGTTGCGGCAGCTCCATCAACTGGCGGTCGGCTTCCGCCAGATCCAGCTCTGGCGACAACCCCGCTAGGAGGTTGAAGTGCCCGACGTGAAGCGAGTCCTGTTGTGCAGCATCGACGGCCTGCGGCCCGATGCCCTGGCGCTGACGCCGACGCCGGTGATCGACGACCTGCGCGCCCGCGGGCTGACCTGCCTGACCGCCCGCAGTGTGATGCCGTCGGTCACCCTGCCCTGCCATACTTCGATGTTTCTGGGCGTGCCGCCGGAACGGCACGGCGTCGTCACCAACACCTGGGTGCCGCAAGTGCGACCGATCCAGAGCCTCACCGAGGTCCTCAAGCGCGCTGGCCACAGCACGGCGGCCTGGTACAACTGGGAAGAGCTGCGCGACCTCAGCCGGCCGGGCTGCCTCGATCTGTCCTACATGCAGAAGGACTGCTACGGCGCCAGCAGCGACCTGCTGCTGGCCGACCGCGTGGTGCCCCTGATCCGCGAGCAGCCGACCGATTTCACGTTTCTGTACCTCGGCCATGTCGACGCCGCGGGGCATGATCACGGCTGGATGTCCGAACCCTACCTGGCCGCCGTAACGCGGGCCGACGAGGCCCTGGGGCGCGTCCTGGCGGCGCTACCCGCCGACGGGCTGGCGGTGCTGGTGACCGCCGACCACGGCGGCCATGACCGCACGCACGGCACCGCCAGCGACGACGACCTGCTGCTGCCTTTCGTATTGAGCGTCCCCGGCGGCCCGACGGGCGAGCTGCCGGAGGCTTCGATCCTGGACGTGGCGCCGACCTGTGCCGCGCTGTTGGGCGTGGCCGGCGCCCCAGAGTGGGAAGGCACCGCGCGCGGCTGATCAGACAATCCGCCCCGCCGCCAGGGTCAGCTCCTGGGTGGCCAGCGGCACCAGGTCGCCGTCGTGGTGGCTGACCTGAACCAGCGTCGCCCCGGCCGCCGCGGCGGCCAGCAGCTCGCGGTGCGCCAGCGCCAGGGTGGCCGCATCCAACCCGTCGAGCGCTTCGTCGAGCAGCAGCAGCTCGGGCCGGCCGACCAGCGCGCGGGCCAGCAGGGCGCGGCGGGCCTGGCCGTTGGAGAGCTGGTACAACGGCCGTTGCCGCAGCGCCGCGAGGTCCCAGGTGGCCAGCGCCTGGTCGACCTGCTGCTGTTCGACGGCGGTCAACTGGCGCACCAGGCCGACGCTGGCGGTGAAGCCCGAGCCGACCACCGCCGCGACGGACTCCCCGCCGTCGTAACGCGTCTGCAGGTCGGGCGAGAGGTAGCCGATCCGGCGGCGCAGCTCCCAGACGGGCCAGCGCGGCCGGCCGAACCAGCGCATCTGGCCGCCCAACGCCGGCCACAGCTCGGCGTGCAACAGCCGCAGCAGGGTCGACTTGCCGGCGCCGTTGCCGCCGGTGACGCGCCACTGCTCGCCGCGGCGGACGGTCCACTGCAGGTCGTGCAGTACCGGCTGCCAGTGCAGGCAGACGGTCACCCCGGCCAACTCCAGCAACGGCTCGCCAGGGGCCGCGTCGGGCGCGCGCGGCGGCGTCGGCACGGCGCGGGGCAGCGCCGCGGGGACCAGCCGGCCGTCGACGATCCGCGCGACGTCGGTGAGGCAGGCGGGCAGGTCCTCGGCGCGGTGAGCCGCACAGACCAGACTGGCGCGCGCCGCGGCGCGGTCCAACAGCGCCAGCAGCTCCCGCCGCGCGGCGGCCGCCAGGCCGGCGACCGGCTCATCGAGCAGCAGCACCGCCGGCTCCGCGACCAGCGCCTGCGCCAGCAGCAGCCGGCGTGTCTCGCCCTGTGAGAGCGTCCGCGGGTCGCGGGCGGCGAGGTCGGTCAGGGCCAGCTCGGCGAGCAGCCGGTCGACCCGCTGCCACTGCGCGGCGGTCGGCGGGCGGTACAGGAAGCGCTCGCCGAACAGCCCGGCGGCGACCAGCTCGCGCCCGCTCTGGGCCCACTCCTCGCGCCCCAGTTGCTGCTGCCGCTCGGCAGCCACCAGGGCCACTCGCGGGCGGGCCAGCGCGGGCATCGTGGTGGGCTGCCCGGCCAGCCACCAGGTGACGCTGCCCGCACCAGGCGCTGGCCGCAGGTCGCCGCGAAGCGCCGCCAGGAAACTGCTCTTGCCGGCGCCGTTGCCGCCGAGGATCGCCCAGTGGCGGCCGCGCTCCAGGCGCCAGGTGAGCTCGCGGAGCACCGTCCGCCCGCCGCGGCGGAGGTCCAGGCGGGTCACCTCGATCAGGGGCGGGGCAGGCGGCATGGCGCCAGTGTAGCGCCGAATCGCCGACCCGCCGAGGGATCCTGTCCATGCACGGCGAAAGGGCCGGTGGAGCGCCTGATGAGCACGCCGCCGCGTGAGGTTCGCTGGGAGCGGATGTTTCCCGACGAACTCGAAGCCGCCTTTGCCGCCTGCCCCGGTGTCTACTTCCCCTACGGCCTCTGCGAGCCGCACGGCCCGCAGAACACGCTGGGGCTGGACGCCCTGAAAGCCCACGCCGTCGCCTGCCTGGCGGCGCGGCGGCACGGCGGGATCGTCGCTCCGCCGGACTACTGGCACATTCACGAGCTGGGCGGCTACGCCGTCTGGGCGCGGCAGCACGTCGGTGAGGTGCCGCGCACCTGGCTGACGGCGCTGCCGCCCTGGCAGCACTTCAAGAACGTCGCCTACCATGTCCGGGCCGCCGCCGCGCTGGGCTTCCGCGCCGCGATCTTCTTGACCGGCCACTACGGCCCGAACTGGGAGGACCTCAAGACGCTGCTGGAGCTGCTGCAGCCCCACTTTGCGCTGCGGCTCTACGGCTTGCCCGACTTCGAGTGCAACCAGCCCGGCTTCCCCGGCGACGGCGCCAGCGGCGACCATGCCGGGAAGGTCGAGACGTCGTTGCTGTGGGCCCTCGAGCCCGATTGCGTCGACCTCAGCCGGATCCCGCCGCCGGGCACCCCCGGTGAGCACTTCGCGATGGGCCGCAACGCTGGCGAGTCCGACCGCCGGGCCGGCGAGGCGATGGCCAGCGCCGAGGCCGACTGGCTGGGCGCCAAGCTGCACGAGCTGCTGGCCAGCGTGGGCGAGGCCCCGCCGACCGTGCTCAGCTTCGCAGCCCTGGAGGACCTCTGGCAGGACGTCGTCGAGCCGGTGCTGCCGACCTTCCGCACGATGCAGCCGCGCTGGACCGAGCAGACCGTGCCGCCGGACTCGCGCTGGCACCCCAACTGGACGATCCGCCGGAGTGAGCGCGTATGACCGGTTTGCTCAGCCTGGCCGCCAGCAACTACTGGTGGGCCGGCGGCCTCGGCGCCGCGCTGGCCTGGCTGGCCCTCGCGGCCGGGCGGCGGCTGTCGCTCTGGCTGCACGCCGTCGGGCTGCGCACTCATCCGCCAGCGCCAGCCAGTTGGGCGCTCGGGTCGGCCGCGCTGTTTGGCCTGCTGTGCGCCGCCGTGGCGCAGTTGCCGGGCCCGGAGCTGCGCCAGGGCGCGCTCGCCGCAGCCTGGGGCTTCGCTGCGCTGGATCTGGCCAACACCGCTCGCGGCGCTGCGACGCTGCGGCAGGTCGTGGCCGGCGAGCTGGAGCTGGCCGCCTGGCAGCAACTGCCGTTGCGGTTGCGGGTCGGGCTGACCGCCGCGGCGGGGCCGGGCTATGTCGTGCTGCTCTGCCTGGCCGCGCTGCTGCTGCCCAGCGCCGGCTCGCTGGGCTTTGCGCTGGGCGGCCTGCTGCACCTGAGCTGGCAGCAGCGCGTCGCCAGTGTGGCGATCGATGGCCGGTTGCGCGAACTGGCCGAGCAGATGGCGCCGCCGAGTGAGGAAGCGTAGGCCATGACGATCGACTGGAACACGGGAAGCTGGCACCACCCGCAGCCGCCGGCCGGCCGGCGCTGGCGGCTGGTGATCGCGGGTGATTGGGGGCCACGGGCGCAGTACGCCGACCTGCTGGCGACCGACCCGGTCGGCGTCTACGGCGATCTGCTGCCCTGGCTGACCGACCACGACCTGCGCATTGTCAATGTCGAGGTGGTGCTGAGTCAGGCCGGCGAGCCGATCCTGAAGGACGGCCCGAACCTGCGCGGCCGCGCCGACAGCGTCGCCGCGCTGCGGGCCGTGCCGTTCGATGTCGCCACCTTGTGCAACAACCACATCCACGATTACGGCCCCGAGGGGCTTCGCGAGACCTTGCAGGTGCTCCACGAGGCCGGCCTCGAGACCGTCGGCGCAGGGCTCACCCAGGCCGCCGCCGAGGCGCCGCTCTGCCGCACGGTGGCCGGCGTGCCGGTGGCCATCGTCAACGCTGGCGAGGGCGAGGAGAACCGCTGCCGCGACGGCAGCTCGGGGGTCAGCGGCTTCGACGAAGAGCGGCTGGCCGCGCGGGTGCGCGACCTGCGGGCGACCGGCCACGTGGTGATTGCGGTGGTCCACGCCGGGCGCGAGTACACCCCGCTGCCGCCACCCTACATCCAGGCCTGGTACCGCCGCCTGGCCGACGCCGGGGCGCACCTCGTGGTCGGCGGGCACCCCCACGTGCCGCAAGGCGTCGAGTGGCGCCACGGCTGTCCTATCGCCTACTCGACCGGCAACTTCCTGTTCTGGATGGACCAGCCCCCGAAGGCGCGGCAGGGCTATCTGGTGCAGGCCGAGTTCGTCGACCGCACGCTGGTCGGCTACGCCCTGCAGCCCTACCTGGCGACCCCCGCTGGCGTGCGCCGGTTGAGCGACGCGGAGCGGCCGGCGTTCTGGGCCGACCTGGCCGCCGTCAGCGCGCCGTTGACCAGCCCGGCGGCGGTGCAACAGCACTGGGAGGCCGCGGCGGTGCAGCTCGGGCCGGGCCTGCTGCAGCGGGCCGGGGCGCTGCTGGACCAACTGACTGGCGCGCCGTTGGAGGGTGCCCGCAAGCTGCGCAACCTGTTCGACACGCCGGCCCACCGCGAGCTGATTCTGACCTGGCTGCGGCTGCTGCTCGACGGCCGCTGCGACGAGCCGCGACCGGCGGCGCAGGAGCTGTGGGCGCGCTGGCGAGCATGAGCCTCTTCACGATTGGGATCTACCTCCTGGCGATGCTCGCCGTGGGCGTCGCCAACCAGCGGCGGGTCCGCGCTGCCGAGGGCTTCTTCGTCGCCGAGCGGCGTGGCGGCGGGGGCCTGCTGGCTGCCTCGCTGCTGGCGACCATCCTGGGCGCCTCGGCAACACTGGGGCTGGCCGGCCGGGCGGCCACCGTCGGGCTGCCGGCGGCCTGGTGGCTGCTGGCCGGCTGCGCTGGGTTGCTGCTGCTGGCCGGTTGGGTCGCCCCACGGCTGCGGGCCTATCAGGTCTACACCCTGCCGGAGCTGCTGGCGGCGCAGTACGGCAGCGCCGGGTTACGGCGGCTGGCCGGCGCGGTGATCGTGGTCGCCTGGCTGGGCGTAACCGCGGCGCAGTTGGTTGGCACGGCCCAAGTGCTGCACCAGGTCGCCGGCGGGGCGGCGGAGGTCTGGACCGCGGTTGCCGCGGCCGTGTTGATCGCCTACACCGTGCTCGGCGGCCAGTGGGCTGTGCTGCGTACCGATGCCTGGCAACTGCTGGTGATGCTGCTGGGCTTCGGCGTGGCCCTGCTGCTGGCGTGGGGCCGGGTCGGTGGCTGGGACGGCCTGCAAGGAGCGCTGCCGGCGGAGCTGCTGCGTTTTCCGGTCAACCGTCATCTGCCCGCCGGGCAGGTCGCCGGCTGGCTGCTGCTGGTCGGCCTGCCTTATGCGGCCGGTCCCGACATGGTCGGCCGCCTGCTCTGCGCCCGCGACCTGCGCGCCGCGCGCCAGGCCGCCCTGGGCGCCGCCCTCGGTCTGCTGCCGGCGGCCTTCGTCGTGGCCCTGCTGGGCCTCCTGGCGGTCGCCCTCGATCCGACCGCACCGTCCCGGCAGGCGCTGCTGACCGTGCTGGTGACGGGTCTGCCGGCCTGGGCAGCGGGCTGGCTGGCGGCGGCGCTGCTGGCGGCGCTGATGTCCTCGGCGGCGACCTGCCTGCTGACCACGGCCACCATCCTGGTCCGCGACCTGGCCCGCTGCCCGGCCGAGCGGGCGGTGCAGCGCACCCGGCAGGCGGTGCTGCTGGTCGGGCTGTTGGCGCTGGCCGTGGCGCTGGGGGTCGACGACATCATCGGCGCGCTGCTCTGGGCCTACGGCGTCTACTCGGGCGGGCTGGCCCTGCCGGTGCTGTGCGGCTGCGCCACCCGCCGGCCACCGGCCCGAGCCGTCTGGGCCGCCGTGGTCGGCGGCGGCGGCGTGGCGCTGGCCGGGTCGGCAACGCAGCACGAGTGGGGCCTGGCGGCCCTGGCGACCAACGCCGCGCTGCTGCTGCTGCTCAGTCTAGCGGCGCTGCCGCACCGGCGCGGAAGCGCTGGAGCGCCTCCCGGAAGCGCTCCACCAGCGCCACCTGCGCCTCCCAGCTCGGCGCCGCGTTGACCTGCTCGCGAAACGCCGCCGCGCCGGGCAGGCCGTGGGCGTACCAGGCGAGGTGCTTGCGCATCTCCTCGGCGCAGCGCCGTGGGCCCTTGTAGTGCAGCATCAACTCACCGTGCCGCAGCGCCGTGTCCAGCCGCTCGTCGGCGGTCGGCTCCGGCGGCAGGACGCCAGTCTGCCACCAGGCCACGGTGCGTGAGAAGATCCACGGGTTGCCCTGCGCCGCGCGGCCGATCATCACACCGTCGCAGCCGGTGGTGGCCAGCAGCCGGGCCGCGTCTTGCGGCGTGCGGACATCGCCGTTGCCGATCACCGGGATCCGCAGCGCTGCCTTGATCTCGGCGATCCGCGCCCAGTTGGCCACGCCGCGGTACGCCTGGGTGGCGGTGCGGCCATGCACCGCCACCGCCGCCACCCCCAGCTCCTGACAGCCCTGGGCGACCTCCAGCCCGGTCAGGCACTCCTCCGACCAGCCGAGGCGGATCTTGATGGTCACCGGGATCGCCACCGCGGCGATGATCGCCGCGACCACCCGGTAGACCTCGAGGGGTGTCTGCAGCAGACAGGCGCCCGCCCCGCTGCGGACGATCTTCTTGACCGAGCAGCCCAGGTTGAGGTCCAGGATGTCGGCCCCGCGGTCGGCGACCTGTCGCGCGGCGATCGCCATCTTGGCGGGATCGGCGCCGAAGATCTGCGACGAGACCGGTCGCTCGCTGTCTTCGAACAGCAGGTAGTCCTGCGTGCGGGCGTTGCCGTGAAACAGGCCGTAGCCGGAGATGAACTCGTTGCAGACCAGCCCGGCGCCGTGCTCCTTCACCAACAGGCGCAGCGGCACGTTGGTGATGCCCGACATCGGCGCCAGCACCAACGGCGGGTCGACCTGGACCGGGCCGATCTGAAGCGGCGGCGGACAGCGCATCGCGGCCCCTACAACGGCACGCTGCTGACGGTGACCTTCCAGCCGTCGGCGGCGTTGAGCACCGTCATCAGCCGGCCGCCGGTGGTCTCTTTTTGGATCGTCACCAGCAGCTCGTAGACGGCCAGGCAGGTCTGCTCATCCAGCCACTCCAGCCGCAGGTTGGCGAGCTCGTAGGCGACCTGCTCGGCCGGCAGCGGCGTCGGCGGGAAGCCGCGCCGGAAGTCGGACCAGGCGTTGGGCGTCACCACGATCCGCTCGCCCGGCTCCTCGCCGCGGCCTGGTTGGAGCAACGTCAGCGGCAGGTCGACCTGCAGCCGCAGACCCGTCGGGTCGCCGCGCAGGAAGGAGTTCCAGAAGCTGTCGAGCGTCTGCCGCACCGCGGCGTCGCGTTGCGCGGCGTCCTGTTGCTGGTCGGCCGCGGCCACCGCCAGCCCGGCCAGCAAGGCCAGCAGCCCGATCCCGAGACGACGCTTCATGGGGCGCTCCTTGCCGCTTCCCAGCACAGCCGCAGGCCGTCCAGCAGCAGATCCGGCGCCAGCGCGCTGAACAGCCTGGCGTCGCTGGCCGCCAGCACCGCCGCCCAGCCGCCAGTGCCAATCAGCGGGGCGTCGGGCACCGCCAGCTCGGCGCGCAGGCACGCCGCGAGGTGCCGCACCAGGCCAACATGGCCGAGCACCAGACCGCTCTGCAGACAGGCCAGCGTCGATTGCCCCAACGCGCGGCTGGTGGCCGCGGGCCGCACCGCCGGCAACTGCGCCGCGCGCTGCGCCAGCGCCTCCGCCTGCAGGCCCAGCCCACAGGCGATGCTGCCACCGACGAAGCGCCCGCTGGCGTCGACCGCGTCGACGCAGGTGGCGGTGCCGCAGTCGGCAATCAGCACCGGGGCGCCCCACCCGGCGACCGCCCCGGCGGCGGCCAGCAAGCGGTCGCGGCCCAGGCTGGCGGGTGGGTCGTAGACCGCGGTCAGCGGCAGCGGCAGGTCGTCGCCGACCACCCGCACCGGGCCGTGCCGCGCGGCCGCCTGGCGCCAGCGGGGGGTCACCTCCGGCACGACGCTGCCAATCACCACGCCGCAGCCGCCGGCCGATGCCAGCCACTGCCCCAGCAGGTCGCCCGGCGCAGCATCGCCGCGGGTCGGCGTCTGCCAGGTCGCGACCCACCGGCCGTCACGCCAGAGGCCCGCCGTGACCGCGCTGTTGCCGATGTCGATCGCCAGCAACATGCCCTCATTGTAGCACGCGGCCAGCGTGCGGCCGGCCCAAACAGCCCGCCCCACGGCAGCGTGCCGTGGGGCGTCAGGCCGACTGCGTGATCCGCTAGTCGAGGTAATCGGGGTTGATGTTGGTCTTGATGATCCGCTTGAAGTGCAGGATGTCGAACTTCGGCGGCTCCGGCGGCGGCCCGGCGGCGCCTTCGGGTCCGGCCCCCGGACCCGGCGCCCCAATCCCGACGGTCGCGGTGTCCTTCGGCTTGGCCGGCCGGAAGCCCGGTCCGCCCTTCTTGAACCCTTCCGGCTTCTGCACCACCGGAGCCTGCGCCCCGAGCCCTGCTTCGGGACCGGCCGCGCCAGGTACGCCCGCCCCAGGGGCCACGCCACCCGGCATCATCACGGGCGGGCCACCCGAGCCGCCCGGCGGCACTGCCCCGGGCATGCCGGGCATCCCGGGCATCCCCGGCATGTCGCTCATCCCCATCATGCCACCCGCGGCGGCCGGCGGCGGCTCTTCCATCAGCTCCAGCAGACAGGTCTGGTCCTGCGTCTCTTCGATGCGCACGACCTTGCCAACTTCCTGCTGGAAGGCGAAGTAGGTCCGGCGATTGCCCTTCACCGACAGCGTCACGTCGGCCAACCACTCCTCGTTGCTGGTGTCCTCACCCTTCAGCGAGAGGCGGTAGGGGCCGCTCTCCCACTCGGAGTCGATCACCGCACAGCGGTAGCCGGCGTGCCACTCGACCGTGTTCAGGACGTGCGTCGCGATCACCTCGTCCATTCGACCGGTCCGCGGGTCGACCACGAACCGCAGGCCGGAGCGCCAGGTGTCCTTGACCTTGACCGGCTGCTGCGGGAAATCGAGGCCGATCTGCGCGAACGGGAAGCTGATGTTGGTGAGCTCGGTGCGCCGCGTCAGCTCGCCGGTGTTCTTGAGCATCAGCGAGACGAACTGCCCGGACGAGTCCAGCCGGTTCGGCCGCCCGCGGGCGCCCTGCTCGGTGTACCGGAAGATGCTGTTGCGGACGTGCGCCCGGCCGTCGGGGTTGCCCCACAGCACGCGCTGGTTCCACCAGCCGGTGACGAAACCGTTGAACATCCCGACGTCGTTGCCCTGCGAGCCGGCGCCCGGCTCGACAGTGACGCGGGCGCGGCCGACGTACTGCGTCTCGCGGCCGGGCGTCAGGTTCAGCCGCAGGGTCACCCCGCGGGCCGGCAGCGAGGTGCTGGTGACCTGGTTCTGGACCTCGACGGTGACCGCCTTCTGGTCGACCGCCTCGCCCGCGGCGTTGTAGCCGACCGCCAGCAGGCGGTACTCGCCATCGGCGTACGGCGCGTCGCGGCCCTGGGTTTCCCAGTCGAAGCCGAACAGGCCGGTCGGGTCGGCGACGGTGGCGGTCTTGAACTTCAACGCCTGCCCGGGCTCGCCGATGTAGAAGATGCAGAAGCCGTTCTGGTACCCGGCACCGAGGTCGACGCGCACCCCGACCGTGCCGCGCACCGTCCCTGCGGCGGGCTCCACGAACGACATCTCCTGCGCCATTGCGCCGCTGGCGAGCAACGCCGCGGCTACCAGCAGGACTCGCTTCATGCCGACTCTCCTACCCCTGGGTGGCCACCCAGGCTGCCGACAGTTTCTGCCAGGTCTCGTCCAAGGTCTCGGGCAGCACCTTCGCTTCACCCACCACCGGCATGAAGTTGGTGTCGCCATCCCAGCGCGGCACCAGGTGCAGATGCAGGTGGTCGCGGATCCCGGCGCCAGCGGCGGAGCCCAGGTTGAAGCCCAAGTTGAACCCCGCGCAGCGCATCTGCTGCCGCAGCACCGCCGTCCAGCGGGCCGCCAACTGTAGCATTTCCGCCAGCCCGGCGTCCGAAACCTCCGTCAGATCCGCCACGTGGTCGTACGGCACCACCATCAGATGCCCGTTGTTGTACGGGTATCGATTCAGGATCGCATAGCAAAGTTGCCCGCGCATCAGAACCTGATACGCCGCATCGTCGCCGGCGGCCGCCGCCCGGCAGAAGACACACTCGCTCGTCGCCTCTTTCGGCGCGGTGATATAGCTCATCCGCCACGGCGCCCACAGCCGGTCCATGGACTCTCCCGGCGGCGCCATTATGGCCCACCGCCGGCCCGCGCGTCAAGCGCACGGGCCGCGCTGCCACCATTACCACGGCGCGGCCGCCCGCGTTGACGGCCCGGCGCACCGATTCGCTGGCAGGAGCGTTGCACCAGGGCTGGAAGTACGCTCGCGGAGGAAGTCATGAACGCGTTCCCGACCACCGAGATCGGCGGCCTCGAGGTCTCCCGGCTGATCATCGGCTCCAACACCTTTCACGGGTTCAGCCACTTCTCGAAGGCTCGCAGCGAGTGGTTGCGGCGCTACTTCACGCCGGAGCGGATCTACGAGGTGCTGCGCTACTGCGCCGAGCAGGGGCTCAACGCCACGGTCTCGATGCAGCGGCCCGACTACGCCGAGGTGCTGCGCGCCGTCGAGGCCGACACCGGCGTCCACATCGTCTGGTTCGCGACGCCCGGCGGGCGGGACACCGAGGAGCTGAAGGACGGCATCTGCCAGGCCGCCGAACTGGGTGCCGAGTTCTGCCTGCCGCACACGATGTGGACCGACGCCCGCCTGTTGCCGGCGCGCGGGATCATCGAAGAAGCCGAGGAAGTCTGCGCCTTCATCCGCGCCCAGGGGATGCGGCCCGGCTGGAGCAGCCACCGCCCCGAAGTCGTCAGCATCTCCGACAAGATGGGCTACGACATCGACGTCTACATTCAGATCTTCAACAGCGAAGGCTTCCTGATGCACCTCGAGACCGACTGGGAAGCCACGGTGATCCGCAACGCCAAGCTGCCCTGTCTGTGCATCAAGCCGCTCGGCTCGGGCCGCGTGATGCCGCCCACCGGCCTCAGCTTCGTGTACCACAACATCAAGCCGGTCGACACGGTCGCCATCGGTATGATGAGCTTGGAAGAGGCGCGCGAGGACATCAACCTGGCGCGGCAGATCCTGGCCGGCCAGACCGCCGAGGCCGAGTTGCAGTACACCCGCAGCAAGGCGGTCTTCGCGGCCGACTGACCCGCGCTCAGGCCGCTCCAGCGCGAACCGCCAGGGCCAGGTCGGGCCGGTTGCTCGAAACGCTGTCGACGCCCAGCGCGATGGTCTGGCGGATCTCGTCGACGGTGTCGGGGTTCCAGCCCCGGCAGCGCAGACCGGCGGCGTGCGCGGTGGCGACGAACTGCGGGGTCAGGTTGCGGTAGTGGACGTCGGCCGCCTCGGCGCCGAGGGTCACCAGCCGAGCCACCGTCGCCGCGTCGGGCGGGTGGCTGAAGATGCCGGCCAGCCGCAGGGCGGCGCCCGCTTGCCGGACGGCCGTCAGGCGGTCCAGCTCGAACGACGTGAAGACCACCTGGCCCGGCAGCCCGGCGGCCCGCACCGCGGCCACCGCCGGCTCCGGCGTGCCGGGGCCCTTCAGCTCACAGAGCAGCAGAATCCGGCCCGCCACGACCGCCAACAGCTCGGCCAGCGTGGGCATCACCGCGCCGCCCCCAGCGTCCAAGTCGCGGATCTCCGCCAGCGTCAGGTCGGCCACGCGGCCGCTGCCGTTGGTGGTGCGGTCGACCGTCTCGTCGTGGCAGATCACCAGGTGGCCGTCGGCCGTCAGACGCACATCGCACTCGGTGGCCTCGCAGCCCAGCGCAATGGCGTGTTCGAAGCTCGGGAGGGTGTTCTCCGGAACCAGCGCCGCCGCGCCGCGGTGGCCGACGATCTCAATCACCGGTGGTCTCCTCAGGTGGCGGCCGCCGGGGCTTCGCCCAGGCAGCAGCCCCGCTCCAGCAACCGCGCGCGCAGCACCGCCGGGTCGAGCCGCCGCGGCGTGCAGCCGGCGACGAGTACTTCGCCAGCCACCACGACCAGCCGATCGCGTTCCTCGCGCCAGGTGGTCATCGCCCCTCCGTCGCACCACGCCCCGCCTGCCCCGGGCACTCGGCGTGGCCGCGCCGCCGGCCGGCCTCAGCGAGCGTTGGTCTCCTGCCCGCGCTGCCGCCAGCCGAACGCCCGTTGGCGGACCCAGGCGCAGAACTCGGTTGAGAACAGCCGGTCGGCCAGCGTGTAGAAGACCGGCGCGGCGATCAGCGTCAGCAGCAGGCTGAGGACCTGGCCCCAGATGATCACGCCGCCGGTCGACTTGTTGGTCGCCGCACCGGTGCCTTGCGACAGGACCAGCGGCACCATGCCCGCGACGAAGGCCAACGTCGTCATCAGAATCGGCCGCAGCCGGTCCCGGCTGGCCTGCACCACGGCGTCGTGCAGCGAGAGTCCCTGCTCCCGGAGCTGGTTGGCGCGGTCGATCTGCAGGATGGCGTTCTTCTTGACGACGCCCAGCAGCACCAACATCCCCAGCATCGAGAAGATGTTCAGGCTGTCACCGGTGAGCACGATGGAGGCCACCGCAAACGGCGCCGTCAGCGGCAGGGTGACCATGATCACCAGCGCCTGCGCGAACGACTCGAACTGCGCGGCGATCACCAGGTACATGAAGATCGTCGACAGCACGAAGGCCAGCGCGAAGTTGATGAAGACCTTCTTGAACTCGCTGGACTGCCCGATGTAGGTCTTGGTGTAGGCCGGACCCATCTTGAGGTCGGCGAGGATCTGGTCGACCGCGGTGGTGACGTTGCCCTGCGAGGCGGTCGGCAGGATGTTCACCAGCAGCGTGAACTCGCGCTGCCGGTTGAGCCGTCGAATGCTGGCCGGGCCGCCGACCCGTTCGAAGTGCACCACCTGGTCCAGCGGCACGCTGCCGTGCTTGCCGTCGACTTCGCCGGGCACTTCCAGGATCTCGATCCCAGCTTCGTCGCGGCGGTACTCCGGCGCCAGCCGGACCTTCACATCGTACTGCTCACCATGCTCGTCGAACGAGCTGATCTTGTCGTCGCCGCCGACCGACAGCCGCAGCGCCTGCGCCACATCGGTCACGGTGACGCCCAACGCGGCGGCCTTCGAGCGGTCGATGATCGCCTGCAGCTCGGGCTTGCCGGTGCGCAAGGTGCTGTCGACGTCGGCCACCCCCGGAATGGCCCGCGCCCGCTTCACGGCCTCGTCGCTGAAGTGCGTCAGACTGGCCAGATCGGGGCCGGCCACGGACAACTGGATGTCGGCGTTGGAGCCGCCTCCGAAACCGCCGCCGGTCTGCACCGAGAGTTGCAGCCCGCGCCCCTCGAAACGCGGCAGCACTTCCTGGCGCGCGCGGTCCATCAGGCTCCACTGCGAGACGCTGCGGTCCTGCCGCTCCTCAACCTGCTTCATCACCACGAGCACCTTGCCGTTGTTGGCGCTGCGCTCGTCGTCCGAGCCAATCGTCACCAGGGTGTACTGCACCTCCGGCAGTTGGCGCACCTGTTTGGCCATCGCCTCGACGATCCGCCGGGTGCCCTCGATGCTGGTGCCCTCCGGCGCGCGGACCAGGATCTGCCACTCCGACTCGTCGTCGTTCGGCAGGAAGTTCTTGTTGGCGATCTTCCCCAGCGGGACGATGCTGCACAGGATGCCGACGCAGCCCATCACCACCGCCAGCTTGTGACGCAGGCTCCATTCCAGCATCGCGGTGTAGACCCGGTCGACCACGCCGTACCAGCCGCCCTTGGTCTCCTGGCTGCCCTCGCCGTGCCCGGCGCCCTCGTGGCCGCGCAGCCAGCGCGAGCAGAGCATCGGCGTCAGCGAGAAGCTGATGAACATCGACACCGCGATGGCGAAGGCCATCGTCACGCCGAACGACTTCAGGAAGCGGCCGACGATGCCGCCCATGAAGGCGATTGGCAGGAACACCGCAATCAGCGACAAGGTGATCGCCAGGACCGCCAGGCCGATCTCCCGGGTCGCCTGAATCGCCGCCTCGAAGGGCGTCAGGTTCTGCTCCTCGATCACCCGGAAGACGTTCTCGAGGACCACAATGGCGTCGTCGATCACGATGCCCACCGAGAGGGTCAACGCCAGCAGCGTGATCACGTTCTGCGTGAAGCCGACGGCGTTCATCAGGGCGAAGGTGGTGATGATGCTGGTCGGAATGGCCAGCGCCGCGATGATCGTCGAGCGGCCGCTGCGGAGGAACAAGAAGACCACGATGGCGGCCAGGATCGCCCCCAGAATCAGGTGCTCGTTGACAGCGTGCAGCGCCGCTTCGATGAAGACCTTGCTGGAGCGGACCTTGCGCACAGCGTAGCCCGCGGGCAGTTCGGCCTCGACGATCGCCATGCGCTCTTCGACGGCGTCGATCACCTTCACCGCGTTGGTGCCCGACTGCTTGATGCAGTCCACCACCACCGCCTCTTCGCCATCCAGCAGCGCCAGGCTGGTAGCCCGGCCTTCACCGTCGCTGGCGCGGGCGACATCGCGCAACAGCACCTGGCGGTCGCCGAAGGTCTTGATCGGAATCGTCTCGAAGTCGGCCACGGCCTTCAGGCGACCCGGCGTGCGGAGGCTGAGCTGCAGGTCGCCCTGCTCGACCAGGCCGCCCGGGACCTGCGCGTTCTCGTTGTGCAACGCCTTGGTGATATCGCTGGCGGTGACCCCGTAGGCCCGCATCCGGTAGGGATCGAGCACGATGTTGATCTGCCGCTCACGCCCGCCGGTGATGCGGACCTCGCCGACCCCGTCGACCGATTCGAGGCGGCGGCGGATCTTCTTGTCGACAAACTCGTAGGTCTCGCGCAGGCTGCCCTTGGAGCTGATGGCGTAGGTGATCACCGGGACCGCGCCGATGTCGAACTTCTGGACGATCGGCTCGTTGGCGTCGGGAGGCAGGTCACCCTTGGCGAGCGCGACTTTGGAGCGCACTTCCTCGGCCGCGACGTCGCCGTCTTTGGCCAGGTCGAACTTGATCATCACCAGCGAGAGGCCGTCGCTGGAGGTCGAGCTGAGCGTGTCGATCCCGCCGACGGTGTTGACCTGCCGCTCGATCTTGTCGGTGACCTCGGACTCCATCTCGGTCGGCGAGGCCCCCGGCAGGGTGGTGTGGACCATCACCATCGGAAAGTCGATGTTCGGGAAGCGGTCGGTGCCGAGGCCGAGGTAGCCGGCGACGCCGATCACCAGCAGCGACAGCGAGAGCACCGTGGCGAACACCGGACGTTGAACGCAGACCCGTGCGAGAGCGTGCACAACCAGCTCCAGAACGCACCGCTTGGTAAGACCCCCGGGCGCTCCTGCATCATAAACCATCGGCGCGCCCTTGTGGGTGCCCGAAAACGCGGCTCCGCAGGAAATCGCGCTCCAGTGGCGAACTGCGCGCGGTAACGAAGAGGAGTCCGGGATGGAACCGTGGGCGATTGGTGTGTTCACGTCGGTGGACGCCGGCTTGGGGATCAACCTCGACGGCGTCAAGCAGCTCGGCATCAGCACCGTGCAGTTGCACGCGCCGCACGGTGAGACACGGCAGCGGGCGGCCGCGGTGCGGGCCGCCTTCGACGCCGCCGGGATCGCCGTCACAGCGGTCTTCTGCGGGTTCGAGGGCGAGAGCTACGCCGACATTCCGACCGTCAAGGAGACCGTCGGCCTGGTGCCCGCCGCGACCGCCGCGGCGCGCCTGGCCGAGACCAAAGCGATCGCCGACTTCACCCACCAGATGGGCGTCGATGCCGTCGCGATGCACATCGGGTTCGTGCCCGAAGACGACCAGGACCCGATCTTCCAGCGGGTCGTCGCCGCGGCCCAGGAAGTCTGCGACTACTGCGCCCAGTACGGGCAGCACTTCCACCTCGAAACCGGGCAGGAGACCGGCCCGGCGCTGCAGCACTTCTTCCAGGCGGTGGGCCGCCCCAACCTGGCGATCAACTTCGATCCGGCCAACATGATTCTGTACGGCTCGGGCGAGCCGATTGCCGCGCTCAAGCTGGTCGGGCAGTACGTCCGCAGCGTCCACTGCAAGGACGCCAACTGGGCCGCCAACCCCGGTCAGGAGTGGGGCGTCGAGATGCCGCTCGGTGAGGGCCAGGTCGGCCTGGAGACCTACCTCCGGACGCTCAAGGAGATCGGCTACCGCGGACCGCTGACCATCGAGCGCGAGATCAGCGGCGAGCAGCAACTGCAGGACATCGCCCGCGCCGTGAAGCTGCTCGAGACGTTGCGCTCGCAGATCCTCTAGGCCGATGCTGGGACGGGCCCTGGTGCTGGCCAACGGTGACCCGCCGTCGCCGGAGTTGCTGCGCTGCTGTCGAGAGGGCGCCGGCTGGTTCGTGGTGACCGACGGCGCCCTCACGGCGGCGCTGCAGGCCGGTCTGACGCCGGACGCGGTGGTCGGCGACTGGGACTCCGTTCCGGCCGAAGTGCCCGCCGGCGTCGAACGGCTGCCGATCGCCGAGCAGGACACCTGCGACCTCGAGAAGGCGCTTTACACCTGCGTCGACCGGCACTACGAGGCGGTCACGGTGCTCGGCGCCGGCGGCCGCCGCTGGGACATGGTCCACCACCACTTTGGGCTGTTCGCCCGCTACGCGATGCAGTTGCGAATCGAGGCCGGCGACGCCCACGGCTGGCTGACGATGCTGCGGCCGGGCGAGACCTGGCAGACCGCGCGGCGGGTCGGGGCGAAGCTCAGCCTGCTGCCGCTGCCGGTGGCGTCCGGCGTCGAGGTCAGCGGTCTGCGTTGGACACCGCAACCGCAGATTGCCCTGACCGGGGCGACCGGTCTGAGCAACGAAGTGGTCACCACCCTGGTCACCGTGCGCTTCACCGAGGGCGCCCTGGCCGTCTATGACGTCACCGCCGGAGCCTGACCCGCCTCACAGCGCGCCGAGGTCGACCGCGACCTCCTGCTCGGCGGCCAGCCGGTCGACCGCGGCGGTCAGGCGGCGGCGGGTGTCGGTCAGGTCGGCCGAGTCCAGCAGCACCTGCCCCGGGTCGAAAGCCGCCTCGGCCCGCCGCACGGCGACCACCGCGTCGAGGTCCCGGCGGTGCCGCAGAAACTGCTCCAGCAGCCCCTCGCGCTCGGCGATCTGCTGCTCCAACAGCGCAATCGCCCGGTGGTAGGGCTGGCTGCGGTCGCGGAAGCTGGACTGCTCCAGCTTGTCGCGCGCGACGCGCAGCAGCACCAACTGCTCGGAGCGGTCGCCAACTTGGCGGAGCAGCTCGCGGACGCCCAGATCACACTCCGCGAGATCCGCGCCGAGGGCCACGTCGCCTGCCCCGGCCGCGCTCAGACGCGCCGTCCGGGCCTGCCACCAGCGCCGCCGTGCGAGGGCCATGCGCCACGGTTGATAGCCCAGCAGCGGGCCCCCGATTACCGCCGCCAGGGCGATGGCGAAGAGCACCTCCTGGACCTCGGTGAGGCGCTGCGCAAAGGCCAACAGCAACCCGACCAGTTGCAGCGTGGCGACCACCGCCAGACACCCGCCACAGCCGTTGCAGCCCTCCAAGACGCGGCGCATCCCACGACCGAGAGCGGTCAACGCGTAGGGGTCGCCGAACAGCAGCGGCTCGCCATCGAGGCTGCTGCGGCTGCCACAGCGCGGGCAGCGCCGGCCGCCCGGTGGCGCCGCGCTGGCCGCGGATGGACGCAGCTCGCTGAGCACCGCCGGCCAGGCCGGCAGCGGCAGGCTGCAGAACGGGCAGGCCACCTCCGCCGGCAGGCTGTCGCCCAGTTCCAGCAACTCGCGCCCGAGACTCTCCCGCATACGGTTCCCTGGCCGCCCCGCGGCCAACCCTCGACGCGAGGATGACACAGACTCCCGGCCGAGGACCGGTGCCGCGATCCGCCGCTACTCCGTCGGCAGCAGGTCGTAGACCCGGACGTAATCCACCAGCCACGGGTCCGGGAGTTTGGCCTGGTTGATGTCGCCGGCCCAGGGGCCGACCTCGTCGCTCAGTTTGATCCACAGCGGCGCCTGGCAGACCCCGCCGGCGCTGGTGCGCCAGGTCTCGCGGCCGTCGATGTAGAAGACGTACTCCGTCGGGCTCCACCACAGCGCAAAGGTGTGCCAGCCCGTCATCACCCCCGGCTGCCGCGCCACGAAGCCCTGCGACTTATGGTCCGGGCCGTAGCCGTCCCAGTGCAACGTCTGCTGCACGCGCTCGTCCAGCCAGGGCTTCTCAAAGATGTCGATCTCGGTGCCGTCGCGGCCCTCGTTGCCGACCTTGCCAACCCCGTCGCCCATCAGCCAGAAGGCCGACCAATGGCCAGGCTGCTGCTGGAGCTGCACCCGCGTCACGAAGTAGCCGAAGGCCTTCTCGTAGCGCCGCCAGGTGCGCACGCAGCCGTCCAGCACCTTGTCGCCCTCGCGGAAGCAGTCCATCACCAGGTGGCCCTGGCCATCCAGGCGGATCGCGCGGCGGTCCCACCAGCCGCCCTTGCGCTGGTACTCGGGCACCTGCCACTTGCTCTCGTCAAGCTGCTGGCCGTCGAACTCGTCGTTCCAGACCAGCTTCCAAGCCTGTCCAGCGGGCGCCGGCGGCAACGTGTCGGCCGGCTCCGGCGCGGCCAGCAGGTTCGGCAACAGCGCCAGCAGAGCGAACGGCATGGTCGGTCTCCGACCCCACCTTCGGCAACCACCCGCGTCATTCCTGCCGGCCTTGCCAGCGGGCAGCGCTGGCGGCATCTTGCCTGCTGTAATACGACCGCCGGGTCAAGAGATCGCGGTGGTCGTCTGGAGGGACTGATGCGTGGACTGCTCTTGCTACTGGCTGTCGCCGCCGGACCGTTGTCGGCCGAGCCGAAGCTGGCGCTCCGGGGCTTCGACCCGGTCGACCTGGTGGCCGGGCGCGAGACCGCCGGGCAGTCGGCCGTCAGCCTGGACCGCGGTGACTACCGCTACCAGTTCAGCAGCGCCGCCAACCGGGCGGCCTTCGAGGCTGCGCCGGAGCGGTACGAGGTGCAGTTCGGCGGCGCCTGCATGAAGATGGGGCCAGTCTCCGGCGCCGGCAGCCCCGACCGCTGGGAAGTCTTCGGCGGGCGGATCTACCTCTTCGCCAGCGACTTCTGCCGCGACGCGTTTCGCCAGAGCCCGGTCGACTTCATCGACACCGCCGATCCGCTGCCGTCCGGCACCGCGCCGCAGACGGCCGCCGCGCAGGCGTTGCTGGACCGGGCCGTGCGGGCGTTGGGTGGGGCCGGGCGGCTGCGCGCGGTGCAGACCTGGGAGCTCGAGACCGCCTTCGCGATGGACCGCGGCAAAGGGGGCTTGGAGTTCCGCCACCTGGCCAGCTACCGGGCGCCGGATCGTTACGTGCTGCAGGACACCTGGCCCGAGTACCAGGGCGCCCACGGCGTTGGCCCTGGCGGCGGCCGGATGTCGGGGCAGGCCGGCACCACGCCCGCCAGCGTCGCCGCGTTCATCCAGCGCGAGCTGTACCGCCATCCGCTGCCGCTGCTGCAGGCCTGGCTACGCGGCGAGGCGACCGCCGTCGCGGTCGGCGCGCAGCGCGTCCGGATCAGCGTCGCCGGGGCGACCAGTCTGCTGGAGCTGCATCCCTTCAGCGGACAGATCGTCAGCCTCACCTGGCGTGGCCGCGGGGCACTGGGCCTGACCACGCTGCGGCGCAGCTACAGCGACTTCCGGCCGACCGGCGGGCTGGTCCTGCCGTGGTGCGCCGAGCTGCGGGCCGGCGGGCAGCCGGTCACCAATCCGGTCCGCCGGATCGCCGCGCAGCGGGTCAACCAGGCCCCCCAGGTGGTGCAGTTGCGAGAGCTGCTGAGCGACTAGGAGCCCGTTGCGCATAACCGGGGATCGACAAGCTGATCGCCCTGTGATTCCATTAGCGCATGAGCAAGCTCTACCGTCGTTGGACCCCGGATCAGGAGTACCTGCTGCCGCCGTCGCCG
>JADZEX010000033.1 GCA_020850355.1 Fimbriimonadaceae bacterium | reverse complement strand
GGAGCCGGCATGAACTGGAGCCCCGACGGTCTGACCGCCCTGCTGACCGTCCTGGCCGACGAGCTGACCGACCCAGCCGTCCGCCGGCCCCGCGCCGCCTGACCCTACGCTGTGACTCGCACCCGCCCACACCCTCGCGCTCGGCTACGCCTTCAATGTCTGCTACCATGCCGGCAGCGGCGTGGCGGGGGTCAACGCCAACCCGCCCTACGGACGGGCGCTGGCCCAGGTGGTTGACGTGGCGGGGACAGCCATCATCGTCGACTTCACCGGTGTGTTTGAGTACGGCTGGGCCAACATCGCCGCGCATCAGCCGATGACCTACTGGCCCGACCGCCACAACGAAGGCCTCAACGTGACCTTCTGCGACGGGCACGTGAAGTGGCTGAAGCGGACCGAGATGGTCAAGGAGAACGCCCAGCAGGTGCGCACCCTTCAGACCATCGAAGCCGACTAGCGGACACTTCCTGGTGATGCTGCGCGCCCCGCTGGCAACTGCCAGCGGGGCGTCGGCTTGTTGGGGCGGCAGCCCCGCGCCGTGCTATGCTAGGCGGCGGAAGTCCGCATGAAGTCGTTTCGCCGGCTCGGCCGATTCCTGCGACCGTACCGCACGGCTGCGCTGCTGGCGCCGCTGCTGATGGCGCTCGAAGTGGCGATGGACCTCTGCCAACCGCGGTTGTTGCAGTTGATTGTCGACCAGGGGATCACCACGGGCGACGTCGCTCTGATCGGCCGGACCGGCGCGCTGATGTTGCTGATCGCCGCCGTGGGTGCGGTCGGTGGGATCGGCTGCACGGTAGCGGCCACCTTCGCCTCGCTGGGCTACGGCACCGACCTCCGGGCGGCCGTCTTTCGGCAGGTCCAGGCGCTCAGCCTGGCCGACCTCAACCGTTTCGAGACGGGCAGTCTGATCACCCGGCTGACCAACGATGTCGATCAGGTCCAGAACGCCGTCGGCATGTTCCTGCGGATCCTGGTCCGCGCCCCGTTGCTGATGTTGGGGTCGCTGCTGATGGCGATCCACACCTGTCCGCAGCTCTGGCCGCTGCTGGCGGTGCTGCTGCCGACGGTGGTGGCGCTGTTCGGCTTCACCGTGGTGCGGGCCCAGCCGCTGTTCAAGGTCGTCCAGGAGCGCCTCGACCGCCTCAACGCGGTGGTTCAGGAGAACCTCGCGGGGGTCCGGGTGGTGCAGGCCTTCGTCCGCAGCGAGCACGAAGTGGGCCGCTTCGAGACGGCCAGCGGCAGCTTGCAGGCGGCCGGAGTCGAGGCGGCCAGTCTGCTGGCCGGGCTGCGACCGCTGCTGATGCTGCTGGTCAACGCCGGCCTGGTCGGCGCGCTCTGGTTCGGCGGCCACCTGGTCGCCCGCAACGTGTTGCCGGTGGGCGCCATCCTGGCGTTTCTGAACTACCTCACCGACATGCTCTTCTCGCTGCTCTGGGTCGGCATGTTGCTGATGCAGGTGACCCGCGCCGAGGCCTCCTCCAGCCGCCTGCTGGAGCTGCTGGAGACGGTCCCCGCCGTGCAGGATCCGGCCTCGCCGCAGCCGCTGCCGGCCGGGCGCGAGGTGCAGTTGACGGGCGTCAGCTTCACCCACCCGGGCGGCGAGGCGCCAGTGCTCAGTGACCTCACCTGCACGCTCGCCCCGGGTAGCACCGTGGCGGTGGTCGGGTCGACCGGCTCGGGCAAATCGACCTTGCTCTACCTGCTGCCGCGCCTTTACGACGTCAGCGCTGGCGCGGTGCGGGTGGCTGGCCTGGATGTCCGGACGGTGGCGCAACGCGATCTGCGGGGGCTGGTCGGCCTGGGCCTGCAAGAGGCGGTGCTCTTCTCGGGCAGCATCCGCGACAACCTGCGTTACGGCAACCCCGCCGCCAGCGACGCCGACCTGCAGGCCGCGGCGCGCCTGGCGCAGGCCGAGGAGTTCATCGTCGCCCTGCCCGATGGTTACGAGACGATGCTGGGGCAGCGCGGGGTGAACCTCTCGGGCGGTCAGAAGCAGCGCCTGGCGATTGCCCGGGCGCTGGTGGCGCAGCCGCAGATTCTGCTGCTGGATGACTGCACCAGCGCCGTCGACGCGTTGACCGAGGCGGCCATCCTGGACGGCCTGGCGGCCTGGCCGGACCATCCGACGCTGCTGCTGGTGGCGCAGCGGGTCAACACGATGCGCCGGGCCGACACGATTCTGGTGCTCGACGATGGCCGCCTGGTGGCGGCCGGCACCCACGACGAACTGCTCGCCGGCAGCGCGATCTACCAGGAGATCGTCCGCTCGCAGGTGGCGGTCGGGGAGGAGCTGGCATGAGCAGCGCCCCCCGCCGCAGCCGCGAAGCGCCGGCCATCGGCCCGGGCCGGTTCATGGCCGGGTTCGGCGGCGCCAGCGCCAGCGACGCCCGTGGCGCGGCGCGCCGGTTGGGGCGCTACCTGTTGCCTTACCGCACCCCGCTGGCGGCCGCGCTGCTGCTCACGGCAGTGACCTCCGGGCTCAGCCTGGGTGGGCCTTATCTGGTCAGCCAGGCCATCGACCAGGGCATCCGGGCCCACAATCTCAGCCGGCTGGCACACGTTCTGGCGGTCTTGCTGAGCGTCCACCTGGCCAACACGCTCTGCGGCTGGGTGCAGGCGCTGCTGATGATCCGCGTCTCGCAGCGCGCCGTGCGGCAGATCCGCGGCGAGCTGTTCGCCCACCTCCAACGGCTGCCGCTGCGCTTCTTCGACCAGCGCCCGCACGGCGACTTGATGAGCCGCCTGACCAACGACACCGAACTGGTCAGCAGCACGCTCGGCGAGCAGGTCACGCAGCTCTTCGCCAGTCTGCTTAGCATCGTCGGCGCGGCGGTCGTGATGCTCAGCCTGAACTGGCATCTGGCGCTCGCCAGCGTGGTCACCTTGCCGGTGATCCTGCTCACCACGCGGGCCCTCGCGAAGGCCACCCGGCAGGGCTTCCGCGACCGCCAGGCGGTGCTCGGCGAGCTCAACGGGCTGGTCGAGGAGACCGTCGCCGGGCAGCGCGTGATCCTGGTCTGCCGCCACGAACCGCAGGCCATTGCGGCGTTCGAAGAGGCCAACCAGCGGCTGCGGCAGGTTGCCCTGCGGGCCAGCCTGCTGATCGGCATCATCGGGCCCAGTATGCAGTTCATGCGCAACTGCGGGTTCGCGATTCTGGCCGGCGTTGGCGGCTACCTGGTGATCCGTGGCCAGGCCACCGTCGGGCTGGTCGCGGCGTTCATCGGTTACAGCCAGCAGTTCACCCGGCCGGTCCTGGAGATTGCCAACCTTTACGGTCTGGTGCAGCAGGCCCTGGCCGGCGCCGAGCGGGTCTTCGAGGTGCTCGACGAGCCGGCCGACTGCGACGCCGCGCCGACCGTCGCCGCGCTCGGCGCGGTCCGCGGCGAGGTCGTCTTCGAGGACGTCACCTTCGGCTACGACCCGGCCCAGCCGGTGCTGCGCGAGGTCAGCTTCCGCGCCGCGCCGGGGCAGATGATCGCCCTGGTCGGCCACACCGGTGCCGGCAAGACGACCATCATCAACCTGCTGACGCGGTTCTACGAGATCGATGCCGGCCTCGTCAGCATCGACGGCCGCGCGTTGGCGACCATCCCGAAGGCCGACTTGCGGCGAGCGCTGGGGATTGTGCTGCAGGACACCTTCCTGTTCGCCGACACCGTCCGCGAGAACATCCGCTACGGCCGCCTCGATGCCACCGACGCCGAGGTCGAGCAGGCCGCCGAACTGGCCAACGCCGCGGGTTTCATCCGGCACCTGCCCCACGGCTATGAGACGCCGCTGTCGGAGGCAGCCAACAACCTCAGCCAGGGCCAGCGCCAGCTCCTGGCGATCGCCCGCGCCCTGCTGGCCGACCCGGCGGTCTTGATCCTGGACGAGGCCACCAGCAGCGTCGACACGCGCACCGAGGTGCAGGTGCAGGAGGCGATGCTGCGACTGATGGCTGGCCGTACCAGCTTCGTGATCGCGCATCGCCTGAGCACGATTCGGCAGGCCGACCAGATCCTGGTGATCGACGCTGGCCGGATCGTCGAGCGCGGCACCCACGCCGAACTGCTGGCCGCGCGTGGCGCCTACTGGCGGCTGCAGGCCTGAGCGGCAGGAGGGCTGCCGGGCGGCGGCCCGAAGCAGGCGGCGATGAGCGCCCAGCGGCTGCGGCCACGGAGTGTCGGGGAACTGCTCGACCACAGCGTCGAGCTGTACCGTCGCAACCTGCCCACCTTCCTGGGCATCTACGCCGTCGCGGCGCTGCCGTTTGTGGCTCTGGCCACGCCGTTGATGGTGCGCTCGCTGACCACCGCCCCCGGCGCCGCCGGTGAGCCGGCGACGCTGCTCACCGCCGGCCTCGGTCTGGCGCTGTTCGTGCTGCACACCGTGCTGCTGTCGCCGCTGGCGACCGGCGCGCTGACCATCGCGGTCTCCGAGCGCTACCTCGGCCGGCCGACCAGTGTGCTGGCGGCTTACCGCGGCGTGTGGCGGCAGGCGCGGCCGCTGGTCGGGCTGCTGGCGCTGCTGACCGGCCCGCTGCTCGGGCTGCTGCTGCTGGTCCTGGTGCTGGTCGTGCTGGCGAGCCTGGCGTTGCTGCGCTGGAGCGGTGGTGAACAGCAACTGGCCGCGGTGGTCGGGCTGGCGACGGTGCTGTGGGTGCCCGCGCTGGCGCTGGTCCTGCTGGCCTACAGCACGGTCTGTGGCTTCGTGCCGGCGGCGGTGGTGCTCGAAGGGCGTCGCTGGGGCGGTCTCTGGCGCAGCCTCGACCTGGCCTGGCCGTGCCGCGGGCGGATCCTGGCGCTCTACGGCGTGCTGCAACTGCTGGTGTTGCTGCTGACCGCCTACGTGCGCCTGCCCGCGACGCTCCTGGGCGGCGCCGCTGGCCTCGATGGGTCGCCCGGCAGCGCGCTGCTGACCGCGCTGGCGACGCAGTTGGGGATCCTGCTGGTCGACCCGCTGCGGCTGGTCGGCGTGACGCTGACGTACTACGATTGTCGGGTCCGGTTGGAGGCGTTCGACCTCGAGCTGCTGGCCGGTGACCTGGCCGCGGCCACGGAGAAGGGCTCATGACGAATGTCGCGCTGATCGGCCTGAAGGGCCACCAGAGCACCTGCCTGGACGAAATCGTCCGCCGCGAGGAGGTGCGGCTGGCGGCCGTCTGGGATGACGACGGCGGCGCGTTGAACCGCTTCAAGAGCCACCCGGCGGTCGATCCGCAGACGCTGGTGACGCCCAACTTGGACGAACTGCTGGCGCACCGCGACGTTCAGATTGTGGTGCTGGCCGAAGACAACGCTTCACGGGCGGAGCACCTCCTCGCGGCGGCCCAACGGGGCTGGCAGATCGTCGCCGAGAAGCCGTTGACGATTCAGTTGGCCGACCTCGACCGGGTGCGCACGGCCATCACGGCGGCCGGGGTGCGGCTGTCGATGCTGCTGACGATGCGCTTCGAGGGGCCCTATCAGGCGATCCGCCGCGAGGTGACGGCCGGGGCCATCGGCCGGCCGTTGTTGCTGTCCGGCCAGAAGTCCTACAAGCGCGGACAGCGGCCGGCCTGGATGCAGCAGCCGGCGACTTTCGGCGGGACCATCCCCTACATCGGCATCCACCCGCTGGACCTGCTGCAGTGGACCAGCGGCGAACGGTTCGTGCGAGTCGCCGCGCAGCAGCGCAACAGCGGCCTGCCGGGGGCTGGCCAGATGGAGGAGACCGCCACGCTGCTGCTGCAGACCGCCAATGGCGCGCTGGCCGATGTGCGGCTGGACTACCTGCGACCTGGCAGCGCCGCGAGCCACGGCGACGACCGCCTGCGGCTGGCTGGCGAGCGGGGCGTGATCGAGACGATCGGCGGCAAGGTGACCCTGCTGCCGGCCCAGGGCGAGCCGCGGGAGCTGCCCGCCAACGCCACGGGCAGCCTGTTCGGGTCCTTCTTGGACGAACTCGCCGGCCGCGGCGAGCACCCCATCAGCGCGGCCGACTGCTACCAGCTCACCGACGTTGTGCTGCGCGCGCGGGAGGCCGCCGAGCGTGCGGTTTGGATGGAGATCCCGCGGTGACCGGCCTCCTGTTGGCGTTGCTCTGCGGCCTGGCCCCCGCGGTGCGTGAGGTCGACCTGACGTTGCCCGCGGGCGACCTCAGCATCGCCGTCCGCCTGGCGCTGCCGGCCGCGGGCCGGTACGGCGCGGTGGCGCCGGTGGCGGTGCAGGTTCCGGGCGGCTGGGGGCCCGGTGACCGCCGCCGGCTGGCGGCCCCGCTGGCCGCCCTGGGCTGCGTCGACCTGCGCTTCGAGTTCCCCGCCGGCACGCTGTCCGACCTCCGCGGGCCGCGCGCCACCGCCGTGCTGGCGCAGGTGATCCGCTTCGCCCAGGGCGACCTGGCCGCCAGCGACGGCCGGCGGTTGCCGCAGATCGCCGCGCCGCTGCAGCCGGCGGTCCGCGCCGTCGGGCTGCTGGGCTGGGACAACGGCGGCAACAGCGCCGTGCTGGTGCTGGCCGAGCAGGACCGCGCTGTGCAGGGCGTGGCCTGGGTCGCCACCTGGGAGACGCCAGTCGGCGACGGCGCCCCGACGGTGCTCTGCGGTGGCCTGGGCGACGGCGCGCTGAGTGCCTACGACCCGCTCACCGGCGAGGTCGACTGGGCCGTCCTGCGCTTCGCCCCGGGGCTGGCCCTGCCGGGCAGCGGGGGGCTGGTCTACGGGGCCTTCTACCTCGACACCAACCGCGACGGGCAAGCCAGCCCGACCGACCTCGTGCCGGCGGCGCTGCCGGCACCGGGCGGCGGCGCGCTGCCGCGCTACGTCTACCCGACCGGCCTGTTGCAGGCGGCCGCCCAGCGCCAACTGCTGCCCGACTGGCCGGCGCACCTGCTGCGCGCGGCCGAAGCCGCTGAGTTCTGGGCTCGCCGCAACGCCGCGGGCAACTTCGCGCGGGCGGTGGTCAACCGTCCGGAGTTGCTGGCGATGGTCCTGGGCCAGGAGCCGGATCACCAGCAGGCGGCGCCCGACCATCCGCACCTCTGGGCCGCCTGGTCCGGCTGGCGCGCCGCGGCGGCGCGTTGGGTGCGCCTGAATCCCGACCGGGCCTACCTGGCCGCAGTGGCCGGCGAGCACGCCGCGACCTGGCCAGAACTGCCCGCCGGCACAGGCATCGAGCGCTGGGACCTGCCCCGCAGCCTGCCCCCGACGACGGCCTGCGACGCCACCCAACTGGCTTGCGCCGCGGTCGCCGAGCTCGCCGACCGGGTCCACCAGCAGCGCCTCGATCCCGACCTGGCAGCGGTCCTGCAGCCAGTGCCGCCGATCCGCCGGCCGGGCCTGCCGCCGTAAGCTACGGCTGCCGCACGAGGCGCTGCGGGGAGCGGATCACGGCGCGGCCGGGAGGGCTGGCCACTCCAGCTTGACGACGGTGGTCTCGCCGCCGACGATGGTCACCTGCTGCTCGACGGCTCGCCTGGCCCCATCGCGTGCCGGGCACGCCTGCAGCGCGAGTTGGCCCTCCGGGACGTTGGCCAGCACCACCAGATCGCCCGCAACCGACTGCACCTTGATCTCGCCGATGGTCAGCGACCAACCGTCATCCTCTGCGGTGTGGTTGGTGATCTCGACTCGCACCGCGCCGGTTGGTCCCACGGTCGCAGTCGGTGGCTCCGGCCGCGGCGGGTCGGTCCAGCCTCGCCCACCTGGGGGCTTGTCCAGCTCCTTGAGGCTCGCCACCAGGTCCTGCGCCCAGGAGGCCGTCTCGCTTTCGATCGCCCCACAGATCCGGCTCGCGGCCTGCCGCGCCAGGTGGATCAACTGGACCGCCTCCGCAGCGGTGGGCTCGCGCTCCCCCAGCGCCGCCCGCGCCGCCGCCCAATCCAGCTCGAACGCGACCCCGATGCTGCGCAGCTTCATCGCGGTGGTCACCATCCGCATCCAGCGGCTGGTGGTGCCGAAGGCTTTGTCCATGCCCAACAACGCCCCCGCCAGGAGGATCGCCACCGAAGCCCACATCGGGGGAATGCGGTGGCTGGAGTAGCTCTGCACCAGCCCGTCGATCAGCGGCAGCAGCGCCCCGAGGGCAGCCATCAACGACGCCCACAAGCGAAAGCTACAGGCGAACGTGGCCGGGCGGGACTTCTTCTGCAGGTACCAGGCCTGCGCCTCCGCCCCGATTCGGACGACGTACTGGTAGATCCGGTCAAGGTCCGCCGCCGAGCCGGGCGGCGGACCCAGGCCGTTCAGAGTGGTAACTTGCAGATCCCCTTGACCGACGGTCGCTGACATCGTGTGATCCCCTTTGTCACGGTCCGGTGGGCCGAGCGCGGCTGGCGCCTGCGGCGCTGCTCAGGTCGTCTCACCCCGTGAAGACGTAGATCCGCGGGTTGGCGGCGTGCAGGTGCGTCAGGTCGAACCTCGCTGTCACGCCCATCGCTGTCAGGGCCTCGCGGAGCGGCGCATACTTCGGCAGACCGCCGATGGAGGTGCCCAGCCACTCGGCCAACGCCGCGGAGTCGACCTCGGCCTGGTTGGCCTGGCTGTCCCAACGGGATGGCAGCGGGCAGTAGAGCAGCCCGTCAGCACTCGGCTCGCTCCCGGCGGGCTTGGCGACGATCACTCGCGGCTCCTGCCGCACCGGCGCCACTTCAGCCAACCCCAGGCGGTGCGCCATCAGGTCGCGGAGGCTGGCGGGATCCTGGGCTGCGACCGCCTGGCCGTCGAGCCACAACTCGAAGTGCAGGTGGGGGTCGGCGAGGTCGGGTCGCACGCGGCCCACGACCTCGCCGCGCTGGACGGCCACTTGCTGACCCTCATGGACGGCATCGATGTGCGCGTAGACCGCCAGCCAACCGTCGCCTTCGAGGTAGATCACCTCTTGCCGGGTCAGGTCATTGCGCCACCTGGTCTGGAAACCGTCCCCAATCGCGAAGACCTCCGTGTTGGCAGGGCAGAACAGGTCCACGGCGTCGCCGACCCCGCGGTGACCGTTGGTGCCCCACTCGGTGTAGCCCTTGAAGACGTTATGGTGGCGGACGTCGCCAGGGCGATGCACGCTCCGGCCGTGAAGCGTGACATTGACCCGGCGCGAGAGCATCTGGGCCACCGGCCAGGTGAAACGACTGGCCGGCAGCCCAGGCAGGACAACCTGCACGGGCGGCTCAAGCTGCCCCGCGAAGCGCTGGCGCCAGATCGTGTGGAAGTCGTGCAGGCTGTATAGATGCGGCGTGTAGATCAGGTAGGCGACCTCGGCCGCGGTCCGGGGGCTGACAGTCTGGCGGCGCACCCGCTGGCCCTCAGCGCTGACATTGATGTCCGCCAGCCCGCACCGCAGCCGCCGTTGCCAGTCCCACTTGTCCAGGAACCGGCGCCACCACGCGATGCCGCCCTGGAGGTTGCGGAGCACGCCGTAGTACTGCGGCCGCGGATCTCGCCCGTCATCGGGGCAGTCAAACCCCAGCGGCGCCTTGTAACCCTTGCCCGGCGGCTCCGGCGCGGTCAGGAAGCTCGTCTCGCCAACCAGTTTGGCCCAGACGAAGGGCTGCGCGATGTCGTGCTCCTGGCAGATCGCCCGGATCAGTTCGTGCAAGGGCCGACCCGTGGGCAGCGGCTGAGCGGCGTCCCCAAAGCGCTCGCCCCAGCGCGGGCTGTGGAGGCTCTTCAGGAAGTCCTGGTCGTCGAAGCCAGCTCGGAACCCCCAGATCGTCGCATCACGCAAGACCTCGTCCGGCAGCTTCAGTGCCATGGTCCGAACCCCTTCCGGCGTGACTCCAGCGTTCGCTGGCTGCGGCGGTCCCACTGCACCGGGTCGGCACGTGGTTGCGGACCGCCGCCACACGTCCGACCCTTCCCCGTTGCCAGGCATCGTGGCCGCGATGGCCGCCGTGGCTTGGTGAGCGTACAACGCTGGCGAGAGGCATGTCAATGACTTGCGCGGCAAGCCCTCGCACCGGCTGGCCAACCTCCTAACGTGGGGCCGCGACTCTTGTCGTAACCTGGGCGGTTGGTCCAGGCACGACCGAGCCGGGGACGCTGTGACACAGCGAGCTGGAGGCCTGCCGGCCGGGCCTGCCGCCGGAAGCTACGGCTGCCGCACGAGGCGCTGCGGGGCCCGGATCACCGCGGCGTAGGCGGCGAGGTTCGGCGCGGTCGGGAGCAGGGCGTTCGAGAGGGCCTGGTGGACGCCGGCGGTGTACTTGGCCTTGTCCGCCTCGCTGTACTGCCACCAGACGCAGCCGTGGCCGTAGATCCAGTTGAAGCGCGGCGAATAGCTGTTGAGGCCGGCCATCTGCTTCGCGAAGACCTCCGGCGAGTACCAGGCGCTCTTGTCGGCGTACGACCCGACGATCTGGTCGCCAAACTGCTCCTGCCGGCCGCTGTAGCCGAGCATCTTGCCGGCGGCGTCGTGGACTTCGCGGTAGTAGCCCATTGGCCAGGCCCCCAGCACGACGCTCCCGCGGCGGCGCCACCAGGTCACCAACGGCTCCGGGCACTCGTCGGCGATCCACTCGTCGATTCGGCCGGGATACCCCGCCAGGCCACCCGGGTCGGTGGTATGGTAGGTGCCCTCGGTCATGATGTGCAGCCCGCCTGGCGCGTCGGCCGCGGCGGCGGCCGCCAGGAAGCCCTGGAACAGGTCGCCGTACAGCTCGCCGTAGTAGAGCATCCCCTCCGGCAGCGTCAGCAGCACCAGCTCGGGCCACTCGGCGTACATCCCCGCGATCACGGTCTGCCAGCGCTGCCGGACCTTCGCCTTGAGGTCGGCCAGCGGGCGCTGCGCGGCCTGGTAGCCCGGCCAATCGGGGCTGTACTGCTGCGCGATGTACTCGGTGTCGATCGCCACGCCCAGGCAGCCGGCCAGTTTGGCGAAGCGGGCACCCTCCCGGAAGTTGCGCCCGATGGCGGCCCAGGCGGCGTCGTCGAACCAGTCGGGCAGCTCCTGGTAGAAGGCCACCTTGACGAAGTTGCTGTCAATCCCGACGGCGCGGCAGGCCTCGTTGCAGGCGCGCACTTCGGCCAGCAGCCGGTCGTCCTCGCCGCGACTGGCCGGGTCCTTGTCGACCGCCCAGACGTCCGAGCCCCAGCTCCAGAAGAGGTCGTCGAAGAGGAAGCCGCGGAAGCCCCAGCCAGCCGCCTCGCGAGCGTGGTCGCGCAGGTAGTTGACGTTGATCGGCGAGAACAGCAGCGTCCGCGGTCGGTCGGCGCGGTCGTCGGCCTGCAAGTGGTAGGTGCCCGCTGCGACCAGTTCCAGGGTGACGTCGTCGAACCACACGGTGACGCCGCCGCTGGAGCGGCTCTGCAGGTTGACCTCGGCGGCCGCCGAGGCCTCGGCGACGGTCGCCTGGACCGTGATCTGCCGCCACTGCTCGCTGAGCCTGGTCGGCCGCGAGTAGGTGTTGGCGAGGTAGATGGCGGCACTGCCGGTCTGGCCCGGCGCGGTGCGCGCCCAGACCGCCAGGCGCCAGGTGCCGGGGGTCAGCGCGGCGCGCGAGTAGGCTCCGGCACGGGCGGCACTGCCGCGGTTCAAGGCACGTAGCGCAGCGCTGCCCTGGCGGCCGGCGCCCTGCTCGACGGTGACGCTCCAGCCGGCCCCGACGTCGCCCCACTGGTAGGCACTCCACTGGTTCGGCAAGCCCAGCAAGCTGTCGCCCGTTTCCGGCTGCCAGCCGTTCCTGACGTACGCGTCGAAACCGCCCGCGCCGGCGGCTTCGAAGCCGGCGTTCGGCAGTTCGGCAGCACCGCCGGCCGCGGCGGCGAGCAGCGGCAGCCACCAGATTCTAGGCATCGTGCTCCTCCGCTCGAGCGGTCACGCTGGGCCAACTCTCCGGCCAGCGGGTGGACGAGACCAGGAACGTCAGCGCCGCCAGGCCGCAGAACGCCAACGGCGCCAGCAGCGGCGGCAGGAGGGCGGTCAGGTCGCCGCTCTCGAGGCGATCCTCGTTGTGCAGCACCCAGCCGGTCAAGCCGACCAGCAGCGGCAGGACAGCGGTCCAGCGGGCCGCGGTTCGCAGCGCCGGCCGCCAGACGAGGACGGTCGCCAGCAAGAGCACCGTCAGCAGGCCGCTGCAGACGATCGGCAGCCAGGCGGGTGGGTGCTCGGCCAGCTCGCCGCGGTGCTCCCAGATCGTGTCTGCGCAGAGCATCGCGAAGCCGCCGGCCAGGAGAGCAGTCAGCAGTCGTTGCAGGCTCCAGCGGGCCATCAGCATCGCTCCTCGCCGGCCTCCAGCGGGCCAGTCCAGGCAAGAGCATCCGACCGAGCCTGCCGCGGGCGAGCTCGGTCGGACGCTGCTGTCCGTGGCAGGCTACCCGCCGGCCAACGGCTCAGGCTTGCCACCCGGGTCGGTGCCCGCCGGCGGGGCGCCGGCCTTGCCGCCCTCGTCACCAACGGGACCGCCGGCAGCGGGCGCGCCGCCAGCGGCCGGAGCAGCACCCGCGGGGGCGGCGCCAGCCGCCGCCGGTGCCCCACCCATCGCCTTGGCTTCGCCCGACAGGTCGGCCGGGGCGGCCTTGCTGTCATCGGCGAAGACACCACCCTCGGCGGCCGGCGTGGCGACCGTCGACGGCGGCGGGGTGGGCACGGCGCCGGGCGCCGGGGTCGGAATCTCCGAGACGGTCTCTTCCTTCGGGCCGCAGGCAGCCAGCAGCAGCAGAGCGCCCAGGCAGGCCAGGATCCAGTGCAATCGCATCGTGTCTACCTCGTCAGACCGGCACCCCAGGGTGCCCTCCCGCGCCGGCGGCCGGCGCACCTTCCGCTACGCGCCGAGGAGCTTCTGGAAGCGTTCCCAAGCGCCGTCCCACGCCCCCGCGGTGGCGGTGTTGGGCGTGAAGGTCTCCAGCTCGAACGACGCCCGCACCACCGCGCGGACCTCGTCCAGGCTGCCCAGTTCGCCGATCGCCAGGGCCTGCAACAGGAGGTTGCCAGTGGCCGTGGCCTCGACCGGGCCGGCCACCACGGGGCGGCCGGTGGCGTCGGCGGTGAGCTGCGAGAGCAGCTTGTTCTGCGTCCCGCCGCCGACGATGTTGAGCTGTTCGAGGCGGCTGCCGCGCACCTCTTCGAGCCGCTCGACGACCCAGCGGTACTTCAGCGCCAGGCTCTCGAGACAGCAGCGCACGGTCGCGCCGACGCTCTCCGGCGGCCGCTGGCCGGTTTGCTGGCAGAAGGTTGCAATCGCCGCGGGCATGTCGGGCGGATTCAGGAAGAGCGGCGAGTCCGGATCGACCAACGGCCCGAAGGCCGGCGCGGCGGCCGCCTCGGCGGTCAGCGTGGCGTAGTCGCGATCCTGCCCGGCGCGGGCCAGCGCGGCGCGCGTCTGCTGCACCAGCCAGAGGCCCATGATGTTCTTCAAGAAGCGCACCGTGCCGCAGACCCCGCCCTCGTTGGTGAAGTTGAGCGCCAGCGTCTGCGGGCTGATCAGCGGGGTCGGGCTCTCGAGGCCCATCAGGCTCCAGGTGCCCGAGCTGAGGTAGGCGTGGCGGTTGCCGATCGCCGGCACGGCCGCCACCGCCGACCCGGTGTCGTGGCAGGCCGGCGCAATCACCGGCACCGCGCCGAGCCCGGTGTCGGCCTGCAGCTCGGCGGTCAGCGCGCCGATCACGGTGCCCGGTTCGACCACCGGCGGGACGATCCGCGAGGGAATCTGCAGGTCGTCAAGCAAGTCGCGGCACCAGTCGCGGGCGCGCGGGTCCCAGCACTGCGAGGTGCTGGCGATGCTGACCTCACTGGTCTGCACGCCGCTGAACCAGTAGTTCATGATGTCGGGCATGAACAGCAGCCGCTCGGCCACCTCCAGCGCCGGCGCGCCCTGCCGCTGCAGGGCCAGGAGCTGGTAGAGCGTGTTGAGCTGCATGAACTGGATGCCGGTCCGCTCGAAGATCCGCTCGCGTCCCAGCGCCGCAAAGGCCGCGTCGAGCATGCCGTCGGTGCGGGCGTCGCGGTAGTGGACCGGCAGGCCCAACAAGCTGCCGTCGCGGCCGAACAGCCCAAAATCGACGCCCCAGGTGTCGACGCCGATCCCAGCCAGGTCGGTGGTGTGCTCGCGAGCGCAGATCCGCAGGGCTTCAACCAGCTCGCTGAACTGCCGCGGGGTGTCCCAATGCAGGGTGCCCAACAGCTTGACCGTCGGGTTGGCGAAGCGGTGGACGACTTCCAGGTCCAGCCGGCGGCCGTCGAACCGACCGAGAATGCCGCGGCCGCTTTCCGCGCCGAGGTCGAATGCCATGAACGTCTTGACCGCCGCCATCTGCTCACCTCACCGAGTTCAGGTGGTGGGAGCTTCGGCACGCCGGGCAGCGGTTCCTGCCGTCTACCCCAGCGCTTTGGCGACGCAGCCCGGAATCTCGGCCAGCGTCAGCGGCACCGCCACGCCGACCGCTTCCAGCGCGGCCACCTTGCTGGCGGCGGTGCCCAGGTTGCCCGAGACAATCGCCCCGGCGTGGCCCATCCGCTTGCCCTCGGGGGCGCTGCGCCCGCCGACGAACCCGACCACCGGCTTGCTGAGTTGCGGCACCAGCGCCGCCGCGGCCTCTTCGTCGGTGCCGCCAATCTCGCCAATCAGCACAATCGCGCGGGTCGCCGGATCGGCTTCGAAGAGGGGCAGCACATCGGCGAAGCGGGTGCCCAGCACCGGGTCGCCGCCGATTCCAACAATCGTCGTCAAGCCCAGTCCGGCGCGGCTCAAGAGGTCGGCCGCCTCGTAGGTCAGCGTGCCGCTGCGGCTGACCATTCCAACCACTCCGGGTTTGGCGATCTGCGGCGGGATGATCCCCATCTTGGCCTCGCCGACGGTCAACAGACCGGGGCAGTTCGGCCCCACCAGCCGCGCGCCGCGGGCCTTCACGTAGGCACAGGCACGGATCATGTCGGCGGTTGGAATGCCCTCGGTGATGCAGACGATCAGCGGCACGCCGGCCTCCGCCGCTTCGCAGATAGCGTCTCCCGCGAAGGCCGCCGGCACGAAGATGCAACTCGCCTCAGCGCCGGTCGCGGCCACCGCCCCGGCGACGGTGTCGAAGATCGGCACCTCCAGATGCGTGCCCCCGCCCTTGCCGGGCGTCACCCCTGCCACGACCTTGGTACCGTAGGCGATCATCTGCTGCGCGTGAAAGCTGCCCTCACGCCCAGTCAGCCCTTGCACCAGCACCCGTGTCTGACGTCCCAGCAGGATTCCCATGCCACCACTCTCAGCCGCCAGCGTGACGCCAACGGCCACCCACGACAACCGGCGGCGCCGCTCGCGGGCCGCTGCGACTATTCCTGACAGCGGCCTCGTTAATCGCCATACCACGTGCCATTGCCTGATCTGGCCCGTCGCGGGCCGCCGTCGGGTGAGGGGAGCACTGATGACGAGGCCTCGCTCACGCACCACCTGGCTGGACTGGCTGGTGCGCTGGTCCTGCTTGGTCCGGCGGGTTGCGGCGACGCTGCGAGCGACCGCCTTCCCCAGCAACGATGCCAGCGGCACGGCGCAGGCGACCGGCACGTTGGCGATCGACATGGTGGCCGGCTACCGCGACGACGGCACCTTGGCGAGGGCCAACACGATCACCAGCCTGGCGATCACCCCGAACCCGGCCTCCGTGGCGGTTGGCAGCAGCCTCACCCTGACCGCCACGGCCACCAACAGCAACGGCCAGCCCGTGACCCTGGGGAGCAGCAACGCGATCACCTGGCCGGTCACCGCTGGCGGCAGCAACCTCAGTCGCGACAGCAGCACCGGCAGCACGACCCAGGTGACTGGCGTCGCCTCCGGGCCCGCCACGGTGCGTGCAACTGAACGCGAGTCCGGCCGCAGCGGCACGCTCACTGTGGTGGTGCCCCGGCAGGGCGGTGATGTCGGCGTGGTGGTGCAGTAGAAGAGGGCAGGGACGACCATGCGAATCCGCAACTGGCAGAGTCGGGCGATGGCGTTGGGATTGGGTTGCACCGGCCTGGTGCTGCTGGCGTCGGCCTGCAGCGCCAGATCGGGGCGTCCGCCAGCGACTCCGGCGCCGCGGTCGACTTCGACCAGGACGATTCGGCAGCGACGACCTCAACCTGACGCGTCTGACGCCGTGATCACTGGTCGGCCAAGGTCGGCGCCCGCCGGGTGGCGTTCGCCAGCGTCTGCGCCAGCAGGCCGACGATCACCCCCAGCGGAGCGCCGACCAGCACCAGGATCTGCGGGGCGACCTTCTCGACCCCCAAGAGCGGCTGCGTGACGCCGGGCAAGGTCACCAGCCAGGCTGTCAAGTTGGCGACGACGAAGCCGATCACACCCGGCCAGAGGGTGATCTTGGGCGGCAGGAAGGCCAGCACCATCAGCGCCAGGACGCCGTTGCTGGTGAAGCCCATGATCTTGACCCAGGTGTCCAGCGCCGACTTGATGTTCTGCATCGCGTAGGCCAGGACAATGGTCGAGACACCCCACAGGACTGTCAACCAGCGCGCCACCTTGAGGTAGTCGGCATCGGGCCGTTCGCGCTTGCTGAGCCGCTTGTAGAAGTCCAGCACGCAGACCGTCGAGGTGCTGTTCATCAGCGAGCTGACCGTCGACATGGCGGCGGCGAAGATGCCGGCGACGACCAGTCCGGCCAGCCCCGGCGGCAACTGGGTAGCGACGAAGTAGGGGTAGATGGCGTCGGGCTTGATCTCGGCGAGGCGCGGGTCGGGGTGGATCTGGTAGAACACGAACAGCGCCGCGCCGATGAAGTAGAACAGGTAGCCCAGGGGGATGTACCCCAGAATCGCCACCCAGACCGACTTGTTGGCTTCCTTGGTCGACTCCGTGGTGAGGTAGCGCTGGGTCATGTCCTGCTGCGAACCGTAGATCCGGATGGTCGAGAAGATCGTCTCGACGATCAGCCAGAGGGTCACCGGCTTGGAGAGGTCGAAGCCCGGCTCGATCATCCGGAACTTGTGGTGCTCGGCCGCGATCGCCCAGAAGTCGCCCCCGGCGCAACGCACCAGGATGGCGGCGATGCTGTAGACCGCGGCGACCACGAAGATCACCACCTGAATGGCGTCGGTCCAGATCACCGCCTCGATCCCACCGATCACGGTGTAGACCGTCATCACGACGCCCATCCCGAGGATCGACCAGTGCAGGCTGAGCCCGGCGCACTGCGAGAAGGCGAGGGCCGGGAGGTAGACCGCCAGCCCCATCCGGGCGACCGACAGGGCGATGAAGCTGGCCGAGGCGAGCAGCCGGGCGGCCAGGTGGATGCGCTGCTCGAGGAACTGGTAGACGCTGACCACGCCAGCGGCGCGGAAGACCGGCAGCACGAAGCGGGTGATCACGAAGGCGGTCACCAGCAGGAACGGGAGTTGGATGCTCCAGGTCAGGTCCTCAGGCCCATAGGCCTTCCCCGGCAGGCCCATCATGGTGGTCGCCGAGAGGTAGGTGCCCAGCATCGACAAGCCGACCAAGACCGCCGGCAGGCGGCCTTCGGCGATGAAGTAGCCCTCGGAGCTCTTGACGCGCCGACTGGCCCAGACGCCGACCCCGAGCATCGCCGCGAAGTAGAGCACCAGGGTGGCGTAGTTGGCGAAGCCGAAGCCGCCGGGGTTGTCCATCGAGAACTCCTGCAGGTCACCGCAGGCGGGAACTTCGCGCCGCTGCTGGGGTTTCCTGCCCTATGAGGTAGAGCCAATGGACTGGGCATGGCAGGTGATGTCGCGGCCAGCGCCGGCGCCGGCGCCACGGCGGCTGCCGAGCAGTGACCGCCCGCGGAGCGGTGTGCTATACTCGGTCAGCCAGGCGGACAGCCTGGAGCGGAGGGGTTCTGTGCAGCCGCCGGCCACCCCGCGCGAGGTGGAGCTGCGGCGCGCCGAGTTCGAGCGCCTGCTGCAGCCGCTGCTGAAGTCGCTCTACAACACAGCCCTCGGGTATGTCCGCAATCCCGCCGATGCCGAAGACGCCGTGCAGGACACCGTTCTGCGCGCCTACCGCGCCTTCGGCGGCTTCCAGCCCGGCACCAACTTCAAAGCGTGGCTGTTCCGGATTCTGACCAACTACTGCATCAACCGCTTCCGCCGCAGCGAGCGCGCCGTCGACGCGATTGCCTACGAAGACGTCGAGCGCGAGGCCGAGCTGGCGGGGGCCCGGCTGCTGACCGCTGCCGACACCCCCGAGCCGGCCATCTTCGACGACCTGCTGGACGAGGAAGTGGAAGCGGCGATCGCCAGCCTGCCGCTGGAGTTCCGGATCGTGGTGGTGCTGTCGGACCTGCAGGACTACACCTACCAGGAGATCGCCGACATTGCGCAGGTGCCGATCGGCACGGTGCGGTCCCGGTTGTTCCGCGGCCGCCGCCTGCTGCGGCAGGCGCTGGAGCAGTATGCCCGCGAGCGCGGGTACCTGCGGGAGATGGACGGTGAGTGAGCCGCGTTCGACCTGGGACCCCGAGTTACTCTCCGCCGCGGTCGACGACGAGCTGACGGCCGCTGAACAGATCGCCCTGTCGCGGCTGCTGGCCGATCCCGAAGTGACCCGCGAGCTGTCGGTGCTGCACGCCGTGAAGGCTGTTTCGCGCCGCGCGCTGCCGGCCCAGGCGGTCCCCGTCGCGTTGCTGGCGAAGGTCCAGGCCGGCCTCGATGCGATCGACGCGCAGCCGCTGCAAGAGGTCAGCGCCCTGCCGCGCCGCGCCCCGCTGGCACGGCGCTGGAAGCCCTTCCTGGCCTTCGCCGCCGCCGCCGCGGCCATCGCCACCTTCGTGCCGGCCAACCTCCCGCGGCACGGCAGCCTGTCGGCCACCTTCAGCGCCAGCACGTCACGCCCGGCGCCGCCGCAAGTCGTGATCAGCGCTGCCAGCCTGGCCTCCGGCCACCTCCGCTGGCGCGAGTCGTTCGCCAATCAGCCCGGCCGCCAGGCCGACCCGGAACAGCTCGCCGCAACGCTCCAACAGCGCGTCGGACGACCCGTGCCGGCGCCGAACCCGGTCGCCCTCGGGGCGCAGGTCAGCGGCTGCACGACCTGCCCCACCGTGGTGCCCGGCCAGGTCGCCGCGGTCTTCGTGATGCAGCGCGAGCAGCCCGCCGACCTCACCCTGGTCGAAGTCTACGACCCGCAGGGCGCTGCCCGGCTGGAGGGCTTCCGCCCCTCCAGCAACCCCGCCGTGCGGGTCGCCGAACGCGACGGCGTGCGGATCGCGCTCTGGTCCGAGGGGCCCTGGCAGCTCAGCCTGGTCTCCAGCGACACCCCGCTGGACGAGCTGGTCAAGCTCTCCCAGCAGGTCCGCGGTCCCGGCGGCACGGCCCCCGCCTCGCGCTCCAAGCGCCTGCGGCGCCTCTAGGCGCGGCCGACCACGCCGCACAACAAAGGGCCCGCCCAGCAGGTTGCCGGGCGGGCCAGGGTATGCGTTGCGTACGTTGCCCAGTAGGCCTCAGAACGAGCCGTTGAAGCTCAAGCCCACGCCCGGGGCGTCAGTCGGGATGGTGAACTGCCAGGTCGGCAGGTAGCTGCGCGACTGGCCCATGCTGAGAGCCAGGTCGCGATTCGCCCCACCCGTCGCGTACAGCGCCGAGTAGCGGGCGCTGTTGACCCCGCCGAAGGCCTCGCCAAACGTCACGCCCACCTTCGGCGCCCGGAACGGGCTGTCAAACGCCAGGCCGTGCCGTGCGTTGTAGCGCTTCGCGGCGCCGATGCCGTCCACCACCTCGTAGATCCGAAACGCGAACAGGCCAGTCCACAACCCGACCGCCAGCCCCGGCGAGTCGCTGGCGGTGGCCACAGTACCGCCCAGCAAGCCCAGCTCCACCGCCGTGAAGATCGGCGCCTTGCCGTCCTGGGCATAGTAGTGCCCCGACCCCAGGCCGACGAAGAACGACAGACAGCCCGAGATGGTCGGGTCCTTCTTGCCGCCTTCGGCCCGCACCGGCCCGCTCAGCAGCGCCACGCACGTCAGCGCCAGCAGCGGCGAGATGATTCGCTTCATGTCAGCCTCCTTAGGCATCGTCCTGCGAGTGTCTGAAACCGACCGAAGCAGGCCCCTGCCCCGGCCTGCGGCCAACTGTACCCATCCAGAGCCGATGGTCAACTGGGGAAATCCACGAACCGCCAATCAGAGCGAGTCCAGATCCTGGGCTGGAGCGCCGGCCCGGCCTGCAGCGGCGTGGCTGAGGTTAGGGGATTTCACCACTATCCCGGGCTGGCGCCTCGGGACTAGACTCCGGCTCAGCCAGCGTCGGGGTCGGGCGGCGCCCGATTCTGGCCGGGGTGGAAGCGGCTCAGCCTCGGACCATCGACTGCCGTCGGTGGCAACAGACACGCAGAAGGGATACTGCGATGCGACGATTGAGTTGGCTTTGGATCGGCTGTGTGCTGGGTGGTGGACTGACGGGCTGCGGCGGTGGAGGCGAGGGATGGCCCAGCTTCACCCCGACCAGCCTCACGGCGCAGGAGCAGGCGTTGGCGATCGCGATGCCGATTGACCTGAACGACGATACGGTCGGGCTGGGCGACTTCGACTCGCCGAGCCAGTTCGCCGGCGCCCTAGGCAGCGCCATCAGCACGGCAATGAGCCGGCGCGGCAGTAACCGGGCAGCCTCGGACGTGGCGCTGCTGGCGGCGCGCCGGCTGGTTGCCGGCAGCCCCGTCGCGTCCCGCGGCCGCGAGGCGATTCAGTTCACCTCAACCGTCAACGGTGAGTCGTTCTCGTGGACCGGCAACTACACCGAGACCGACACCACGGCCGACTTGGCGATGACCGGCACCACGGCGACCACCAGCGTCAATGTGACCGTCAACATCCGCGCCGGGGCCAACTCCGCGTCACTGAGCATGAGTATCGGCGGCACGGTGCCCTTCACGTATGACGGTCAAACCGGCAATGCGTCTGTCTCGATGGGCTTGTCACTGAGCGCTTCGGGATCCGAGGGCAGCGGCTCGATCCGTGGTAGCCAGCACTGGAACCAGCGCGCCGCCAGCGAGACCGGGACCGTGTTCTTCCGGCTGGAGAGCAGCGGCGAGTTGGGTGGCACCTGGAGCGGTGACGACCTCACGCTCGACCTGACGGACAACCACCGCTTCGGCGATCTCGTGGACGGCCAGTTGTGGTGGACCGGCTACGTCGCCAGCCTGCGGACCATCTCGAGCGTGGAGGACGGCGACTTGCTGTCCGTGACGGGCAGCATCAACGGTGACAACGCCAGCGGGATGACCCTCAATCTGACCATCGCCGCCGGCGGCGTCGTCAGCGGCACGTTCCGCGCCAGCGACGGAACCACCCTGGGGACGATCAGCGGCGACCTCGACGGACAGACCGTCGCCTGGGTGGGCGGCGGCAACGACCTGCTCTTCCTCTAACGACCGACACCCAAACGCGCCGGCCCGGGCCGATCGGCCGGGCCGGCGCTGTGAGGTGCGCGCGACCTCCGCTGCTCACCTGATCAGTCCCTGGCGCAGGCCCTTGGCCACGGCTTGTGCGGTCGAGACGCAGTCGAGTTTCCTACGACAGGCCGCCAACTGCAACTCCACGGTCTTGTATGCGACACCCAGCGCCTTCGCCGCACGCATCACGCAGCCATGATCGGCAAGCGCCTGCAGCGCTTTGGTCTCAGCCTCCGACAGAGCTTCGCATGTCTGAGCCAACATCCCTGCGCCCTCCTCGGCATTGCCTTCCACTGCGATCACCCACCCGTGACGTCGCCGTTTTGTCTGATCAGGTTCGGTGGTGACCATGGGTGAGTTCCCGGAGGTAGCAGTCTTTCAGAGAATGCTGGCTAGTCCTGTTGCAGGTAACCCACGGCGTGTCCTGTGACGCGCTGCGGGCGCTGCGGGTTGCCCCCGGACTCGAGACCCACCGCCAGCGCCAGCCGGACGCCGGTCAGTTTGGCGCCGGTGAGGTGGGCGCGGCGGAGGTCGGCCTGGGTGGGTCTGGCTGATGGCAACCCAGCGGGCGCGGAGCCCGGCGCCGTGGCAGCAGGCCCCGCGCCGATTGCCGCTGACCAGGTGGGCACCAGTCGCCGGCCCCCTGGTGTGGTTTGGTAGTGCGCGGCTGGTGCCTCAGTAGAACAGGTGCTTGCCGGTTGGCTCAATACCGGCCTTGCGAAGTAGCTGAGCGGCCGCATTCAGGTCGGCCTGGCTTGCGGCTGGGCCTCCGAAGTTTGTGACGTAGGTAGACATCAGCTCGGCGCGCGTCGGGTTGTCGGTGACCGCCCACACGGCTACCTGCGCCACGACTTCGGATGGCTGCTCCCGGCCGATGACTTCCATCAGTCGCGCCAGTTCGCTGCCCTCTGGCGAAGGACGGATGGCGAAGCTGGTGGACCAGTTGGGCGTGTCCAGGTGCATGTTGGCGCACGACGCCGGCACGCTGAGCGAGGCGGTTGCCGATCCGACGAGGTCCACGGTCGTCTGCCGGCCGCCGACCATGTTCTGCGCACCGCCGCCCTGGCAGACGAAGTACGCGCCGGCAGGCACAATGACCCGCAGGCGCCGATTGGTCGTGCGCGTCAGGCTCAGCCGGACCTCGCCCAGGCCGCTGCCGGTTACTCGGGCGGTCACCAGCCCCCGTTGCTGTGCCTCGTAGACGGTGATCTCCTCGCCCCCAATCCGTTGGGTTGCGATCGCTGCCCGCGGATCGCCCACGTGCTTGCGTCGGAAGTTGTCGTAGGCCTCAGGCGTGTCCGCTGCGGTGGCGCGCGTCCAGGCGTAATCCGCCAGCTTGGCGCGCGCCTCCAGGCTCCGAGGGTCAGGTCCATACCGCTCGACGAAGCGGGCGTACCCGGCCTCAGCGGGCTTCGCACCGAGCGCCTGCCAGGCCAGATCGCCAGCCCGGAGCCGAGCCGCGGATGCCCGTGGGTCGTCGCTGTGCTGCTCCGCGAAACCGTACAGGCTGTCTTCGGAGCCTTGCTTCTCCGCCGCCTGCCAGTCCGCGTCGGCCAGTCGCTTGATCGCCTGCCCCAAATGCTGCCGGCCTTCGTTCGTCAGGGATGCGTCCGGCCGCTTGGCCAGGAAGGCCTTCCAAGCCGCTACGGTGTCGCTCCGCAGGGCAGCCGCGTAGTCGGCCTGGATGATGGCGTGCGCCGGCCGCTGACCGCCTGGGCCGACCTCGATCAGCACGGTCTGCTCGCCGGCGACAACGCTGAGAACGCCTTCGGTCTCATGCAGCCTCACGCTGGCACCGAACTGCTCGGCGACGACCCGCAGAGGCACATAAGCCACGTTGCCGATCTCGCGCGGCGCGACGGGCAAGGCCAACGACCAGGTACCCGCCTCGTTGGTGACCCTGGCGCTACCACTACCGAGCAGCAGGTCGATCCGCTAGCCCACCACGGCGATGGTGATCCTCGGGTCAACGAACTCCAGCCTGGCCTGCAGCGTCTCCGCCAGTTGGCGGACCGGTACGAGCGCGGAGCCGTCGACGAACACAGCGGGGGATCGAAGCCGATCCGCAGCGCTCGCACCGGGTTGCCCGACCATCGCCAGAAGTAGACTGGCAAAGGCAAAACTGGCTACTTTGGTTTGCATAGCTAACCTCCACGGGTCGCTGCCGCTACCAGGAGCGCGGGCCTGCCTGCGCTCGCGCCAGGTCAAGCAAGGGCGCCGATGACCCACCACCGCCATCGCCAGCGCGGCCGACCGGCCGGGTGACGTGCTACCGCAGCGGCTGGTTCGGCTAAGTGATCAGGCCCTCGCGTAGCCCCGTGGCCACGGCTTGCGTCGTCGAGATGCTATCGAGCTTGCTTCGACATGCCATGAGCTGCGACTCCACCGTCTTGTAGGAGACGCCAAGCGCCACGGCCGCGCGCTGCAGGCAGCCATGGTCGGCCACCGCTTGCAACGCCCGCGTCTCCGCCATTGATAGGACCTTGCACTTGCCCCCCCCCCCCGGACGTATCGCGACACCGCCTTGCATTGGCTTCACCCACCCTTGGTGTCGCTAGTCTAGCACTCCAGGCTTGGCGGTCTCAATCAGTGGTTTCCCGCATGTTGTGTCCTGCCACTGACAAGGGCAATACAGCCGGCGACACTATGCAAAGCTCGCGGCAGGTGGCTGCGGCGGGCCCCGGCAGCGCTGTCGGGGCGCGGGGTGGGTCCAGCCGCTCAGTCTGCCGGTAGGCCGACCGCCAACGCCAGTCGGGCGCCGGTCAGTTTGGCGCCGCTGAGGTCGGCGCCGGTGAGGTCGGCGCGGCGGAGGTCGGCCTGGGTGAGGTTGGCGAGCTTCAGATCGGCGCCGCGCAGGTCGGCGGCGTGGAGGCAGGCGCCGCGCAGGTTGGCCCCGCCGAGCCGGCTGCCGATCAGCCGGGCGCAGCTCAGCCGCGCGCCGCTGAGGTCGGCCCAGCTCAGCGTGACATCGCTCAGATCGGCCTGGCGCAGGTCGGCGGCGACGAGGTTGGCGCAGTGCAGGTCGCTGCCACAGAGTCGCGCCCGACGCAGCGCGGCGCCCTTGAGTTGGGCCGAGCGGAGGCTGACCTGGTGCAAGTCGGCGTCGCAGAGGTCGGCGCCGGGGAGGCTGATGGCGGTCAGGTCCTGCCCGGCCAGGGCGGCCGTCTCGCCGTCGGCGGTGTAGAGCAGTTGCAGCACCACCTGCCACTTCGGGTCGAGCAGCGTGGTTTCGTCGGCGGTCACGCGGCGCAAGTCGACGCCTTCCATGCTGGCGCCCCGCAGATCGCAGCCGCGCAGGTCGCAATCGCGCAGCAGGGCGCCGCGGAGCACCGCGCCACGGAGGTCGGCGCCGGCCAGCAGGGCCCCGCGGAGGTCGGCGTCTTCGAGCCACAACCCGGTCAGCCGGGCGCCGCTGAGGTCGCAGCCGGCCAGCAGCGGGTAGCGCTGCAAGACCTCCTCACGGCCCAGCCGCTGGACCGGCAACGCCGTCGCTGGCGGCGCACCCGCCACGACCCAGCCCTCGACCGTCAGTTCGCCGCTGCTCGCCGACACCGTCATGCTTCGCAACGCTCCGCCCGCGGCGGAAGTCTACCCGCCCAGCGCCCCCACCAGGTTAAGTCCCCCTTACCACCCTCCTCTATGCCAAAAGGTGACGTCCCTGTGTCGCAACCCCAGGCGGCCGGGCGGTTTGGCAAGCACGTTGTACATGCGCGCGGCGGGAGCGGGCGATGAGCTACGACATTGGGATCCGGACGCTGCGCTTGGAGCCGACGCCGCGGCTGGCGCATGTGGAGTACTGCAGCAACTACGCCCTGGCGCGCGCGGTCACCGGGCGCGATCCGCGGACCGACTCGGGGGCGATGACGGCCTTCGAGGAGGCTTGGGACTACGACTTCATCTGGACCGTCAACGACGGGCCGGTCGGCTGGCACGCGCGCGGGCGGGTCACCGACATGGGCCACGCCGAGTTCTTGGAGGATGGGGTCGACCGCCGCGAGGCGGCGCCGTGCCCGTTTGTCGACATTGACGACGTCCTGGAGTTTGACGCTGTCGAGGAATACGGCTTGCCCAACATGGACGAGCTGGTCGACTACTACGAGCGCTGGTACACCACCAGCCAGGCGGCGCGGCCGCACCAGGTCTGGCCGGGGGGCTACTACAAGAGCATCGTCTCCGGGGCCATCCAGACCTTCGGCTGGGAGATGCTGCTGCTCGGGGCCAGCCAGCCCGACCGCTTCACGAAGGTCCTCGACGGCTTCTTCCGCCTGACGCTGCACCACATGCAGGCCTGGGCCAAGACCTCGGTCGAGGTGATCATCCAGCACGACGACATGGTCTGGACGCAAGGCCCGTTCATGCACCCGGACTTCTACCGAGAGGTCATCTTCCCGCGCTATGCCAAGCTCTGGGAGCCGCTCCACGAGGCTGGCAAGATTGTCCTCTACTGCAGCGACGGGACCTTCACCGAGTTCATCGACGACATCTACGCCGCCGGCGCCGACGGTTTGATCTTCGAGCCGACGACCTCGCTGGACTACTGCGTCGAGAAGTACGGCCAGACCAAGGCGATCGTCGGGAGCCATGTGGACTGTCGCACGCTGACCTTCGGCACGCGCGAAGACATCCGCGTCGAGATGGACCGCAGTCTGGCGGTGGTGAAGGACTGCCCCGGCTTCATCTGGGCGGTCGGCAACCACATCCCGAGCAACGTGCCGGTCGACAACGCGCTGTTCTACATCGATTACCTGCGCGAGCACTGGCAGCGCTGACGGCGCTCACTCGCCGACCGCCTCCCAGCTCCCGGCGGCGGTGCCGGCGAAGGTCGCACCACTGGCGCTGACGTCGGCCAGGCGGGCCTGCAGGCCGCCGCTGGTCCGCAGCATTGGCCGGCTGGCGAAGGGTGGCTCGAAGCGCACCAGCTCGCCCGGCGCGGCGAAGCCCCGCTGCACGCGCTCCGCGGCGCGGTTCGGGCGGGTGTCGTAGCTGAACGCTCCCAACACTGCCACCGGCGCCTCGCTGGCGGTCAGGGTCAGGGCGTGCCATCCGTACGGCAGGCCCCGCAGGCCGCGGCGGTTCTCGAGGAACAACGGCCCGCCCACCGCCGCGAAGGGCTGGTTGGTGGCGATCGCCACGGGCGGGGCAGCATCCACGCTGACCTGCAGCGTACCGCCGTCGGGGCGGTCGACCCAGGCCACTGCCAGGTCGGTGCCGACGGTCTCCAGGCGCAACGTGCCGCCGACCGGCAGCAGCACTTGCTGGTCGCCGTACGGCGCGCCCCAGGCGCTGGCGTGGGGCGTCGGGGTCAGCAGGCCCTTCTCCCAGCGGGCGCTGGCGACGGAGCAGAACTGCCGGTTGAGGACGCTCTTGCAGTCGACGGCCGCCAACTTCGCCGGCGGCAGCACCTCGACCAGATGGCGGTCGCCCAGGCTGAGGCGACCGTAGGCGTAAGTCGAGTTGCGTTCGTCGCGCTGTGGCGAGGGTCGCCGCCGGCTGCCGCCCGGTCCGGTCTGACCGTCCAGCCGCACCTCCACCGCCGGCTCGGTCGACGCCGCCCAGAGATTCACCGTGCAGTCGTCCAAGATCAGCGCGGTGCCCTCATGGATCCGTGGGCTGGCCGCCGGGTAGGTGGTCGCCTCGCCCTCCCAGCCGACGGTGTAGGGGTTCAGCCGTTCCGGCAGCAGCACCTGCGCCGTGCCGGCGGCGACCGGATCGGTGACGTCGAAGGCGCGCTCCAGCAGCCGGCCCCAGAGCTCGTGAGCGGCGGCCTGCGGGTGGCCGTCGGAGGGCACCAGGGCGTAGCTGTTGCAGTAGCGCGTGGTCAGGTTGAGCAGTTGCCCGAGGTCCAGCAGCGGGATCTGGTAGCGCAGGGCCAGCTCCGCCAGGGCGCCGGTGTTGGCGGTGTAACTCTCGCGATTCTGCCACATGCAGAAGACGAACTCGAGGCCCGGGTAGTGGCGCTGGAACCAGCGGATGGCGCCCTCGAAGGCGGCGACCTCGTCGGGCGTGTCGACCTTCTCGTTGGCGCCGCTGCCGAAGATCACCAGATCGGGCCGCGGCCCGCCCGGGCGAGCGAAGAGGTCGGGATAGAGTTCCTGCCAGGTCTGGCCGGCGGCGTGCCCGTTGAACTCGGGATTCGGCGGCAGCGCCAGGCCGGCATAGCTGGCCAGCCCGGAGTGCGACTCGCCGATCGACGAGCCGTCGCAGGCCATCACGTTCAGCAAGAGCTTCTGGATCGGGTAGCCGTACTTCGCCAGCAGGGCCCGGCGCAGCCAGCCGGAGTAGCCGTAGTAGTGTTGCCAGCGGGCGATGTAGGGGTTCCACTCGGGATGCCCGACGCGGGCCCCATCGAAGTCGCGGCCGGTCAGGGGCTGCTTGAAAGTGGCCGACGCGGGGTTCTCGTCGTAGTAGTAAAGCGGCGGATTGGCGCTGGCGCGGTCGATGCTGCTGCCCATCACGATCAGGTGCAGCGGCTCCCCGCGCCAGAGCTTGCGAATGGTGTTCGGCAGGCCGCGGTAGGCGGTGGGCAGGGCCCGCGCGGCCGGCAAGCGGTCGCGGGCGGTGGCGCCGGCGGCGAGGCAGGGGGCGTAGACCCAGACGTCCTGATCGGTGCTGCGGTTGACCAGCTCGACCGCCAGCCCGATGGTGTTGGGCTGGTCAGTGGAGCTGTTGGCGGCCTCGGTGAAGGCGCCCGCCACCTCGACGTTCTCGACCCTGGTGGTGAAGTGGCCACTGGCGCCGGAGAGCTGCTCGCTGCTCAGGCCCCAGATCAGGTCGCCGCGGCTGTGCTTCGGGAAGCGCCGCGGGTCGTCGACGCCGAACTCGGCCGGGCTCCAGTCGCCGCTGGCGCTGTCGAGCCGGACCAGGTGCAGGCGCACGGCGAGGCAATCGGGGGCGCGCTGGAAGCCGTGGACCGAGAGGCTGACGCGGTCACCGTGGTCGAGCCCGGCCTCGGCCAGCAGCACCAGTTGCGCCAGGCGGCGGCCGGGTCGGATTTGCGCCACGCCGTCGACCGGGAAGGCCGTCCGCCAGCCGCTGACGCGCGGGCCGCGCTGGACCTGCACCTGGTCGTAACCGTCGCTCTGCCAACAAGGCACGCTGCCGCTGCGCCAGGCCGTGGCGTTGCCGCTGCGCGAGTTGTCGAAGCTGTGGAAGCTGAAGTCGGGGTTCAGCAACAGGTTGCCATCGGGCGCGGCGAACAGCGCGGCCACCAGGCCGAGTGCCAGCATCACGGTCTCCGGGCGGCATTGTGCCATACCGCGCGGCTCGCGGCCACAGGCTGTTCAGACCGCGCAACGCGCCAGCCGGGTATAATGGGGCCATGCTGCGACATGTCGTGATCCTGGGTCTGCTGCTGCGCGCGGCCGCGGCGCAGCAGGCGTTGGCGAAGTACGAACCTCCGGTCGGGTGCTATGTTGGGGCGTTCGTCGAGAACGACCCGGTCTGCCGCGGCGACCTCGCCCTGTTCGAACGGCTGACGGGCAAGAAGCACGCCTGCTTCATGACCTACAGCGGCTACGGGATGCCCTTCCCGGAGGCCTGGATCAGCCGCGTCAAACGTCAGGACGCGGCCGCTCACATCGGCTTCGAGCCGAACGCCGGCCTCGGCGCGGTGCGCGACAACGCCTACCTGCGCGACTGGGCCCGCGCCGCCCGGGCGGCCGGGGTGCCGATCTTCCTGCGCTTCGCGAGCGAGATGAATGGCGACTGGGAGGCTTACGGCGGCAATCCGATCCCGTACGTCGACAAGTGGCGGATCCTGGCGCGGGTGATCCGCGAGGAGGCCCCCAACGTGGCGCTGGTGTGGTGCGTCGCGGCGGGCTCGCCGGAGTCTTACCTGCCCTACTACCCGGGCGACGAGTGGGTCGACTGGGTCGGCGTGACCCTCTACAGCGTGGTCTACCACAACGAAGACCGGGCCCAGCCGGCGGCGCTGCGCGACCCGCGGGACGTGCTGCGGACGTTCTACCAGGTCTTCGCCGAGCGCAAGCCGGTAATGGTCTGCGAGTACGCGGCCACCAGTTTCTGCAACGTGGTGGGCGGGCCGACGCCGAGCTTCGCCGTGGAGAAGATGAGCGCGCTCTACCAGAGCCTGCCGGCGCAGTTCCCGCGGGTCAAGGGCATCAACTGGTTCAGCCTGGACGGCGCGCGCGAGAAGATCAACGGCAACAACTACGCCCTGACCAACGAGCCGCTGGTGCTGGAAGCCTACCGCGCTTTGACCGGTGGGGACTACTGGCGGAGCCGCGTGATCGGCGAGGTCGCCGCCACGCCGCCGCCGCCGGCCCCGAGCCGGCCGGAGCCGCCCGTGGTGGCACCGCTGTTCGGGTTGCAGGGCCTGCGCCAGGGCCAGGTGGTCAGCGGGCCGGTGGAGCTCGGCGTGTTTGTGCCGGCCGACTGGGATGTGCGGTATGTCGGGCTGCTGATCGATGGGCGGGGTCGTTACCTGACCAACCGGCAGCCGTACCATATCCGGTGGGACCCCGGGGCGCTGGAGCCCGGGCGCTACAGCGTCCAGGTGCAGGTCCACCGCGACGGTCTCGAGCCGGTCGTCTCGGAGCCGGTCTTTGTCGAGGTGAGGAGGGCGCAATGAGGCTGCTGGTCACTGGCGGAGCCGGGTTCATCGGCACCAACTTCGTGTTGCGTTGGGCGCAGCGCCACCCGGCCGACGAGCTGGTCGTGCTCGACGCCCTGACCTACGCCGGTCGCCGCGAGAACCTCGACCCGCTCGGCGACCAGGTCACCTTCATCGCCGGCGATATCGGCGACGCGGCGGTGGTGCAGCGCGCCATGGCTGGCTGCCAGCAGGTCGTCCACTTCGCCGCCGAGTCGCATGTCGACCGCAGCCTGTACGGTGGGCAGGAGTTCCTGCGGACCGGCGTGATGGGCACCTACACCCTGCTCGAGGCGGCGCGTGCGCTGGGCGTCGAGCGGTTCCTGATGATCTCGACCGACGAGGTCTACGGCCCCGTGCCGCACGGCTCCAGCGGCGAGACCGACGAGCTCCGGCCGAGCAGCCCGTATGCCGCCAGCAAGGCCGCCGCCGATCGCCTCGCCTTCAGCTACTTCGTGACCTACAAGCTGCCGGTGCTGATCACCCGCAGCTCCAACAACTACGGGCCTTACCAGTACCCCGAGAAGCAGTTGCCGTTCTTCACGACGCAAGCCCTGGAGGACCAGCCGATCACGATCTATGGCGACGGCTCGGCGACTCGCGACTGGCTGCACGTCGACGACAACTGCGCCGGGATCGAGACCGTGCTGGAGCGCGGCGAGCCGGGCGAGGCCTACAACATCGGCGCCGACAACGAGCGCAACATCGTGCAGAACGCCCGGCTGGTGCTGCAGGTGGTGGGCAAGGGCGAGGAGCTGCTGCGGTTCATCGACCAGGACAAGATCCGCCCCGGCCACGACGTGCGCTACTGTGTCGACTCCCGCAAGCTGCGCGCCCTCGGCTGGGAGCCGGTGGTGCCGGTCGAGGACGGGCTGCGGGCGACGGTCCAGTGGTACGTCGACCATCCGCAGTGGTGGCGCGAGATGAAGGCCCGCGGGCGCGCCTTCTTCGAGCAGCATTACGGACGCAAGGGGTAACCCGATGGGCATCCTGAGGCGCTGGCAGCGCGCCGGCTGGCCGCTGCTGGCCTGGCTGACCGCCACCTTGTTGGGCTGCGGCGGGACCCTGCAGGCCGAGGACACCGCGACGCTGACGACGCTGCGCGAGGTCCGCCAGTTGATCGATCAGAAGCAGTACGCGCCGGCCGCCAGCAAGGCCGCCGCGGTGGTGCAGAAGTCGCCGCAGAACCCGCAGGCGCGGTACCTGCACGCGCTGGCCAACCTGGGCCTGCAGGAGTACGCCGTCGCGCGCGACGAGCTGACCAAGGCCAAGGAGATCGACCCGCTGCTGCTCTTCGCGAAGTCCAAGACGGAGTTCGACGGCGCCTGGAAGACCGCCCGCAACAACACCATGACGGTCCTCGACTCCGCGCTCGACCCTCCCGTGGCGTCACCCGACCAGCCGCCGGCCAAAGCCGCGAGGCAGCCGGCGGCCAAACCGGCGCCGGTCAAGCCCGCCAAGCCAGTCAAGCCCAGCGGCGATCCCCTGGTGACCGGCTTGCGCCGCGGCGAGACCCTGGTGGTCGCAAAGGGCATCAAGTTGCCGACCGCGGCCGACCAGCGCAGTCTCCGGGCGCTGGGGAAGCGGGTGCAGGGCAAGCGACTGCAGATCCGCGTGGCGCTGCTGCCGGCGGCGGCGCCGGTGGCCAGCGAAGCGAAACGGCTGTTTGAGGCCGCCGAGCTGGCCGACGATGTGCTGCTGCTGGCGGGTCGCCCCGATGGCCAGGTGGCGGTCTACAACCCGACCCTGACGCCGCAGCAGGCCGCCCAGCAGGTCAAGCAGGCGCTGGCCAGGCCGGCCAAGGAGCAGAGCCTGGCGGCCCGCCTGACCCGCGCCGCGCTGGCCGTCGCCGACGCCCTGCCAGCACCGCCGCAGCCGCCAGCCACGGAATCGACCGCCCCGCCGACGCCCCTGCCGGCGCCGCCGCCCACCTCGCCGCCGGCGCCCCGACCGTTCCCGCTGGGACCCGTCGTGGGTGGCCTGGCGGCGGTCCTGCTGGGCCTGGTGGCCTGGTGGGCGGTGGTCAAGGCTGGCGCCCGGCGGCGGCTCGGACGCAGCTTCGCCGCCGCCTCACCGCGGGCCGGCGAGCTGGCCGACCGGCTGGCGACGGTGCTGCAGCAGTTGCACCAGCAGACCTCGCGCCCGGCCAGCGCCGCGCTGCAACGGGCCGAAGAGGCCTACGCCGAGGCGACCGCCATGATGGCGGCCGCCGCCGCCGACCGCACCGCCGACATCGCGCGCGTCGAACGCGCCAACCGTCTCTACGACGAGACCGCCGCCGCCCTGACGCAGGCCGAGAACGCCTTGCGCGGGGCCGCCGGGCCAGCCCCAAGCCAGGTCTTCCACTGCTGCTTCAGCGGCCGACCGATCCTCAGCCGCCACGACGGCGACCTGGTCGCCATCCGGCACGGCGAAGAGCAGGTCAGCGTGCTGGTCGCCCGCCGCGTCGGAGACCGCATCCGGCGGGGCGAGCAGCCGCTGGTGCGTGCGGGCGAGGTCCACGGCATGTGGCGCCACTGGTCGCAGGTGCCCGGCTTCGAGCCGACCCGCGACATCTACCGCGCCGACCTCGTGGCGACGCAGTGGGTGCCGGCCAGCGAACTGGCCGAGCCTTTCGGGGATCGCTCGCGGACGGTCGTGGAGCTGTCGGACCGGCCGGACTACACGCTGACCTGGTGAGCGTCAGTCCGGGGGCGAGACCAGCCGGAAGCCGAGGCAGTTGTACCGCGTGGCGGCGGTGAAGTGGCCGCGGTTGGCGACCCGCAGGTCGTAGGGGCTGCGGTAGTACGACCCGCCGCGGCAGCTATGCACCTGGCCGGCGCGCTGGTTCAGCGGATCGCGCTCGGGACGTCGCTGGTACCAGTCGGTGTCGTACAGGTCGCGGCACCAACTCCAGACGTTGCCGCCGATGTCGAGCACGCCGTAGGCATTGGGGCGGAAGCTGCCGCTCGGCGCGGTGAACACGAAGCCGTCGTCGTAGCCCTTGAAGATCAGGCGGCCGGGGTAGCGGCGGAGGAAGGCCTCATCGGCCACGCTGCCACCGCCAACGGCGGGCGTCTCGGCGGTGGTCCAGGGGTACAGCTCACCGTGGTGCCCCCCGCGGCCGAGGTACTCGTGCTGCGCCTCGGTGATCAGCCGGCGACCGGCCCAGCGGGCATAGGCGGCCGCCTCGGTCCAGGTCACCATCATCATCGGATGGTCCTCGCCGCACCACTCGGGCAGCGTTGGCATCTTGCTGCCGGTGGCCTTGGCGAACGCCCGGAAGCGGCGCACGGTGACGTGGTGCAGGTCCGCCCAGAACCCGCTGACCACGGCGCGGCGCGCCGGCTGCTCGTCGGTGGGGTCGTCGGTCTGGGCATGGGCGTCGTGCTGGCGCAGTCGCAGGGCCTGCTGCATCTCGGCGGCGCTGCTGCCCATCGTGAAGGTGCCGCCCGCCACCCAAACCTGCGGCATCTGGTCCGGCGTGGTCAAGCGGTACCGCAGGCCCTCGCGTGGGGGCAGGTAGTGGGCCAGGTAGGCCGGCCACCAGGGTGGGGGAAAGCCGTCAGCGCGGGGCGCTGGGGTGGCCTGGGGTGCCAGCGGCGCGACGACTCGCGGTTGAGCCGGGTGATGACGGACCCAGGCCGCCGCGCCGCAGCCCAGCAACACCAACAGCAGGTAGCGCCGCGCCATCGGCTGCATCCGACCGGTCCGCCGGGCGACCGGTCCGCTCAAGCGGCCGGCTGTTCGTCAGCCGGGCCGAAGTCTCCGGTCGCGCGCAGCCACTGCAGCCAGGCCGCCGCGCGCTCTTCGTCGCACGCCAGGCTGCCGGCCAGCATCGGCGCGTCGATCCCCGTGGGGTGCTCGGCGGCCAGTTGCACGGCGGCCTGGTAGACCCGCCGCTCGGTGCGTGTGAACCGCTGTACGCTGCGCGCTGTGAGAGTCACCGCTGCCTCCTGATGGCGCTCGCTCTACCGGATAAGACACCCCGCTCCACCCGAGGTGACGCCTCCGCTCCACCCTTCGAGCTTCGCCGACGACGCCGGCGAAGCTCTGTTTGGCTACCGTGAATCGCCCTCCTCCCGGATCGGTGCGGTCAACATAATCCGTCCGCGGCCGGGTCCCCGGCTGGCCCATCCGATCCGCTCTGGAAGCCAGGCGGAGCCGACACGGTGAGGATCTCACCGGAGGTTGCGCGGTGCTCGCCGTCGACTCCTCGGCGCGGCCGCGCGCGGGGCGGTAGTAACCCACAGCCGGAGCGGGTTGGTGGGCTCTCCGGGGGTTGCGCCGACGTCCCACCGGCCGCTCCGGCGCGCCGCGCCGAACCCGGCTGCCAGGCCGCTCGGACGGCCTTGCGGCGGTCGCGGCTGCCACCCGCTGTCGACTCGCGGCCCGGCCGACTCCGGCCGCCGGTAACGGCTGGGCGGCGTGACGACTCCAAGGAATCGCGCTTCGTGGTTGCGGTGTGATTCAGGCGGTCTCACGCCGAGCCGCAGAGCCGCAGAGGTCGGAAAGGAGTAGGCTAGCGGAGCGGCCGTCTTGACCTTTCCGCTACCTTCTTCTTGATGGACTCTGCGTCTCCGCGCCTCTGCGTGAGATCATCCACCCGTTCCGCTACCCAGGCGTACTGGTGGCCGTGCCTGGAGCGCCCGGCTGCCGCGAACTGCGGTGGGGTCTGAGCAGGGCCAGCAGTCGCTCCCGCAGGTAGCCCGGGTAGTGCGGCATGACCGGCGGCAGTCGGGTACCGGCGAACTCCCGCGGCGACATCACCAGACGACCGCGGGCCGCCCGCCAGCGGGGCAGGCCAGGGTCGAGCCAGGCGCGCTCCGCGTGCCACTCGCCACGCCGTGGGTCGCAGTAGCTGAAGTAGCTCAGCGGCTGCCCGGCGATCAGGTCTCCGAGCGCCCGGGGCACATCACGGGCGAGGGCCGGGATCAGTTCCGGCGGCAGCGCCACCGGCCGGTAGCGCTGCTGCAGGGTCAACACCGCCCAGGCCAGTCGGGCCCAGCCGGGCTGCTGCCAAGTGGCCATCTGGCGGCCTGCCGCGGCCGGTCCGAGCCGTTGCAGCACCCAGCCAAGGGCAATAAGCTGCGCAAAGCGCCCGGAACGGCGCAGCAGGTCGAGGGCGGTGTGGAGCACCAGGTGTCGCAGCAGCCGGGCTGGGTCAAGTCGCCCGGCGACGGTGGCCCCAGCCCACAGCGCGGCGGTCAGGTCGCCCCCGAGGCCGGCGTGCCAGTGCGCGGCGGTGCAGCCGACCTCCAGCCAGTGCGGGTTGGCGATGTTCTCGCCCTGCCAGTCCTGGACCGCGCAGCCGCGGGACTGCAGGTACCAGCGTTGGTCGCGCGGCTTGTGCCGCCGAGGGTAGGGTGCATAGCCGAGGTCGGCCAGCAGGCGCAAGGTCGCCGGCAGCTCGGCCGGTCGCACCAGTACGTCGGTGTCGGCCTGGGGCCGCAGTGTCACCGGCAGGTCGGGCCAGAGCAGCAGTTGTGAGCCCTTCAGCGGCAGCAGCCGCAACCCGCGCGCACGGGCGGCGGTCAGCAGCCGCTGCAGCTCCTCACGCAGTGCGGCGACCCGCGTTGCCAGCCGCGCCGCCTGCTCCGCCAACGCCGCCACCCAGGGATCCGGCGCGCCGGTCACCGCCGGGGCCAGGTGCTGCCACAACACCCCGGCCGCACCGTGGATGAAGATCGCGGCGCGCGTGGCCTCGCGACGGTCCGCCGGCCACGTAGCCACCTGCTGCAAGGCCCGCGCCGGGACCAGCCGCAACAGACCCAGGGCTGCCTCGCCCGCCGCAATCGAGCTCATCGCCCGGCGCGGTAGTTGCTGACCGCCTCGGCGGTCCGCAGCAGCCGGTTGTAGACCCGCAGCCGCGCCAACTCGCCGTGCAGCCGCGGCGCCACCGTCAGGTGCTCGTCGCCGTTCACCTCGCGCAGATGGGGGCTGAAGCGCCCCCAGCCAAACTGCCGCACCTCGCCGCCGTCGCAGAACACACCGTCGACCACGAACGAGATGATCTTCGGGCCACCGTCGACGATCACCGCCACATGGTGCCACTTGCCTGGCGTCACCGTCCCTGGATCCGCGTCCCAACTGGCCCGTGTGCGACCGTCGCTCAGCACCACGCCGAACGTGCCGTCGCTGGTTGTTACCAACGCCCAGCCCTTGCCGCTCGGCCGGCGGGCATCGACCAACACCTGCCCCGCGGTGAGGTCGCGGAAGCGCACCCAGCAGTCGACGGCCAGGCCGGCCCGCTTCTCGAAGTCGCCCAGCCGCGGCGCCGGGGCTTTGGCATTCGGGCCGCAGGCGTCGCCCGCCAGGTCCACCACCAACCCCTTGCTGGCCACCGTCGCCGCGGTCTCCTGGTTCCAGAGCCCTTCCAGCAGCTCGGGGTCCACCGGATGCACCCGCGCGATGTCCTTACGAGTCTCGGTGAAGTAGTACTTGCCCTGGTCCTCGATGAAGTCGGGATAGCTCATCCGGGCCCGCGGGTCGTCGTCGTACAGCAGCACTTCCGGCTGCGACCAGTGCAGCAGCCCGTCGCGCTCGACGCCACCGAGCACCCAGACCGGGTTGCGGTCGTCGTACCACTTGCCGCCGTGGTTGTGGAACCAGTAGAGGTACTTGCCATTGGCCGCCTTCTTGACGAAGTTGGCTGCCCGCGGGTGGCGCACGCGTCGACCGCCGGGGGAGTAAGTCATGTACTCGGGCGGCGTCCAGGTGTGCCCGCCATCGCGGCTGTAGGCGTGGCAGGGCCAGCCATCGATCGTGCGATAGGTGCAGTAGAGCGACCCGTCGCTGAGCGCGACGCCGTTATGCTCCTCGGCGATCGGCCCCAGCGGCGACAGCAGCCCGACGTCACCGTCGGGCAGCGTTTGCCAGACCACCTGGTGCGGATCCCGCTCGGTAAGGGCGTTGTCGGAGCGCAGGAAGATCCCCTCGGTGCCGGTGAAGAAGCCGTACCCGAAGCCGTGTACTTTCGACAGGCCGATGAAGGCCTGCCCGCGGTCGGTCCAGGGCTTGCCGACGCCCCAGAAGAAGCGCACCCGGCCCTGGTAGACGTTGCGCCGGTCGCAGGCGAACTCGCGGATCGGCACCGCGATCCGCTCGGCCGACCAGCTCTGCCCCTGGTCGTCGCTCCACTTGCACATCAGGTCGCCGAAGCTGTCGACCCGCTTGATCGGCCCGCTCTCGCTGATCACAGTGCGCTGGTTGTGGGTGTTGTAGACGTAGAACGCGTAGATCCGCCCGTAGTCGGTCAGCAGCGGCATCACCCACGACGCCTCCGGCCCGGCCGCCGGCTCGATGTCCACGGGCGCGCTCCAGGTCCGCCCCTGATCGCGCGAGGTGGTCGAGATCACATGCTGCCCCGGCTCCCCCTCGACGCCGCGCCCGGTGGTCAACACACAGACCCAGGTGCCGTCGCGGCAAACGACCACATAAGGCTGGTCGCAGTACTGCTCCTTCGGAATCGCCCAGCCGGTGGGCAGATAGCGGATGTCGGCGGGAGGCGTGTCCATCGGGTTCGTCCTGCCCATGACTTCGCGCCGCCGCCGGTGACTCCTGCGGCGAGCTACGGAGGGCGAACCGGCGTAGAGCGTCCGCCCCGCCGGCGGGAGGAGACGCGCCGCCGGACGCGAACCGGGACCGCGTGGGCAGGGTCGCGCCAGCCGGACCAGCAGCAGTGGGCCGAGCGGCCGATGCCGGGCGGGCCGGAGTTGATGACTCTAACGAACTACCATGCCACCTATCTGGCACACGAACTGACCCGTCGCCACGCCTCCGACAGCGTTGAGAAGCTCGCGACCGTGCTGGCCGATGCGCAGGTCGACCTCAACCCGCACCAGGTCGAGGCGGCCCTGTTCGCCTTCCGCAACCCGTTCTCCAAGGGTGCGATCCTCGCGGACGAAGTTGGCCTGGGCAAGACCATTGAGGCGGGGATGCTGCTGGCGCAGAACTGGGCGGAGCGCCGACGGCGTCTGCTGGTGATCCTGCCGGCCAACCTGCGCAAGCAGTGGGCCCAGGAGTTGGAGGACAAGTTCTTTCTGCCGACCGCCATTCTGGAGGCCCGCACTTTCAACGAGACCATCAAGGCGGGCAACCTCAACCCGTTCCAGCAACCCGCCGTGGTGCTCTGCTCGTACCAGTTCGCGCGTTCCAGAGAGCCCTACATCCGCCAGACGAAGTGGGACCTGGTGGTGGTCGACGAGGCACACCGGCTGCGCAATGTGTACAAGGGCTCCAGCAAGATCGCCGCCTCGATCAAGCAGTCGGTCGAGCCGTTTCCGAAGGTGCTGTTGACCGCCACGCCGCTCCAGAACTCGCTGCTCGAGCTGTACGGTCTGGTCAGCATCATCGACGAGTTCGCCTTCGGCGACCTGGGCACCTACCGCGCGCGCTTCGCGCGGTTGGGCCGCGACGACGACTTCAGTGAGTTGAAAGAACGCCTCCGGCCCCTGTGCAAGCGGACGCTGCGCCGCCAGGTCTTGGAGTACGTCAAGTACACCAACCGGCACGCCCTGGTGCAGGAGTTTGTCCCCAGCGACGCGGAACAGGAGCTCTACGACCTCGTTTCCGACTACCTCCAAGGCGCGCAACTCTACGCGCTGCCCGCCAGTCAGCGCTCGCTGATGACGCTGATCTTGCGCAAGCTACTGGCCTCTTCCACCTACGCCATCACGGCCACCCTGGCAGGCCTGGTGCAGAAGCTGCAGGCCGCCGAGGACCAGCAGGCCGCGGTCGATCAGCCTCCGCAGCAACTGGCTGACGAGTGGGAGCAGTACGACGAGCTGGCTGACGAGTGGGACGAGGACGACGACCGGCCGGGGCAACGGCCGATCGTCCACCTCCCGCCCGAGGCGCTGGCCGCCCTGCGCCGGGAAAAGGAAAGCCTGCAGCGCTTCCACCAGCTCGCGCGTTCCATTGTCCGAAACTCCAAGGGCGAGGTGCTGCTGACCGCCCTCCGCCGCGGCTTCGCTGCCGCCGCCGAAGCCCAACAACGCCAGGGCGCGGCCACGCTGCAGCAGAAGGCCGTGATCTTCACCGAGTCGCGCCGGACCCAGGAGTATCTCTGCCGCGTGCTCGAAGCGACGGAGTTCGCGGGGCGGGTGATGCTATTCAACGGAACCAACGCCGACCGCGCCTCCAAGGCGATCTACCAGCACTGGCTGCAGCGGCACGCCGGCACCGACCGGATCAGCGGCTCGCCCAGCGCCGACATGCGCGCCGCCCTGGTCGAGCACTTCCGCGATCACGCGGCGATCCTGATCGCCACCGAGGCCGCCGCCGAAGGCATCAATCTGCAGTTCTGCAATCTGGTGGTGAACTACGACCTGCCCTGGAACCCGCAGCGGATCGAGCAGCGCATCGGGCGGTGCCACCGTTACGGCCAGCAGTTCGATGTGGTGGTGGTCAACTTCCTGAACCGCCGGAACGCCGCCGACCAGCGCGTCTACCAACTGCTCGACGAGAAGTTCCGCCTGTTCGACGGCGTGTTCGGGGCCAGCGACGAGGTGTTGGGCGTGGTGGAGTCCGGGGTCGACTTCGAGAAGCGCATCGCCGCCATCTACCAGCAGTGCCGCACCCCGGAGCAGATCCAGTTCGAGTTCGACCAGCTCCAACGGGAACTCGGCGACCAGATCGCGGCGGGCCAGCGCGACGCCCGCGAACTGCTCCTGGACAACTTCGACCAGGAGGTGGTCGAGAAGGTCCGCATCCAGAGCCATGACCTGCTCGACCGCTTCAACGAACGGCTGTGGCTGCTCACCCGCTATCTGCTCGACCCCTACGCGCACTTCGACCCGACGGGCTACCGCTTCACGCTGCACACCAACCCGTTCCCGGGCGAGCGGATCCACCCCGGGCCGTACCGTCTGGGCAAGGGCGTCGACGACGCCAACACCTACCGCGTCGGCCATCCGCTGGCGCAGCGCGTGCTGGAACTGGGCAAGACCCTGGCCGTGCCCCCGGCGCAGGTGGTCTTCAACTACACGGGCAGCGGCCGCAACATCGCGGCCCTGACGCCGCTCCGTGGCCAGCGCGGCTGGTTGACGGTGACGCGCGTCGTGCTCCGCGCCCTTGAGACCGAGGAACTGCTGGTGCTCGCCGGGGTCACCGACAGCGGCGACCTGCTGGAGCCCGACCAGTGCCGCCGCTTCTTCGACCTGCCGGCGGCGGCCCGGGACCAACTCGCCGTACCGATCGAGGTGGCGGACACGCTCCAAGCCGCCCTCGGTCACCAACACGCCGCGCTGCTGGAGGACCTGGCGGCCCGCAACGGCCGCTGGTTCGACACCGAGCTGGACAAGCTCGACCGCTGGGCGGCGGACCGCCGCGCTGCCTTGAAGGCTGAACTCGACGGCTTGGACCTGGAGCTGAAGGAAGCCACCAAGGCCGCACGCTTCGCGCCGACACTGCCCGAGAAGCTGGAGCGCCAACGCGCCAAACGCACGCTCGAAGGCCAGCGCGACGACGCCTGGCGCGCCTACGACCAGGCCGTCCGCGAGATTGAGCACCAGAAGGACGCCCTGCTCGACGAGATCAGCCGCCGTCTGGAGCAAAGCCTGGAGCAGGCGACGCTCTTCACCATCCGTTGGAGCCTGGACTGATGACTCACGCGGCGGCGCAAAGAACGGCCGGTCCGGGTTGGGGTCACCGGGTCTCACCTCGTGGGGCTGCCGCGACGGTTGCTCTTGGCCGAACCTTGAGTCTCTGCGTCTCCGCGTCTCTGCGTGAGTCCTTTCGGCGCCTTTGCGCGAAGAGGAGCCCCCGATGAACGACCAGCCCGAACCCCTCGACCTCCGCTCCCACGACCTCACCGCCGACAAGCGCGCGGAGCTGCTCCGCCTGTTCCCCGAGGTTCGCACCGAAGGCGGCCAGATCGACTTCGACCGCCTGCGCCTGGCCCTCGGTGAGATGGTCGATGTCGGCAAGGAGCGCTACGGCCTGACCTGGCCCGGCAAGGCCGACTGCTTCCGCGCTATTCAGACCCCGACGCTCGCCACCCTCCGCCCCTGCCCCGAGGAGAGTGTCAACTTCGATACCACCGAGCACCTGATCATCGAAGGCGACAACCTGGAGGTGCTCAAGCTGCTCCAGAAGTCCTACCTGGGCAAGGTCAAGATGATCTACATCGACCCGCCCTACAACACCGGCCACGACTTCATCTACCCCGACGACTACGCCGACAGCCTGCGCAACTACCTCGCGCTGACCGGACAGGTCGACGCCGCCGGACGCGCCTTCAGCACAAACACGGAGGCCGACGGGCGGTTCCACTCCAACTGGCTGAACATGATGTACCCGCGGCTGTATCTGGCGAGGAACCTGCTCGCCGACAACGGGATTGTCGTGGTGAGCATTGATGATGGCGAGGCTGCCAATCTACGGCTTCTCTGCGATCAGGTCTTTGGCGCCGAGAACCTGGTTGCACAACTTCCATGGAAGTCGAGGGAATCCGTCGCTGGCGATACCGATCTGAGCGTTCAGCATGAGTACCTCGTCGCTTACGCGAAGGTGCGGCGGAAGGAGCACCGCCGCCTCAAGGAGACCAACCGCGATGTGTGGCACAGACTGCCAAGTTTCGCCGCGTATCCCGCGCCTGTTGACCCATCGCGGTACACCAATCCAGACAACGACCCGCGCGGCCCGTGGAAAGCCGACCCGTTCGATGCGCCCAACATCCGCCCGAACCTGACGTACGAGATCGTCAACCCTAATACCGGGGAGCGGCGAATGCCGCCCAAAGGGCGGTGTTGGCGGACCGAGGAACCGAAGTATCACGAACTGTTGGCGGACAAGCGGATTGTATTCGGTTCTTCTGGCAACGCCGGTCCACAACTCAAGGTGTTCTACAGAGAGAAGCGCGAATATGGCGAGGTTCCTACGTCATGGTTCGATGCGGCCACCTACGGCACGGCAACAAAAGGCACGCAGCAGCTACAAGATCTCTTTGGCGATGGCAGTCCCTTCAGCTTCCCCAAACCCGTAGAGTTGCTTACGGGACTACTGCAACTCTGTACCCGGCCGGGCGATATCGTCCTCGACTTCTTCGCCGGGTCGGGCACCACGGCCCACGCCGTGCTCGCCCATAACCGCGCGGATGGCGGCAGCCGGAAGTTCGTCCTTGTCCAACTCCCCGAACCAACCGGCCGGGACGACTACCCGACCATCGCCGACATCACCAAAGAGCGGGTGCGCCGGGTGATCCAGCGTCTGACGCCGGAAGCGAGCGCGCCGCAGGGCAGTCTGTTCGAGGCGGCGCCGGCCCCGGCGGACCTGGGATTCCGGGTCTTCAAGCTCGACCAGTCCAACTTCACCACCTGGGACGCGGACGCGTCGCACGATGCCGACGGGCTGGCGCAGCAACTCAGCCTCCACGTCGACCACATTCGCGAGGGGCGCGGCGAGCAGGACCTGCTGTTCGAGATACTGCTGAAGGAGGGCTTCCCCCTGACCGCACCGGTGGAGACGCTGACCGTGGCGGGCAAGGTGGTCTACAGCGTGGCTGACGGGGGGCTGCTGTTGTGCCTGGAGCGTGAGCTGACGCTGGAGCTGATCCGCGCGATCGCCGAGCGGCAGCCCGAGCGGGTGGTCTGCCTCGACGCGGGCTTCGCCGGCAACGACCAGCTCAAGACCAACGCCGTGCAGATCTTCCGCAGCCAGGGCGTGGTGAAGTTCAAGACGGTGTGAGTGGTTGTTCACGGGGAGGCGCAGAGAACGACTATGGGAATCTCGGCATTCGGACTCGGCCTCTCTGCGGCTCAGCGTCTCTGCGTGAGATAGAGGATCGCCAATGAAGCTCCAGTTCGACGCGAATCAGCAGTTCCAGCTCGACGCCGTGGCGGCGGTCTGCGACCTGTTCGACGGGCAGCCCCAGGGGCCGCTGGAGTACGCCATCATCCGGACGGGCGACTGGGGCGGGCTGTTGGCGGGGCAGGAGAGCACCGAGTTGGGCGTCGGCAACCGGCTGCTGCTGGCCGCCGATCGCCTGAACGCGAACACCCGCACGGTGCAGGCGCGGCACGACCTCGAAGTGCAGGACCCCACGGAGCCGCTGGCGGCGTGGGAGTTGTTCGACCCGGTCGCCAACCAGCCGCGCCGCGTGCCGCACTTCTCCGTCGAGATGGAGACCGGCACGGGCAAGACCTACGTCTACCTGCGTACCATCTTCGAGCTGTGGCACCGCTACGGCTTCCAGAAGTTCGTGATTGTGGTTCCCAGCGTGGCCATTCGCGAAGGGGTGCTGAAGAACATCGCCATCACCGCCGACCACTTCGGCGCGCTCTACAACAACCCACCCTTTGAGCACTTCGTCTACGACGCCAGGCGGGTCAACCGGCTGCGGCACTTTGCCACGGGCACGACCTTGCAGGTGATGGTGATCAACATCGACGCCTTCCGCAAGAACTTCACGGGCACCGCCGACGAGTTGAAGAGCAACGTGATCTACCGCGAGCAGGACGGGGCCAACGGCCATGCCTGGATCCACTACGTGCAGGCGGCGCGGCCGATCGTGATCATCGACGAGCCGCAGTCGGTGGATTCGACCGAGAAGTCGCAGGAGGCCATTCAGGAGCTCAACCCGCTTTGCACCCTGCGCTACTCGGCGACGCACCGCAACCCGTACAACCTGGTCTACCGGCTGGATCCGGTGCGAGCGTTCGAGCTGCGGCTGGTGAAGCAGATTGTGGTCGCCAGCGCCATGGCGGATGGAGCGGCCAACGAGGCGTTCGTCCGGGTCGAGGGGATCGACTACACCAAGGGCATCAAGGCCAGGCTGAGGTTCCACGAGCAGGGCGACGGCAAGGTGAAGGAGGTCACTCGCACCGTCACCCAAGGGGCGGACCTTCACTCGCTCTCGAACGAACGCGCCGCCTACCAGACGGGCTTCGAGGTGGCCGAGATCAGCGCCGAGCCGGGCAACGAGTATGTCCTGTTCAGCAACGGCCTCCGGCTGGCACCAGGGCAGGAGCACGGCGGGTTGCGCGACGACGTCTGGCGCACGCAGATCCGCCACACCATCAAGAGGCACCTGGACAAGGAACTGCAGGTGCGGGAGCGCGGCATCAAGGTGCTGTCGTTGTTCTTCATCGACCGCGTCGCCAACTACCGGGGCAGCGACGGGGCCGCCGGCAAGTTCGCGGTGGCCTTCGAGCAGGAGTTGGCTGCCCTCGCTCGCGAGGAGCACTATCGCGCCGCCTTGCCGTGGCTGGCCGAGCCGCCTGAGCGGCTCCACAACGGCTACTTCGCCGAAGACAAGAAGGGCGGCTACAAGGACACGCGCGGCGACACCCAGGCCGACGACGACGTGTATGAGTTGATCATGCGCCACAAGGAGCGGCTGCTCTCGGTGGACGAGCCCCTACGCTTCATCTTCAGCCACTCGGCCTTGCGCGAGGGGTGGGACAACCCCAACGTGTTCCAGATCTGCACGCTGAATGAGACGAAGAGCACGCTCAAGAAGCGGCAGGAGATCGGACGCGGGCTGCGGCTGCCGGTTGACCAAACGGGCGCGCGGGTGTTCGACGAGGCGGTCAACAGGCTGTACGTGATGGCCAACGAGAGCTACGAAGAGTTCGCCAGGGCCCTCCAGACCGAATACGAAGAGGACTGCGGCGTGACCTTTGGCAAGGTGCCGCTGACGGCGCTGGCGCGGCTGGTGCAGGTCGTGGATGGCGTGGAGCAACCCATCGGCCGCGCCGCTGCCGGAGCGATCCACCAGTCCTTGGTGGAGCAGCGGATGCTCGACCGCGACGGTCGCATCCAGCCGGCCTTCGACCCGCGCCGGCCGGGGTTCAAGATCGAGCTGCCCGACGCCTTCCACGACCTGGTGCCCGCCGTGGTCGATCTGCTGTCGTCCTACCAGATCGAACGCCACATCCGCCGGGAGAAGCAGGAAGGCCGAGCCGTGCTCAACAAGGAAGCGCAGTTGAGCCCGGAGTTCCGGGCCCTCTGGGACCGCATCAAACCGAAGACCACCTACCGCGTGGAGTTCAAGACCGACGACCTGGTGCGGCAGGCGGTGCGCGCGGTCAGGCAGATGGAGCGGGTCGCCGCCCCGCAGATCCAGGTGGAGACCGGCGCGCTGCACGTCCAGCGAGGCGGGATTACGACCACGGCAGTGAGCGCCGCTGCGGAGCGCGTGGCCAGCCGGGCGCCGGTCCCAGACATCCTCGCGTACCTTCAGAACGAGACCGAGTTGACCCGCTCGACGCTCGTGCGCATCCTCACGGAGTCGGGTCGGCTGGACGAGCTGTTCCAGAATCCGCAGCGCTTCCTCGACCAAGTGGCCACGATCCTGAAGCACGAACTCCACCGCCTGGTGGTCGATGGGATCAAGTACGAGCGGATCGACGGCCACGGTTCGCGGGCCGAGTGGGAAATGGTGCTGTTCGAGAACGAGGAGCTGATCAACTACCTCAACGCCCTGGAGGTGGCGAAGTCGATCTACGACCACGTGGTCTATGATTCGGAAGTCGAGCTCGAGTTCGCGCGCCAGCTCGACCAGCGCGAGGACATCAAGCTCTTCGTGAAGCTGCCCCGCTGGTTCGAGATCGACACGCCGGTCGGCAAGTACAACCCGGACTGGGCCATCGTCAAAGCGAATGGGCAGGCCCTGTACATGGTGCGTGAGACGAAGGGCACGCGCGATTTCCTGAAGCTGCGCACCAGCGAGGCCGACAAGGTTCGCTGCGGCCAACGGCACTTTGAGTCGTTGGGGGTAGACTTCCAGGTGGTCGTGTCAGCCGGCGACATCTGATCGGCACGGCGCCGCCCCGCCGCCCAGGGCCAGCACGAGCAACTCAGTCGGTCGGATCGTGCCGCCCGAGCAGCCAGACAATGGCCCCCAGGCCGAGCAGGGCCGGAATCAGGAAGCCCACCGCGGCCGCCGCGCCGCTGAGCACGAAGGAGCAGCCGAGGCTCTTGGCGACGCCCCCGACCACTGCGCCCGGCAGCAGGAAGAGGGCCATTCCCGCCAACGTCGCCATGCCCATCGCCAGCCGCTGCGACACGTCGCCCAGGCCCGGGAAGACCACGCCGGCCAGCTCCTGCAGGACGCCTTCGGCCAGCACGAAGGCCGGCAGCGCCACCGCCAGGCCGAGGCAGAGCGGCGCGTTGAGCCCCGGCGCGGCGAGCGGCAACAGCAGCAGGAGGCTGGTCAGCCCCACGATCAGCGGCAGCAGCGGCACCGCGGTGAGCACCGCGACGATCTGCCAGGTCGGCAGCGGGAGGGGTTTGAGGATGTCAACCTGCCGCAACTCGAGCTGCATCGCCGTGCCGGTGACGGCGCTGCAGAGGAACGCGAAGTAGACCACCAGGCCCGGCGCCAGCAGCGCCAGCTCGGGATCTTGGGACGCACTCAGGCGGTTGGCCAGCAGCAACAGACCGCACCATCCCAGCGGGCCAACCAGGCGAGCCAGGCGGGTCCTGCTACGGGCCTTGTCGAGCCGCAACCGCGCCGCCAGCGTGCGCCAGCCGGTCGCGTGCAGGCGTTGCGGCGTGTGGCTGGCCGGGCGCCAACCACTGGATTGCCGCAGCGCGCGCCAATCGCCGGTGCGGGCGGCCTGGCGCAGCGTCGCCCGCAGTGGCGCGGTGTTGGCGGCAGGCTCCCAGATCCCCTCGGCGCCGCGCTCGATCCACCACCAGGCGAGGCCGCTCAGGCCGAGCAGCAGGGCGTAATCCCAGAGCAGCGCCGGCTGCCAGCCCAGCGAGCCGACGGTGGCGACGCGGCTGGCCGCCAGCAGCGGTTGCAGCAGGACGGACAGCCCCGCCTGCAGCGGCTGCACCAGCCAGCCCAGACCTTGCTCGGCCAGCAGCGGTGCGGCCGCCAGCAAGCCACCGCCGACCGCCAGCGCCGTCAACAGCGCTTTGACCACCCAGCGCCGCTCGCCGTCCAACCGCTCCTGCAGCAGAAACGCGACGGTGCTGCCGAGGCTCAGCAGAGCCAGGTAGAGCAGCAGACCGAGGTACAGCAGGGCCAGCGGCTGCCAGCCCGGCGCGATGCCGACCGGGACGCTGTTGGCGCGCACGTAGAAGGTTGCCAGCAGCGCCACCCCAGCCGTCGAGGCGAGATCGTGGAGCAGCTTCCAGCGCACCACCTGCCGCGGCGGCAGGGGGCTGCTGAAGAGGAGGTCGACATCGCTGACCGTGAACGGCAGCGTCTGCCCGCGGCTGGCCATGCTCAGCTTGATCACGGTGATCAGGGTCAGCAGCACCAGACTGGCGGCGTGGGCCAGCTCCGGGTTGGCCGCGGGCAGACCGTGCCGCTGCGCCAGAGCGAACTGCTGGAACGCCAGCACCGCGAGCATCAACAACACCAGCGGCGCCGCCAGCAGCAGCGTCCAGAGCCGCCGGCGGGAGTGGCGAAAGGCCAGCAGCCCATGCTGCAACTGGCGTCGACTATGCTGAAGCAGCAGCCGCATCGGGTTCCTCCGGTTCGGTCAACTCCAGGAACAGCTCCTCGAGCGTCGCGTCGGCGCTCATCTTCAACGATTCCTGCAAGTCGGCCAGGGTGCCCATCACCAGTTTGCGTCCGCGATTCAGTATCAGCACGGAGTCGCAGAGCTCCTCGGCGGTCGCCAGAATGTGGGTGCTGATCAGGATGGCCTTGCCGGCCCGCCGCGCCTCGTCGAGCAGGTCCTTGATGGCCCGCTGCCCGCGCGGGTCGATCCCGATGATCGGCTCGTCCAACAGGATCACCTGCGGGTCGTGAACGAAGCCGCAGGCGATCATCAGCTTCTGCTTCATGCCCTTCGACAGCGTCTGCACCAGCTCGTCGCGCTTCTCGAGCAGGTCCAGCCGCTGCAGCAGCTCGGCCGCCCGCTGCGGTGCCCCGTCGGCCAGGCCAAAGACGCGGGCGACAAACTCGAGGTGCTCGCCGACGGTCAGCAGCTCGTACGGATTCGGCACCTCCGGCACGAAGGCCAACTGCTGCTTGGCGGCCAGCGGCTCTCGCGCCAGATCCTGGCCACCGATGGTGATCCGCCCGGCCGACGGTCGGATGATCCCGGCAATGCACCGCAGCACGGTCGTCTTGCCGGCGCCGTTAGGGCCCAGCAGCCCCAGCAACTCGCCACTGTGGACCTCGAAGCTGAGCTCGCTGACGGCCAACAGCCGGCGGTACGACTTCGACAACCCCTCGACGCGCAACAGCGCGGTCCGGGCGGACTCGCTCTCGCTCATTTGCCCTCCGCCGCGATCCGGTGGCGGCGTCACCAAGGATGACAGCGTCGAGGGCGGGCTGGAAGTTCCCGGCGGGACGAGCAGTGGCAGCGCCCGGCGGGGTTGCTTTATACTACTCGACAGGCGCGGGGTCGGAGGCAGGACGATGGCGCAACCGATGGCGGATTTCGAGGCGGCCTGTCGCACGGTGGCGGCTGGTGGGCGGGCGGTCGTGCAGCGCGAAGGGCTGCAGTTGGCCGTGGTGCCGCTCGACGACCTGGCGCGTCTGGAGGAGCTCGACGCACAGGAGGATGCTGACCTGCTGGCAGCCTCGCTGGCGGCCGAGGCGGCAGTCCAGGAGCGCGGGGAGCAGCCCGTGCCGTGGGCCGCGGCGGAGCGCCGCCTCGCCGAGACCTAGGTCAGTGGCCTACGACTTGCGGATCCTCCGCCCCGCCGAACGGCAGCTCGCCGACCTCCCCCGAGAAGTGCGCAGCGAACTGGTCGCGGCCATCCGAGCATTGGCCCAGGAGCCCCGCCCCGCGCCGCCGCTCGGGCGCAAGCTACGCGGGGAGCCGCCGCGCTATCGTCTGCGGTGGAGTGAGTAGCGCGTCGTGTACCTTGTGGACGACCGGAGCCGCCAAGTGACCATCACCTGGGTCGGCCACCGCCGGGATGCCTACCGGCGAAGGTAGACCGGTGCCAGCCGTCGCGGCAGGATCCCCCGTCCCTTGCCCGAACGCCTCCGGCGGAGCCGCACGATGCTGTTCTGGACTGCCCTGACCCTGCTGGCCACGCCGGTGGCGCCGACGGCGGTGGACGACTGGGAGGGCCTCGGGCCCGCCTGGCGCCTCGCCAACCCGCAGGTCGAGCTGATCTTCGTGCCGCGGCTGGGCCGTGTCTTGCGCTACGGTTTCGTCGGCCGGGAGAACGTCCTCTGGATCGGCCGCCGGCCCGATGGCACGGTCTGGGACGCCGCCGGCTGGCCGAACTGGGGTGGCGAGAAGGTCTGGGTCTGGCCGCAGGACGGCTGGCCGCGGCGGGCCAAGGGCTGGCCGCCGCCGGGCGACAGCAGCAGCCAGGCTTACACCTGCACCGCCCGGCCGGACGGCCTGCTGGTGCAGGGGCCGCTGGTCGACGGCCACGGCTGCCGCGCCGAGCGGCTGATCCAACTGTCCGCCGCGGGCACGGCGGTGACGCTGACCTCGCGGCTGCTGCCGCACGACGGTGCCGACCTCAGCGGGCTGGGGGTCTGGTCGATTGCGCAGGTCCCGCCGGTCGCCACGGTCTGGGCCCGCCTGGCTCCCGATGCCGGCGGCGACGGCGTCCACAACGGCCCCAACCCGGCCCTCCCCGCGCCGCGGCGCGACGGCCGCGTGCTGCAGTTCCAGCGCCTCGGCGGCGTCGCGCAGAAGAGCTTCGTCGACGCCGAAAGCCTCGCCGTGACCGTCGGCCGCAGCTTCTTCAGTCTGCGCACCGTGGCCGCCTCGGGCGACCGCACCTGGGCGCTGGGCAGCCGCGCCCAGATCTATGCCAGCCCCGAACCCGATGGATCGCGCCCAGCCGGGGTGGTTGGCTACCTGGAGCTGGAGCACACCTCACCGGTCGCTCGGGCCGGTGAGCAGCCCTGGTTGCAGGTCGAATGGCGCCTGCGCGACACGCCGCGTCACCCGACGCCACAACAGGCTGCCGAGTGGCTGGCGGCGCTACGGCGGCCCGAATGATCGCCGCGCTGCCCCTGCTCCACCCGCTCTGGAGCGCTCTGCTACTGGCCGCGCCGGGGGATCTGACGGTGCCGCCGCTGGGCGCCGGGCCGCCCGCCGCCGGGCAGCGCGTCAGCGTGACCGCGCCGGAGTACGCTGGCACGGCGGTACACCACCTGCTCTACCTGCCGCCCGCTTGGACCGCGGCCGCCGTCGCCGCCGGGCAGCGTTGGCCGGTGGTCGTCGAGTACACCGGCAATCAGGCGCCGACGCTCGGCTCCAGCGGCCTCGTCGAGGGCGCCGCGCTGGGCTACGGACTGACCGCCGGACGGGCCATCTGGCTGGTGCTGCCCTACGTCGCGGCCGACCACCAGCGCAACCAGGAGACCTGGTGGGGCGACGTCGGCGCGACCCTCGATTACGCCCGGCGCGAGGTGCCACGGAGCTGCGCGGCCTGGGGCGGTGACCCGGCCCGCGTGCTGCTGTGCGGCTTCTCGCGCGGCGCCATCGGCGTCAACTACCTCGGCCTGCACGACGACCGCATCGCCCCACTCTGGTGCGGGCTGGTGAGCCACGACCATTACGACGGCGAACGGGAGTGGGGCGGCACCACCTGGGGCGCGCCGCTCGCCACCTACCGCGCCGCCGCCACGGCACGCCTGCAGCGCCACGCCGGCCGGCCGGCGTTGGTCTGCCAGAACGGCGGCACCGCCGGCCTCCGCGACTACCTCACCGGCCGGGTCGACCTGGCCAGCTTCACCTTCCTCGATGTCCCGGTGTCGCAGATCCTCGGCCCGTTCCCCAACGACCTGGCCATCCACCCCCACACCGACCGCTGGTTGCTGCGCCCCAGCCCGGCCCGGCAGACCGCCTGGAACTGGGTGACCAGCGTCACGGGCCTGCAGTTGCAGTAAGATTCAGAAAATGGTCCTGACCCCTTTTCTGTGGGACTGGGTGACCAGCCTCGCGGGCCTGCCGCTGGACTGAGGTGATCAGAAAATGGTCCTGACCCCTTTGCTTGCCTTCGCGCTGGTTGCCACGGCCGGGGAGGGTGGGCTGGACCGTGTGGGGCCGGCTCCACGGGTCGCCTTGGGGCCTTGGACGCCGCTGGCGCGGGAGGCGCAGGCGCGGTTGGCGCGGTATCTGCGGCTGACCGCGCCCCGGATCAGGGAGGCGCCGAGTGTGCCGGGCGGGCGGTTCCACAAGCGCGACGACCACAACGAGCATGCCGTGCGGCAGAACGCCACCGTGGCGTTGGGGTACGCCGTGCTGTTGCTCGAGGCCTGGGACGCCGCGCTGACCGGTTGCTCGCGAGACCAGGCGGTGGTCGACTTGCGCGGTCTGTTGCGCTATCTCGGCGCCACGCACCGGGCCAATGGGGGGCGCACCGGTGATGGCCAGCCCTGGGGCGACGCCTGGCAGTCGGCGTTCTGGGCCGCCATCGCTGGCCAGGCCGCCTGGCTGGCCGACGATCTGCTCGACGCCGAGACCCGCCGCCTGGTCGCCCGCGCTGTGGCTCACGAGGCCGACCGCTTCCTGACCCGTCCGCCCGACCACGGCGTGGTGGGCGACACCAAAGCCGAGGAGAACGCCTGGAACTCCGAGGTCCTGGCCCTGGCGGCGGTCGCCTGGCCGCAGCATCCGCACGCGGCGGCCTGGCAAGAGCGGGCCATCGTCTACATGCTCAACGGCTTCGTGCGAGCCGCCGACCGCGATTCGACGCGGGTGGTTGACGGCCGGCCGCTGCGCGAGCGGCTCAGCGTGGTGACGATCCACGACGACTTCACGCTGGAGAACCACGGCCGGGTGCATCCTGACTATCTCTCGACCAGCGCGCTGAACCTGCGCAATGCGCTGCTCTATCTCCACGCCGGCCGGCCGGTCCCGGCCGCCTGCTTCTTCAACGCTGGCGAGACCGCGGCGGTGCTGCGTCGCCTGACTGCCCGCGATGGGGGCTGTCTGTACGTCAACGGCCAGGACTGGTGGCCGCACCGGCTGGACGTGCCGTTGCTGCTCTCGGCGCTGCTCAGCGTGCTCGGCGGCGAGCCCGCCTCAGCCTATCTCGAACAGGCCTGCCTCGACAACCTCGGCCGGATGCACCGCCGCTTCGACGACGGACGGCTGTACGACGCGCGGGAGTTCAACTACCCGAATGCCGAAGAGGAGATGATCGCGCGCTACGCCGAGCTGGTGCTGCTGCACCGGCTGGCTGGCGACGGCCCGCAGCCACTCCACGCCGCCGCCTACGACCGCGCTCAAGCAGGCGTGCAGGTCTTTGAGAAGGGCGGTTTCGCGCTGCACCGCAGCGGGCCCAAGGCCGCCAGCTTCACCTGGGCCAATGGCGTCATGGGCCTGGTCTGGGCGAACGGCGATACCTGGCTGACCAGCCCCAGCGAACGCGGCCTGATCGGGCGGATCGCCATCGCCGAGGCGCCCGACGATGCGCCGCGGGTGGTCTCGAAGATAGTGGTACCCGGCCCCGACCAGATCGCTGTCAGTGCGGTGGTCAGCCGCTGCCAGGGGCGGCTGGAACAGCGCCTGGCGTTGGTCAGCCTGCCGGGCCTGCCGGTGCTCTACCTGGAGCGCCTGGCCGCGCGGCAGGCGGTGACGGTTCGCGAGCTGGCCACCGGGCTGGTGACGCTGCTGAACGAAGACGCCGGCCCGCTGCACCCCAACGTCCGCCGGCTACGCGGCAGCTTCGGCTGGCTCGAGGTCCCAGGCGCCACGGCCGCGCCCGATGCCTGGCAGCCGCTGGACTCGGCCTGGGTCAATGTCGATCAGCGCCTCGGCATCGTCGGCAGCGGCGGGCGGCTGCACTACTGGGCCGCCCACCGCTACCAGCGGGCCCGCCTGGAACAGGCCGTGGCTGGCTGCTACCAGCGCGACCTCGGCGCGGTGCCGGCCGGCCGGCTGCTGACCAGCCAGGCCCTGCTGCTGCTGCCCGGTCAGACCGCCAACGCCACCGCCGTGACCACCCTGCAAACCAGCGAACCCGCCCCGGGGGTGCTCTGCGCCAGCTTCCGCGGCCAGCAGGTCGCCGCCAACCTCAGCAACGCGCCGGCCGCCGGATGGATCGCTGGCGCCTGGCGGCAGCTCGCTCCGGGAGAGGTCTACGTCGCGCCGTAGGCGGTCAGCGCTCCGGCCGGTCGGCGCTCAAGGCTGCTTGCAGCGCTGGCGTGGCGACCAGGCCGACGGCCTCGACCCAGGCCGCTGTCGGGCGCAGGACGCCGGTCGCCAGGCGGCCGCGCAGGACCACCGCGGCGCCGGCGGCGAGCAGCTCGCGCGGGGCCGGCAGGCCGGGTTGTCCGAGCACTTCGCAGGGCAGCTCCGCCGGCAGGTCGACCGGCACGGTCAACGGCACCAGGGTCGGCTGGCAGCCCTTGGCCTGGCGCGTGGCGCGGACACAGAGCCGCGGGGGGCCGTCCGCCGTGGCTGGCGGCAGCAGCACGCCGTCCCAGTCCTGTTCGCCGGCCGGCAACGCGGCCGTGACGGCCGGCAGCAGCGACCGCGGCTGCGCCAGGCGGGTCGCCGCGCGCAGTGACGGGAAGGCGTTGTAGACCACCCGGGTCGCGCCGTTGGCCAGCTCGAAGTGACAGTGCGAAGCGGTCTGTTCAGCGTTGCCGCTGTCGCCGACCCAGCCGATCAGCTCGCCGGCCGCGACCCGGGTGCCGTCGTCGGCGATCCGCTCGGGAAAGGCGTAGACCGCCCCACCCAGGCCGTCGTCGGTGCCGGGGGTGTCGTTGTTGACGTGGACGTAGAAGGCCTCCCAGCCGTTGTCGCCGCGCAGCACCAGCGAGCAACTCCCGCCCGCCTCGCGCCCCCGCCGGGGGTAGGCCAGGCCGTCGAAGCAGGCCAGCAGTGGGCGCATTTTGGGGGCCATCAGGTCCTGTCCGTGATGCCGCCGCCGACCGCCGTCGCGAGCCGCCAGGAAGGTGTCGCTGAGGTCGACGCGGCCCAGCACCGGGAAGACCAGTGGCACCGTCACCGCCAGCTTGGTGATGCCGTCGGCTTCGGCCGGCGGGCCGGCGGCGGTCCGCTCGTCGAGGGCCTGCCAGACCGGCCCGCGCTGCACCGCCAGGGCGACCGGCGGCAGCAGTGCCGGGGGCTCGGCGGCGGTCGCGGCCAGGCGGAGCGCCACGCCAGCGCCCGGCTGCAGGTCAGCCGGGTTGCCCCAGGCGCTGGCCCACCGACTGGCCAAGGGCCCCGTCAGCAGCAGCACTGGCAGCGGCGTGGCCAGCTCCCGGGGCGGCTGATCGTCAAGGCCGATGGCGCGCAGCAGCAGCTCGACCCGGCCGCCGACCGACCGCGCGGTGCGCACTTCGCCCTGCAGCAGCACCGTCGGCTCGGCCATCGCCGGCAGTGCGGGCAGCACCGTCGCAGTCGGGCCGACCGCGGCCACCAGGCTCAGCCAGAGCGACCAGGCCAGCGCCATCAGCCTCTCCCAAATCGCACCAGGCTGGCGTCACTGCGCCGCCGGAGCGGCGTCGGGCCAGCCGGCGTTGGCCAACAGCTTGACCGGCGGGTCGCTACCGTTCCAGTAGCGGATCTCGCTCTGGTCGCGACCATCCTCGTCGGTCACGTCGACGCCGTAGTAGAGGCTCCGCCCATCGGCGCCGACGCACAGGTCGTGCGGACTGGTCCGCCCGTCGGCGGCGACGTCGAGGGCCACCACCGCCCGCCTCGCCTCGTCCAGCAGGAAGACCCCGCGGCCGTCGACCCCCAGCACCAGACGCCCATCGCGCAGCCAGGCGCCGCAGCTCACGCGCGGGCTCTCGAGGTGGTCGACCAGCCAGGTGTGCTCCAGCCAGTAGGGCGTCAGCAGCTTGTTGGCGGCCACGTCGAGCAGCGCCAGGGGCACGCCAAAGGCGTCGGTGAAGCTCGGCACGAAAGCCCGCTTGCCATCGGCTGCGAAGCGCACCCGGGCCAACAGCCGGGACTGCTCTTCGGCAAAGGTCAGGTAGACCTTCGACTTCGGCCAGTCGCCGTCCCACGGCGCGCAGGTCAAGAAGGCCTTGAAGACACCTTCCTTCGGGTCGCCGAGCTTGGTCACCGCCAGCAGCCGCTGCGCCGTGCTGGCGCCGAGGTTGAAGGCGCCGCCAGCCGGCGCGATCCACTGCACCTCAGCGGCCGGATACTCGCCTTCTTCGGGCAGCCCCGCCATACCGACCTGCGACCGCCGCAGTTCGCCGCCCTTCAGGCGCATCACGAAGTAGGTCTCAGCGTCGACCCAGGTCGGCTGGGCATAGACCCAACCGGGGTCGTCGCTGAGCGCCGCCCGCGGCTCGGTCGCCCCCGCCGGCAAGACCCACACTCGCCCCTCACGCACGAACAAGACCGCATCCGGCGCCGCTTGCGCGGCCAACCCCGCCCCCCACAGGCAACCACAGAGAATCCAACGCACGACAGATCTCCGTGGCCCATCATACACCCTGCCGCGGGCCCGCGAGCCACTTCGTGGGAACCTGCTGCCGGTCGGGCTAGCCGGGTTGCAGCTCCCGCTCGAGCCGCCGGTCGGGCACCAGCCAGATCACCGCGACGGCCCAGAACAGCAGCGTCGCCAGCCAGGGCGTGCTCAGGGCCAGCGGAATCGCGACGCTGTAAAGCGCCAGCGAGAGCTTGCCCTTGAGGTCGCGGCCGACCGCCCGGGCGACCAGCGAGTCCAGGCCGTCGCTGCGCATGATGGCGCCTTGTAGAACGAAGTAGGCCATCGCGGCCAGCAGCAGCACGCCACCGTAGACCGCCGTCGGCAGCGGGGCGAAGTTGGTCTGGCCCTGCCAGGCCGTGCCGAACGGGATCAGGCTGAGCCAGAACAGCAGGTGCAGGTTGCTCCACAGCACGCCGCCGCTGACCCGGCGCGCCGCGTGCAGCAGGTGGTGGTGGTTGTTCCAGTAGATGCCCAGGTAGACGAAGCTCAACAGGTAGCTGCCGAAGACCGGCGCGAGCTGCCGCAGTCCAGCCCAATCGGCCGTCGCCGGGGCGTGCAACTCCAACACCATGATCGTGATCAGGATCGCGATCACCCCGTCGCTGAACGCTTCCAGCCGACCCTTGCCCATCGCCGCGTCACCCTCCGCCGGTAGGGTGACGCGACCTCAGGCCGGCTTCCAGCCGTAGTCCACGTACTCCACGCGGTGGCTGCCGTCGTCGAACAGGTCGACCAATGCGTAACCTGGCGGGCACTCCTGGTAGCTCCTGGCCGTGGTGTTCCACCAGTTGCCCGAAACGGCGCCGTTGCAGTAGTAGCTGACGCCCAGGTAATCGACCCGGTCGCCGAGGTGGATGTGGCCACTGAGGCAGAGCTTGACGTTGGGGTGCTTGACGAACAGGTCCTTCAGGCGGCGGGCGTCGAGGTGCATCCAGGCGCCGGGGACCTGCCAGGTGGTCTCACTCTTCTCGTTCTGACCATCGAAGTAGGCGCAGGCGGCCAGGATCGGCTGATGACTCAGCACCAGCACCGGCGTCGTCGCCGGTACCGCCGCCAGGTCGGCGGCCAGCCACTCGAACTGCGGCTCGTCGAGTTTGGCGAGGTAGCCGTGGCCGGTGAGGTAGGTGCTGTCGAGCACCACGAAGTGCCAGCCGGCACGGTCGAAGCTGCGGTAGCGCTCGCTCAGGCCGTGGACCTGGAGTGCCCAGCGCTTGCCCCAGAGGGGCTCCTCGCCGGTCGTCTTGCTGCTGCCCTTGTGGCCGCCCCAGACGTCGTGGTTGCCGATGCAGGACTCCAGCGGCAGGCTGCACTCGTTCCGCAGCAGGGTCTGCCAGAGCGTCCACTGCGTCTTGGTGGCAGCTTCGTCGCGGCCGAAGCAGTCCATGATGCTGTCGCCACCGTTCAAGATCAGCGTTGGCCGGTCGGTCTGCGCCTGCACGTGGTGGAGGCATTGCACCAGGCCGGACTCGCCCGGCCCGGGTTGGATGTGGCAATCGGTCAAGTGCGCCAGGCGCAGCACCCGCCGCGGTTCGGCGGCACGGGCCAGGCTCGGCAGGCCGGCCGACGCCAGGCCGGCGGTCAACAGGGCTCGACGATCGAGGCGCATGGGGGGCTCTCCAGCCAGGCGCCCGGCCGGCTTCGGCCGGGCGCCTGCGGCGAACTAGTGGTTCTCAGCCGCGTCCGGGTTGGCGGTCGTCGGCGTCGACTTGACCTCTTCGGTCTTGCCCTTGGAGGTGTCCTGATTCTGCTTGGCGTGCTCCGGTGTCACCGGCAGCGCCTCACGTGGCGAGCCGCCCTGGGGAGCACAGCCAGCCAGCGCCGCCAGCAGCCACAAGCCGAGCAGCAGGCGAGTCTTGCACCGATGCATCGTCTTACCTCCTACCACGCCGTCGCGTCGCCATAGGTCTCCCGCGCCGGGCACCAGGCATGCTTGCCTTCGGCCGAGCGGTGCCAGGATGTGCTGTACCACTTGGCATGACCATCCATGAAAATGGCGTTGGCGCCGTTGTTGTGCCGGCCGGCGACCTGGTTCCAGAGCTCGTTCCAGGAGGTGCCGCCAACCTCGAAGTAGGGTCGGTTCTGGAAAGTCCCGATCCGCCAATCGCCATCGGTGTCTTCACCGAATGAGATCACCTCGCCGATCATGATGATGTTGGCAGGGTCGCGAACCTGGGCGTCCTGCGCCAGGCCGCTGCTGTACCCGCCGCCGAAGTTGCCGAGGGCCTCTTCGTTCTTGCCGTAGTGGCCGTAGATCTCGGGCCACGACGAGCCGTAGGCCGGGGCATTGCACCAGAACGAGCCGCTGCGACGCGAGCCGTCGGAGAAGGGGTAGTTGGTGAACGTGGCCTGCGCCGGCGGCGCGTGACCAGAACTCGGGCAGGCGAAGATCTGACCGTTCTTGACGTACGGATCCAGGTCGCAATGCCACTCCCACCAGTTGTAGACGACGTAGCCGTCGTAGTCTTGCATGTACTGCAGCATCGCCGTGCCGATCTGCTTCTGGTTGTTCAAACACGAGGTCTGTCGCGCCTTCTCGCGAGCCTTGGCGAAGACCGGGAACAGGATCGCCGCCAGGATGGCGATGATGGCGATCACCACCAGCAGCTCAATCAGCGTGAAGCCGCGTCGTTGTCTCTGCATGATGCCTCCTCCGTGAGCGATGGAGGCAGTGTTCGGCGCGGCTGCTTAGCTCCAGCGAGCGACTGGTCAGGAAGTAGAGCGATCGCGGTGAGCGGCAAGTTAGTGGTGGCTTGTCGAGGCCAGCTGCTGCCCGACGATGGCCATCGTCTCGCGCTGCCGGCGCAGCACCACTTCGCGGGCCGCGGCGGCCTTGGCCCGGGCGGCGGGCAGATCCTGAGCCATCGCCAGCACGGCGTCGGCGACGCGCGCGGCCTCGGCGGGCTGGTCGAGGTCGAACAGCCAGTCGCCCAGGCCGATGTCCCGCCACATGAAGCCCTTGCTGGTCTGCTCGGCCCAGCGGCAGACGATCGCCGGGAGGCCCTGGCCGATCGCCATGATCGGGGAGTGCATCTCGTGGCCGAACAGCCCGGCACTGCGGCGGTAGGTGCTCAGCGCCTCGGCGGTCAGCCAGTACTGCTCCCGCCAGACGACCCGCGGCTGGACGTCGGTGGGCAGCCGGTCGTAGAGCATCTCCTTGTTGATCGCCATCTGGGTGGCGTCTTCGGGGCACAGCAAGACCCGCAGGTCGGTCTGGCGCACGACCCGGCAGATGGCGTCCAGCAGCGGCGCGCTGTCAGCTTCTTTCTTGGCCTGGTTGCGGGCGTCCTTCGCGGCGTCGTAGGCGACGTTCGGCTTGACCAGCCAGTAGGGCGTCAGGCGGAAGCGGTTGATGCAGCACAGGAACTGGCCGGGCTGCAGGCCGTGGGCGGCCAGGAAGGCGTCGGCCGCGGCGTCGTCGGCGAGGTCGGTGGCGAAGGCGCCGTCGGGGCCGAACTCCTGGACCGGGCAGGTGCAGCCGCGCTCTTTGGCGTGGGCCAGCGAGACCGTGTCGCGGTAGAACACGAAGCGGGCGCCGTTGAGCACCGCGACGGTCGCGTCGTTGAGGCCGCCGACGGTGATGCCGTAGACCCCGTAGGGCTTCCCGGTCTCCTGGGCCCACCGCGCGACATCCTTCTGGGCAACCAGCGAGGGGCCCGATCCGTGCAGCAGGAAGTCGCACTCGGCCAGCGCCGCGGCGACCTCGGCGGTCGACTGGACGATGGGCACCTGCGGGAAGCGGCGGCGCAGCAGGGCGTCGACACCGTTGTCCACCTTGGACGGCCAGAGCCGCACCTCGACCTCGGGCAAGTGCTGCTCGAGCAGGTGCAGCACGCCGGGGGTGTGGGCGATGTCGCCGATGTTGGCGGTCTGCCAAGACGACCGCAGCAGGAGCCGCGGGCGGCGCGTCTGGGCGCCGACGGCGGCGGTCAGCGCGGCGGCCAGGGTGGTCTGCAGGAAGTGCTGGCGGTTCATCACGACGAGGTCCTCGGGCCGTCACTTCGCCGTGACCGGCGGCCGGCCTCCCCGCTTGCCGTCGCCGGCCGGGGCCTCTACACTGTCAGCGGCCGCCGCTGCGCCGGCGGTGAGGAGTCGCCGTGCTGCCGCGTGCTGCCATCTTCGATCTCGACGGGACCCTGATCGACAGCGCCGCCAGCCACGCCGCGAGCTGGCGCGTGCTGGCCGCGGAGCTGGGCCTGACGCTGCCGGCCGACTGGTTCCTGCACACCTTCGGCCGCGCCAACCGCGACATCATCCCCGAGATGCTCGGCGGCGCGGTGCCCGACGCCGAGATCCAGCGGCTCAGCGACCGCAAAGAGGCGCTCTACCGCGAGCTGGCGGCCGAGACGCTGCAGCCGTTCCCCGGCGCCCTCGAGCTGCTGGCCGCCTTGCAGCGGGAGGGCTGGGGGCTGGCGATCGGCTCCTCGACACCGCGGGCCAACCTGGCGTTCGCGCTGCCGCTGCTGGGGCTCGACCAGTACATCCAGACCACCGTCGGCATGGAAGATGTCTCGCGCCACAAGCCGGAGCCGGACACCTTCCTGGCCTGCGCCGCCGACTTGGAAGTGGCTCCCGAGCGCTGCCTGGTGTTTGAGGACGCCCCGGCCGGGATCCTGGCAGCGGTGCGCGGCGGGATGCACGGCATCGCGGTGACGACGCACCATCCGGCGGAGCGGTTCGGCGAGGCCACGGCGATTCGCGACGGGCTGTGGAGCATCAGCGCCGCCGACTGCGCCGGCTGGCTGGGAGACTGACCGCCGATGACCGCTCCGACCCTGGTGATCATCGATGTGCAGCAGCGGCTGGTGCCGGCGATGGCGGCCTTCGGGCCGGTCTGGCGCAACCTCACGCGGCTGATCGACGGCTGGACCGCGCTGGGGCTGCCCGTGCTGCTGACGGAGCAGTACCCCGCCGGCCTGGGGCCGACGATTCGCTCGCTGGCTGCTCGCCTGCCGGGAACCGCGCTGCCCAAAGTGGCCTTCAGTTGTTTCGGGTGTGAGTCCTTCGGGGCCGCCCTGCCGCCGCACGGGGCCCTCGTCCTGGCGGGCTTGGAGGCCCACGTCTGCGTCACGCAGACGGCGCTCGAGGGGCTTGCTGCCGGGCATCCGGTGACGGTGGTGGCCGACGCGGTGACCTCGCGGCAGACGGCACAGCGTGATCTGGCGCTGGCCCGCCTGCGCCACGCCGGGGCCAGCGTGGCGGCCACCGAGGCCGTGCTCTTCGAGCAGTTGCAGGTCGCCGGGAGCCCGGCCTTCCGGCAGATCTCGCGGTTGGTGCGATGAGCCGCTACCCGGTGCTGATGCCGCGCTTCGACCGCGACGGCAGCCCCGGCACGGTGCGCGAGTGGCTGGTGGCCGACGGCCAGGTGGTCGCGGCCGGGGCGGGCGTGGTGGTGGTCGAGGGTCCGAAAGCGGTTCTGGAGCTGGAAACTTGGAGCGCCGGCCGGGTCGAGCGGTGCCTGGCTGCCGGGGAGTCGGCCGCGCCGCAGACGGTGCTGGCGTGGATCACGCCAGGCCCAGAGGAGGTCCAATGAGCGCCCTTCGCGAGTGGTACCAAGGCCTGGGGGCCATCTTCCGGGCCGGCGGCCTGCTGGCGCGCAGCCCGAAGCTGCAGAAGCTGGCGGTCTGGCCGGTGGTGATCTCCACCCTGCTGCTGGTGGCGATGGTCTGGCTGTCGCTGACCCAGGGCGACACGCTGCTCAACCGGCTCTGGCCGCTGACGGTGCAGGCGGAGGGCATGGAGCGCGTCGGCCGCTGGCTGGCGCAGGCCGCCGTGACCGGGCTGCTGCTGCTGATCAGCGGCGCCGCCTTCTTCTTCGGTTCGCAACTAATCGCCGAGCCGTTTGTGGACCTGCTCAGTGAGGGGACCGAGACCGAACTCGGCCTGCCGCCGCGCGACGGGGCGCGGGGCTTCAAGCGCTGGGCGAAGTCGATCGGCTGGGTGATCGTCGACGTGGCGGTCGATCTGACGCTGTTTGTGCTGGTGCAGGCTCTGCTGCTGGTGCTGCACCTGATCCCGGGGATCGGCTCGGTGGTGCATCTGGTGCTCGGCTGGCTGGCCAACGCGGTGTTTGCCGGGGCCTCGGTGGCCGGTATGCCGCTGTCCCGGCGCGGGCTCCACGGCAAGGCCCGCTGGCAGGTCTACGGGCGCCACAAGCCGCGCTTCTTAGGCCTCGGCATGAGCGTCGTGCTGGTGCTGCTGGTGCCGCTGGCGTCGCTGCTGACGCTGCCGCTGGCAGTGATCGCCGGGACGCTGATGGTCACCGACTTGGAGCGTGAGAACCGGCTGTGAGCAGCTGGCCGCAGACCCTGCTGATCCGCCCCGACGGCAGCGTCGTGCTGCCCGACCTGACCGACACCCTGGCCGTCACCGCCACTGCCCTGGGGGCCACGCCGCCGCAGCCGGCGGACGGACTGCTGGGTCCGCCGCGCTGGGTCGCCGCCGGGCAGGTGGCGCTGCCGGCGCCGGCCGACTTGGACGGCTTGCCCGAGCCGCTGCTGTGGCGTTGGCACGCCCGCGGCGCGGCGCTCTTCCGGCGGGGTCAGCGGGGCCGCGGCGAGGTCGCCTGGACCGCCGTCAAGCGCGCCCTGGCGGCGCGGCTGTGGGGGCCGACCTGCCGCCTCTGCGCCCGCCGCTGCGCGGTCGACCGGCGGCACGGTGAGCTGGGTTGGTGCGGCTTGGGCACCGCCCTGGCCAGCGACCCGCCGCAGCGCTGGTGGGGCGAGGAAGCGGAGCTGGGGCGGCCCGGGGTGGCGTTGCCGTTGGCCGGTTGCGGCTTGCGCTGCGCCTGGTGCTACCGCCCCGACCTGTGGGACGCCCGCCAGCGGCCACCAACCGACCGGACCGCCCTGGCGGCGGCGCTCGACGCAGCCAGTGACGCCCGTCACTTGCACCTGGCCGGCGGCAATCCCGACGAGCAGTTGCCGGCCATTCTGGACCTGCTGGCGACGCTGCGGGTGGCCCGGCCGCTGGTTTGGAACACCCACAGCCACGCCACCCCGGCGGTGCTGGCGCTGCTGGAGGGGGTGGTCGATGCCTACGTCGCCGACCTCAAGTTTGGCCCCGGGCCCTGCGCTGCCCGGCTGGCTGGAAGCACCGACTACTGGACGCACGCGACCGCCGCGATCCGGGCGCTGGCGCGGCAGGACGCCCTGCTGATCGTGCGGCACGTGGCGCTGCCGGGACACGCCGCGTGTTGCCTGGAGCCGGTGGCGCGGTTCCTGGCGGAGGTGCCGGGGGTACGGGCGCGAATGCTGGGGCAGTACGAGCCCTGGCACCGCACGGTTGGCGAGGCGACCTTGGGCCGCCGGCTGAACGCTGGCGAGCTGGCCGCGTTGGAGCGGTGGCAGGATGCGCTGGGAAGGCAAGGCAGGCAGCGATGAGCAAGCGGACGGTTCTGATGGCGATGCCGCGCGAGGCCTACGCGCGCACCTTGCGGGCGAGCGAAACGGCCCGGCTGGAGTCGCTTTACGAAGTGATCTGGCCGGCGACCAAACCGACCACCGCGGAGCTGATCGCGCTTGGCGCCGGCCATGAGCTGGCGGCGGTCCTGACGGTCTGGGGCGCGCCAGCGGTGCCGGTCGAGTTCTGGCAGGCGCATCCCGAGTGTCACTTCTTCGGCCACTGTGCCGGCAGCGTGAAGCACTTCTTCCCGGACCCCACGCCGCAGTATCTGCTGGACCACCAGATCACCGTCGTGGCGGGCCAGATCGGCCTGGGGATCAACGTCGCCGAGGCGACGATTGGGTTGATGATTGCCCTCTCGCGCCGTTGGGGCACCCTCTGGCACGCCTGTCGGCACGAGCGGGCCTGGCGGATCGACAGCGTGCCGGGCGAGCCGCAGGGGCTGCTGGGCGCCACCGTCGGGCTGGTTGCGGCGAGCGCCATCGGCAAGATGGTGATCGAGATGCTCCGCCCGTTCCGCTGCCAGGTGCTGGTCTACGATCCCTACCTCAGCGACCGCGAGGCCGGCCGGCTGGGCGTCGAGCGCGTCGAGCTGCACGAGCTGCTCAGCCGCGCCGACATCATCTCGATGCACCACCCGCAGACGCCCGAGACCGACCGCCTGATCGGCGCGGCCGAGTTCGCGCAGATCCGCGACGGCGCCGTGTTCATCAACACCGCCCGCCCGCGTGCTTTGGACCCCGACGCGCTGCTGGCCGCGGCGCAGCAGCAGCGCTTTGAGATCGCCCTGGACGTCACCGAGCCTGAGCCGCTGCCGGCCGACCACGCGCTGCGCGCCTGCCCGAACGTCTGGATCATGCCGCACCGCGCCGGGACCGGGCAGTATGGCAGCTTGCTGGTCGGCGATCTGGTGATGGAGGGTCTCGACCAACACCTGCAGGGCCGGCCGGTGACCAGCCGCTACCCGATCGAACGACTGCACCTGATGGCCTGAACGGAGGAGCCGCCGATGCCACCACGCCGCCCGAACATCCTGATCTTCATGAACGATCAGGAGCAGTTCCAGGTCACCCAGCCGGACCACCCCTGCCGCACGCCGCACGCCGACCGCCTGGCGGCCGAAGGGCTACGCTTCACGCGCTGCTACACGCCGACGGCGCACTGCTGCCCGGCGCGGGCGACGTTCCAGACCGGCCTCAACCCCAGCGGGCACGGCGTCTACAACAACATTCTCAACCACGCCGCTCTGCACACCGACCTCTACGCGGGCGTACCGACCATCGGCGACCTGCTGCGCGACGCCGGGTACGACCTGAAGTGGTCGGGCAAGTGGCACGTCACGAAGCACCGCGACCCTGAGGACTGCGGCTGGGAGCAGCTCCTGGGCACCAGCCTCGGCGGCCTGGAGCACCACGGGCGGAAGTGGGAGGACTGGCACCAGGTCGGCCCCGGGGGCGACGGCACCGGCGAGCGGCGGCCGGGCGAGCTGTTGCGGCCGGGGTGGGGCAGCTACCGCCACTACGGCACGATGCCGCCGCGGCCAGGTCAGGACCACGACTTCACCCCGGGCGACTACCGGATCGTCACCGAGGGCCTGCGCGGGCTCGACCAGGCCCTCGCCGGCGACGGGCCGTGGTGCGTCTACATCGGGCCGAACGGGCCGCACGACCCGTACATCATTCCCGAGAAGTACGCCACGATGTACGACCCGGCGAGCGTCCCGATGCCGGCCTCCTGGGACGACGATTGCGCCGACAAGCCGGCGGTCTATCAGCGCCAGCGGCAGTTCTGGAACCAGCTCAGCCCCGCCGAACAGCGCGCCGCCGTGGCGCACTACTGGGGCTACTGCACGATGCAGGACGACCTGCTGGGAATGGTCCTGGAGCGGCTCGACGCCAGCGACCAGGCGGCCGACACGCTGGTCCTGTTCATCAGCGACCATGGCGACTACAACGGCGCGCACGGGCTTTGGATGAAGGGCATCCCGGCCTTCGACGAGGCCTACCACGTGCCCTGCCTGATGCGCTGGCCGAACGGCGGAGCGACCCCGGGGACGGTGGTCGACGAGTTCGTGACGCTGGCCGACTTCTGCCCGACCTTCGTCGAGCTGGCCGGCCTGCCGCCGCGCGACCGTTGCCACGGGCGCAGCCTGACGCCGTTCTTGACCGGCGAGCCGGCCGTAGCCTGGCCGCAGCAGTTCGTCAGCCAGATGAACGGCGTGGAGCTCTACTACTCGCAACGGATCGTGCAGACACGGCGCTGGAAGTATGTCTTCAACGGCTTCGACTGGGACGAGCTGTACGACCTGCAGGCCGACCCCGGCGAGACCCGCAACCTCGCCCCACGGCCGGGCGAGCCGCATCCCGAGCGGGAAGGCGTCGTGCGCGAGTTGTGCCAGCTCCTCTGGCGCGAGGCCGAACGAACCAATGACGTGGTCGGCAACCCTTACCCAACCGTCGCCCTGGCGCCGTTCGGGCCGCTGGTCGGGCTGGCCGAGTAGCCTGGCCAGTCGGTTGCAGCAGTCTGAGGTACCACGCCGCGGTGGTCAGGAGTGCGGCCCCGGTGAGTGACGCGATGCGGCAGCGGTACCCCCACTGGATCTGGCCGCGGGCCGACAGCCATATCGTGCTCAGCGCGCCGCGTTCGCCCGATGTCTTCAAGGTGTTCGTCGAGCCGGGTGGCAGCTTCTCGCCGGGCGTGGCCACCTTTGGCGTCAGCGTCTGGCTCTGGTTGCCGGCCGAACGGCGGCTGGTGGCCCCCGAGCTGCTGCCGCGCGAGGCCCTCCGCGACCGGCTGCTGGGCGGCATCCTACCCCTCCACCGCAGCCGTTGGCGGGCCGGCCTGCTGGAGGTCGATCTGCGGCTCGGCGTGGAGGCCTGCCCCGACGAGTACCATCCCGCGGCGACGTTGCTGGCGCGGCTCTACCACCGCGGGCGGCAGCCGGTGCAGGCCACCGTGCTGCTGGTGCTGCGCAGTTGCGGGCCGGCCGGTGGGAGCATTCGGGCGCTGGCCTACGAGCCCGAGATCGGCGGCTTCCTGGTCAACGACCAGCCGCTGCTGTTCGGCGCCCGCCCGGCCGCCGAGGCGGGCTGCGTGTCGGTCGACCGCGACGGGCTCGACATCGGCGAGCAGCTCCGCCGGGGCGAGTTTCACCATCAGGCGCGAGCCAGCGACGCCAAGGGCTGGTGCTCCGGCTACCTCGCCTACCCCCTGACGCTGGAGCCCGGCGGCGAGTGGGAGATGGCCTGGGACTGCCCGGTGGCCCCGTCCGGGGCGCAGCCGGCCGCCGAGTTCACGGCGCTCCGGGAGCTGCCCGCGGCCCGCCGGCTGGAAGCCCTTGCCGACCGCTGGCGGGCCGAGCTGGAGCAGGTCCGGCTGCATTGCCCCGACGCCCGCGTGGCCGAGGCCTTCCACGGCTCGTTGACCCATCTCTTGATGGCGGTGGTCGGCGCGCAGCCGCGGATCGCGACGCTCTGCTACCCGCTGCTGTGGCTCCGGGACACCGTCTACATCATCAATGCCCTCGACAAGGCCGGCCTCACCGATTGGTCGCGACCGGCGCTGGACGGGCTGCTGGAACGGATCTTCGCCGGCGGGTTCGGGCCCGAAGCCGATGCGCCGGGCGAGGTGCTGTGGCTGCTCGAGCAGCATGTCCGGCTGACCGGTGACCTCGCCTGGGCGGCCCGGGCCTGGCCCTGGGTCGTCGCCCGCGTCGCCTGGATCCAACGCCTGCGGCGGGCCACCGGGCCGGTCCGCGAGCCGGCCAGCGACCTGCTGCCGCGCGCGCGGTTGCACCCCGAGGCGGACCTCGTCGCCGAAGCGGCGGTCGACGGACTGATCAACGGCCGCATGGACTGGCACCGGCCGCTGTTCTTCGTCAACGCCTTTGCCCTGGCCGGCCTGCGCGGGGCCACCTGGCTGGCGGCGCAGTTAGGCCACCACGAGGAGGCGGCCGCCTGGGCCGCCGAGGCGGCCGAGCTGGCCACGGCGCTGCGCGGCGCGCGCTTCGAGCTGGGTCGCAACGAGCGCGACACGGCCGCGGCGATCTGGCCGACCGGCGCCTGCGATCCGGGTGACCCGACCGTCCGCGAGGTGTTCGAGCGCTGGTGGCACCAGCACCGCTGGGACAACCGCGGCGTCTACCGCGGTGAGCCGCGCTGGCGCTACTTCGAGCTGGGACAGGCCCACAACCTGCTGCGCCTCGGCATGCGCGAGCGCACCTTGCTGACGCTGGAGCAGTTCCTGCGGACCCAGGACGCGCCGGGGCTCTACGCCTGGGCGGAGGGCGACCTGACCGGCGACCCGACCGGCGACTGGCGCCTCGTCCGGGGCTGGTGGCCGACCTCCAAGATTCTGCCGCACGGCTGGTCTTGCGCCGAGCTGGCCTTGCTGGTGCGGGACCTCTTCCTGTATGAAGAAGGCGAGGCCCTGGTGATCGGCGCCGGACTACGGCCCGAGTGGCTGCTGCATCCCGACGGTGTCGGGATCAGCGCCGCGCCGACCGCCTGGGGCCGGGTCAGTTGGGAGCTGGCGCTGCTGGCCCCCGGCCAGGCTCAGTTGAGCATCGACTGCGCCGCGCCGCCGCCGGGCGGATTCCGCTTGCGGTTGCCGTTGCCGGCGTCGGCGGTGGTTGAGCTGGACGGCGCCGGGATCCGTGAGGTCGACGGCGACTGGCCCCTGCCGGCGCTGCCGGGGCCGGTGGTGGTAACGGTCAGCCTGCTGTGAGGCCGCCGGCGGGGGCGGCCGAACGCTACCGAGGCGCGATCTGGTCGCCAGCCTCGCCGACCTCCCCGCGGCTGAGCAGCAGATCCACCGCAGCGGCCAGGTAAGGTTCCATTTGAGAGGTCACTCTCTGGAAGCCGAGGCGGCGAGCGGTCTCGGCCTGCAGCGCCTGGCGCGGCATACCGCCCTGAGTCTGCAACACGGCGGCGGCCGCATTGGCCAGCTCCTGGGGTGCCACCTGCTTGAGATCGCGCCGTTGGGTGTCAGCCTGGCCATTCGGACGGTAGTCGCGCCAGGACTCGGTGTCGATGGTGACGGGCCACAGGAATAGCTGGTCTGGCAGGCCTCTAGTCTGTTGCACCGCAGCGCCGGCGAGCGCGTCCAAGAGCCGCTGCCGCATCCTCTGGCTGACCTTTTCGATGCACCAGAAGCTCGCGACGCGGCGGGCTGCGAGATCGAAGTGGATTGGCCAATCTTGTTCGACGACGGCGGCAAACGCGGCGCTCAGGTGGTGCATCGTCTTTGCCTGCCAGAAGTCGTCCTGCCCCCCGACGGGCACGCCAGGGGTGACTTGTCGGTAGACCTGCGGCCCCGCCTTCGAGCGGCTGGGGCCGACTGGTGAAGGACCAGCAGTGGCCGATGCTGGTGGATCCCCGGGGGGCTCCACATCCATCGCGGCCGACGGCCCAGCTCCGCGGTCGGCCGCCACGCTGCTGGCAACTGGCGTGGCAGGGGCAGACGGCTCGGTTAGGGCGGCTTCAATTGCAGCGACGGCGCGGTCGGTCTCAGCGAGGGGGTCCTGCCACCAGTCGGTCGACCAGATGCGGTGCAGTCGCCACCCAAGGCCGCGCAGAATCTCTGCGCGCAACCGGTCGCGGTCGCGCGCGGTGGCGGCGCTGTGGTAAGTGCGTCCGTCGCACTCGATGCCGAGCAAGAAGCGGCCGGGGTGGGCTGGGTGCAGCACGCCGAGGTCGATGCGGTACTGCGCACAGCCGACTTGCGGCACAACCTCATAGCCGCGCGCCTGAAGCGCCGTGGCGACCTGCTGTTCGAGTGGTGACTCGTAACTGGCAAAGGCGTTCAGCTCGGCCTGACTCGCCAGCACCTCCGGGCCGCGCCCGGCATACTCCAGGAAGTCACGGAGATCGCGCAGCCCGCCGTGTGGCGGGAGCTGGGCGATCCGGAGGTCGTCGTAGTCGAAGCTAACAAACACCACGGTCTGGCAGCGGGCGCGGCTGATGGCCACGTTCAAGCGCCGCTCGCCGCCAGCGCGGTTCAGGGGTCCGAAGTTGTGGTGCAGCTTGCCGACCGCATCGCGACCGTAGGTGATGCTTAGCAGGATCACGTCACGCTCATCGCCCTGCACGTTCTCGAGGTTCTTGACAAAGACCGGCTCGGCGGCGTCCGGGCCAAAGGCCTGCTCGATGTCAGGATGGGCCCGCCGGGCCTGGTCCAGCAGGTCCTCGACCAGTTGCTGCTGCTTCTGGTTCAGCGTCACCACGCCAATGGACTGGGTCGCAGTGGCTGGGTCAGTGAGCCGTTGCACGATCTCCGCGACGACGGCCTCGGCCTCCGCGCGATTTGTGGTAGCGCCACCGCGGTCGTAGACGCCAGGGACGCGCCGCAGTCTGACAGCGCTGGTCGCCTGCGGGGCTGGGAGCGTGATCAGCGCGTTCTCGTAGTACCGGTGGTTGCTGAAGGCGATCAGGGTCTCGTGACGGCTGCGGTAGTGCCATCGGAGGCTACGTTGCGGCAGGCTTGCCGCGAGGCACTCTTCGAGGATACTCTCCGGGTCCGGCCCCAGCTCGGCGTCGAAGTCGTCATCGGCCTCGCTCCGTTCGAAGAAGGTGGTCGGCGGGAGCTGCTTGGGGTCACCGACGATTACAGCGCTGCGCCCCCGGGCGAGTGCGCCGACCGCATCCCAGACTGGGATCTGCGAGGCCTCATCGAAGACTACCAGATCGAACGCGGGGTGGGCGGGATCCAAGAACTGCGCGACCGACAGCGGGCTCATCAACAGACAAGGCTTGAGCCGCGGCATCACCGTCGGCAGCCTGCTGAAGAGCTCGCGGACCGCCAGGTGGCCCCGTTGCCGTTGCGTCTGACGGACCAGGATGCCGAGTTCGGCTTCCTCGTGCGGGCGTCCGTCGAGCTGGGGCACGTTGGCCGCCAGGCGAGTTAGCACGGCCGTCCGCGAGAGCGCCTGGTAGCGGTCGTCAGCGACTTGAAAGGCGTCGATGGTGCGCTCGAACTGCGGTCGGCGGAACTCGCGAAGTGCCGGTTCCAGTTGGTCGATCACGCGCTCCAGAAACCACCGGGCGTAGCTGTGCTCGAAAGTGGCGGCAAGCTGGCTGGCCGCCAAGCGGCCGTCGTCGAAGGCGGTCAGCACGGCCCGCAGACCGTGCTCCGCGGCGGCCCGGCGTGCCGACAGCCAGTCGCACCAGGTCTTCAGGTGGAGTCGTTCCGCCTGGAGCTCCGCCAGGCGCTGCTGGACAGCGTGCCAATGGCCGGCCTCGTGGCTGGCGGGCAAGTCGCCTGCCCAGTCGGCACCGAGGAGGTCGCCGAGCGCGGTGTGCCGGGCGGACAGGGCGTCGAGCGTCGCGCGCAGCCGGCTGGCCAACGCCGCGAGGTCGGTCTCGCCACCAGGCCAACTGGCCCAGCGGCGGCAGAGGTCGGTGGCCCGTGCGGCGTCCAAGCTGGTTGCCGCCAGTCGCAGGTCGCGCGTGTCCAACACGGACTGCTGCAGCGTCTGCCAGGCAGTCTGCCGCCCTCGCCAGACAGCCCCAAGTCTGGCGCAGAGCTCCGGCGGGGCATCCTGCAGTCGCGCCGCCTGCTCGGCAGCCACCGCCAGGCGGGCCAGGTCGTCGGCCAACTCCGGTGCGCTTGGCGGTTCGTCTGCCAAGCGGAGCAGCCGGACTGCCTGTTCCGCCAGTTGCTGCCGCTCGCCCAGCAAGCCCCCAAGCGATTGGGGGCTGGCACTGCCAGGTTGCGCGCCGTCGTCGTGGTGGCCCACGCCAAGCTGTGTCGCGGCGGCGACTGCCTGGCGGTAGGCCGCGGCCGCGTCCACCAGGGCCTGCAACTGCCGGCCGCGCGTGGCCTCGGGGTGAAGGTCCTCGCGATCCTCCAGGGCGGTCGCCAGGCGGTCGCGTAGTGCCCTCGCACCACCCGGCTGGCCTCCGGTCGCCGCGGCGGCACACTGGCGGAGCTGGCGACACGTGCCGAGGTCCCGCCATCCGGCTGTCCAGTCGGCCTCCCCATCGCGCCAGGAGGCACCGAAGAGCTCCTGCCCGAGCGCGGCTCGGGCTTGCAGGTGCCGCTGCTGTTCCTGAACCGTGCCCACCAGGGCGAGCGTCTGTCGAGGCTCCGGCCCGGCACCGATGGCGGGCTGCTGCGTCGCTCGAAGGGGGGCCAACGCGGCCTTCCGGCGGCGGCGGCGGACCAGCCAGGAGGAGGCCTCGGCGGTCTCCAGGTCCCGCCGCAGGCTGGCCACGTCGAGCTCCAGAGCCGCCGCCGTGTGCGTCGCCAGAAGCTGCGACCGGGCAGCGTCGCGGGCCTCGCCGAGACACAGCAGGTCTTCCAGGGCGACGGCCAGATCGTCCCACTCCTGGCGCTGCAGCCACGCGGCCCGCGTGCGCGGGGCCGCTGCCTGTAGAGCGGCCGCCAGGTCGGCGGTCGCCAGCAGATCGGCGACGCTCTGGTGGAGCGGCAGGGCGAGCCAATCGGCCACCGGCGGGCTGGCGGCTTCGAGCGCAGCGAGGGCGTCGGACCAGGCGCTGAGCCGTGGCACCAACTGATCCGGCTCGGCCAGGGCGGCGGTGGCCAGCGCCAGGCGCTCGGCGGCCGGCCGCGGCGACAGCCGCTTGGGCAGCTCGTCAAGAGCCGTACCGGTGTACCGCCGAGCGAGTGCGTTGTGCTGTTCCTGGTACTCACAGCCGGCCTGCACCAGGTCCGTCAACAGCGCCTGTTCAGAGTCCCACAGGGGGCTCGCCAGCAGCTCTGCGAGGAACTCACCACGCACCAGCAGGTTGGCCGCCCAGGCAAGGTCCAGCAGGCCGGGAACGCTGGTGGGCGGCTCCGGTAGCCCAAGGCGGCGGGCCAGCTCGGCACCATGCGCCAGCAGGGCCGCCAACTCCTCGGCATGCTCTTGGAGCAGCTCCTCAACCTGGTGCTGCCAGGCCAAGCTCCAGGTGCCCTCTTGCAGAAAGCGCCAGACCGAACCGCGTGGGTCGCCCAGATCGAGCGCCGTCTGCTGCAGTTTCTCGGCCGCCTGCCGCGTCTGCTGCAGGACTTGACGGCACGGTAGACCGGTGGCCTGCCAGTGCAGCTTGACGGTGGGCTCGTCGCGGAGCGAGAGCAGGCGGCCAAGCACGACGTAGACGCTCTCGCCGGTGACCTGGGGGCGGTGCAGCGCGGCGGAGTAGTTGTTGAGTTCGCTTCGCAGGCGGTCGACTTCGGCAGCGGCGGCCAACCAGTCTTCGACTGGGGCGTCGGCGGCGAACTCCAAGGTCGCACCGAGTTGCTTCACAACCTCCAGTCGCTGAGTCTTGTGGGAGTGCAACGGCAGGCAGAAGGGTCCTAGCCCCAGGCTATTCAGGCGACGCTGCACAACGTCGAGCGCGGCGGCCTTCTCGGCTACGAACAGCACCGACTTGCCGGCGCCGAGGGCCTGCGCAATCAGGGCTGTGATGGTCTGCGATTTGCCGGTGCCTGGCGGGCCTTGGAGCACGAACGTCCGGCCCTGCCCGGCTTCGACCACGGCAGCCAACTGCGAGGAATCGAGACTGACCACCGGATAGACTTCGCTGGCGGGCCAGGCCCGGTCGAGATCGTCCTCCGCCACGGCCCCGGCGCCGGCCGCGAAACGCTCGGTTGGCGTGTTGATCAGGTGGCGGACCAACGGGTTGCGTTGCAGATCGTCCGAGCGCGCCTCGAGGTCGCGCCACAACAGGTACTTGGTGAACGAGAACAGCGACAGGCTGGCCTGCTCAAGTACCTCCCAGCCTGGCAGGTCGACCACCGCCTCGCGGAAGCGCTGGAACACCTCCGCTACGTCCACGCCTCGCTCGTCACGGGGCAGCGGCTCGACACCCGGCACCTGCAGTCGAAAGTCGTGCTTGAGCAGCTCCAGCAGCGTGGTATTGACCAAGGGGTCGTCGTCGGTGGCGCGCAGGCGAAAGCCAGAGGTGATCGACCGTCTTTCGAGCTGCACGGGCAGCAGCAGGAGCGGTGCGTAACGCGGCGTGGAGCTCCCGGTCGCTTCGGCCCACTTCAGGAACCCGACGGCCAGGTAGAGCGTGTTGGCGCCGCTCTCTTCGATCCCGACCCGCGCCAGGCGGAAGATCGTGGTGAGGCGCCGATCCAGCTCTGACGCTGCCAGATCGGCGTGCAGGCGCCGTGCCTGGAGCGCAGCGGACAGCAGCGCGTCCGCTGGACTGGCACCGACGCGGCGCCGAAACAGCTCGGCAGCGCGGCTCTCTGGCAGTTCCAGGTCGTCTGGCCGCGGCTCGATGCGGTAGAAGTCACCACCGGCCCAGGCGTCTTCGGCGGCCGCCAGGTCGGGACAGAGCAGCGGCACCATGCGGGCCCCATCGCGGAAGTTCAGCAACCGATTGCGCAGCGAGAGGTCGAGCAGCCGCCGCTTCCAGCGGTCCAGACGTGTCTCCGCGGTCTCTGGGGCCGCCTCGCCAAACACCCGCAACTCGCTGGGCACCGCGAAGTCCACCGCTGGAGTGCCATGGTCGTGGCCGCCGGGCGAGTCACCACGGCCCGGCAAGGGTCGGATCCCGCTCTGGCGGGCCCGCGCCACATCAACCGCGAAGCGAAACCTGTCGGCGTCGTCAAGGTGGTCGCGCCCGCACTGCCGCAGTTGCGCGTAGCTCGGCGCCGGGCGCTCCGTCAGGAGGGTCGTCTCAAGGAGTACCAATTGCTGCAGGTCGGCTCGCTTCCGGAGCCGGCTGGCGTCTTCGATCAGCGGGTCGGCGAAGCTCTCGTCAACCAGCCAGGCCCCGGCGAAGGCGTGCCCTGCGGTGAGCACCAGCAGGGAGTGCAGCCCAGCCTGCTCCAAACAGGCCGCCAGGCAGCAGGCGAGGTCCAAGCACGTGCCCAGGCGCTCCTCCATCAGGCGCTCCGGCAGCCGGATCTTCTGGCCCTCCTGCGCGAAGCTGGCCGCCGGAATGATGTAGCTCCAGCCCTGCTGTTGGACCGCTGCGCAAATGGCCGCGATGGTCCGGTTGACTCGGTTGATGTCGCGCGTCTGGTAGCCGGTCAGCGAGCGGTCACCAGTCTGCTCGCCTAGCAGGTTGGCGGCCTGCTGGAGAATCGTGGCGACGGCCGCCTGGTTGGGCGTCACGAACGCTGCGAGCATTGCTGGGTGCAGGCGTGAACCCGCCCAATGGTCGCGGGCCAGCACGTCGACGCGGCCGGCGCGTTCCGCCAGAAGCTCCTCGCCGGTGGTCAGCCGGACGTGCCACGCTCCGATCAGGCCCTCGGCGAGGTTGGCAAGGTAGTCGTGCGACGCCAGCAGGTCCAGCGCGGCAATCGTGCGCGCTTGCCCTGGTGCGAGCTCGGTGAGGCGGGTCTCCCAGGGCATCACAACCGGCGGGTCCAGATGCAAAGTCAGCAGCAGGTCGTGCCAATGTTCCGCGGTCGGGTTGCGGATCCGCAATCGCGGGACGAGCGGCACGTCGTTCTGCTGCAGCGAGTAGCTGAAGGCGGGCAGGACCTCCACCTCCAGCACTTCGTCGCCCGCGATTGTCTGCTCTGACAACCAATGTCTCCCCAGCGCTGCGCGCCGCTGTCGCGAGCTTGATCGGACCACCTCCCCTTATACCACGCTGACAGCCAGAGCCCCAAGTCGTCGGGCCGGGAGCGCGGGGCGAGCTGCCCGTTGCCATGGCCGGCGTCGGCGGTGGTCGAGCTGGACGGCGCCGGGATCCGCGAGGTCGACGGCGACTGGCCCCTGCCGGCGCTGCCGGGGCCGGTGGTGGTGACGGTCAGCCTGCTCTGAGGCCGCCGGCGGTGCTCGACGTGCGTGGCGCCGCCGACCGCCCGCCAGGACGGTGATGGCGCGGGCCGCCCTCGCCGCGGACGACTACCTGGGCCAGCCGTTTGGCTGCGCGGAGCTGCTGGCTCGCGTCCGAGCCCGGCCGCGCCGCGGACCGTGACGTGGGGCGGGCGGGTGCCGGCTCAGGCGGCGGTGATCGGACGGTACGCCCCGCGGCTCCGCGACGGACGGGGCTGGGTGTTTTCGTTGAACCGCGCCAGCAGCCGCTGCTGCCACTCCGCGGCCAGCCCGGCGGCGGCCGGCTCGTCCAGCAGATTGCGTGTCTCGTGCGGGTCGGCGACGAGGTCGTAAAGCCGACCCGGGCTGGCTGGTATGGTGACCGGTTTGTCCAGGTGCAGCCGCCCCAGCCGCCGCTGATCCAGCGCTGGGTCGCCCCACATCAGCTTGGTCTGCCCATCACAGAGCATCCTGTCGCAGCCCATCTCGGCATACACGGTGGCGCGGTGGCTGGCGGTCTCGCCGGCCAGCAACGGCCGCAGGCTGCGACCCTGGTCGAGGTCGTGAGCAGGCACGCCGGCCAGGTCGCAGAGCGTGCTGCCCAGGTCCAGCAGCTCCACCAGGGCGGCGCTCTCCTGATGTTTGACACCCGGACCGGCCACCACCAGGGGCACCCGCACGCTGCCTTCGAAGAAGCAGGTCTTGCCGCACCGGCCGTGGTCGCCGGCCATCTCGCCGTGGTCGGCGGTGTAGACAATCACCGTGTTGGCCAGGTCGCCGGCCGTTGCCAACTGGTCCACCAGCATGCCGACCGTCTCGTCGATCTCGCTGATCAGGGCGCGGTAGCCGCGTCGGGCAGAGAGCCGCGACTCCGGCGGCTGCGGGTCGCCCCACGGTGGTGGCTCGGCCAGGCTCGCATAGCGGTCCAGCCAGCGCGGCAGCGGCTCGACCGGCGAGTGCGGGGCCGTGAAACCGACGTGTAGCAGAAACGGCCGCTGCCGGTCGCGGCCAGCCAGCCAGTCGCCGGCGCGCTGGCCAATGAAGGCCGTCTCGTGGAGTTCCTCCTCAAACGGCCAGGCGTGACACGTGAAGTCCGGATCGCCCCGGCGGCCGGGCTCCATGAAGTAGTGCCACTGCCGATAGAACTCCAACACATCGGCGAACCGGCCGCGGTCGCGCAGGAACTGCGAGTACTCGCAGCGCAAGCCGGTCTTGAGCAAGCCGTTCCCGGCAACTTCGCAGGTCTCGTCCCAGCCCAGCGTGCGCAGGTAGGCGCGGTGGTCGGGCGAGGTGTAATCGGCGTCGTAGGCATGGATGGCCAGATGGGTCTTGCCGACACAGGCCGTTTGGTAGCCAGCGGTGCGCAGTTGGTTAATGAACGTCGGCGTGTGCGCGGGCAGATCGTGGAGGTTGGTGAAGCAGCCGGTGTTGGCGCCGTAGCGCCCGCTGGCCAACGCCGCGCGCGACGGGCTGCAGAGCGGTGCGGTGCAGTACGTCGACCGGCAGCGCGTACCGCGCGCCGCCAACGCGTCGAGGTGCGGCGTGAGGGTGACGCCGTTGGCCTCCCACCCGACCAGGTCCCAGCGGTGCTGGTCGGCCAGGATCAAGAGTAGATTGGGCTGGTCCATGCCCGCACGCTTCGGAGCCGGCGACCGGATCTCCTGCTGTCAGCGGGTGCTGCCCCAGGGCGGCAGCAGGACCTGGAGCGGCGCGGCTGTAACAGGTTGGGCCGAACACGCGGCCGGTTCGGGCCGTCAAGAGCCAACCGGCTGGTGGGCGCGTCCGGAGGGCGGGCCGTTGCCGGCGCGGGGCGTGGAGAGGCCAGACACCGATGCACCGGATTCTGCTGGTGGATGACGACACCGCGTTGGCGGACCGGCTGCGGCTGGGCTTGGAGCGGGCCGGGTACCAGGTGGTCTGGGCGCCGGACGGCGCTGCCGCCCTGGCGCTGTTGGCCGAGCAGGAGTACGACCTGGTGCTGCTGGACGTGCTGCTGCCCGGAGCGGGCGGGTTCGAGGTCTGTGCGCGCCTGCGGCAGGCACGGCGCAGCGTGCCGGTGCTGATGCTGACCGCCCTGGCGGGAGTCGACGACCGGGTGCGTGGACTCGACGCCGGGGCGGACGACTACTTGGGCAAGCCGTTTGACTTTGCGGAGCTGCTGGCTCGCGTCCGAGCCCTGCTGCGCCGCGGGCTGGTGGTCCGGGCGCGGGTGATCGAGATTGCCGACCTGCGGGTCGACACCGCGGCGCGCCTGGTGACCCGCGGCGGGCGAGCGGTGCGCCTGACGCCTCGTGAGTACGAGCTGCTCGAAGCGCTGGCCAGCAACCCGGGTCGGACGGTCACCCGCGAGGAGATCCTGGAGACGGTCTGGCGCGACGACCGCAGCCTCAGCGATACGATCAGCGTCCATGTCTCCTCGCTGCGCCGCAAGGTCGATGGGGCAGCGGCCGTCAAGCTGATTGAAACCGTGCATGGCAGTGGCTACGTGCTGCGGCCGCCGGCCGAGGGGGTGCGGTGAGCCGAGCGCCCTTCCGCTACCGGCTGACGCTGTGGTACGTCGCCGTGCTGGCGACGGCGCAACTGCTGCTGGTGGTGGCGCTGGGTCTGGCGATCCAGATCAGCGGCCGGCGGGCGGTCGACCGCGAACTGCACCAGAAGGCGCGGCAGCAACTGCGCCGCGAGGACCTGCTGGCACCGCCCCGCACGGACCGCACCGACTTCCGGCGGTCGCTGGTGGTGAGTTGGCCGTTGGCCGCGGAGCAGGCCGAGTTCGAAGCGACCGACCTGCTCACCGCCGCAGTCGCGGCGACGCCCGGCGCCAGTGCCCGAGTGACCTGCTCGGCCGCCCCCGGGCTCTGGATGCAGGGCGACCTCGACCTGCTGTGTCGGGCGCTCGCCAACCTGCTGGCCAACGCCTTGCGCCACAGCCCGCCCGAGCAGCGCATCGAGCTGGCCGCCGAGGCCGCCGGGAGCGAGCTCGAGCTGCGGGTGGTGGACCACGGCGAGGGCCTCCCGGCCGAGCACCTGGACCGAGTCACGGAGCGCTTCTACCGGGTCGACTCCGGACGCAGCCGGGAGGCCGGCGGGACTGGTCTCGGCCTGGCCATCGTCGCGGGCATCGCCACGGCGCACGGTGGGGCCTTGCGGCTGTCGCCGACCGCCGGTGGCGGGTTGACGGCGCGGCTGGTGCTGCCGGCCAGCGCCAGCAGCGCTTCAGAACTGCTTTAGGATTGCGAGGCATTCCTCCAACAGGCGCCCACCCGTCGGGCGCCGGGGAGACGGACCATGAAGATGCAGCGACTGCTGACCTGTGCGCTGGCCTGGTTGACCGTGGCTGGGTGTTATGCCCAAGGGCCGGGCGGTGGCCGTGGCCCCGGCGATCCCAACCGCCCACCCCGACAGGGCGAGGGTCAGGGTCAGGGCGCCCGACCGCCCGGCGGTGGCAACCGGCAGCAGGACCAGTACAGCCTCGAACAGGCGATCAGCGACAACGCCCAACTGCACACGATCGCCTTCGACGGGCTGGCCTTCCTGACGGGCGAGATTGGCGCCAACACGTTCCTGCCGCCGGGCAAGGTCTGCGACTACTTCGGCTTCCAGTACCTCCGCGACATCGAACCCCGCGGGGGCGGGCACAACACCTCGTTCCTGACGCGCATCGCCGTGAACATGCTGCGGACGCTGACCCCGGCGCAGACCGCCGAGCTGATTGCCCTGGCCAAGGAGCAGGTCCCCGGCTTCCGCGAGTTTGCCGTGCAGCGCTTCGCGCTGATCAAGGCCTTCCACCGCCAACTGACCGCCGACCTGCCGACCGGCAGCACGGGGCTCTCGAAGGCTGCCGTGCAGCGTTACTCGGCCGATCTGTGGGCGTTGGATGGCCGCTTGGCCTACCGCCGCGCCGAGGTGATGGGAAGGATCTGCAGCGCCTTCACCGTCGAGCAGAAGGCCAGTCTGGCGAAGCTCAAGTTTGGCGACTCCAGCACTTGGCCCGACCTGCCCGAGACCTTCGACAAGCGCAGCGTCTCGCACGAGGTGATGGTGGCGCTGATGACCTACGTCAGTGAGATGTACAGTTGGTACGCCGGCCATGTCGAGGCCGACGTCTACTTCTGTCCCGAACGCCACGCCACCTACTTCGGGTCGTTCTACATGAAGGACCGTCCGGTGATGGGCAAGCACGGCGCCGCCATCAGCACCTCGGTGACCGGCGACAGCGGCGCCGAGTTCCTGAGCGCCCTGCTGCCCGAGCAGCGGCAGCACGTCACCAGCCTGATCGAGTTGCAACGGGCCGATCTCAACGAGGTCGTCACCACGCGGCGCGCGATCTCGGTTGAGTTGCGCAAGTTCCTGGCCGGTGGCACCGCCGAGGCCAAGTTGGTCGAGCAGCTCTCGCGGCGGTACGGGGAGCTCGACGGGGCGATGTCGTACAACCTGGCGATGGCCTTCGCGGCGGTCAACCGGACGCTCACCGCCGAGCAGCGCGCCACGCTGGTGAAGCTGCGCAACCTGGCCGACTACCCCTGCGCCGGAGCCTATCTCTACTCGACGCCGATTGCGCTGCCCGACTGGGGCAACACCGACGCCCTGTTCGCGGCGGCGCAGTGAGGAACCGACGATGAACCCGTCGCTGCACCGCCGTGGCTTCCTGACCGTGACCGCTGCCGGCCTGCTGGCTTCCCGCCTGCGGGCCGGCCCGGCCCGGCCGAACATCGTGCTGATTGTGGGCGAGGGCCTCGGCTGGACCAGCAGCGGCGTGCCGATGGACGACCGCCTGCCCGCCAGCCGCGGCCAGCAGGTCCAGACCCCGGCCCTGCAGCGGCTGGCGGCCAATGGTCTGCGCTTCGCGCGGGGCTACGCCGCCTCGCCGCGCTGCACGCCGTCGCGGGCGGCGCTGCTGACCGGGATCAGCCCGGCGCGGCTGCACATGACCTTCATCAACGAGGACGGGGTGGAGGAACGGGACGGCACGGCGGGCCGCTCGACGAAGCTGCTCCCGCCAAGCTGCGTGTTGCAGTTGCCGACCACTACGCCGACCACCGGCAGCCTGCTGCGCAGCGCCGGTTACGCCACCGCGCACTTCGGCAAGTGGCACGTCGGCGAGGTCGACCCGCGGCAGCACGGGTTTGACGAGGCCGACGGCGCCAACGGCAATCGCGGCCCGGAGCGGACAGCCAACCCCAACCCGCAGCAGGTCGGGGCGATCACGCGGCTGGGGCTGGACTTCATCAAGCGCCAGGCCGCGGCCGGCAAGCCGTTCTTCCTGAACCTCTGCCACTACAGCAGTCGCCAGCCGGCCGACGTGCTGCCGGCCAGCCTGGCGGCGGTGCAGGCGCGGGGCGTGGACCAGCGCGAAGCGGCCGGGATCGCCGGCGTGGAGGAGTTGGACGCCACCATCGGCGAGGTCCTGGACCAGCTCCAGGCGCTCGGGATCGCCGAGCAGACCTACGTGGTCTACACCACCGACCACGGCACACCCGGCCGCAACTCGCCGCTGCGCGGCGGCAAAGGCGGCTGTTGGGAGGGCGGCCTGCGGGTGCCGTTCCTGATTGCCGGACCCGGTGTGGCACGCGGCGCCTGCTGCCATCAAATGGTCAGCGGCCTCGACCTGCTGCCGACCTTCGCGGCTTGGGCCGGGGCCACAGCCCCCTTGGCGGCCGAAGTCGAAGGGGGCGACCTGACTCCGCTGCTGGCCACTGGGCAGGGCACCGTGAAACGGTCGCGGGAGGGGCTGGGGATCCACTTCCCGGCCTACGACAAGGACCCGCTCGGACCGAGTTCGGCCTATCTGCACGGCGACTGGAAGGTCCTGCGGCACGACGAGCACCCGCAGCCGAAGCTCTACAATCTGGCCACCGACCTGGGCGAACAGCACGACCTGGCAGCCGCGGAGCCGGCCCGCACGCAGGACCTGGTGGGTCGGCTGGACGCCTGGCTCGAGGCGGTCGGCGCGCAGCGCACGCGACCCAACCCGCACTACGATCCGACCCAGGCGACCGCCCCGGCCACGGGCCAGGGCGGCGGCCAAGGCGGCCGCCGCGGTGGCCGGACAGGAGGGCAGCCATGAACCGACGCTCGTTCGGCTTGACCGCGCTCGGCGGCCTGACCGCCGGCTGCCTCCGCGCGGCCCCGCCCGGGACCGCGGGCTTGACCTTCCAGACCGCGGTGCCGGCGCAGCCCTTGGACGTGATCCTGGCGCGGCCCGGCGCCGACCGCCTGACCTGGAGTGTGCTGGCCTACCAGCCGTTGCGGGCGGAGCTGGTGGTGACCCCGGCCGGCGGGCCGGCGCGGCGGTGCGGGCTGCGAGACTATGCGGCTGGGCAGCCGCAGCACGTCGAGGTGGCCGGCCTGCAGCCCGGCACCGGCTACACCTGGCAGTTGCAGAACGCCGCCCAGCAGGTGGTGGCGCAGGGCCGCGCCCAGACCCAGCGCCCACGCGGGCAAGGGTTCACCTTCACCATCAGCGCGGACTCCCACCTCGACGAGAACACCGCGCCAGAGCTCTACGCCCAGACCCTGCGCAATGCGCTGGCCGACGGCCCCGACTTCCACCTCGACCTGGGCGACACATTCATGGGCGAAAAGTACGCTGGCGACTACCATGCCGCGGCGGCGCAGTACCTCGCCCAGCGCTACTACTTCGGGCTGCTGGGCCACAGCGCGCCGGTCTTCCTGGCCCTCGGCAACCACGATGGCGAGTTGGGCTGGCTGTACCAGAGCCAGGGCGAGAACGTCGCCACCTGGTCCTGCCAGCAGCGCCAGCGCTACTTCGCCAACCCGGTTCCGGGCGGCATCTACCGCGGCAACGGGGTCGTCGAGCCGGGCTGTGGGCTGCTCCAGAACTACTACGCCTGGGAATGGGGCGACGCCCTGCTGGTGGTGCTGGACCCCTTCTGGCCGACCCGTCGCAAGCCGACCCGGCAGGATGTGTGGGCCCGCACGCTCGGCGAGACGCAGTACCGTTGGCTGCAGGAGACCCTCCGCGGCAGCCGGGCGGCGCTCAAGCTGGTCTTCATCCACCACCTGGTCGGCGGCGATCCGAACGGCCGCGGCGGTGTCGAGTGGTTGCACCTCGGCGAGTGGGGCGGCCAGCACGCTGACCGCAGCCCGGGCTTCGCAACCCAGCGACCCGGCTGGCCGCAACCGATCCACGACCTGCTCCGCGAGACCGGCGTGCGCGCCGTGTTCCACGGCCACGACCACTTCTACTGTCAGCAGGAGCGCGACGGTATCGTCTACCACCTGCTGCCGCAACCCGGCCACCCGGGCCGCCGGAGCACCAATCCCGCCCAGGAGTACGGCTACGTCGAAGGCCACCTGGTCGACGGCTCTGGCCACCTACGAGTGCAGGTGGCGCCCGGCGGGCCGGCGCAAGTCGACTTCATCCAGGCCCTGCTCCCCGCCGCCGAGCGCCCCAACTACACCAACCGCCGCGTCGCCGCGAGCTATCGCCTGACGCCCAGTTGACCGTCAGCACGGGCGGCTGCGTCAGGCTATCGGCGGGATGAGGCGGGCCATGTCCGACGAGCGGCAGCCGCTGGCGGCGCAGCGTGGGGAGATCGCGTTTCGGGCCAAGCTGGTGCGCCAGCAGGTGGCCGGCGAACGGCTCTTCGACGACGAGTTCGACGCCGCCGGGATCGAGGCGATCCTGGCCGAGCGGATGACCGACACGGTCGCCACACTGCGGCGGTTGCAGGCTGCCGGGGTGCCGCTGCCGGGCTTTCTGGAGTTGGGCGCCGAACGGGGCCAGCGGTCGCTGGCGCTGGTCAACGAGTTTGGCGAGCCGGGGCTGGCGGTCGATTTGTCGCTCGACATGCTGCAAAGCTGCGCGCACTGGGCGACGCGCTTCGCGCTCGCGACGCTGCCGTTGCGGCTGGTCGCCGATGCCAACCGGCTGCCGTTGCGGAGCGGCAGCTTGCCGTTGGTGTTCTGCTATCAGACGCTGCACCACTTCCCCGACCCGGCGCCAATCGTCGCGGAGTGCGCGCGACTGCTGGCGCCCGGCGGGTGGTTCTACTTCGCCGAAGAGCCGGTGCTGCGGCGGCTGCGCTGCCGGCTCTACCAGGCTCCGGCGATGTACAGCACGGCGGGTCAGGGCGCCAGCCGGCTGCGGCAGAAGCTGGACTCGTTCTGCGCCTGGCGGGTCTGCAACGAGACCGAGCACGGGGTGATCGAGAACGACGACATCCCCTTGGCCACCTGGCGGCGCGCCCTGGCGCCGTTCGACCGGCGGCAGGTGACGGTGACCACGATCCGCCAGCGGCAGGTCGATCTGTTCGCGCCGGGCGATGGCTGGGGCCGGCTGCTGGCGGGCTGGTTCGGCGGTCAGGTTCAGGGGCTCTGCCGCAAACCGGGCGAGCTGGCGGCCGGGGCACCACTGCCGGCGGCGCTGGTCTGCCCCGACTGCCTGGCCGCCGGCGCGGAGCAACCCCTGACGGCCGGCGCCGAGCATTACCAGTGCGCCGCCTGCGGCACGAGCTTCCCGGTCGCCGAGGGCGTGCTGGTGCTGCTGCCGACCGCGCAGCGGCAGGCGCTGTACCCGCAGTTGGGCTGACTCAGGCGACCTGCGGGCGGCCCTCCAAGAGGCCCTCGACGCGCACTTCGAGGAGCTGGTCGCTGCCGTCGCTGAGCCGCCCGGTGCGCTGCACGAAGTCGATCCGCACGGCCTGTTCGGCGGTCCCGAAGGCGGCGGCGCGCTCGCGGAGGTGGTCCACCAGCAGGTCCCGCGCCGCCTCCTGCGCGTCGCGCAGTTCGGCGTACTCACCGCGGCCCAGGGCTGACAGCAGCAGGAAGTGGCCACCCGGGTCGGGCCGGATGTGGACCGCGGCCCGGACCTGCACGCGACCGGTGACGGCGCCGATGGCGTTGGCGACCTCGGCGTGCTCGGGCACTTCGACCCGCGCTCCGAGCAGCAGGCCGGCCGGCGGCAGGAACTCGCCAGCGGGGGCGCCGATGCCGACCAGCGGCCGACGTTCCTCGAAGCGCAGCCGGAACGGCGCCGCGTCGGTCGGCTGCAGCATCGACTGGATGACCTTGTTCAGCAGACTCCCGGGCTCGGCGGCGGGGTCGCCCAGGTCGACCGACAGCTCGCGCCGCACGATCTGGTAGGCCAGGTCACGGACGAACTGCTGGTGGACCCAGTGCGCGAAGTGAAGCGGCGCGCGGCGGGCCTGAGCGGCCAGCACCCGCGCCGCCGACTCCGCAGCGCCGCGGTGGAAGCCGTCGAATCGATCCAGCAGGTGCAGCGCATCGGTCGGCGTGAAGCTGGCCCGGCGGACCACCCCGAGGCCCTCTAGCCGGCCGGTGGGCACGGTCTGCAGGGCCAGCGCGCCGGTCACGTCGGCGACCATCTGCAGCGACGCCGGGCCACGTTCCAGCAAGTCGACCAGCGCTGCTTCGCGGTCGGACAGTTGCAGGCCGGGGCGCACGGCGACCAGTTCCAGGAAGTCAATCCGCAGCGCCGGGACGATCTCGTCGCCGACCCGCGCCGCGACTTCGGCCAGTTCGTCGGCGACGCTCTCATAGCGCTGCGCCAGGAACGACAGCGGCGTGACCCGGCCGGGGCCAATCGCCAGTTGCAGCCCGCCTTCGGTCAGTCGCACCTGGCTATCGCCGCCGAGGCCGCTGGTGAGGATGTCGACCGCCGCCACCGCGGTGCGCCACGGGCCGACCGTCGGACCTTCCTCGCAGACGCCGACCTGACCGTCGTGGACAATCGCGATGTCCGTGGTGGTGCCGCCGATGTCGACCGCCACGAGGTTGTCGCAGCCCGTCAGGAAGCGGGCTCCACAGGCGCTGGCGGCCGGGCCACTGAGCAATGTGTCGATCGGCCGCTCGCGGGCGGCGCGCATCTCGATCAGCGAGCCGTCGCCCCGGACCACGAACACGGGAGCCTGGATCCCGAGCCGCCGCAGGCTGCCCTCGACGGCGTCCATCAGGTCGCCAATGGTCGGCAGCAGGCGAGCGTTGAGCACCGCGGTGTGCGCCCGCCGGATGAAGTCGAGCTTACTGGACAGCTCGTGGCCACAGACCACCGGATGGTCGCAGACCGCGGCCACGGCCGCCTTCACCGCGAGCTCCTGCACCGGGTTGTGGGTGCCGGCGTAGCCGCTGACAGCAAACGCCTCGACGCCCTCGGCCAGCAGTTCGCGGACCGTCGCGGCGACCACCACCGGGTCGACCGGATCGACCTCCTCGCCATCGATGTTCAGCCGGCCGGGCACCAGCCGCGTCGGCTGGTGGCGGATGTCGTGCAGCGAGGCCGGGTTCCAGGGCAGCAGCAGCAGCCCGACCTTGGCGCCGCGGCCTTCGACGATGGCATTGGTGGCCAGGGTGGTGGAGATCGCGACCTGCCGCACGGCGCCGGCCGGCGGCTGCAGGCGGCGCACGGCGTCCTCCACCGCGGCGGCCAGATCGTGGTGCGTGGTCGGCGTCTTGGCTTTCGCCAGCACCTCGCCGGTGGCCAGATTGAGCAGCACCCCGTCGGTGAAGGTGCCGCCCGCGTCGACGCCGATCCCGAGGCCGGCCGCCGCTCCGGCGGCGGCTTCACCGATCACCTGGCGCCCCGCCAGCTCGTCGGCGGCCGGTGCGACGAAACCGGCGCCGGTCGGCACGGCCGCCACCAGCCGGGCGTCGTGGGTCCCGACGATGCGATGGCCCGGCGGCACCAGCAGGAAGAGGTTGGAGTCGGTGCTGCCCTGTACGGCGCCGGTCAGGTAGTCCAGGCTGCCGGGCAGCTCCTCGTAGCGCCAGCCGACGGCGGCGGCCAACTCCTGGGCGGACTCGCGGTAGGCGGTGATCTCGCCGATCCCGTTGTTGATGTAGGCGACTCGCTGGTAATGCTGCCGCCAGCTCTGCAGGAACTCGACGATCAGGTGGGCGTTACCCTCACCATACTGCCCGCGCCATTGCTCGAACTGCGGATGGTCCTGCGCGGTCCAGGCGTGCCGCGCCGCGTCGAGGCGCTGCCGGTCGGGATGGGCGTCCTTCTCGCACCAGCCAGCGGTCAGCCAGAGGGTGCCCGGACAACTGCGGAACTGTTGCCGCCAGGTCTGCTGGTCGCCCAGAAACAGCGCCACGCAGTCGTGAGTCCGCGGCAGCAGCAGCGGCACCTCGCGCGCGGTCAGGCCCACCGTGGCGCGGCCGCAGAGGCCGTAGAGCAGCACCAGCAGGTCGCAGGTGGCCGGGTCGGCGGCGTCGATCTGCTCCTGCAGCGTGCGGCGGAGCTTGTCGGGGGTACTGTGCAACCCGGCATCCAGCAGCACCGTCTGGAACTCGCAGCCCTCTGCCGCGAGGTGCTGCAACTCACCTTCGAAGACACCGCAAGCCAGCACGGTGACCCGCGTCCGCTCACTATCTGCCGCCATGCCGTCATCCCATCGCGCTGCGGTATTGCCGGCCCGACGCAGCTCCCCTCCCTGCCGCCGGTGAGGCGGGCGCCACACAGCACCGGTGAGTCGCCCTAAGTCTCGGCCCCGCCAGCCGATAGTCGACCGAGGGAGCAGACAAGTGAGCAACTGGCTTCGCGGCAGGACCCTGGCCTTCCGCATCGTGTTGGCGGCCTGTGGCATGGTCGTGCTACTGGTGGGGGTGTTCTTCTCGCTCTACTACCGGCAGTCCAAGGACCGCACGGTGCAGGCCTACGTCGGCAAGGCCCGGGCGATCAACCTGGCGGTCGAGTCGGTCCGGCAGGAGATGGAGGACAAGTGGGCCAAGGGGTTGTTCGACGTCAAGCAGCTCCGGCAGTACGCCGCCAAGGGCGACCTCGACCGGGTGCTGGCAACGGTGCCGGTGGTGACTGCCTGGCAGGCGGCCAAGCGGCAGGCCGACGAGGGGGGCTACACCTTCAAGACGCCGAAGTTCTCGCCGCGCAATCCGGCCAACGCTCCTGACGAGATTGAGACTGCCGCCCTGAAGGCGCTCGAATCCGGCAGCCTGGCCGAGTACCACGTGATCGACCGCAAGCTCAACGCGGTGCGCTACTTCCGGCCGGTCAAGCTGACCGAGCCGTGCCTGGCCTGCCACGGCGACCCGGCCACCTCGCAGGCGTTGTGGGGCAACACCGCGGGCAAGGACGCCACCGGCGGCACGATGGAGAACTGGAAGGTCGGCGAGGTCCACGGCGCGTTTGAGGTGATCCAGTCGCTGAGCGCGGCCGACGCCGAGTTGCGGTCCACCATGATCGGCGCGGGCCTGCTGGCGTTCCTGGGCCTGGTTGGCATGGCTGGGCTCTTCACGCTGGTGATCCACCGCAGCGTGCAGCAGCCGGTGTCGGGGGCCACCGCGCAGTTGCTGGTCGATGCCGACGGCCTGGCCCAGACTTCGGCGCAGGTCAGCGCCGCCAGCGTCACCCTGGCCGACGGCGCCAGTGCGCAGGCTGCCGCGCTGGTGGAGACCTCCGCGGCGCTGGAGGAGCTGGCGGCGATGACCGACCGGACGTCGGACAACGCGCGGCAGGCGAGCGGCATGGCCACCGAGGCGCGCACCGCCACCACCGAGGGCGGGCAGGTGGTCGGCGCGATGTCCGAGGCGATTGCCCGGATCCGCACGTCGGCCGACGAGACAGCCAAGATCGTCAAGGCCATCGACGAGATCGCCTTCCAGACCAACCTCCTGGCATTGAACGCCGCGGTGGAGGCAGCCCGGGCAGGCGAGGCCGGGCGCGGCTTCGCGGTGGTCGCCGAGGAAGTGCGCAACCTGGCGCGCCGCAGTGCCGAAGCCGCCAAGACCACCCAGGAGATGCTGACCCAGGCGCAGACGCACGCTGGCGATGGCGTCAGCGCGGCCAGTCAGGTCAGCCGGGTGTTCGACAGCCTGGCCAAGACCATCGACCAGGTGGCTGGCCTGATCGCCGAGGTCTCGGCTGCGGCGGGTGAGCAAAGCACCGGGCTCCGGGAGATCACGCTTGCAGTGCATCAGCTCGACGAGGTGACCCAGCAGAACGCCGCCGGGGCCGAGGAGTCGGCCGCCGCCAGCGCCGACCTGGCCCAAGCCGCCGACCGCCTCAGCGAGCTGGCTGACGGCCTGCAGGCGGTGGTGCAGGGCACCGGCGCCGGCCCCGCGCCGGTCGGAGCGAGCGCCGGGGCGGTGCTCCCAGCGGCCCACCGGCCCGCGCCGATCCCGGTCGACGACGGGGTCTACCAGGACGTCTGAGCCCTCCGCAGCGCTGGCCCGCCGCGCGGATCCGAGCGATCCGCGCGGCGGGTTGCGTCAGAACGCCCAGTCGGGCTGCGGCGGCGGCAGGCGCAGCCCCTCGTCGAGTGCGGCCAGCAGGTCGGGCGGCGCCTGCAACCCGCCGGTCAACGCCAGCCCGCTGGCCGGCGCGACTCCCAACCAGAGGCGGGTCAGGTCGTTGACGGTGGCGGTGAGCAACGGCAGCCCCGCGGTCTGGCCGGGTGTCAGGCTCGAGGTCGCCCCGAGCTGCAGGGTCCACTCCCCGGCCACGCCGCGCCAGGGACTCTCGGCGGGCAGCCAGCCGACCACCGGATCGGTGACCTGCAGGTTGCAGCGCAGTTCGCCGTCGAAACGAAGTTGGGCCAGTGCGGTCGGCAAATCGTTGAGGCGCATCTGCCAGAAGCAGCCGGCCCGGCAGCCGCTCTGAAAGCGCCCGCTGGGCCGCGCGATCAGGTCGCGAATCGGGCGGTCCAGGAAGTCCTGCAGCGGCACCCCCGGCGGCTCGTGCAGCTCGACGGAGCGGTACTGGTCCTCCAACGAGCCGATCAGCGCGAGCAGCTCCAGCAACTCCGCGTCGCTGCGCCAGGCCAACCAGTGGATCTTCAGCGGACCGCTCTCACCCTCGCCGGGGTCGGCGGCGAAGTGGTGCGTCAGCCGGCCGCTGGCGTCGGCGTAGCCCAGCCCGAAGCACTTCGGATCGCTCAGCGAGTCGCGGCTGACGGCCGGCGGCGTGAGGCACACTGCCCCGTGGCGGCGCCGGCGCTGCAGCCGGTTCTGATGCATCCGTTCCCAGTCGTCGGGTGTCAGCCGCACCGGCGGCCGCGGCCGCACCGGCACGCGGAGCTTGCTGGGGTCGAAGCGGTACTCCATCTCATGCCCGCCGGTGCCGAAACCGGCGCGGTTGTAGAAGCCCTGCTCGAACATGTAGAGCGCCGAGACCACCGCCCCCGCCAGCGCGTCGGCGGCCACCAGGCGCGCCACCAGCCGACCCGCCAGCCCTTGCTGGCGACCGGCCCGGCCGACGGTCACGCCGGTCACCGCCGCCAGCGGCAGATCGGCGTCGCGGTAACGCAGGCTGCCCGGCGCCGATAGCACCAGCGCCTCGGGCTCGTGCTCCGGCAGATGCGCCACCAGGGCGCGACCGGCGTCAACGAAGGCATCCATCGCGGCGGTCTCGTCGCGCGTTAGCCAACCTACCTCGCGCCAGATGCGCTGCGACGAGCTGCGGTCGCGCGTCGCATCGAACTCCCGGTACTGCCACATCACCCGTCTCCCGGCCGCCGCGCGGCGCAGGCATTCAGTAAAGCAGAGGCCCGCCGAACCGTAAAGGGTTGCCGGCGGCGGCGGCCGGCGCGTAGAATGCCGGGCGAGGTACCGCCATCATGCAACCGGACTACCGCACCATGCGCTACCGCCGCTGTGGCCGCTGGGGCCTGAAGCTGCCCGAAGTCAGCCTCGGCTGCTGGCACAACTTCGGCGGCGAAGCCGATCCGGCGACCATCGAGGCGCTGCTGACCCGCGCCTGCGAACTCGGCGTGACGCACTTCGACCTGGCCAACAACTACGGCCCGCCGCCCGGCAGCGCCGAAATCAACGTCGGCCGCGTGCTCAACGGCGCGCTCAAAGCGCATCGCGACGAGCTGATCATCTCCTCGAAGGCGGGCTACTACATGTGGCCCGGTCCGTACGGCGAGTGGGGCACCCGCAAGAACCTGATCGCCTCTTGCGACCAGTCGCTGAAGCGGCTGGGCCTCGACTACCTCGACATCTTCTACCACCACCGCCCCGACCCCGACACGCCGCTCGAAGAGACCCTCGGGGCGCTCGACACCATCGTTCGCTCCGGTCGGGCGCTCTACGCCGGCATCAGCAACTACGGTGGCGACCGCGCGTCGGAGGCCAACCGCCTGCTCGCCGACCTGGGCACCCCGTTGCTGCTGCACCAGCCCAGCTACTCGATGCTGAACCGCGGCAGCGAGCGCGACCTGTGGCCCGCTGCCCGGCGCCACGGCTTTGGGATCATCGCCTTCAGCCCGTTGCGGCAGGGCCAGCTCACCGCCAAGTACATCGACGCGATCCCGCCCGACAGCCGCGCCGCCAGCTCCTCGCAGTTCCTCAACGCGGCGCAGATCACCGAGGACCTGCGGGCCAGGCTGCGAGCGCTGCAGGAGGTCGCCCAGCAGCGCGGCCAGAGCCTGGCGCAGTTGGCGATCCAGTGGGTCCTACGCGACCCGGTGATGACCAGCGCCCTGATCGGTGCGCGCACCGTGGCGCAGCTTGAGGAGAACGTCGCCGCGGTCCACGGGGCCGCCTTCGACGCGGCCGAACTGGCCCGGATCGAGGAGATCCTGGGGGGCTGAGGTGGGCTTGATTGGGCTGCTCGAGCGCCGCATCGTGGAGGTCTGAAGGGCGGCCGCGCCGGCCAGTTGCCTGGCGACCTACGCTCGGAGCTGCAGAAGCTACCTCTGAGCTGGGAGACTGACATGGCAGACCAGCGGCACCTGGACTTGCTGGCTCACCTGCTGGAGCAGACGAGGCTGCAGCGGCTGGACTGGCGCGAGTCGGTCCTTGAAGACGGGTTCGAGGTGCAGCTCGCCGACTACGCCGTCGAAGTCGGGCTCTACCGCAACGAGGACGGCGACGATGGCCTGCAGTTGACGATTCGCGACGGCGAGGAGCGGATTGTCGAACAGATCACCGACCGCGCGCTTGGTCTGTGCCCCGTGAGTCGATCCGAGACCGGCCGCACCGCGTCCGAGATGCTAAGCGATCTCCATGGCCTGGCGCGCCGGCAGGCCCTGCATTCCGACCGGGCGTTGGAAGCCGTCCTGTCGACGCTGTCAAGCCTCCGCGACCCGGCAGATTAGCGGGCTGCCAACACGCTTGGCGACTGCGAGCACCGAGTTGTGGTCGCCCGCGGAAGGCGCGGCCGGCGTCGTTAGGTGCTGATCCGGCGAACACCTCGTGCCAGCAGCAGCGCGGGCAAGAGGCACCAGGACACGACGGTCTCCGCCGTTACGATTCCAGATGCCGCCGGACATCCTCCTCGCCGACGATGCCGCCCGGCTCGGCGGGTGACACGCTGGCCAGGTCGAGGCCGTGCTGTTTGGCCAACCGGCGCGCCGCCGGGGTGGCGCGGACCCGTTCGCTGCTGACCGCGGGCCGCGCCGCTGGCGGGGCGTCGCCAACGCTGATGGCGACCTCCTGGCGGCGCTTGTGTTCCTCCACCAGCCGGCGGTTGGTGGGGTCGATGTCGGGCAGGGCGGTGGTGGCGTCGCCCACCAGGGCGAGGCAATAGCCAACCGGCACGACGCTGCCGGCGGCCGCCGCCAGGCGCCGCACGGTGCCCGCCACGGGGCACTCGTAGTCGAAGGTGATCTTGTCGGTGATCAGCTCCACCAGCGGCTCGCCCACGGCGATCGCGGCGCCCTCGGCGACCCGCCAGGCGCCGACTGTGGCCTGCTCCATGTTGGCGTCCAACTTCTCCAGCACGACCTGGTGGATCATCGCCCGGTCTCTCCATTCAGCGCTCGCCGGTAGAGGTCTTCATACTGCGGCACAATCGCGGCAGGGTTGAAGCAGTGGACCGCCCGCTCCCGCGCGGCCGCGCCCATCGCCGCGCGGCGCGGCTCGTCGTTGAGCAGCTCAATCTGCGCCTGAGCGAACGGCAGCACCTCGCCGGGCGGGGTGAGCAGGCCCGTCTCGCCTTCGGCCACCAGCTCGGGCAGGCCGCCGACCCGCATCGCCACCACCGGCACGCCGCAGCTCATCGCCTCCAGGGCCGACATGCCGAAACTCTCCTCGCGCGAGGCGGCGACGTAGAGGTCGGCGCAGGCGAGGTAACTGGCGACATCGTCGCGGCGGCCGACGAAGGTCACGTCACACCCGAGGCCGAGGCCGTGGGCCAGCTTCTCGGCCTCTTCGCGCTGCGGGCCGTCGCCGACGATCACCAGTTGCGCGCCGGTGCGCTCGCGAACCACGGCGTGGGCCCGGACGATGTCGAGGATGCCCTTCACCGGACGCAAGTTGCTGACGTGCATCACCACCGGTGCGCAGCGTGGGGAGAGCGCCCGGCGGAGCTGGCAGTGCGGCCGCGGCACGAAATAGTTGGTGTCGACGAAGTTGTAGATCACCTCCACCGGCCGCTCCAGCGCCAGGTCGTGCACGCTGCTCTCGCGCAGGCTCTCGCTGACCGCGGTGACGCCGTCGGAGGCCTCGATGCTGAACCGCACGATGTGGCGGTAGGAGCTGTCAAGACCGACCAGCCGCGTGTCGGTGCCGTGCAGCGTGGTGACCACTTTCAGTTCGCGCCGGCTGCTGACCCGCGCCAGATAGGCCGCCGTGCTGTGCGGAATGGCGTAGTGGCAATGGATCAGGTCAAGGCCCTCGGCCTCGCCAACCTCGGCCATCTTGGTCGCCAGGGCCAGGGTGATCGGCGTGTGCTCGAACACCGGGTAGGGCATCGGGGTGACCTGGTGGAAGCGCAGCCGATCGCTCAGGTCGTCGACCCGGAAGGGCAGGCTGGTGCTGAAGAAGTGGACTTCGTGCCCGCGCTCGGCGAGCTGCTTGCCCAGCTCGGCAGCGACCACGCCGCTGCCGCCGAGCCCGGCGAAACACGAGACTCCGATCTTCACGCGCCACCTCCGCGGGCCTGTTGCAGCAGCACACCGACCGGGTCGTCCAGCCGCAGGGGTCGCGCCGTCAGGTAGGCCTCGCCCTGGGCGACCTGGATCTGGGCGCCCCAGAAGCCGGCCCGCGCCGCCGTCGCGGCGTGGTAGTCGGCGGTGCCAACGAAGCGGTAGCCCGGCGGCATCGGCTGGTCGAACTGCGAACGATAGCAGGCCACCGCGGCGCGCTTGACCTCCCAGACGTCGGAGATGTCGACCACGAAGCTGGGCTGCAGGTTCTCGTGAATCAGGTAGTAGAGCACCGCCACCGGGGCATGCGGCGGGCTGGCCGTGACGATCTTCGGCAGCCGCGCCAGGAAGGCGCCGTGGGTCACGAAGCTGCTGGCCGCGGCGTGGTCGGGGTGGCGGTCCTGCGGCGAGCAGACCAACACCAGGTCGGCGCGGTACCGGCGGATCACCTCGGCGACGGCCTCCCGGTTGGCCAGGGTGTCCTCCAGGTGCAGGTCGGGCAGCCGCAGGTTCTCGCGGACCGTCAGCCCCAGCAGCGCCGCCGACTCGGCGGCTTCGGCCTGCCGCTCGGCCACGCTGCCGCGGCTGGCGCCCTCGCCCAGCGTCAGGTCGACCACGCCGACCGCTCGCCCGGCCCGGGAGCACTTCGCCAGCAGCCCGCCGCAGCCGAGTTCGATATCGTCGGGGTGAGCGCCGAAGGCGAGCAGATCGAGCCGCGGGTCGCCGCTCATGCGTCCTCCGCCGGCGGCGTCGGCAGGCTGCGCCCGCCGAGCGTGAAACGGTGCTCCTCACCCCGCAGCAGACGGCCCAGGTTGGCGCGATGGCGGACCCAGACCAGGATCACCACCAGCCAGACCAGCACCTTCAACCCCGCCGGGGCGGCGCCGAGCTGTGTGCCGAGGCCGAGCGCGAGGGCGCCCAGCAGGGACCCGACCGAGACATAGCGCGTCAACGCGACGGTTGTCAGGAAGGTCAGCAGCGCGGCCAGCGCCGCCCACGGCACCAGCGCAAAGGCCGCGCCGAGGCTGGTGGCGACGGCCTTGCCACCCTTGAAGCCGATGAACGGCGAGAAGCTGTGCCCCAGAATCGCTGCCGCGGCGACGGCGATCTGCAGCCCGGTCTGCGGCGGACCGGCCGACACGGCCAGCAGACACGGCAGCGTGCCTTTCAGGATGTCGGCCAGCAGCGCCGGCAGCCCGGCCCGCCAGCCGCAGGCCCGCCAGACATTGGTGGCGCCGATGTTGCCGCTGCCGACGGTGCGGATGTCGATCCCGTGGCGATGCGCGATCAGCAGGCCGAACGGGATGCCTCCGATCAGGTATGCCGCGGGCACCAGCAACCAGAGCATCACCACCTCCTACGGCACGGGCGCCGGCCGCGGCTGCGCCTCGACCACTTCAATCTGCACTCCGCCCAGGGCGGGCAGCATCTCGAAGACCACGGCGTACTCGTCGCCCTGGGCCAGCTTGAGGTGCGTCGCGTCGACGAAGGCGGTGCTCCGGGTGGCGTCGACCGGGATCCAGTCGCCGGCCCAGCTCTCGGCCCAGGCGTGCCCCATGAAGGCGCCGCCGACATAGACCAGTCCGCCGCAGACGCGGCTCGGCAGGCCGGCGGCCCGGGCCATCGCGACATACAGCGCGGCGGCATCGCGGCAGACGCCGGCCGGGTCTTCGAGCACTTCCAGCGCCGAGCGGAAGAGGCCGATGTTGGACTGCCAGTGGATCCGGTCATGCACCGAGGCGCGCACCTGGTCGATGGCGCTGGCGAGGTCCTTGGCGCCCTTCACCGCGGCGGCGCCGGCGGCCTGCATCTTGGGGTGGTCGGCCTCCAGGTAGGCGCCGGCCGCCAGGTAGGGCTGGAGATCGTGCCACCTGGCCGCCCCGCCGACTTTGGCGGCCGTCAGCGGCAGGCTCAGCGGCCGCGGCCGCGGGATCTTGGCAGTGTCCAGCACGACCTCCCGCCAGCCGTCCGGACCGGCCGGGCCGACCTGCTGGAAGGCGTCGCTGGGCACTTTGGCGAGCTTCTCGAGGCCCTTCACCCGCAGCTTCAGCCGCGCCGTGTTGCCCGGATCAGCGATTGGCGTGGCCGGCCGGATGGCGGTCGCTACGGCCAGGTCGATCCGCGTGCCCGCGGCGTCGACCCCGGCCAGGGCGGCGTCCTTGTCCTCGCGCTTGTACTCCAGCTTGGCGGCCATCGCGGTTGAGGCCAGTTGCAGCAAGCGCCCCTCGGCGTCGACCCACAGCTCGGCCTTGACCATCGGCGACGACATCTCGACGACCGTGGCCTCGAGGGTCGCCCCGGCCAGCGGCAAGGGCTCCTGGCGCAGGGCCTTGACCGTACACTGCTCGATCTTGAGGGTCACCGGGTTGAACTGCATCACCGTCAGCTCGTCGCCGATCTTGAGGCGCTTCGCGCTGAGCAGCGGCTGAGCGTCGACCACCAGCTCGGTGCCGGGGGGTATCGGCACGTCGATGGGGGTGGACTGCGCGCCCGAGGTGCGGGTGCCGGTGATCCGGTCGGGGCCAAAGGTCGCCGTCACGGCGGTCGAGCGCTCGCCGCTCTTGAGCGTGAACTCCAACGTCCGCGGGCGGTACTGCGCGTCGCACAGGCTGACCCAGACGGTGACCTGCTCCATGCGCTGCCCCAGCACCTGCAACGCGGCGTAGTTGCGGCTGGTGTACTGGATCAGCGCCTCGCCCTCGACCGTGGTGGGGGCGATGGTCTCGGACATGTACCCGATCTTCTGCCCCTGCAGGTAGGCCGAGAACCAAGATTCGACCGGCCCGAGCGGTGCGGCCGTGGCGACGCTGCCCTCGCGGCAGCCGCTCAGCAGAACCAGGCTGCCCACGAGCACTGCCCGGAGTCCGACCCGACCGACATGCCAGCGCTGCATCGCATCATCCCTCGCCCGCCGATCATCGACGTGACGCTCGTTTCGGCGTGCGCCGCCCATCTTCCTCGCGGCGCGCCCGGAAGACCAGCTTCAGCGGCGTGCCCTCGAAGTTGTAGGCGGCGCGGAGCTGCTTTTCGAGGTGCCGCTCGAACGAGAAGTGGACCAGGTCGGGATCGTTGACGAAGAACACGAAGGTTGGCGGCTTGACCCGCGCCTGGGTGGTGTAGAGCACCTTCAGCGGCTTGCCGTGGCGCGACGGTGGATGCGCGTCGAGCACCTCGCGGACCGTCCGGTTGAGGTCGGGCGTGGCGATCCGGAAGGCGTGGTGTTCGGCCACCAGCGCGGTCTCGGCGAGCACCTTGGCGACGCCCTGGGCGGTGATCGCGGTGGTCAGGATGATCGGCGCGTAGACGCAAAACGGCATCAGGTTGCGCAACGCCGCGGCGTACTCCCGGCCGACGGTGCGCGGGTTGGCCTTGTACAGTCGCCGGTCGAGGATCTCGTTGACCTCGAAGCCGCTGGCCTCGCGTTCGGCGACCCAGCGCAGCAGCAGGTCCCACTTGTTGACCACCAGAATCAGCCCGCGGCCCTTCTCGTGGGCCATCCCGGCGATCCGCATGTCCTGCGAGGTCGCTCCGTCGAGGGCGTCGAGGCAGAGCACCACCACATCGCTGCGCTCCAGGGCTTCGAAGCTGCGCAGCACCGTGTAATACTCCAGGGCCTCGTGGACCTTGGCCTTCCGGCGCACGCCGGCCGTGTCGACCAGCACATAGCGCTGCCCGTCGCGCTCGAAGGGTGTGTCGATCGCGTCGCGGGTCGTGCCGGCGATCTCCGAGACGATGCAGCGCTCCTCGCCCAAGATGGCGTTGACCAGCGAGGACTTGCCGACATTCGGCCGACCCACGACCGCCACCCGGATCGCGTCGCTGGTCTCCTCGGCGGGCTCGGCCTCCGGCTCCGGCAGCAGCTCACAGAGCCGTTCGAGGAGGTCACCAATCTGCGTGCCGTGGACGGCCGAGACCGGCAGCGCTTCGCCCAGGCGGAGGTCCCAGGCCGCTTCGAGGTTGGACTTCTTGAGACTCTCGAGCTTGTTGGCGACCAGGATCACCGGCTGCGCGCAGCGTTGCAGGCGGTCGGCGATCTCGTAGTCGATCTTGTTGATGCCCTCGGCGCCGTCGATCAGGAAGATCACCACGTCGGCTTCGTCGATGGCAAGCTGCGTCTGAGCCATCGCGGCGCGGGTGATGTCATCGCGGAAGGCGGCATCGAGGCCGCCGGTGTCGATCACCCGGTACGGCTTGCCGAAGGCTTCGCCCTCACCGTAGAGACGGTCGCGCGTGACCCCTGGCGTGCCTTCGACAACGGCGGCACGGGAGCGGGTGAGGCGATTGAAGAGCGTCGATTTCCCGACATTCGGCCGCCCGACGATGGCGACCACGGGGAGGCGGTTCATGGCAACGGCATTGTATCAGAGGGCGGCCGGGGGTCAAGGTGCCCGACCCGCCGCGAGCCCGGCCGGGCGGCGGCGATGCACGCGATGGGCGTCGCCGCCGCACTGGTGTGGTTGCCGCTGGGCGGAGGAGTGCTGCTGCTGCTGCACGGCTGTGGGGTGTCCGACGAGCTCATTGGGCAGTTCTTCCGACGTCCTGACAAGGACGAGGGAACCGGCCCTTAGGGTTGCCGGTTGGGCGGTGTTGAGGGCGCAGGCTGGCGGCGCGGTGAGAGGAGTCGGAGGATGGTCACAGCCGGGCCGAGAGGGCGGGTTGCCGCAGCCAATCGCCAGCAGCGGGTGGCGGCACAGCGGCTGTGGCAGCGCGGAAGAGCGATGGCGGGAGTCGCCGTGTTGTCCGGCTGCTTCCAGGTGGTGTTGCTGTCCACCGGCACAGTCACGGATCGACCCTGGCACGCCTGGCTCTCGGCCGCCGGGGTGGTCCTGTTCGGCCTTGGCTGGCGGTGCTGCGCCGTAGCCCAAGGAGCGCTGGCTGTTGCCACCAGGCCAGCCGGCGCGGCGTGCCTCCGTCCCGCCAGCGCTCCCGGCCGCGGCGCGCCGACCCACCAGCGGCTGCCGCTCGCCGGCAGTCCGATCCGGCCGTTGGCTGCGGTGCGGCCGGAGCTGCTGTACGCCCAAGCGTAGGTGGGCCAGACAATGCTGCAGGTCTCCGCACTGTTGCTGGTCGATCAGGCTTTCATCGACGACAATGGCAATGCCCATGCTTGCGGGGTGATGGACACCTTCACCGTTGAGGCTGACCTCATCGCCAGCGGTACGCCGACACCCGCTGACCTCGACCAGGTTGTCCAGCACGCCGTGCAGCGGTCGCCGCAGCGGTGCTTTCTATTCGTTCACTGGGCGGTGCCGCGGGAGGAGCTTGGCCACGCCTGGACCGGGCGACTGCGGGTCCAGTGCGGCGAGCGCAGCCGCCAGATCATTGAGCACGCCATCGACTGCCGCAACCGCAACGCCAAGTGGATTGTCGAGTTGCGGGAACTCCCGCTCCTCGGCGTCGGCGAGCACTCCTTCACCGCGATCGCCCGACGCGCCAGCGAGCAGAGCTGGAGTCCGCCGCTCGCCACCTTCGGGGCCGACGTCCTCGTCGATTGGCAGAGGCGACAGGCTTCGGCCTGACGGCGGCCGACGTCCCGGAATGCCGCGGGAGGCCCCCACGATGCAGGTCCGTTGGCACATCGCCTTCTGCAATGTCACCTACGCCGCCTACACCGGCGTCTCGTACCGCGAGTACTACGGCGATCCGGCGATGATGCTCCAGACGCAGCTCGCCGCGCAGCAGTTCGCGGAGCAGCGCTGGGGCGTCGGGCGGTTCATCCGGCCGCACCCCGACTGCCCGCCGGTGGCTTTCGCTTCCTACCTCGGGATGCCCATCCACGAGCCGGTGCAGGCCAATGAGCTGCCCTATGTCGACACCACCCGGCCGCTGGTCCGCACGGTCGCCGATTTGGAGCAGTTGACGCTGCCCGATCCCGCCAGCAGTGGCTGGTTCGCGCGGCACCTGGCCGTCTGGCAGTACTACCGGCAGCAGGGCCACACCTGCCGTTTCGGCGGCGAGGGCGGCGGGGTGGTGACCTCGGCCGCCGAGATCAGTGCCGACGAGGTGCTCTACTGGTCAGCGGCCGACCCAGCGGCGGCGGGGCGCCTGCTGGACCACCTGGTGGCGGCCTGCGACGTCGTCCGGGCGTTCGACCACCAGCTCTGCGGCGCCGCGCCGCGCGGCTACATCGGCGACGACTACGCCGGGCTGCTCTCGCCGCGCAGCTTTCGCGAGTTGGTGGTGCCGCGCTATCAGCGGCTCTACGGCGACAGCCCCCAGCGCTTCCTGCACAGTGAGCTGCTGCGGGCCGAGCACCTGCGGATCGGTCGCGACGAGCTCGGCATCACGATGTTCCATGGCGCCGGCGCCAAGCTGCTGACGCCGGCCGAGATGACCGCCGTGATGGGCGAGCGGTGGTGGGCTCAGGTCACGCCCCAGGAGCTGGCTGAGTGGTCGCCTGCAGCGCTGGACGAGCTGGTCTCGCGTTACGCCCAGGCCGGCTGCTCCTATGTGCAGCTCTACCCCGGCCGCGACACGCCGGAGCAGAGCCTGGCGGCGGCCATCGCCGCCTGTCAGCGCGAGTGCGCCGGCGGGCCGCACTGGTAGCCGGTGGTCAGAGCCCGGCGCCGGCGATCCAGTGCATCACATCGCCCAGCCGGGGCACCGTCTTCTCGACGGTGTGACGGTCGACCCGCACCACCCCGGGCCGGGCGGCCGCCTGCTCGGCGCCGGCGGTCGAGCGGTACCGGATGGTCACTGTCAGGGGCAGCGAGGGACAGAACGGCGGCGGTGGCGCGACCCGGAGTTGGGCGACCGCCTGGCGGACCTTAGTCGCGGTCAGCTCGCGGGCGTCGGCCGGCGCCAGGCCGCTGGCGCGGTCGCGCGAAATGGCGCGTTTGACCGCGGCGGTGACGACGCCCGGAAACTGCGCGGTGGCTTCGCGGCAGGCGGCCTCGTCGCCCTGCATGAAGGCCAGCGGCACCCCGAAGTGGCCGGCGAAACAGGCTTCGATGCCCAGCTCGCCGACGCTCTCGCCATTCAGCCGCACGTCGGCCCACTCGCCCATCCAGGTGTGCGGCAGAAACGCCCCGCGGGTGCCGGCTTTGGCGTGGTGACCGGGCAAGAAGATCCCGGCGGTCTGTTCGTCCAGGCCCGGCAGCCACCGCAGCCGGCCGTCGACCTCACCGCGGGAGCGCGGCAGCCAGGTCACCCGCGGGTCCTGGTGCATCTGCGCCAGGTCGATGTTGCCGCCGCCGCGGTGGGTGTCGCAGACAATCAGCTCCTCGACGCCCGCCTCGAGGGCCGCCACCACGGCGTTGTTGATGTCGGCCATCAGCAGCGCCTTGCCGGCCGTCTCGTCCGCCGGCTCGACGCCCGGTTCCCAGTACCAGACCTCCTCGCGGCGCCAGAGCCCGCTGACGCCTTCCATATCCCACAGCATGAAGACCTTCATGCGACCCTCCTCTGGCTCAGTCGCGGCAGGCCAGAAAGCCCCAGTAGGCCGCCGACGGGATGATCGTCTGGTGGATGGTGAACTCGTTGCTCGAGGGCACCAGCCAGATGTCCCAGTAGCTCTCGGCCGTCGGCCAGGTGCGCGCGGCGGGGACCATCTTCTGAAGGTACCAGGTGTAGGCCCAGGCGTCGAAGGCGTAGTTCTCGGCCGGGTCACTGATGCCGTAGACGGTGATCCCGGCGGGGGCGGGCTGACCGGTCTGCTGGCTGTCGATGTGCAGCGGATGCCGCACCGGCCGCGGGCCGAGGCCGGTGGTCAGCGCCAGATTCATCGGGTTGGCGCCGCTGGCGAACTGACAGGCCCGCACGGCGCCGGCGAGGTACCGGCGGTCGCCGGTCAGTTGATAGGCGGCCGGCAACAGCGCGCCGATCATCTCGGGCGTACTGAGGTAGCCGACGAAGCCCATCGGCGGCAGGCCGGGCACCGCGGTGGTGACGCCGAAGCCGTTGCCATCGCCGAACTGCAGCGCGATGGCGGCCATCTTCAGGATCCAGTCGCGGGCCGCCTGCCGCAGGACCGCGTCGCCCTGACCGTCGGGCAATCGCGCGTAGCGCAGCGCGGCCTTGTGCTGCAGCATGATCTCGTTGCCGGGGTCGCGCAGCAGCGTGGTCCGGGCGAACTCGGTGTGGTAGCTGGACGCCTCGGTGGTCAACCACAGCTCCAGCGCCGCCAGGTTGCGGACGGTGTCCAGGTCGAGGGTCGCCTTGGCCCGGTCGGCCGCCGCGCGGAGGTCCACGAAGCGCGCGGTGTTGGCCACAGCCCAGGTCCAGGCGCGCTGCGCCGAGGCCAGGAAGCGATTCGCCTGCGGCGCGTCGAAGGGCTGCAGCAGCCGGGCCAGCTTGCCCGTCGAAGCGGCGTAGACGAAGCTGACCCAGGGGTCCGGCGCGTAGGCGCTGAGCACCTCGGACTCCTGCCACGAGGCCTCGCCCGGCCGCGGGTGGCTGGTCGACTCGACCCCGCCGGAGATGCCGCCCTCGGCGGTCTGCAGGCGGCGGTGGAAGTCGAGGTTCCAGATCACCTCGTCCAGCAGATCGGGGATGCTGTTCGCCGCCTCGGCCGGCGGCAGGGCCAGCTTCACGGCGCCGATCTGGGCGGGGTACTGCTCGCACAGATCCAGCAGCAGCCACATCGCCCGCGGGTGATTGCCGTTGCGGTCCCAATCGCCGGCATCCATGTGGCCGCCCCAGGCCTCCGGTTCGCGAGTCTCGGTGCGCCGTGACGCCAGCATCGCGAAAGCGCCGTCCTGACTGCCGGACTCGAACTCGCTGCCGGCCGACCAGAAGACCGGCACGCCATCGGCCGGGTGCATGTTGCGCGGCCGGACGTAGTCGGTGAAGGGCGGTCCGAGGGCCAGGCCGCTGCGGTGGTGCAGCAGGCCACGCAGCGAGAGCTGCAACGCCTCGTGCCAGACGTGCGGGTCGATCCGGAACGCGAAGCTGCAGCCGATCCCGGTGACGTAGACGCGGTACCGACCGGGCTTGTTGAGACTGCTGAAGTCGAGCAGATGGACGTCGGCCTGGGTGTAGTTGCGCCCGGCCTTGAAGCTCTCGGTCTCTTTGGCCCCTTTCAGCAGCCGCGCCGCGCCACGAAGGGCACTCTGGCCGGTGGCCTCGTCGAGCACCTCGAAGGACTGCCCGGCCGGCCAGCTCAGCGGCCCGCCGGTGCCACACCATTGCGACAGCCAGGCGCACTTCAGCGGATCGTCGGGCCGGAAACCGATGGCGCTGACATGCACCGCCTCGCTGCGCTGTTGCGACGGCTGGTAGGTGTACTCCAGGCTGGCCTGCCGGAAGTTCACTCCGACGAAGTCGAGCCGGTAGCGCCGCCCCACGGCGAGCGGCCGCGGCAGCTTCAGGAAGACCTGCACCTCGAAAGCCAGCGAGCGCGGGGCGTTCGGCTTGCGCTTCCACCAGACCGCCACCGGCGCCGCGGGCTCGCCCCGGGCCGGGTCGTCGAGGGCGGTGATCCGGTAGGCCCGCGCCTCGGCGACCGACTCGGCGCTGAGGTCGCTGCCGGTGGCGGTGTCGGGGGGCTTGATGGTCTGCGCGTTGACCGCCAGGTCGCCCAGCTCGACCAGTCGGTTGCCCTGCTTGCGGAAGACCTTGACGTCCTTCTGCGCGATTTGCAGCTTGCCGTCTTCAATCACCGGCAGCCGCTCGCCGCTGCGCCGGATCTCGTCACCCTCCTGCGCCACGTAGGGCACCTGCGGCTGCGGCACGAAGGTCTTCTCCTGCACCCACAGCGCCAGCACGTCGGGCGCTACGGGCGCGACGTGCTGCACCTCCGGGCCATCGGCGGGGTGCGGCGCCCCGGCCAGCAACGCTTCCAGCCTGGCCCGCCGGTCGGCCTCGGCCTTGGCGCGTTGGGCCGCCTGCGCCGCCAGCCGCTGCTGCAGCTTCTCGCGAGCGGCCGCCTGCTCCGCCGGCGGCTCGCGCAGCTCCAGCCGTTGAAAGGTCAGGTCCAGCGCGCTGGCCGACCAGTCGCCAATCAGGCGGACCTGCCGCACTTGCGCCACCTCGAACCCCGCGACCTTGCCGACTTCGGCGACACCGCCCGGCGCTTGCAGCGAGGCCCCATCGTCGGCCGCCACGCTGACGGCGGTACCAGCGGTCAGCGCGGGCAGCGTGAACCGGTACTCGTGCGAGGTGCCATCGGCATCATCGAGGCCCAACCGCAGCGCCTGCGGCTGCGCGCCGGGGCCGGGCGTGAGCGTTAGCGTGGGCACCCAGTCGGCGAAGGGGGTCAGCTCGCGATGTACCAGGAACCCGCAGCCGCCACGAGAATCCTTGGCCGCGACGCGCACACCCGTCGCCGTCGCGGTGGGCAGCTTCTCCCACGACAAGAAGGCGTACAGCGGCGGCGCCGCGAAGTCGCAGATCAGCGGCTCCGGCCGGAAGCCGTCGCCCGGTTGCAGGCTGACCTCGTCCAGCCAAAGCGTGCCCTGGCCCTGCAGCAGCAAGAGCAGTTGCGGCGGTTGGGCCCCGGTCGGTACGGTAACCTGGCGGTAGACGCGCTGCCAGCGCGGCGAAGGGCGGATTTCGGCCAGCGCCTGGTAGGAGGGCTCCCCGCCGGGCACCAGCACGGCCAGCGCGACGAAGCTGAGGTCGCCCACCGCGAGCAACCAGGCGCTTACGGTGATGCGCTGCCCGGCGATCGCCGGCAGCGCGCAGCCGACGTTGCCTTTGACCACCCCGCCGACGGCCTCGAGGCGCAGCGCGGCCGGGCCGGTCTGGAAGGTCACGGTATCGCGCGTCAGCCGCAACGTGCCGGGTCCTTCCTCGATGGTTGGCTCGCGCCAGCCGGCGGGCTGCCCGGCCCCGGCGGCCATCGAGCCGTTCGGCAGCCACTCCTGGGCGGCGGCCAAACCGGTCCAGAGCAGGCAGCAGACAGCGGCGGCGCGCATTGGCGGACTCCGCTGGCCAGTTCCCGCGGCGGTCCGAGGATCCTGCGACGTTTGGTCGGGGAGGCTGTCAGGCCGCCGCGGCGACGTTAAGGATGTGCCACTGGGCGGCGAGTTGGGAGATCCCGTACTCCGCGCAGAGGGTCTGCAGATCGTCGGTCGGGGCGTACCCGCGGGCCACGCTGCTGGGCAGCAGCAGCTCGGCGGCAAAGGCTCGCGCGCGGCGGCCAGCCACCGGCAGCGTGTGCGGACCCTGCGCCGCGCCGACGGCCGTGCCCCCGTCGCCTCCGGCCGCGGCCAGCAACCGGCCGAGGGCGGCCGCCTCGGCGAAACGGCGGCCGTGCCAGCGCTGCAGCCGGCGCTCGGTCGAGGCCGTGTTGGAGAGCAGGCAGGCCCGCCGCCGGGGCACGCCGACGACGGCGGTTTCGATGGCTGCGGTGGCCGCCTCGCGGCGCGGTTCGACGTCCAGTTCAAAGAGCAGGTGATCGAGGTCGAGCGGTCGGTCCGGCTGCCGCAGGCGTTCCCGGACGTGCCGGGCGAGCAGGTAGCCTTGCTCGAACGGCGCCTGCGCCAGGTCGTACGGCAGGTCCGGCAGGAGCCAGCGCGCCGGCGAGGCGCTGGTGTCGGCGACGACTGTGTCAATCCAGTCCTGAGTCGTCCGGGCCGTCGCGGCCGTGTCGCCCGGTGCCGTATCGCGGAAGACCCCTTCGGCCGCCTCGCGCGCCGCACTCGCCGGAGGTAACTGCGCCAAGTGTGCGCTGACCACCGGACCAAACTGCCCCTGCAGCCGCTGCGCGGGATCGGCGGCGGCCAGCCTGGCCTGTCGGAAGCGTCCCTCAACCCAGTCTGCCCAGCGGTGCTCGCCACCGGCGTCGCGGCCGCGTGCCAGACAGTCAGACACGAACTGCTCGAGCGTCGCTGTGACCTGGGCCCACGAGAGACTCGCCAACCAAGGCCAAGGCGGGGCCGATGGCCTGGCAGCGTGGAACTCCACCGAGGGATCACCCTGCAACGGCAGGTCGTCGACCTCAATCAGGAAGTAGGGCGGCTCCGGGACCAGCACCAACGACGGCAGGGCGAGGTTGCTCGACAGGTTGCCAAACAGGTGCCGCTCATGCCAGGTCGCGATCTGCGCCACGGCGTCCGGATCGGCAGTCCACCTGGCATAGTCCTCCCAGGCATCCTGGGTGGTCGGGAAAACCGCTCCACCGGCCCAGCCAGCCGGGCGCTTAGCAGGGGCGAAGGTCTCACACGACAGCGCCACCCAATGATCCACTAGCCAGTCCACCAGCCCGGTCAGCGTTCCCCGGACGGCCTCATGACTGCCAACCGACAGGGGCAAGTCGCGCTTCTGGTGGGTTGTCACGCACTCCGGTCCCAGCATCAACTGAAGCTCAGCCCAGAGCACACCGTCCGGGCCGGTGACAATGGGAGGGGGGTCCAGCCAACTCAGAATGATCCCCAGACTGTCCATGACGGCGGCCCCTAACTCGTGGTCAGGTCGTCCAAGGCTCGCCCAGCCTTCTGCTCGAGGGCTGCGCGCAGCGTTTCTGGAGGACGCGCGCAGTAGCAATTGTAGGCTGGTGCGGCCTCATTGGTGGAGACTTCCAGGAAGTAGACACCGTTCACCGCATTGACCAACTTCCGTTCGTGGCCGTGCGAGTCGAGGCCAGCCTCTGGAATCGGGATCGCCTCGGCCAGCAGCGCCGCCTGCACTTCGGGACTTGCCGCCCACACTGGACAACGAGACTTACTGTCCTCGCTACCTCGGAGGCTACCTGCCGGCAGACTACGCACCGGCCGATGGTAGCACTTGCACCGAATCTGGCGCTTTGGCTTCTCCATCGCCACGACAACCCTCCACTCCACCATGGTATCGTGGACCGCTGGCGGCTGTCAACGCGCAAGCCGCGTCAAGCCCTCCGGCAGGACCTCTCGCCGGCCCGCCGAACTACGCGCCGCCGAGGGATTGCATGAGCCGTCAGTCGCCCCTGTTGCTGCTCCACCCGTCCGACGATGTTGCCGTGGCCCGTTACGATCTGGCTGCCGCTGAGCCGCTGGAGGGGCTGCCTGGCGGTCCCACCGGCCCTGTGCCGCGGGGGCACAAAGTGGCCTTGCGGGCGGTTGGCGCTGGCCAGCCAGTGCGCAAGTACGGGCAGGTGATCGGCTATGCCGAGACCGCCATCGCCGCCGGGGAGTGGGTCCACACCCACAACCTGGGCTTCGGCAGCGGCGAGATCGAGCGGGACTTCGCCGTCGGCCGTGCCGCGCAGCCGTTGCCGCCTTTGGAGCCTGGGGCGGAGCGCTACTTCGACGGTTACCTGCGCTCCGATGGCCGGGCCGGGACGCGCAACTACCTGGCGGTGATCGCCACGGTCAACTGCGCCGCCAACGTCTGTCAGGCCATCGCCCGCCGCTTCGGCGACGTGCGGCGGCAGTACCCGGCGATCGATGGGGTGCTGCCGCTGGTCCATAAGGGTGGCTGCGGCGGCAAGCCCGGTTGGGAGTTGGAGCTGCTGCAACGCACGCTGGCCGGTTTCGCGAAACACCCCAACGTCGCGGGCTATGTGCTGGTCGGCCTGGGCTGCGAGGGCAACCAGTTGGCCGACTTCATCGCCACCGGTGGGCTGGTGCGGCTGGAGGTCACCCCGCGGGAGCGGCCGGCGGCGATTCTGATGCAGGAGATCGGCGGGACGCAGCGCGCCATCGACGCGGGCGTGGCGGCTGTCGAGCGGCTGCTGCCGGCGGCTGCCGCCTGCCGCCGGACCCGGCAGCCCGCCAGCAAGCTCGCGCTCGGTCTGCAGTGCGGCGGCAGCGACGGCCTGAGCGGCATCACCGCCAACCCGGCACTGGGTGTCTGCGCCGACGAGCTGGTGCGGCAGGGCGCCGTGGTGGTGCTGGGCGAGACCCCTGAAGTCTACGGCGCCGAGCATCTGCTGACCCGCCGGGCCATCTCGCCAGTGGTTGCGCAGAAGCTGCTGGCGCGGATCGCCTGGTGGAAGGAGTACACCGCGGCCAGCGGCTTCTGCATCGACAACAACCCGGCGCCGGGCAACAAGGAGGGTGGCCTGACCACCATCTTCGAGAAGAGCCTGGGAGCGGTCGCCAAGGCGGGCAGCGCGCCGCTCAGCGCCGTCTACGAATACGCCGAGCCGTGTACCGTGCCGGGGCTGGGGCATATGGACACCCCTGGCTACGACCCGGTCAGTGCCACCGGCCAGGTCGCCGGTGGCTGCAACCTGATCGTCTTCACCACCGGCCGCGGCAGTTGCTTCGGCTTCAAGCCCGCGCCGGTGCTCAAGGTGGCCACCAACACGCCGCTCTATCAGCGGATGGAGCCCGACATGGACCTCAACGCAGGCGGGATCTTCGACGGCACCACGACCGTCCGGGAGGTCGGCCTGCGGATCTTCGAACGCCTGCTGACCTTGGCCTCGGGCGAAGCCAGCAAGAGCGAGGCGCAAGGGCTGGGCGACGAGGAGTTCAATCCGTGGATCATCGGCTGCACGATGTAGTGCCCGCGCAGGCGCTGATCTTCGACATGGACGGCCTGCTGCTGGATACCGAGCGGCTCTACTTCGAGGCGACCCAGGCGATCGTCGCGCCGTTCGGCCACACCGTCCACCTGGCCGACTACACCGAGTGGATCGGCCGCGATGTGACCACCGCCGACTTTCAGGCGCTCTATCCCTGCGACCTCACCGAGGAGCAGATCTGGGGCGCCCTGCGGAGTGGCTTCATCCGCCGCTGCGAGACCGACTTGCAGGTGTTGCCGGGCGTTTGGGAGTTCCTGCAGGGGGCCGCCGCGCCTTACCCGAAGGCCATCGCCTCGTCGACGCGGCGGGTCTGGATCGACCAACTGCTGGCCCAGAGTGAGCTGGCGCCCCACTTCCCGGTCCGCGTCTCGGGCAAGGAGATGGCGCGCGGCAAGCCGGCCCCCGACATCTTCTACGCTGCCGCCGCCGCCCTCGGCGTCGAGCCGGCGGCCTGCGTCGTCTTCGAGGACTCCCCCCACGGCGTTCGCGGGGCCCACGAGGCGGGAATGCGCACCGTCGCGGTGCCGACCATCTTCACGGCGCACTGCGACTGGGCACTGGCCGACCGCGTCGTCGAGCGGCTCGACACGGTCAGGGCCGACTGGCTGCAGACCGGCCGAGACGTTTGACAAGCGGCTCCCGCGGGCCGTAAGATCGGTCTCGGAGGAGCCGCATGTCTGCCGCCCGGCGCCACACCACGCCAGCCGAGTACCTTGCCGCCGAGCGCGCCGCGGAGGCCAAGAGCGAGTACTGGGACGGGCAGATCGTCGGCATGGCCGGCGGCAGCCGCTGGCACTCGCTGATCGCCACGGCGACCTCCGCGGCGTTGCAGCCACAGCTCCGCGGTGGGCCCTGCGAGGTGCATGGCAGCGACCTGCGAGTCCACCTGCCCAACGGCCGGGCCTACTTCTACCCGGATGTCAGCGTCTACTGCCAGGGACCGCAACTGACCGACGAGTGGCAGGACACCGCGCTCAACCCGGTGGTGGTGGTGGAGGTGCTCAGCCCGTCGACCGAGTCCGTCGACCGCACCCTGAAGTGGCTGCGCTACCAGACGATTGCCAGCCTGCAACACTTCGTGCTGATCGCGCAGGACTTCGCCTCGATCGAGGTCTACACCCGGCAGGGCGAGCAGTGGCTGTACCGCGCCTGGACCGACCTGGCCGCCGTGGCCGAGTTGCCGGCGATCGGTTGTCGGCTGCCGCTGGCGCAGGTCTATGATCGGGTGGAGTTCGCGGCACCGGCCGAGCCCGAGGAGCGCTGAATGTACGCCGCCGACCACCGCCCGACCCCAGCCGAGTACCTCGCCGCCGAGCGCGCCGCGGAGCGCAAGAGCGAGTACTGGGACGGGCAGATCGTCGCGATGGCGGGGGCCACCCGAGCGCACTCGCAGATCGCCATGAACCTGGGATGGCGGCTCTCGGCGCAACTGGAAGGGCGGCGGTGCGAGGCCTACCCGAGCGACCTGCGGGTCGCGGCGGAGAGCCGACGGTCCTACTACTACCCCGACGTCACCGTGGTCTGCGGCGAGTCGCGGTTCAGCGACGAACAGCGCGACACGCTGCTGAACCCGAGCGTGGTCTGCGAGGTGCTCAGCCCGTCGACCGAATCCAGCGACCGCGGGCGCAAGTGGGGCGACTATCAACTGTTGCCGACCTTGCAGCATTACGTGTTGGTGGCCCAGGACGAGCCGCGAGTGGAGGTCTACACCCGGCAGGGCGAGCAGTGGCTGTACCGCGCCTGGACCGACCTGTCCGCCGTGGCCGAGTTGCCGGCGATCGGCTGTCGGCTGCCGCTGGCGCAGGTCTATGATCGAGTGGAGTTCGCGGCACCGGCCGAGCCCGAGGAGCGCTGAATGGTCATCCCTGAACGCTACCTGACGCCGTCCGAGTACCTGGCGGCCGAGCGCGCCGCGGAGCGCAAGAGCGAGTACTGGGACGGGCAGATCGTCGCGATGGCCGGGGCCACCTGGCCGCACACGCAGATCGCCGCCAACTTGGGTTGGCGGCTCGCGGCGCAACTCGAGGGACATCCCTGCCAGGTCTGCGGGAGCGACCTGCGGGTCGCGGCGGAGAGCCGACGGTCCTACTACTACCCCGACATCACCGTGGTCTGTGGCGAGCCCCAGTTTGGCGATGAGCAGCGCGACACGCTGCTGAACCCGAGCGTGGTCTGCGAGGTGCTCAGCCCGTCGACCGAGTCCAGCGACCGCGGGCGGAAGTGGGGCGACTATCAGTTGTTGCCGACCTTGCAGCACTACGTGTTGGTGGCCCAGGACGAGCCGCGGGTGGAGGTCTACACCCGGCAGGGCGAGCAGTGGCTGTACCGCGCCTGGACCGACCTGGCCGCGGTGGCTGAGTTGCCGGCGATCGGTTGTCGGCTGCCGCTGGCGCAGGTCTATGATCGGGTGGAGTTTGCGCCGGCCGCGGCTGCCGAACCGAGCCAGGAGAATGCCGATGTCGAGTGAGGCGACCCGCCGTGACTTCTTGAAGACCGCTGCCGTGGCCGGTGCCGCGTTGGCGGCCGGGACCGCCAGCCAGGCCGCCGCGGCCGCCCTGCCGCGGGTGACCATCGCCGGGCAGACGATCCCGCGGATGATTGTCGGCTGCAACCAGATTGGCGGTTGGAGCCACATGTGCCGCAACATGACCCTGGCGATGACCGACTACTTCACCCTCGACCGGACGATCGAGTACCTGCAGCGCTGCGAGGGTCTGGGGCTGGATGTCTGGCTGACCTACTGGGACCAGAAGCCGCTGACGGCGCTGCGGACGTTGTGGGAGCGGGGCAGCAAGCTGCGGACCTACTTCCTGGGCAACCTCGACGCGCAGGGCAAGCTGTCGCGCGATGTGCTGGAGTACCAACCGCTCTGGTACATCCACCACGGCAACGTCACCGACACGCTGTTCCGGGCCGGCAAGCACGAGAAGGTCCACGACTTCCTGAAAAAGGTCCACGACGAGCTGGGCCTGCCCGCCGGCATTTCGGCGCACAATCCCGACTGCATCAAGTACGCCGAGGACCACGGCTGGGAGGCCGACCTCTACCAGTGCTGCCTGTACCAGGTCACCCGGCCGCACGCCGAGGTGCGCGCCAAGCTCGGTGCGGCGCCGCTGGGCGAGATCTTCCTGGACACCGACCGCGAGGCGATGCTGCAGGTGATCGGGCAGGTCAAGAAGCCCTGCCTGGCCTTCAAGATCCTCGCCGCCGGTCGGCTCTGCGATAGCGACGACAGTGTCGAAGAGGCCTTCGAGTACGCCTTTTCGCGGATCAAGCCGAGCGACGCGGTGATCGTCGGGATGTGGCCGAAGTTCAAGGACGAGGTGGCCCAGAACCTGGCCTTCCTACGCAAGTACGGGCAGGTGCGCTGAGATGCGCTACGCCTGGTTGCTGCTGCCGCTGGCCGCCCTCTGGACCACGGCGGCCGAAGACCCCGTGCAGCTGCTCTACCCGGCCGACCAGAGCGTGCTGGCCGGGCCGGCCCGGTTGGTCCTGGCGACCTCGCGCGAGGCGGCGCCCCCGCTGGTGACGGTCGACGGCCGGGCGCTGCCGCTCCAGCGGCTGACCTTCGACCCGCGTTGGCAGTTGCCGGGCAAGCTCAAGTCGACTGCCGCGCTGGTCGGCGACCGCGCGCAGGCCGCGCTGTGGTGCGCCCTGCTGGATCTGCCGCCCGGCGAGCACGTCGTGCAGGTTGGCCCGCGCGCCATCCGCCTGCGGCGGCAGACCGGCGCCGCCGCCGCGGGCTGGCAACCCTGGTGTCAACACGACGCCGTGGGGGCCGTTCAGCTCGACTGCGGCGGTTGCCACGCGTTGACGGACGGCGTGTTGGGGAGTGTCGCGGCGCCCGGTCCGTGCGGCGAGTGTCACGACGAGGCCACGGTGCAGGTGGTGCACAATCATGTGGCGCACCCCCTGGCGCGCTGCGCTACCTGTCACGATCCCCACGGCACGCCGTTGCCGCGGCACCTGACCGCCCCCAAAGAGGTGCTCTGCGCGCGCTGCCACGAGGCGGGCCACGCCAAGGAGTAGCCGCGCGGCCTTGGCAACGGGCAGGCCGTGCGCAAGTCTTTGGAGTTGGTCGTGACGCCGACGACCGCGGAGATGCCTGCGATGGCTGACGGCCAGGCGGCCGGAGCGCTGCTCCCCTTGCCGCCGCACGAAGTGCGCGACCTGCCGCCGCTGACTCTGCCGTTTTGGAAGCTGACCGGCCCCGGCGCGGTGCTGGTCGGCCTGTCGATCGGCGCCGGCGAGATTGTCGTCTGGCCGAACCACGTTGCCAAGTACGGCTGTGGCATCGTCTGGGCGGCGGTGCTGGGCGTCTTTCTGCAACTCTGGATCAACTACGAAGTTGGCCGCTGGACCATCGCCACAGGCGAGACGGTGTTCACCGGCTTCGCCCGCCTCTGGCGCGGCTTCGTGCCGGTCTTCGTGTTGCTGACAGTGGCCGGCTGGCTGGCACCGGGGTGGGCCCGCGTCTCGGGCACCGCGCTCAAGGCCTTGCTGGTCGGTCCGCAGGGCTTTGGTTCGGATAGCTTCTGGACTGGCGTGACCTTCGCCCTGGTGGCGCTCGTGCTGTTCGGGCCGAAGTCGGTCTACAACAGCGTCGAGAAGACCATCTCGGCGCTGGTGGTGCTGATCGTGGTCGGCCTGTTGGTGGTGGCGTTCCGGATCGGCACCGCCAGCGACTGGGGCGAGCTGGCGCGCGGGATGGTCAACTTCGGGTACAAGCCGGAGGCGATGAGCATCAAGGACCTCTTCTCGGCGATCGTCTTCGCCGGCGCGGGGGGCACCGCCAACCTGTTCTACACGTTCTACCTGCGTGACAAACAGATCGGCATGGGCGGGCACGTGCCGAAGCTGCTCAACCCGTTGCGCGGGCGGCAGGAAACGATGCCGACGACCGGTTACACCTTCGCCGACACCGCCGACAACCGGCGCCACTTCGGGCAGTGGTTCCGCTACGTCGTGCTGGACCAGTCACTCTACTTCTGGTTGCTCAACACGTTCACCATCCTGCTGTTCATCTTTGGCGCGCAGGCCGCGCTGCATCGCCAGGGCATCGTGCCGAAGAGTGGGCAACTGATTTACGACCAGGCCGCGATCCTCGGGCAGATGTGGGGCACCTTTGGCACCAAGCTGTTCCTGCTGGTCGGGGTGGCGACGCTGTTCAGTACGCAGTTGGCGCTGGTCGATGGCGTGTCGCGCTCGCTTTCGGACATGATCTACACCAACCTCCGGGCGGCGCAGCGCCACTCGCTGGGCTGGTGGTACGGCATCATCGCCTGCGCCTGGATGGTGATCGGGTTCTGGATCACCGTGATCATGGAGCGGCGACAGGTCACCGACCTCGGCTTCCTGTTCAACGCCGGCTACATGGGCGGCTTCGCGATGGCGGTCTACGTGCCGTTGCAGTTGTATCTCAACCTGCGCCACCTGCCGGCCGCGGCGCGGCCGAAGCCGCTCAACATCGCGATGATGGCCATCTGCGTGGTGGTCTACTGCGGCTTTGCGCTGTTCTGCGTCCTGACCGAGTTGGGCGTCATCGCGGGGTAGACTGCGACAGGTGGTGTCTGATGCAAGCAATGGCCTGGCTGGCGCTGGTCTGGACCGCCACCGCAGCGGTGGCCGCTGGGGAGCTGGCGGGATTCTGGGAAGGTGACCTGCCGGTCGGCGGGCAGACGCTCAAGATCCAGGCCAACCTGACCTGGGATGGCACGCTCTACCGGGGCTGGGTGAAGAGTCCGCAGCAGGCGCCGACAGCCTTTGCCGTGGACCCGGTGGCGCCGGACGCCGCCGGGGGCGTCCGCCTGACGGTGCCGGCCGTCAAGGCCACCGTGGCCCTGCAGGCTCCGCAGAACGGTCGCGTCGCGGCGGTCTGGCGGCAGGGCACTGCCGAGCTGCCCTTCACCCTCGCGCCGGCGACCCCGCCCGGCCCGCGGCCGCAGGATCCGCGGCCGCCGTTCCCCTATCGCGCCGAAGAGGTGAGTTACCGCAACGAACCGGCCGGCGTCACGCTGGCCGGCACCTTGACCCTGCCGCCGGGCGCCGGGCCGCATCCGGCGGTGATCCTGGTGACCGGTTCGGGCTCGCAGAACCGCGACGAGGAGATCCTCGATCACCGCCCCTTCGCGGTCTGGGCCGACACCCTGACCCGCCGCGGGATCGCCGTGCTGCGAGTCGACGACCGCGGGGTCGGCGGATCGTCGCGCTCGGCGCAGCCGGCCGATGACACCACGGCCGACTACGCCACCGACGTGCTGGCCGGCCTGGCTTACCTGCGCGGCCGGCCGGAGCTCGACTCGCGCCGGCTGGCGGTGATGGGCCACAGCGAAGGTGGGCTGATCGCCCCGGCGGTGGCGGCCTGGTGCCCGGACCTGGCGGCGATCGTGCTGCTGGCGGGTCCGGGCGTCAGCGGCGAGCGCATCCTGCTGGCGCAGTCGGCGCTGATCGCCAAGGCCGAGGGCGCCTCGGACGAGGATCTGGCGAAGGCAGCGGCGGCGAATCGGGAAGCCTACGCCGTGCTGCGGAGCAAGGCGCCGTCGGAGGCCGAGCCGCTGCTGCGCGAGCTGCTGACCGGGCCGGGCAGGCCGCTGGAGAAGGTGCCCGCCGAACAGGTCGACCAGCAGCTCCGGATGCTCAACTCGGCCTGGTTCCGACGCTTCCTGGACTGGGACCCGGCGCCGGTCCTACGCCAGGTGCGCTGCCCGGTGCTGGCGATCAACGGCAGCCTGGACCTGCAGGTGCCGGCCGCCGAGAACCTGGCCGCGATCGCCACAGCGCTGCAGGCTGCCGGCAACCGCGACGCCACGACCCGCGAGCTGGCGGGGCTGAACCACCTGCTGCAGGCCTGCCAGACCGGCCGGCTGGCCGAGTACGGGACGATCTCCGAGACCATCAACCCGGCGGCCCTGGCCGTGGTGGCCGACTGGCTGACCGAGCGGCTGCGGCCGCCGCCGAAAATCGTCACCAACCCCTAGCATGGCCCCCGCGGCTTGTGGTACAGTACGCCGCAGGTGGCAGAAGTCCACCAAGACACAGAGAAGTTTCGAGCTGACGTCGCCCGAACCCGCGCAGACGGGCAGGGTGGGTGAGTTCTAAGGAGGAATCGACATGACTCTCGGCACGAGTCGCTCGCGCCGGTCGGCCTTTACGCTGATCGAGCTTCTGGTGGTCATCGCGATCATCGCCATCTTGGCCGCGATTCTGTTCCCGGTCTTCGCCAAGGCGCGTGAAAAGGCGCGCACTTCGAGCTGCAGCAGCAACCTGAAGCAGCTCGGGCTGGCGGTGATCCAGTACAAGC
>JADZEX010000032.1 GCA_020850355.1 Fimbriimonadaceae bacterium | reverse complement strand
GGAGCCGGCATGAACTGGAGCCCCGACGGTCTGACCGCCCTGCTGACCGTCCTGGCCGACGAGCTGACCGACCCAGCCGTCCGCCGGCCCCGCGCCGCCTGACCCTACGCTGTGACTCGCACCCGCCTGACTGGGCGCCTTGACCCTCCTGGCGGGCTCTGCTAGACTCCGCGGCACGTGAGGGGACCCTCGCGGGAGGCCGTTATGTCCACGCCGGTGACCTACCGGGACCTGCTGATCGACCGCTACAAGCTGGTCTACGACTGGGTTCCCGAGGGCACTGCCAGGATCCTTGATGTCGGGTGTGGCAACGCGTTGTTCACGCAGTGGCTGCGGCAGAAGGCCGGCTCCGTGGTTGGGGTCGATCACAATCCGCGCAACTGCCGGCGGGGGCGGGCGGCCTATCCCGAGCTGCACCTGGCCGCCAGCGCGGCCGAGGGGTTGCCGTTTCCCGATGCGCACTTCGATTGTGTGGTGTGCAGCGACACCCTCGAGCACACCGACGACGATCAGGCCTCGGTCGACGAACTCCTGCGGGTGCTGCGGCCGGGCGGGACGCTGGTGCTGACGATGCCGCAGGGCGGGCTGTTTGGCTGGCTCGACGCCGAGAACCTGGTCAACCTGCCGTTTGAGTGGGTGCGGCGGCTGAAGATTCCGAAGCGGGGCGGCGGCTATCGGCTCGAGAGCTTCCGCTTCCGGCCGCACAAGCACTACAGCGAGGGCAAGGTGCGGCGGCTGATCGGCGAGCGGGCGGCCGTGGCGCAGGTGGTGCAGGGCGGGTTGTTCCTGTACCCGTTCTGCTACCTGCTCGAGAAGATCGCCGAGTCGTTCTTCGGGCGCGACCTGGTCAGCGCCGACTACCGTGGTCTGCGGCGGCTGCGGGCCTGGGACTTCACCTGCGGCTACGGCCCGCTGGCCTTCAACATCGCGGTGCGGGCGATTCGGAGCGAGACGCCATGAGCGCTGCCGCCGAACGGCCGACCAGGTACCGCCGGCCGTGGGCCGGGCCACTCTGCGAGTGGGTGCTGCTGGCCTGCCTGCTGCTGGCCGCGGGCCTGGCCCTGACCGCCCAGCAGCGGGTCGACGTCGGCGCCGATGTCCTGGCTCACGTCCGGACCTTCTACCGCGAGACCCTGCTGGGCGTGGTCAAGCTCGGCGGCGAGCGGGTCGTGCCGTACCGCCTGCTGCTGCTGCTGGCGGGCCTGGGCCTGGCGCTGCTGGCGGCGCTGCCGCGGGTGCGGCCGGAGGTCCGCGGCGCGGTGGCGGCCTACGGCGTGCTGCTCTTGCTGGCGCCGGTGATCAACTACGACGCGCAGGTTGAGGTGCTCAAGATGCTACCGGCCGACGCCCGGATGTTGGCCGAGGGCCTGCCGCCAGCGCAGCGCGCCGCGATTGACCCGGACCGCTTCGACCCGGTGCTGCCGGTGACCTGGCCCTTGCTGGTGGCGGCGGTGGTGGTCGGCCTGTGGTTCGTGGTGACGCCCAGCGCCGAGCGTTCGGCGGCCGCGGCGGCGTTTGCGGCGGTGACCGTGCTGCTGGTGGCCGGGGGCAGTGCCCTGACTCACCAACTGCTGCTGGCGCGGGGCAACGCGCTCGACTTCGAGTTGACGCAATGGCCGTCGCTGCTGGCGGCGGTCTGGTTGCTGGGGCAGTTGGGCACGGCCTGTACCGCGGCGGTGGCCGTTGGCAGCAACCCCTTCCGGTCGCGCCTGCTGGCCGGCAGTCTGGCGTTGCTGGCGCTGCTGACCGTGGCGCTGACGGGAGCTGGGCGATGACCGCACCGAGCCGCCCGCCGCTGCAGCCGTCCGGCTACCAGCGCGTCGTCGCGACGCTGTTCCTGGTGGTCGCGACGCTGATGGTCACGCAGTACGCCGTGGTCAAGTTTGGACCGGCCCTGGTCTTCATCACCCCGCTGGCCCTCAGCCAACCCGACGACTTCGCCTACGACGCCGCGGAGCAGGCGCCGGGCGTCTTTGTGATCAACTGGGACGTGCTCGACCGCTGCTTCTACAAGCTGCAGGCCGGCACGTTCCTGCCGCCGGCCGAAGGGCTGACCGCGCTGCTGTTCCTGGTGGCGCTGCCGCTGCTGGCGGTGCAGGGCTGGCGACGGCAGGTCTGGCCACGGGCGCCGCTGGTGCTGTTGGCGCTGGTCGGCCTCGTCTCGTGCCTGGCGGCCGAGCACTTCAAGGCCGCCGTGCGGGAGAACGCCCAGATCATCCTGACAACTCTGCTGACCTGCTGGCTGGCGGCCACCGCCGTCGGGGAGCCGGAGCAGGCCAAGCGGCTGGGCCGCTGGCTGGCGACGTTGACGGTGGTGCTGCTGCTCTGGGCGTCGTACGACTACTGGCGCCAGGTGCAGACCGCCAGCCCGGCCGTCCCGGTCGCCGTGCGGGCGAGTTGCTCCAGCCGCAGTGCCTTCAGCGGGCTGCTGGTGATGTTGCTGCCGCTGCTCTTCGCGCGCTGGTTGGTCGGCCGCAATCCGCTGACGCGGGTCTTCTGGCTGGCGGTCTGGACGCTGGGCTGCACCCGGCTGCTGAACGGCGGCGCGGTCCTGGCGGTGGGGTTTGGGGCCGTGGCAATGGCCTTCGTGCGCGGTCGCGGCGCCGGGCTGTTCAATCTGCTGCTGGTCCCGCCGCTGCTGTGGGCCGCCTGCACCTTCAGCCACGCTGGCCACGACCGGCTGCTGCTGGAGAGTGTCGGCTTCTACCGCACCGCAGCCGACGGCACGCCGACCGGCGTCGAGAAGCGCTACCTCGAGATGGCCGCCACGCTGACCGGGTTACGCAGCAAGCAAGACGTGATCGACAAGACCGAGACCTCGGACAGCGCGGCGCTGTTGGGCCGGCGCAGCAATGTTGCGATGGGGGTCGGTGCCGGGCTGAACTACCAGCGCTCGATCGGCGGCTACTACGGCAACCTCGACAATCCCGAGAAGCAGGAGCAGGACAGCTACAACCTCTACCTGCTGCTGGCGCTGCAGATGGGGTTCTTCGCGGCGCTGCTGTGGGCCTGGATCTTGACCGACGGCGCGGCGGTGGCGCGGGCAGCGCACGACCAAAGCAGCGACGACGAGCTGCGCATTCTGGCCCTGGGGATCTACGGCGCCTGCCTCGGGCTGGTGGTCTTCTCGGTGTTCGGCACGGTGCTGGTGCGGGGGCTGGCGCTGCTGCTGTTCAGCTTGCTCGGCGTCGCCTCCCGCCTGGAGTGGTGGACCCGGCCCGAACAGGCCGAGCCGCCGCGCCAGCGGGCGACCGAGCCCGCCGCGACTGCCCCCGCGACGCTGGTGGCGGCCGTCGCCGCGGACGCCGCTGACGAGGATTCGGAGCCGGCTGACGAACCCGTGGCGGATCCCGCGCCCGCGGCCGAGGCGGTGGTCGAGGAGCCCGCGCCCGAGCCGGAGCCGGCCGCCAGTCGGCCGACCGGCGAGCTCGACATCGACGCCGATGGGCTGGGGTCCGGCCCACCGCCCGACGACCTGGGCGTGGCCCAGACCGACGTCCGGGCCTGGCTGCAGGAGCAGGGCCTGCTGGATCCGGACGCCGCGGGCAGCGATCCCGAGCCCGAGCCGCCGCCACGCGAACCGTAGCGGCTGGTTGTCGTCGAACCTGGTGAAGACTTCTCTGGAGTAGAGGAACACGATGAAGCGGAAGGCATGGAAGATCGGTCTGCTGGCGGCGGCGGTGGCGGCGGCCGGCTGCTGGTTCGGTCGCGTCCCCGCGGCGCAGGCGCAATCGGGGCAGACCGTCACCTGGGAAGCTGAGGGCGCCGCCAAGCTTGAGACGCCGTTCGCCAAGCGCAGCGGCAAGAAGAACGACAAGCGCCCGAAGCCGCAGGCTTCCAGCGGCAGCGGCTACGTCGAGATTCCGAACAAGGCCAACGGCGACAAGAAGGAAGGCGAAGGCAGCCAGCTCCCCGGTCTGTCGCAGTACAAGGTCAACGTCCCGGCCGCTGGCGCCTACACGCTGTGGGCCCGGGTGCTCTGGCCCGACGGCTGCGGCAACAGCTTCTGGGTGCAGCCGGCCGGCCGTAGCCGCCTGCTGCTGGGCGAAGACGGCACCTACGACGCCTGGCACTGGGTCAAGTGCGACACCAAGCTGGCGCTGCAGAAGGGCGTCAACGTGATCGACGTCAAGAACCGCGAAGACGGCGTGATTCTGGACCAGCTCCAGGTCACCACCAGCAGCCGCACGCCGGTCGGGCCGGTGGCCCCGACCTCCGGCGCGTTGGCCAACTGACCCCACGCACCGACTCGTTCCTGACGGCCGGCCCACCCGGGGTCGGCCGTCGCCTTTGGGGGCGCCACGCGGTACCATGTCGCGCGGCCTGGAGACGGTGATGCAACCACACGAGGCGGGCTCCGGCGCGGTGCAAGCCGGGGAGTTGACGGCCTGGCAAGAGCGGATCGCGCCCTGGTTGAACGGCACGGCGCAGCCCTGGTCGCTCCGCTCTGGCGAGCAGGACCTGGGCGCGACGCTCGGCCCGGCCACCGTAGAGCCGGGCACCTGGCAGGACGGCCTTCGCCAGACGGTGGTCGCCTGGACCGCAGCCGACGGGCTCCAGGTGCGGGTCGAGTACCGCGAGTTCGCCGACTTTCCGGCCCTCGAGTGGGTCCTCCACCTGACCGCCGGTCCGGTCGCCACGCCGCTGCTGAGCGACATCCGGGCGCTCGATCTGAGCTGGCAGGCCCCGCCGGGGACCACGCCCACGCTGCTGGCGGGCCGTGGCTCCGACGAGCGGCAGGATGACTTTCAGGAGGTCAGCTTCCCGCTCCGCACGCTGCGGTCGACCGCGCGACGGCTGTCCTTCAGTGCAGGCGACGGCGACGGCCAGGGGCCGTGTCCCGAGGGCGATGGTCGCTCGTCGGTCGACTGGTTGCCCTTCTTCCACCTCACGGGCGACGCCCAGGGCCTCTTGCTGGGGCTCGGCTGGTCGGGTCGCTGGGCCGCCACGGTGACCCACGACGGCCACGGCACGGTGGCGCTGCGGGCGGGGCAGGAGCACTGCCGCCTGGTCCTCCAACCGGGCGAGCGGCTGCGCCCGCCGCGGGTCGCGCTGCTGGGTTACCAGGGCTCGTCGACGCACGGCCAGAACGTCTGGCGGCAGTTCATGCTGCGTCACCAGACGCCCCAGCGGGACGGTCAGCCGCTCACGGCACCGCTCTGCTACGGCTCCTGGGGCGGCTCCCCGACGCCGACCCACCTCGAGACGTTGGCCGCGATCCGCCAGCGGGAGCTGCCTTACGACCTCTACTGGGTTGACGCCGGCTGGTACGGCAGCTCAACCCGGCCCTGCCCCAACGTCTTCGAGGGCGAGTGGGGCATCGTCGGCGACTGGCGGGTCAATCCGCGCTACCACCCCGCCGGCCTGCGGCCGATCCGCGACGTCGCGCACGCTGGCGGGATGGGGTTCCTGCTCTGGATCGAACCGGCCCGGGCCACCGCCGGGACAGCCGTTACCGTCGAGCACCCGGACTGGTTCCTGACCCGCGACGGGCAGCCGCCCCGGCCGGGGGAGAGTCTGCTGCTGCACCTGGGCCTGCCCGCCGCCCGCCAGTGGGCCGTCGAGACCGTCTCGCAGCTTGTCCGCGAGCATGGCGTCGACTGGTACCGCGAGGACTTCAACGTCGGCGGCACCTTGCGCACCTTCCTGGCGCACGACCCGCCCGATCAGGTCGGCCGCACCGAGCACGACTTCATCGTCGGGCAGTACGCGTTCTGGGATGAGCTGCGGCGCCGGCACCCCGACCTGGCCATCGACAACTGCGCCAGCGGCGGGCGGCGGCTCGACCTGGAGACCAGCCGCCGCAGCCTGCCGCTCTGGCGGAGCGACTACAACTGCTTCCCGAACCTCAATCCCGACGCGCTGCAGCTCCACACCGCCGGCCTCAGCCGCTGGCTGCCCTTGCACGCCACCAGTCCCGGGGCCGCGCCGGGCGATACCTACCAGTTCCGCTCCGCGCTGGCCGCCGGCATGGTGGTCACGCCGGGCGAGTTTGGCACCCAGGCAGTGTCGCTCGACAACACTTACCCCTGGGACTGGCTCCGCGCGAGGCTGGCCGAGTACCACCGCCTGCGGCCGTTCTGGTACGGCGACTTCTACCCCCTGCTGAGCAGCTCGCTGGCCCCCGACACCTGGCTCGCCTGGCAACTGCACCGCCGCGACCTGCGCGCTGGCGCGGTGCTGGCCTTCCGTCGCGCGGAGTCCCCGCTCACCACGGCCCTGCTGCCCTTGCAGGGCGTGGACCTGGCCCTGACCTGGCAGCTCGACGACCCCGACGGTCCCGCCGCCGCCGAGCTCACCGCCGCTGGCCTGCAGCTCCACTTGCCCGCCCCGCGAACTTCAAGGCTGGTGTTCTACCAGGCCAGTTGAGCCGCGGCCGCCGACTGCCCGGTCGCCGGCTGCTGCGTGCTGACGACCTGGTCGGCGAGGTTGTAGACCGTCTCCCAGGTGTTGCCCAACGCGTCGGTGACGAGAGTCCGATTGCCCCGCCCATCGTACCGGAAGTGCGTGCGGTGCCCGAGATTGTCCCGTGTGGCGCCCTTAGCCTCACGAGCCGTGTCGATAGCTATCTGGCGGGCACAGCATGTATCTTGCCATCGAGTCCGCGGAACAGCCCAGCGACCGCGCCGTCCGCCTCATCGCCCACAAACACACCTGTGCCATGGCTAGTGTTCGCTAGATACGCGATGGCCACTTTCCCTTCGAACTCATTGCTTACCCTCAGATTTGGTCGGCCTTCCACGTCAAGGCCAACGAATACCGCACGGTGGCCATCAACGCCATAGCACTCAAGTTGTGGCACTCCGGCCAGCGTGAGGATCGATGCGAGGCGAGGCCGGCCATGCTTGTCATAGAGCAGCAGGCCGACATGACGGCCTGCAGTGTCAAGTCCACCAACATAGGCGATGCGCCTCCCGGCCTCATCCACTACTGTGATACTGGTGGTCACGACAGGTTGACCTGAGTCGCGATCCGTGGCATGAGCTAGGTATGCCACGACGACTGTCAATGGAAACCCGCCAAATGCCATTGCGCACAGCAGCCCTCGTACGACTCGCCGATCTGCATGGTAGGTTGCCGCATCTATCGAACCAACCACGCTCGGGCTAGTTGTCTTCACTATCAGCTCCTAGGGTGCTGAGCCGTGCTCGCACTGCGGTTGACACTACAACAGGGACAAGCACAGATAGGCGATGCCAATAAAGACGCTACCGGAGATGCCTGCCCATCCCTGCCACCCGGGCGCCGGCGAAGGGTCACGGGGCTCATCGGGCGGGATATCGTAGATTGGTGTGTACCCGACCCCTGGCGCTGCCTGGAACAGCGGTGGCGGTAGAATTGGCGCCGGCTGCTGGGGGCGATCTGCGTCACCAAAGTAGAGAGGTCCGGGCATACCGGGATTGAGCGCAGGGTGGCCTTTGTCGTCTCTGCTGCACGGTTTGAGAGGATCCGACGGGGTACACTCCGGTTTCAGATAGCCGCCGATCTCCCGTATGGTAGGAAGCCTCTCACTGTCTTCTTCTCTGCCGGACCGATCCAGCCGCAGAGTCGGCCGGCTCCGCACATACCAATAGCTGGAACTGACCGTGCCTCCTAGCAGCGGATCCCTCGACCGGAACCTCCCCACCCCCGGCCCATAGTACCGGTACGCCAGCGCGATGAGGCCCGTCTCTTCGTCCGTGTAGTACCCATACTTGGCCCGATACCCGCGGGGATTGAAGTCGCCGCTGGTGAGCTCGTTGCCCCAGGCGTCGAAGAGGCGGGTGGCGGTGACGTCGCCGGTGGCGTCGAGGAGGTGGACCGCGTCGCCGAGGGGGTCGAACTGGTACTGTACCGCGCCGCGACTGAGCAATCCCGCTGCGCCGAAGGTGCTGGCGGCCAAGAGGTCGCCCACCGCATCCAACTCACAGACCAGGTTGATGCCGTCGTAGAGGAAGTAGGTGCGAGTAGCGCCTTCCTTCCAGGCCCGCAACCCATCACCGCGATAGGCCGCTTCGAGCGCGCTGCCGTGGGCGGTCATGCGGTTCTCGACATCCCAGGTCAACGCCGTGCCGCCGAAGGTGGTCGGGTTGCCATTGCCATCGTAGACATAGGTGCCCGGACCGGTGAGCTGGTTGTGGCCGTGGATGGTGGTCGTGGCATGACTCCCCTTGGTGCGCCTGTCCTGAATCACTCTGCCCGCTGGGAGGTCTGGTGTCAAGAGCATTTGGCGAGCGGGTGTCATGGCTTCGCAAGATGCGCTGTCGTTGACGCCGGTGGAGGCCGGCCGAGGCGCCTATGAGCCGCCCCTGCGGGGCTCCCGACGTTCGTCCGCCCGCGGCGCGCCGCACCGAACCCGCTTGTCCTGAGCGCGGCGCAGCCGCAGTCGAAGGGCGAGGTCGACGACCGCCCGGAGCTCTATGACAGTGCGCCGTCGGTCTTGTGAGCGCAGGTGGTGGCGAGGGTGGCGTCGGCGTGGTCGCCGGGGGTGGGGTGGGGAGGGTGCCGAGGTAGGTCGCGGGACCATGCCATTGGTGTTGGGAGGCGTCCCTGGGCTTCGCTGCGGTTTGCTTGGGTGGCCTCCCTGGTTCCACTGGCTTCCCGACGACTACCTCGGCACGGGGTTGGCTGCCCTCCTGCTGTCGGTGGCGGGCTGAGGACTTGGCCTATCCGTTCCCCCGAAGGCGACGACGGATCAGCCGTCTGACGCTCGCACGCGACTCCGCCAACTCTGGTCTGGCTTCGGCCGGTACTCCGGGATCGCCGATAACGTCATCGAGGAGCCGTACTGCGGCCGCTTCTCCGAGTCTGGCAAGTGCGCGTGCGACGCACCACCGGACCCGCCAGTCCTGGAGCACTGCTAGAGCGACTAGGTCAACAACTGCATCCTGCTCGCCGGTCTCTCCTAGTGCCAACGCGTAGGCGGGGAGTGCCTGTGCGTCATTCTCGTGAGCAAGGGCTAGCCGCATAGCGGAGAGCGCAGTCCGACCGCCCTGATGGCCGATGGCAGCAGCTGCGACAGACCTGATGTGCCAGTCTGCATCCGTTGCGATCAATGCTTGAAGGCCGGGCAGCGATCGTGCGTATCGAACCCTGCCCAACACAACAGCGGCAGCGAAACGCACTGGCGCTGACACATCGCTAAGCATGTCTACCACTCGCCGAGCCACCATCCGACTCTTGCGAAGGCGCCTTGATAGGGCTGGCTCGCCTAGAAGCAATGTCCTCAAAGCACGTGCGCGCTCCGCAGGCCAATCAGACGCACTGGCCTGTAGCCAAGCAAGGATCGGTGATTCGGAGACTTTCACGGCACATCCTCCATTCACCACCAACCGAACTGACAGATCGTCTAGTAGTGCAAGCAGATGATGTCGTACAGCAACAGGCAGATCTCAGCACCTCGCTTGCTCTTGATGGTGAAGCAACGCCACCACAGATCATCGCACACCAGCCGCTTGAGCGACTCACAGATCGCGAAGCAGGCCTTAACAATCAGGTCGTTTGGGCCAAGCTCAGTACACGCCATGTAGCATTCGCCCCGACTGAACGCGCCATCAGCGCATGGTCGTCTGGCTTGAAGGCCGTCGGCGTCAATCTGAGAAAGCGGCCGGTTGGCCACATAAGCCTGCAGATTCACACTTGCCGGCGAGCCAATCGGATCCCTATTCAGGAACCTCCCCACCCCCGGCACATAGTACCGGTACGCCAGCGCGACCAGGCCCGTCTCTTCGTCCGTGTAGTACCCATACTTCGCCCGGTACCCGCGGGGATTGAAGCCGCCGCTGGTGAGCTCGTTGCCCCAGGCGTCGAAGAGGCGGGTGGCGGTGACGTCGCCCGCGGCGTCGAGGAGGTGGACCGCGTCGCCGAGGGGGTCGAACTGGTATTGCACCGCGCCGCGACTGAGCAATCCCGCCGCGCCGAAGGTGCTGGCGGCCAGGAGGTCACCCACCGCGTCGAGCTCACAGACCACGTTGATGCCGTCGTAGAGGAAGTAGGTGCGAGTCGAGCCTTCCTTCCAGGCCCGCAAGCCATCGCCGCGATAGGCGGCAGTGAGCGCGGTGCCGTGGGCCGTCATCCGGTTCTCGACATCCCAGGTTAACGCCGTGCCGCCAAAGGTGGTCGGGTTGCCATTGCCGTCGTAGACATAGGTCCCCGGCCCGGTGAGCTGGTTGTTGGCGTTGAAGGTCTGCGTGGCGTCGCGGAAGGTGGTGGCATTGCCGGCACTGTCGAAGGCGTTGGCGAAGTCGTAGCCGCCGTCGCGGGTCGAGTCTTCGAGGGTCAACTGCCGCTTGGTGTCGTAGCCGTAGTCGACCACCCCGGCCAGGCTGCTGGCACCGGGAATGGTCGAGGTGATCGTCGCCAGGTCGCCGGTGCCGCGGTAAGTCATCGTGCCGTAACTGCTGATGGTGCTGCTGTCCGGCGCCTGGTTGAGCAACCCAACCAACTGATTGGCGACATTGTAATCGTACGAGGTGACGGCACCATTCGGCAAGGTCTGGGTGGCCAGCGCGCCATTGTCGAGATACGTCCACTCGGCAGTGCCCAGCCCATACTCCAAAGCCGTCAAGCGCCCGCCGGCGTCGTAGGTGTAGTCGTGCTCACCAGCCGGCGTGGTCAACTTGCTGCGGCTGCCGTTGGGATAGTACTCATAGGCAATGGTCTGCGGGTCGAGCCCGGTGTAGGTCACCTCGTGCGCCAGCAGCCGACCGCCGTCGTCGTAACTGTAGACATGCTCGCCGGTGGCATCGGTCATACCAACCCGGCGGCCGAGGGCGTCGTAAGTGAAGGCGACATCCTGCGCCGGATAGGCCGGATACCTGATTGCGGTGAGCGCCCCGCCGGGCTCGTCATAGTCATACTCAGTCACGATGTCGCGCCCATCGATCCGCCGCAGCAACCGCCCAGCGTCGTCGTACAGGGTGAACCGCACGGTGTCGGCGCCGCTGTCGCCGCTGGCCAAGGGGCAGCGGATCAGTGCCAGCCGTCCCTTGCTGTCATACCTGAAGATCGTGCTGTGCCCGTTGCCGTCTGTCAAGAGCGTTTGGCGGTACAGCGCATCATATTCGTAACTTACGGCCTCGGTC
>JADZEX010000031.1 GCA_020850355.1 Fimbriimonadaceae bacterium | reverse complement strand
TCTCGGGCGGCAAGGACAGCACCCTTGTTGCCCATCTGGTGTTCGAGATGCTGCTGGCGCTGGCGCCCGAGGCACGGCGGCGCGAGGTGCACGTCATCGCCAACGACACGCTGGTGGAAAGCCCGCTTGTGGTGCGCCACCTGGCAAACGTCATGGCAGAGCTGCGCGATGCGGCGGGCGCGTGGCGGCTGCCGGTGCAGGTGGTGACCACCCGCCCCGATCCGGATGCGACCTTCTGGGTGAACCTGATCGGCCGCGGCTACCCGCCGCCGAACCGGAATTTCCGCTGGTGCACGGACCGGATGAAGATCCAGCCGACCAGCCGCTACATCCGCACCCTGGCGGACCAGTCGGGGCAGGCGATTCTGCTGCTGGGCGTGCGGCGCGACGAGAGCGCAACACGGTCTGGAAGCGTAACACGCTATGACAACGGCGCCCGGCTGAACCGCCACAACGATCTGGTCGGCTGCATGGTGTTCCGCCCGATCAAGGATCTCAGCACCGACGATGTCTGGGAGTTTCTCGGCAGCCGCCCGCCGCCATGGGGCGGCAGCCATGCGGCGCTGATCAGGCTCTATCGCGACGCCCAGGGCGGCGAATGCCCGGTGGTGACGCAGAAGTCCGATGTGCCGTCCTGCGGCACCAGTTCCTCGCGCTTCGGTTGCTGGACCTGCACGGTGGTCGACAAGGATCGCAGCCTGGAAGGCTTCGTAGAGGCCGGCTTCGCCGAGTTCACCCCGCTTCTGGAGTTTCGAGACTGGCTTCTGTCCATCCGTGGCGACCCGGCCCGGCGCATGGCGCGGCGGCGCAACGGGCGCATCACGATCGCGGCCAACGGCGCGCTGATTCCCGGCCCCTTTACGCTCGAGACGCGCATGGAAATCCTGGCCCGGCTCGAGGCGTTGGAGGGCGACACGGGCATGGGTCTGATCGCAGCCGATGAGGTGGCGCGCATCCGCGCAATCTGGGCCGAGGATGCGCTGGCCGCTGCGACGCGGCTGATCGATGCCGACGCGGCGCTGGCAGGCTGAAGGAGTGCGCCGATGCCGCGCGCCGCAATTGTCCTGCTCGCCGACGACGAGGGGAGGAAGATTGTTCGCCGGCATTGTCGTCGCGCGAAACTCGCGATCGGTGACCTGGAGCGCCTGTTCGACGAGCTGATGCGCAGCAGCGGCGTCGAGCGCCGGCGCGCCCTGTTCGCCGTCTTCGACGACGTGCTCGATGCCCCCGAGGAAGAGGGCGAGCTCTGATGCTGCTGCGCACACTGACCCTGCGTGACTGGAAGGCGTTCGAGACCGCGCGGTTTGATTTCCCGGCGCCGACCGGCAACCGCAACATCGTGCTGATCGGCGGGCGCAACGGCTACGGCAAGACGACGCTGTTCGAGGCGATCGCGCTCGGCCTGTTCGGGCGCGAGGGGCTCGGGCTGGTCGGGCGCGCCGCGGTAGCCGCCGACGAGGAGCGCAGGAACCTCTCCTATCGTGACTTCATGCAGCGGGCGCTGAACGCGCGGGCGCGCCAGCAGGGCAGGCTGAGCTGCCATATCGGGCTGACCTTCCAGGATGATACCGGCGCGCCGGTCGTGCTCGACCGCACCTGGTACTTCAGCGAGACGGGCCAGCTGAAGATCGGCGAAAATGGCGAGCAGGTGCGCATACGGGTCGGCGAAGGTCACGTCCCCAAGGGCCCGCCGGCTGGCGAGATCGATGCCGCTGCGTGGTATCGCGACTTCATCAGCGGGATGTTCCTGCCGAGCCATCTCGCCAACTTCTTCCTGTTCGACGGCGAGCAGGCATCGGTCTATGCCGAGCGCGACATGGCGCGGCAGGTGAGCGACGGCATCGAGGGCCTGCTCGGGCTTTCCTGGGTCCGGAAACTGGCCGAGGCGCTGCGCGATTACGCGAAGGTCCGGCTGAACCAGCTGCCCAGGGATGCAACGAGCGACTCGATCGAGCGGTTGCAGCGCGAGATCACCGATGACGAAGCGGCGATCCAGCAGGCGCAAACCCGACTTGCAGCGCTGGAATCGGAGCAGCAGGACGCGACCCGCGAGTATGACGCGCTGTCGCGCGAGCTGATGGGCTATGCGGGCGGGGGCAGTCAGGAGGAGAAGCAGGAGCTGGTTGACCAGCGCACGGCCGAGCGCGCGGCTTACCAGAAGGCAGAAGACCAGCTGTTCGAGATCGTCGAGAAGGAGCTGCCGTTCGCGCTGGCTGGCGAACGCCTGCGCCGGCAGGTCGAAACGCGGCTTGCCGCCGAAGCCGAGCATGCCGAATGGGAGGCGGCCAGGCAGCAGGCGGAACCGCGGGTGGCAGGCGCGGTGGCGCGTGTCGAACAGCGCCTGGACGGCCTCGCCCCGCCGCTGTCGTCCGGCCATCGGCGTGCGGTCGCGCTTGCCGTCAGCGAGGAGCTTTCCCATCTGTGGCATCCCCCGCCCGACAATGCCGCAACGGAAATCCGCCATCTGCACCTGCGGGCCGGCGAACGTGAACAGGTTTCGGCCCGCCTTGCCGAGGCTGCGCGCGTCGGCGCCGCGCGGCTCGGGGAGCTGCTCGATGCGAAAGCCCGCTCGGCAGCGGCGGCGCAACGGCTCGATGCCGAGATCGAGGCGCGCTCGCTGACCACGCCGCAGCTCGAGGAGAAGCGCAAACGCCTCAACGCCGTGCGCGACCACATGGGCAGGATCGAGCGCGAGCGCGGCGAGAAGCAGGCGCTGATCATCGCGCGCAAGCCGCAGCTCGACGACCGGCGCCGCACGCTTGCGCGGCTGACCGCGCAGCTCGACCAGTCGCAGCGTCCGGCCCGGCAGGCACGGCGCGCCGAGGAGGTCGCCGGGATGCTCGACGACCTGGCCGGGGAAGCGTGGCCGACCCAGATCGACGTGGTCGCCCGCGAGATGAGCGCGGCCATCCAGGCAATGGCGCACCGCAAGGACTACCTGAACCGGGTGCAGATCGATCCCGAGGGCGCCGTCCGGCTGCTCAACCGCGACGGCCGCGACCTGCGCGAGTTCGACCTGTCTGCGGGCGAGAAGCAGATCTTCACCCAGGCGTTGTTCGCCGCGGTGGCCAAGGTGTCGGGCATGGAATTCCCGCTGGTTGTGGACACGCCACTCGGCCGGCTCGATGAGGAGCACCGGACCAACGTGCTGCGGCATCTGGCGGAGAGGAAGGGACAGGTCTTCCTGCTGTCGACCGACACCGAGGTCGTCGGCCCCTACCTGGCCGCACTGGAGCCGCGCCTGCTCAAGACCTACCGCCTTGAGAACCGGCGCGACGGCGACCTTGCCCTGAGCTGGCCGGTCGAAGGGTATTTCGATCGCGGGGATGGCCGGCCGTGACGTTCGCCATCGTCGCGCTGGCGACCGCGCGATACCGCACCAGCGCGGACGCGGACGAGCTGTCGAAGCGGCTGATGGAGCGGCTGGGTCTGGCCAAGCACTATGTGCCGGCACGGCTTGCCATGGCCTGCTCATTGGCCGTGGCCGAACAGCCGCCGGCGGCGCTTGGCGACGCCGGCAGGCAGATTGCCGGCGATGCGCTGTTCGGCGGGCCCGCCGAACTCGCCGTCTGGGTGTCGCTGCTGATTGAGCATGCGGGCCGCGCGCCAGATGACGAGAAGGAGTTCCAGCGCTGGGTTGCGGCACACTGGGCGCGGGGCCTCGCGATGCTGTCGGAGCGGCTGGACGCGGCTGGGGAAGACGGCGCTGCCTTCTGGCGGGCGATCGCGGAAACATTGCCGCGTGGCGAGCGTGGCGGCACGGCCAGCCCGACGGCGGGGATTGCCGGCGAGCTTGGCCAGGCGGTTGCCATGTCAGTGCCGATCGGCCCCGTCTCGATCGATGCCGCCACTGGCGGCGCCCTCGTCTGGCACGTCAATGCCGGCGGATCGAGCCCGCATGCGGCGGTGATGGGCGGCGTGGGTAGTGGCAAGACGCGCACCGCCATCGCCATGCTGCGGG
>JADZEX010000030.1 GCA_020850355.1 Fimbriimonadaceae bacterium | reverse complement strand
CGGCGGCAGCAGCCAAGCCTGGTCCGGGTTCCACGGGCGGAAGGTGGTGCTCATGCCCGTATCGAATCAGATCGCGGCGAGTTTGTCGATCCCCTGGAGGGGGAATCTTGGACAGGCTCCTAGAGGCTCAGGGCCGCGGGCCAGGTGAACTCGCTGCCGAGGGTGATGACCGTGAAGTCGGCCGGCGGGCAGGCGCCCAGATGGTCGTTGAGGCTGTCGGCGGTGACCGCCTCGACACCCGCGCGAATCTCGTCGAAGCTGCGCACGCGGCCCAGCAGGAGCTGGTCGTTGACCAGCCGCGCGGCGCGCGAGGCGGTGCTTTCGTCACCCATGATCAGCCCGCTCAGCAGCCGGACGCGGCCGCGCTCGAGCTCGTCGGCGGTGACCGTGCCGGGGAGCCGCAGCAGCTCGCCGGCGAGCACCTCCAGCGTCTCGCTGCTGCGCTCGGTGGTGGTGCCCGCGGTGGCCAGCACCCAGGCGCAGCCGGGCAACGTCTGCGAACGGGCGTGGACGCTGTAGCAGAGGCCGCGCTTCTCCCGGACCTCGGTGAACAACCGGCTGCCCATGCCGCCGCTGAGCACCTGGACCGCCATCATCGCGTGATAGCGACGCGGGTCGCCCGGCGGGACGTCGGGGTAGGCGACGGCCAGGTGGACCTGCTCGGTGGTCTGCGTGACATGCTCATAGCGCGGGCGGCCGGTGGTGGTGATGGCTGGCGCCGCGGGCGCCGCGCCGCGCCAGTCGCCCAACAGCTCCTCGACCGCGGCGCGCACCGCGGCGGCCTGGACGCCGCCGGCGACCGCCAGAATCGCGCGGTCGGGCACGTAAGCCTGTTGCCAGTGCTGCTGCAGGGCCGCCGGCGTCAGCGCGGCGAGGCCCTCGGGCGTGCCCAGCCGGCAGCGGCCGAAGGGGCCGGGGAAGTAACGGCGGGTGGTTTCGACCAGCAGCTTGTGGCCGGGGTCGTCCTCCAGGCCAGTCAGGGTCTGCTGCGCCAACAGCCGACACGGCTCCAGTTCGTCGTTGGCCAGGGCGGGCCGGCGCAGGATGTCGGTCAGCAGGCCGAAGGCCTCGCGCCAGCCGCTGGCCAGGCCGCTCAAGCTGAGCACCGTGCCCGACTGCGAGACGCCGACGCCGCGCCGGAAGCCGAGCGCGTCGAAGGCCTCTGACAGCTCGCGCGTCGACTTGCCGCCGGCGCCGCGTTGGACCAGGCTGCTGAGCACCGTGCCGGCGCCCTCCAGCCCCGCCGGATCGAGGCTGCTACCGCCGGGCAGGTGCAGTTGCAGCGCCACCGCCGGCCGTTCCAGTTCCTCGATCAGTAAGGTCAGCCCGGAGTCGTACCGGACCTCGTGCAACGTACTCATGAAGCCTCCCGAACCGCGGTCAGCGCCCCCCGCAGCGTGCCGATCCCGCTCCACACCGATCCAACCTCCAGGTCGGCCGGCAAGTTCGCCGCGCGACCGACTGCTTCGAGTTCCTCGCCGTCGCCCACCCCCAGCCGCAGCCAGGCCAGCTCGACGCCGGTCGCGGCGTTGGCCAGCCGGGCCACCGCGCGCACCTCGCCGACCACCCGCTGCACAATCTCAGCCAGCCGACCGCGCCGATCGGGCGGCGCCGGGTAGCGCCCCGGGGCCGCCTCGGAGCGCTCCCAGGGCCCCGGCACCAGCAGCGCCACGGCCACCTCGACCGTCGTCCCCGGCGCGGGCGAGCAGCCCATCAGCGGGGCGTTGGCCCAGTGCAGCACCAGCGGCGGGCGGCCTTGCAGCCACAGCCGCGGCGTCAGCGGGCCGTGGGGGTGGGTGATCTGCTCCACCGTCCCGGTCCGCCGGGTCTGCGCCAGGAAGAACGGAAAGCTGGCGGCGACCGTCTGGCCGCGCACGATGCTCCACAGCTCGACCCCGCCGCCGACCTCCCAGCGATGCACCCGCAGGCTCTCGTCACCCAGCGCCAGGTGCGGGTCGGCGCGACGCAGCGGCGCCCGGGCGAGACCTTCCAGGGCGCGCCGGTCGCCGACCTCGAAGCCCAACGCGAAATAGTTGCTCACGGCCTCGGCTCACCCAGCTCCACCTCATACAACCCCGCCTCCGCGGCGGGCGGTTTCGTCAGCAGCAGCCGCCAGTAGCCCGCCGTGACGCGGCGCCGCAGGGCGATCCGCTGCCAGGTGTAGCCGGCCACGGCCTGTGGGTCGCTGACCGCCCGCCAAACCACGCCGTCGAGACTTGCTTCCACCTGCACCTGCCCCCCCGGCAACGGGGCGGCCTTCAGGCGGATCTGCTCCAGCGTCAGCGGCGCATCCGGCCGCGACCACTGCCACCAGGTCTGCCGCTCGCCCGCGCCGCCCCACCAGGCGGTGGCCGGGTCCCCGTCGAGCGCCAACCCGGCGTTGCCCGCGGCGGCGGTCGCCAGCGCGGCGGTGGTGCTGGCGACCGCCGCCGGGCCCGGCTCCGGCCAGGACAGCGGCGGGTCACCCGCCAGCAGATAGACCGGATCGACGGTCAGTTCGACCAGTGCGCCATCGCGACCGCCCTCGATCCGCTGCGGCGCGGCGCCCGCCGCGGCGTCCCAACGGTAGGCGTAGTAGGTCGTCTCGCGCTGCAGCGGCAGCCGCACCAGGCGGGGCTCCTGTGGCTCGCCGGCGGGGTCGTAGAGCCAGGCCACCAGCAGGTCGGCCGCGGCCCGGCGGAAGCGGTAGCAGCGGGCCACCGCGCCGACCGGCTGCTCTTCGTCGAAGGTGGCCGCGCCGCTGGCGAGGCTGTCGCCGAGCACCCCGGCCCAGGTTGCGTAGGCGATGCGGGCCGGGCGTTCGGCGGCCGCCAGCGCCCACGGCGCCGCCCACAGCCGCGTCGCCGCCGCCACCACCTGCGACTTCGGCACCGCCGCCCGGAGCGTCGTGGCGGTCGCCCCGGGGGCCAGCCGCAGCGTCCGCGCCAGCAGCCGCGCCGTGCCACCCTCGCGGTCCAACACGTCGCGCCAGCGGTCGATGGTCGGCACCAGCCCAGTCGGGTCGAACAAGAGCCCGTCGGAGCCGACTCCCGCGGGCACCGGGACGTCCAAGAAGTCGAGCTGCCAGCCGAGCGTCACGGCCGGGTCCTGCAACGCCAGGCGGAGCGCCTCGGGATGGTCCAGGCGCAGGCCGCAGCGGACGTCCGGGTCGGCATGGCGAGCGGCCTGACGGGTCACGAAGACCAGCCGCGCCAGCCGGTCGAAGCCACTGCCCGGCCAGCCCGGCAGCGCGTCGCGGCGAAACGGCGGCGTGGCCCCCGAGTCGGGCGCCGCGGCCCAGGCCAGCCAGGCGACTCGCGGGGAGCCCGGCGCATCCGCCAGCCCGTCGCCGTCGTACCGCTCGACCAGCGCGTGGACCAACATGGCCCACTGGTTGGCCGGATTCGGCCGGTCGCCGTCGCCGCTGCGGTCCTGGCCGTTGGCGAAGACCGGCATCGCCAGCCCGGCTGGCTCGGTCGTCTGGACCTCCCGGCCGTCGGTCAGGCGGGTCCGTCGCGGCGCGGCGTGGAACAGCAGGTAGGGCCGCTGCCCGGCGGCCAGCGAGGCGCTCACGGCGCGGTCGACCTGGGCCGGTCCGCCGGGTTGTTCCCAGACCTCCTGGCGCACCGGCACGGCGACGACCTGACGGCCCAGGGTGGCGTCGTCGGGCAGCAGCGCACCAACGCCGCCGAAGTACGGATCGGCGGCGACCGCGGCCGCGGACAACAACAGGAACAAGGCGTGCCGTTGCATCGTCGAGGAGTGTGACACGGTGGTTGTCCGGCGCGCGGCCGAATCCTGCGGCAAATGAGTCGCCGCCGCGCGAACCGCGACCAACCGCCTGTCGTCATACCGGTGGTGTCCCGGACCTGGTGCCGGGGTACCTACCCAGAACAAGAGAACGAAGCCTCCAGACGCCGGTGGGCGGCCTGACGGGGGCGGCGTGAGGTGGCTGCAATGCTGAAGCGACGCCGGACTGGTTTCACCCTGATCGAACTGCTCGTGGTCATTGCCATCATCGCGATCCTGGCGGGGATCCTCTTCCCGGTCTTCGCCAAGGCCCGCGAGAAGGCCCAGACGGTGGCCTGCCTGAGCAATACCAAGCAGCTCGGCCTGGCCTTCACGATGTATCTGTCGGACTGGAACAACCGCTTCCCGAGCTCCGGCAACTACTTCGGCACGCTCTCCCGCGGGTCGGACTGGGTCCACATCAACACCGCCGGCAGCCCCGGCGACATGTCGGCCGAGCGCGGCTCGATCTTCCCGTACGTCAAGAACGCCGAGCTGTACGTCTGCCCGAACGCCCTGGTAGCCGCTGATCCGGCCCAGAGCGGGGGGACCCGGACCAGCTACACGATGAACTCCAACCTCGTGGACAGCATCGGCGGCGTGACCGGCACGGGCAGTTGGTTGGGCAACACGGCGAAGCGGGTGAAGTACCCGTCGCAGACCTTCCTGCTGGTCGAAGAGAACGACGACGAGCTGGGCGCGGGTACCGGCAAGTACAACGACGCGGTGTTCTACGTGCCGGCGGCCGCGGCCTCGGGCCACGACACCCCGCCCGGCTTCACGGGTGAGCAGTCCGAGCGCCACGGCGGCGGCGGCGTGGCGATGTTCGTGGACGGCCACGCCAAGTGGTACGCCACGATGGAGCTGACCCCCTTCGACAAGGGCGGCAAGAAGACCCGGCTCTACCCGTGGTACATCCCGCGGCGTTCCGGTCCGGACGCCGAGTAGGCGTCGCGACTACGGTACCCTGGAGCACCGCCGACGGCCTGCCGCCGTCGGCGGTGGTGCATTGGGGGAGTGCGATGACTCGTCGCTGCTGGCTGCTGATCCTGCTCGCGGGCGGGCCGACCTGGGCACAGGACCACCTGACCGTTGGCAACGACCGCCTGGCGCTGACCTTCGCGGCCAACGGCGGGCTCTTGACGGTCACCGACCGGCTCAACGGTCGGGCCCTGCAGAGCGCCGCCGGGGGCTTCTGGGCGGTCGACTTCCAGGAGCTGGCGACCCCGCCGGGGGCGCGTCAGACCATCGCCGTCGACGCCGCCCAAAGCGTCGAAGTGCAGCCGATCGCCGACGGCCTGCGCCTGACCTGGCGCCGCCTCGGCGGCCGGGCGATCGACCTGGTGGCGACCGTCCGGGCGCCCGCGGCGAGTCCGTTTGTGTTGTGCAGTGCCCAGGCGACCGTCGGGGCCGGGCTGCGGCTGGAGGGACTCCGCGGGCCCTATCTGCGGCTGGCGACGCCCTGGACCGCCGGCCAGCCGAACCACTACGTCGCCGGGTCGACCAAGGGCGGCGTCTGGCGCGACCTGGCGACGCTGCGGCCGGGCCAGCAGGTCAGTTCCAGTCAGCCCGGCTCGTTGGCGGCCGGGATGGCCTGCGTCTGGGACCGGGCCGGCGGTCTGCTGACCGCCGCCTTGGACTCGACGCAGCGGCCGAAGGGCCTCTACCTGTCCCGCGCCGCCAACGGGGCGGAGCTGTCTTGGTTCCACCCCGCCTGGGCCACCGGGGCGCTGGAGCTGGGCTTCGAGATTGGCCTGACCTGCTTCCGCGGCGCGGCCGAGACGGATTGGCGCGACGGCGCCGACCTCTACAAGGCCTGGGCGGTGGCGCAGCCCTGGTGCCCGCCGCCGCTGGCCCAGCGCACCGACCTGCCGGAGTGGCTCCGCCGCGGCCCGGCGATGGTGCGGTTCAACCGCAACTGGCTGGACCGCCCCGAGCTGGTGCAGCGCTGGCTGCGAGACTACTGGACGCCGCGCTTCCCGCAGGTGCCCCTGATCTGCGCGATCTGGGGCTGGGAGAAGGTCGACACCTGGATCACGCCCGACTACTTCCCCTGCTACCCTGACGACGCGACCTTCGCCAAGGTGGTGGCCGCCTGCCGCGCCGCCGCGGGGCATGTCTTCCTGTGGCCCTCGGGCTACCACTACACACTGACCTACGACAAGCGCGCCGATGGGACCTTCCGCTGGGACGACCGGGCGCGCTTCGACGCCCAGCAGCGAGCCCATGCGGTGGTCGCCCGGGACGGGCAGGTGCTGATCGGTGACCGCAGTTGGCTCCGTGGGGGGCAGACCGCGACGCTCTGTCCCGGTGAGCCCAGCACGCTCGAGCTGTTCAACCAGATCGGCGAGGGTTGCGTCCGGCGCGGTGCCGACCTGGTGCAGATCGACCAGGTTGTCGGTGGCAACTTCCCGGTCTGCTACGCCACCACCCACGGCCATCCGGCTGGGGCCGGCTGCTGGATGAGCACGGTGATCCACGACCAGTTCCGGACGCTGCGCCAGCGGCTGCAACGCCTCGATCCGCAGGCGGTGACCTGTGTCGAGGAGCCGAACGAGTGGTACCTGGCCTACTGCGGGGTGCAGGACTACCGCGACTGGGAAGTCCTCAACCGGCCGGGGGCACAGCCCGAATCGGTTTGGTCGTACCTCTACCACGAGTACGTCCCGCCGTTCCAGAGCAATCCCCGGGCCGGCGACCGAGCGATGGCGGCGTGGTGCCTGGCAACCGGCCAGATGCCGCACCTGGTGCCCGACCAGCGGCTGGGGCCCGGCCCGGCGCTGGTCAACGGCGACTTTGAGGAAGGCGACACGAAGGTGGCCGGCTGGGAGCATCTGGCCGGCTACCAGGGCCAGGCCTGGACCGGCGAGGGCGCCCGCGACGCGGCCGTGCGGCACGGCGGCAACGCCAGCCTGCGCCTGCTCAACGACACGCCGGGGGAGGTGGTCCAGGTCTCGCAGAATGTGCGGGTCGGCGGCGGCTTTGCGGTCGGCGGGCGCTACCGGCTGGCGGCCTGGGTGAAGTGCCAGGGCGTGCAGCGGGACAACGGCCTGATGTTCGGTTGCTTCGCACCCGGGCTGAAGAGCCTCGGCGGCGGGCGGCTGGCGTTGCCCACCGACTGCGACTGGACCTGGCTGCAAGCCGACTTCCCGCTGCCCGAGGGCAGTGAGATGCTGCGGATCATGCTGCACCTGAACGGGCCGGGCACCGTCTGGATCGACGACCTGCAACTGCTGCGGTTGGCGCCCGACGGCAGCCACAGCGCGGTCGGCCGGGCCGAAGTGCCGGACGACCACGCGTTCATGCAGCGCTGGGTCGAGCTGTACAGCGGCGAGGGCCGGCCGTACCTGCTGCTGGGCCGGATGCTCCACCCGCCCGCGCTGGAGTGTGGCCGCTTCGACTACTCCGAGCGCAGCCTGCCGACGATCTTCCACCACGCCTACGCCGCGCCCGACGGCTCGCAGGCGGTGGTGCTGGTGAATGCCACGCTGCTGCCGCAGACGGGGCGGCTGACCTGGGGTGGGACCGCCCGCGACGTCAAGCTGGCAGCCGGCGAGATGCTGCTGCTGCGCTGACCGGCGCCGGCCCACGATGCCACCGGCCGCGCGACAGCCGCGCGGCCGGTGGACTGGCTGGTTGCCGCGCTGGGGGAGCTTACGGCACCCACATCTTGGCGTCTTCGCGGATCTTCGTGTAGGCGACCGCCTTGGCGTGTCCGTCGCCGAACAGCCCGTTGATCATGCTACTGTGGCGTTCGGCGCCGAGCTGCATCGACTCCGCCGCCGATGGTGTGGCCGCCGCGCCGCCGGACCAGCGGAACAGGTAGCTGTTGCCGATGTTCTGCCAGTAGTTCGGGTAGCTGCTGGTGACGTTGGCGGTCTGGCCGTAGAACGACGCGCCGTAGTAGCTGCCGTCCATCAGGATCACGGTGTCGGCCGGCTGCTTCAGCGCCGTCAGGGCCAGGCCGAGGTCGGCCGGGAAGCAGTAGAGGGTGTTGGCGGCGTAGGAGTTCTGCCCGCCGTAGCTCTGAAAGGCCGGATCGGTCTCGGCGGCCGCCGGGTCGATGTTGACCCAGGAGTTCGGCTTCGAGGGGCAGCGCCAGACCTGCGCGTTCTTGATATACGGGTCCAGCAACTGGTTGAAGAACGTGCGGCCAGCGGCGTTGGCCGAGACGCCCGCCTGACCAGCATACGGGTTCGCCGCGCGGGTGCGGTATGGGAACAGCATCTCGTCGTAGTCCTGGCTGTACATCATCTGCGCGTTGCCGATCTGCTTGAGGTTCGAGAGGCAACTCGTCTGCCGCGCCTTCTCGCGGGCCTTGGCGAAGACCGGGAACAGAATCGCCGCCAGAATGGCGATGATGGCGATCACCACCAGCAGTTCGATCAGCGTGAAGCCGCGCCGGGCCGGGACTCGCATCGCTTGCATCGGGACTCCTCCGGGCCGTGACTGGCCCACCTCGATGGTCAGGCGGCTTGGCTAGCGCCGTGCTGACAGCCGGTGAGGCCAGCGTCAGGTCTGGATTGGCGTCCGGTGGTCTAACGGCGGCGGAGCCGGCGTGAACGTCCGCAGCGGATCGGGGTACACACCAGACAGTGGAGAACGTGATGCGCACCTGGTTGCTCTGGTCATGGCTCGGTGCCCTGGCCCTGACAGGCTGCGGCCCGCAGTTCAAGGCCGCTCGGACGGAAAGCGCGCCGCCGCCGGCGGCGATGCCTGCGTCGCCGGTGATGGCCGCCGACGAGGCGATGGCCGGGGCGCCGGGCGGGCCTGTAGAAATGGCCACGGCGACCCGCGCCGGGGGCGGCGCAGAGGCGCCCAGCAAGCCGGGTGGCGTCGCCGGCAACCGCAAGATCGTCTACACCGCCAACCTGACGGTCGAGGTGAAAGCGCTGGAAGCGGCGGTCGGCGAGGTCAAGAAGCTGGTCGGTCAGCACGGTGGGTACATCTCCGGCCTGCAGCAGTCGGGCGGTCGGCTCAGCCGCAACGCCAGCATCACGGTGCGCGTGCCGGCGGAGCGCTTCGATGCGATGCTGGCGGAGCTGGCCAAGCTCGGCACCGTGGTCGACCGGCAGCTCACCACCGAGGATGTCACCAGCCAGTGGGTCGACCTCGACGCGCGCCTGCGCAACAGCCAGCGCGCGGAGCAGCGCTTCCTGGCGATTCTGCAGAACGCCGGCAGCGTCAGCGACCTGCTGACGGTCGAACGCGAGCTGGCGCGGGTGCGGGGCGAGATCGAACAGCTCGAAGGCCAGATGCGCCAACTGCGCGACCTGGTCAGCCTCTGCACCGTGACCGTCAACCTGTCGCTGCCGCCGGAGATCGATGCCACCGCCAACGAGCGGTCGTGGCTGGCCGAGGTTTGCTCCGACGCGGCGGCGAGCTTCGTCCACGTCGGCATGGCGCTCGTCGCGCTGGCCATCAAGCTCGCCGCGATGGCGCCTTACCTGGCCCTGTTGTGGCTCGTCGGGCGAGGTCTGAAGCGGCTTTGGCGGCGTCGCCGGGAGCGGCCCGTCGCTTGACATGGCCGGATCGCGGCACTAGACTCCCGCCGGCAGGGGCGGGAGTCGTGGCGTGAAGATTGGGATCATCGGCGGCGCCGGTCGGGTCGGTTCGAACGCTGCCTTCGCCCTGCAACTGCGCGGCCTGGGGCGCGAGCTGGTGCTGGTTGACGTGAATCAGGAGGCCGCCGCGGGCGAGGCCCTGGACCTGCTCCACGGCAGCGCCCTGGCCGCCCCGCAGCGCTTTGTGGCAGGCGGTTACGACGAGTTGGCGGGCGCCGACCTGGTGATCGTCACCGCTGGCCTGCGGCGCCGGCCGGACGAGAGCCGGCTGGACCTGATCCACCGCAATGTGGCGCTCTTCCGGGCCATCTTGGCCGAGCTGCGGCAGGTCGAGCTGGCGCCCGGGGCACAGCTCTTCGTGGTCGCCAACCCGGTCGACGTGCTGACCTACCTGGCCTGCCGCGAGACCGACCTGGACCCCCACCGGATCTACGGCCTCGGCACGGTGCTCGACACGCTGCGCCTGCGGAGCCACCTGGCGGCGGCCCTGGCGGTCGACCCGCGGCAGGTGCAGGCGCTGATTCTGGGCGAGCACGGCGACTCGCAGGTGCCCATCTGGTCCACCGCGACGGTCAACGGCACGCCGCTGGAGAGCCTGCCGCAGGCCACCCCGCGGTTGCTGGAGGAGGTCGCCGCGCAGACCAAGGGCAGTGGCGCGCAGGTGATCCAGCTCAAGGGCGGGGCGGGCTACGCAGTCGGCCTGGCGATCGCCGAAGTGGTCGCGGCGGTGCTGGCCGACGCGCAGGCAGTGTTGCCGATCGCGACCTTGCAGGACGGCCTGCTGGGCGTGCGCGACGTCTGCTACAGCCTGCCGACGGTGGTCGGGCGGGCCGGCTGGAGCACGCAGGTGGCGCCGCGGTTGTGGGCCAAAGAGGAGCAGGCGATGGTCAACTCGGGGCGCGTGTTGCGGCAGACACTCGACCAGATCGCCGCGCCGTGAACGCTACCCAGGGCCCGGTGCTGCTGGTCATCTTCGATGGCTGGGGCTACCGCTCCGAGCCCTTCGGCAACGCGATTCACAGCGCCGAGGTGCCCAACTGGGACCAGCTCTGGGAGGCTTACCCGCACGCCCTGCTGGCCGCCTCGGGGCCGGCGGTTGGGCTCAGCGATGGGACCGTCGGCAGCGCCGCCGCCGGCTTCGCGACCTTGGCGGCCGGCCGACCGGTGGAGCAGCCGCCGCTGTTGCTCGACCGGGCTCACGCCGAGGGCAGCTTCGCCGCCAGCCCGGTGTTTGCCGACCTCGCCCGCCGGGTGCGCGAGACGCCCGCGCGGTTGCATCTGCTGGGGATGGTCTCCGACGGGCAGGTCGTCTCGGCCGAGCGCCACTACTTCGCCTTGCTGCATCTCCTGGCCGCCGCCGGGGTGCCGGGGCAGAAGGTCCTGGTGCACGGCATTCTGGACGGCTACGACACGCCGCCGAAGTCGGGCATCCATTACCTGGCGCGGCTCACCGCCGAGATGATGCGGACTGGTGTGGGGCGGGTCGCGACGCTGCTGGGGCGCAACTGGGGGATGGCCCAGACCGGCGGCTGGGAGGCCACCGAGCGCGCCTGGGCGGCGCTGGTGAACGGCGTCGGTCGGCTGGTGCCGTCGGCGATTCAGGCCATCCAGGCGGGCTACAGCCGCGGCGAGGACGACATTACGCTGAGCCCGGCGGTGATGCTCGGGACCGATGGCCTGCCGCTGGGGCGGCTCGCTGACGGTGATCTGGTGCTCTGCTTCAACCACCGCGAGGAAGGGCTGGAACGGCTGCTGCGGGCCCTGCTGCAAGACGGCTTCCGCGGTTTCGGGCGCGAGCGGCCGCTGGCCATCGAGGCTGTCAGCCTGACCGGCTACCGTTACGGCCCCGAGCTGGGGCTGACCGCTGCCTGCGCCAGTCCGGAGCGGCCGCCCGGCCTGGGCGCCCTGCTGGCCGCGGCGGGCAAGCGCGTGGCGCTGGTCGGCGAAAGCCTGATGGAGAGCCACCTGCGGCTGCTGGTCTCCGGGGCTCGCGCCGAGCGGGTCGACTGGCGGCTGATCCCCAGTCCGCCGCTCCACCAGACCTGCGAGCAGCCGGCGCGGGCGACCGAGGCGATCACCGCGGCGGCGGTCGAACTGCTGACGGCGGCCGACCACGAGCTGATTGTGGCCGACTACGTGACGGCCGATCTGGTGGGCCATTGTGGCCAGGCGGGGCCGGCGCAGCAGGCCATCGAGGCGCTCGACTCGGCGCTCTCACCGCTGGTGCGATCGGCCCGCCGGGCCGGCGCGACGATGCTCCTGACGGCCTGTTACGGCAATGTCGAGGAGTTGGAGCTGTCCCACGGCGCACGGCCGAATCCGGCGCACACCGCCAACCCCGTGCCCTTCATTCTGATCGACGACCGGCTCAAAGGGTACCGCATCCCGCGGTTGCCGCAGGCGGGCCTGGCCGACGTCACGGCGACGGTCCTGGCGCTGCTGCAGGTGCCGCCGGCGCCCGACATGACCGGTCGCGACCTGAGCGCCAACCTGCGTCCGGCGACCGCCCCGAGCGCCGCCGTCGAGGGCCCGCTGCCGCTGGAGCTGGCGGCTCCCGAAGCGATTGCAATGGTCCTGGAGGCCTCGCGATCGACGCGCGACTACTACCAGCACGCGGCCACCGCCGCCGACGACAGCGACAGCGCGGCGCTCTACCGCGTGTTGCGCTCTGAAGAGGACCGCCGGCTGCGCGACCTGCAGCGCCGACTCGACCTGCTGGCGCCCGAGTCCGCGGCGCCCAGCCCCGAGCCGGAGCCGCCGGTGGAGCCTCCGGATCCGGGCCTGCCGCCGCTGGAAGTGCTCGACGCCGCGCTGCGCGAAGAGCTCGAGACGTATCGCGTACTGACCGAAATGGCCGCCCGCAACGTCGATGCCGAGGGGCGCGCGGCGCTCGAGGAGATCGCCGCCGAGGAGCTGGAACTGCTCGACCGGCTCCGCCGACTCAGCGAGTCCGAAGCGATTCGCGTGCTGACCGCGGTGCTGCCCACCTCCAGCGCGTAACCGTCTGGCAGTAAAGACCCCTCTCGCCGTGGCCGATGGATAGGTAGCACCACCTCGCCCCGGTCGAGGTGGCTGGATTCGCACCATGAGCAGTGTCGAGCAGATCGCGCAACTGGCCCACCTGGATCCCGCGGCGCAGGCCGTCTGCCAGCGCCTGACCGAGCGCTATGAGTCCGAACTGGACCAGATCACCAGTCACCTGGCGCAGGTCTACGAAGAGATGATGGTGCTCTACGATGTCGGCGGCGAGATCGCCGCCTCGTTGGACCCCGCCGACATCGCCGACCGCGCCATCGCGCGGATCGTCGAGCTGCTGGAGGCCGGCGACGGGGTCGTCTGTCTGGCCGCCGAGACTGCCGCCGGGGTGGCGCAGCAGGTGCTCGGGCAACGCGGCTGCCGGTCCTGCGTGCGGCCGCTGATCGACTGGGCCACGGCGCAGGTCGTCGAGCGCGACCGCAGCCTGATTTTGAACGACCTCGCCGAGCTGCCGGTGGGCTCGGTCAACGGCACCCGCAACCTGGTGACCAGCCCGCTGCGCGCCGGCGGCCGGTTGATCGGTGCGGTCCACGTGCTCGACAAGGCCAACGCCGTCGGCTTCAGCACCAACGACCAGTTGCTGCTCGAGACCATTGCCGCGCAGGTCGGCGTGGCCATCGAGAACTCGCGGCTGTTTCAGAGCGCGCAGCAGCACGCCGCCGACCTGGCCGCGGCGCTGGACGAGTTGAAGTCGACCTACGACGACACCCTGGCGGCGCTGTCGGGGGCCTTGGACCTGCGGGACAACGAGACCGAGGGGCACGCCCGGCGGGTCACCCGCTTCAGTGTGCGGATCGCCCAGGCGCTGGGCTGCACGGCGCAGGAACTCGTCGACATCGAACGCGGCGCGCTGATGCACGACATTGGCAAGATCGGCGTGCCGGACGCGATTCTGCTGAAGCCGGCCAAGCTGACCGACGAAGAGTGGGCGGTGATGCGAACGCACCCTCACCTGGGCTTTGCGATGATCCGCAACATCCGCTTCCTGAGCCAGGCGGCGCCGATTGTGCTCCACCACCACGAGCGCTACGATGGCGGCGGCTACCCAGCCGGGCTGGCCGGGCAGGGGATTCCCGCCGGAGCGCGGATCTTCGCCGTCGCCGACACCTTCGACGCGATGACCTCCGACCGCCCCTACCGCAAGGCGCTGCCCTACGAGTGCGCTCGCGAGGAGATCGTGCGTTGCGCGGGAAGTCAGTTCGACCCGCTGGTGGTGGAGGCGTTCAGCACGGTGCCGGAGGCGGAATGGGTGGCGATTCGTGAGCATGTCGAGCGGGAGCTGGCCCTCCGGAAGCGGGGCGCCTGAAGCGGTCTGCCTGGACGCCTACGACACGCTGCTGACGCTCGACGACCCGGTCGGCCGGCTGCAGCAGGCGCTCGCCGCGCGGGGCCTGCCGGTCTCGACCGCGTTGGCGGCGCGGGCCTTCCTGGCCGAGGCGAGGTACTACCGCCAAGAGCACCTCGCCGGCAGCGATGCCGCCCGCTTGCACGACCTGCGACTGCGCTGTGCCGCGGTGCTGCGCGCCGCTTTGCAGCCGGAGCTGCCGCCCGACTTGAGCTGGAGCCACGAGGCCTGGGGCGAGCTGTTGCTGGCCAGCCTGGCCTTCCGGCTGCTGCCCGGGGTCGCCGCCGGCCTGCAGTCGCTGCGGGCGCGTGGTGTCAGGCTAGCGGTGGTCAGCAACTGGGACTGCAGCCTGGCGACGATTCTGGCACAGCTCGGCCTGGCCGACGCCTTCTGCCAGGTCACCGCCTCGGCGGTGGTCGGTGCGGCGAAGCCCGATCCGCGGACCTGGGACCAGGCGCTGGCCGCCCTGGCGGTGCCACCGGAGACCGTCTGGCACCTCGGCGACGAGCCGGCGGCCGACGCGGCCGGGGCGCTGGCGGCGGGCCTGCGACCGGTCTTGCTCCGTCCCGGCAGTTGGCCGGGCGTGCCGCAGATCGGCAGCCTGCCGGAGTTGCTGCCGTTGCTGGATGGTTGACACGCGATGGACGATCTGAGTCTCTTGGCGGCGCAGGAACTGGTCGCCGACCAGCACACCGCCACGGCGCTGCTGCTGCTGCTGGCGATCGCCAGCTTCGCCTGCTGCCAGGCGCTGTTCCGGCGGCAGCGCTTCCCGCACCGGAGCGCCTGGCTGGTGTTCTGCGCCTGGACCGCACTGGTGGCCCTGGTGCCGCGGCTGCGCGAGTTGGACCAGGCCAACGTCTGGTTCTACAGCCTGCGGGGCCTGCCGCTCGGGGCGCTGATCGGCTCGATGACGCGGTTCGCCGAGCTGACGCCGCGTCGGGCGCCGGCCACGCCGGCCGATCCGGCGTGTTGAGTTTCGGTTGCGGCGCCGCAGTGGCGACCGGGCCGGACTATAATGAGCCCCGGCGGAGCAGGTGATGAGTTGGTTCGACCGCCTCAAGAAGGCCGCGGAGGACGTCGTCGCCAAGGCGGCCGAGGGCGCTGACAAGGCCGGTCGCTATGTCGCGGCGCACGGGCCGGGGGTGCTCGGCGAGTCCGCGGCCGAACTGGTCGCCGAAAAGGACTACCTCAAGGCCCGGCAGCTCGCCGCGTCCGGCTTGACCCGCGAACTGGCCGCCGAGGTGCGGGCGCAACTGCTGCCGCACTGGCAGATCGACGGCACGCGCGTGGTGCAGATCAACCGCCTGCTGGGCGACGCCTGGCGCACGCTGGGCGAGCCGCGGGCGGCGGTCGAGCATTTCGCCACGGCGCTCAGCCGGCTCCGCGATCCGCTGCTGCGCAGCGCCCTGCGCGAGATTCTGATCGATGAGGAGCAGCAGGTCGACGCCGAGTACGAACTGGCGCTGCTCCTGGTGTTGGCGAGGGCGAACCTGGAAGCCGGCCAGGGCCTGCCGGCCTACCGCTACGCGCTGGAGGCGATCGCGCAAGACGCCCGCTGCGGGGAGGCGCTCTATTTGCAGGGCGCCGCGATGCTGCAACGCGGGCTGCCGCCCGAGGCGGTGCTGGAGCTGTACCTCAAGGCGGCCAGCGTGGTTGGTGTGCCGACGGCGCTGGGCTGGGTGCAGGAGCTGTTGCCGGACCGGGTTGAGACGTTTCGGAGTTGGGTAGGCTAGCGCTGTGAGGCTGACCTTCTGGCGTCGGATGCGCTTCCTCCTGCGGGGCCGGCCGGTCCCGCGGTCGGCGCGCCGCGCCCCCTTGCGGGGTCTCGGCCGACGCGCCCAGGGCGACGCGCTGAGCCAGGCGCTGCTCGACCTGCGGAGCGTGGTCGACGCGCAGCAGCTCGAGGAGCTGCCGCTCGCCTGGTTTCGAGTCGACGAGGCGAAAGCCGCCGCGGCCTGGTACGACCCCTCGCGCGAGCCCGCCTACAGTGCGGTGCTGCCCGAAGAACAGGCGCTGGCGGAGCGGCTCTACCGCACCCTCACCGGCCGGGCGGCGACGCCGGCCGAGCTGCTGCGAGCCGGCACCGCGCCGGTGCCGATGCTGCGCTACCGGTTGTTGGCGGCGCATCTGCCGACCTGGTGCGCCCAGGGCGGTCGCCGGGCCGCCGAGGCGGTGCGGGCGACCTTCGAGCTGATGCACCACAGCACCGACGTGCTGTCGCCCTACGGCCGCTGGCTGTTGGCGCAGGCCGTCTGCACGGCCGCCCGCGACACCGAGGAGCTGGCGCGCCAGACCGAGCGGTTCCGCCTCGTCACTGGCGACTTCCAGGCCGCCGACGGCGCCTCGATGATGTTCATCTCGGGTGGCGAGTACGAGCTGCCGCTGCCGGTCTCGTTGACCGAGGTGCTCGACCACCGCGACATGCCGACGCGGCTGGAGGCCTTCAAGAAGGACGCCCCGCGCGACCTGCAGCGGTTCTTTCTGCAGCTCACCCCGCGCGGACAACGGCTCTTCCTGAACGCCTTCATGCAGCGCCAGGAGGCCTATCGCCACGGTTACCCCTGGCGCAAGCCCGCCTGGCGTCCGAGCGAGGGCTTCGTTTTCGTGAAGCAGCGGGTCCACCTGCCGGCGTTCTTCATCGACCGGCGGCCGGTGACGCAGGCGCAGTTCGCCGCTTTCAGCCAGCGGCAGCGCCAGTGGCTACCCAGCCGGGTCAGCGTCCATGCGGTCGACCGCGACGCCTACCTGCCGAGCTGGGTCGGCGACGCGCCGGCCGCGCAGCAGGCCGGGGAGCCGGTCACCGGGGTCAGTTACCAGGCGGCCCGGGCCTACGTCGCGGCGCACGACAAGCAGTTGCCGACCGAGGCGCAATGGGTCTACGCGCTGGTCGGCGACGAGGTCCCCGAGACCCGGCAGGTGGGTGGCGAAGGTCGTCCGTCGATGAGCGACGAGGAGCGCGCCCTGTACAGCCGCCGGGCCGCCGAGCGAGGCCTGCACATCCTACTGCCGGAGCGGATCTACGACTTCGACGGCGCGATCAGCTTCGAGAGCTGCCACGACCGCGTGCTGCACGATCCGCGCGGCCCGCTCAGCGGCAGCGCGCACCTGTGGCGCACGCCGACCGGCCGCGGCCGCGTGCCTGACCTGGCCGGCGACGCCAACCTGACCTTCCGCGGCGTCGTGCCGGCCAGCCGAATCTGGGCTCGGACGCTGCCTGAGGCGCCCTGACCGCGGCGGGTTGACACGACCCGGCGGCGGCGCGTCACCGATCGACACAACCCGGGAGACTCCCATGATGCGAGCCACCCGCCGGCTGCTGCAGCTCGCCGCAGTGCTGCTGGTCGGCTGCAGTGGCGGCTATAGCCAACGTTACTACGTGGTGCTCGACCGCGACCCGCGCGACGTGATCGAGCTGGACGGCGACACGCGCCCAGGCGGCCGGGCCCTGCCGTTGGTCGGGTTCTACGACGCCACCATCAGCACCTACTCCGAGCCACTGACCGTGCTCCTGTCGGTCGACCGCGATGGCAGTGCCTTCGCGCTGGTGCGCTTCGAGACCAGCGGGCGGCAGATCCAGCTCGACGGCGGGATCGACACCGCGCGGTTCCTGACGGTCGAGCACGCCGAACTGCGGCTGGACGGCTACTTCGTCGGCGCGCCGCACCCGCTCGATCCGAACGACCGCTTCACCAGCGGCGTCCACTGGGTCGGCCTCTGGCGCGCCCCGGACGGCCGCACGGGCGACTTCGAAGGCTGGCACCAGATCTGGCCGCCGGGCTACCACTACTACTATCCCGACCACTACGACAGCTACGATCCGTGGTACGACGACTACAGCTACAACCTGCCCTGGTGGTACGACGACCCGAGCGGCGGTGGTAGCGATCCGGACGACAGTTGGACCGACGAGGTCGACTGGTCGCCGCCGGTGGATCCCGATCCGCCGAGCTGGGTGCCGCCCGACTGGGGCAGCGGTGGCGATCCGCCCGACACCGCTGGCGACCCGACCGATGACGATATCGTCTTCCGCCGCGGGCGTGCCGGGAGATGAGTCGCCTGCCGCGCTTCTGCGCCGCGAAGTCGCCCGCGCCGGCCATCAAGCCGACAGTGGCGGTGGTCGGGGCGTCGACCGACCCGACCAGGTGGGGCCACCGCGCTGTGCTGGCCTACCTCCGGGACGGCTGGGAGGTCTACCCGATCCACCCCTCGGCGCGCGAGATCGCCGGGCTGCGCAGCCGGCCCAGCCTGTTGCAGGTCCCCGAACGCCTGGTCCGCGTGACGCTCTACCTGCCGCCGGCGATCGGGCTGCGGGTGCTGCCCGACATTGCCGCGGTCTGGCCGGACGAGTTCTACGTCAACCCGGGCGCGGAGTCCGAGGAGTTGCTGGCCGCGGCGGCGAAGCTCGGGCTGCGGCCGATCCAGGCGTGCAGCATTCTGGCGCTCCGGTCAGACTGACGGACCTTCCGGTGGAGCCTCCCGGCGATGCACCAGGATCTGGCGCCGTGCCAGTTCAGCGAAGACCTCGGCTGGGTCGAAAACCTCTTCCGGCGCGACGACGCCCGTCGGCTGGGCCTGGCCGGAGGCGAGCAGCGCTGCGCCGATGGCGAACGGGATGCCCACACTGCGGGTGTAGGCCCGCAAGTCGGCCCAGTCGGGCACGCTGCCGTCCGCGGCGGGGTGGGTGGTCGTGTAGATCAGGCGCCGCCGCTCCCGACCGACGTGGCCTTCGACATCGACGTGCAGGGCGTAGCCATAGAGCGGGGTGGTGGTACCTTGCGGGGATGCCAACAGGTACTCGGCCAGCACGTCCAGCACAGGTGTCGGCCGGCCTTCGAAGAGCACCGTCGGGTTCCGCAGGATCCCCCAGTCGGAGAGCGCTCGGAGCAACTGCATGTTGGCAGCCGGCCAGGTGCCCCGCACCTCAATCAGCCGCACGCCCTGGGGCGCCAGATAGCGCGCCAGCGTTTGCGTCTCGGGATGCGGGATGATGTACTGCGTGGCGCTGCCGAAGGGCGGCGGCAGCTCCACTTCGCGCGGCCGCGCGAACGGTGGCACGGGCACGAAGTGGCCGTCCTCAAAGACCGTGCGGCTCGCCAGGTGAGGGTCGTACTCGACCATCGTGGTCTCGCAGATGGCGCGTGAGAAGGCCAACGGGCGGTAGGCGCCGTGGCTGACGCGCACCGTGTCGACGGTCTCGAGCTCGGCTGCGGCGGCTTTGGCGAGCAAGTTGGTAAGGCCCGGAGTCATCCCGAAACCCGGCAGGAACCAGTGACCGGCGTTGCGGAAGGCCGTGTCGCTGGCCCACTCGGTGCCCAGCCCGTTGAGGTTCAGTCCGCTGCAGCCGGCGGCCAGAATCTGCTCCAATGTCGCGCTGTTGCTCGAGATTGGTGTGCCGTCGAGGACCAGGTCGGCGCCCCGCATCCGCTCGACGACCGCCTCGGGCCTGCTGACCACGAAGGGCTGAACACGGGCGTCGTCGAGCCAGGCGGCCACCTCGTGCAGCGCCTCGGCCGCCAGGTCGGCCAGCACCAGCTCGGCGACGGGAGCGTAATCGAGCAGATCACGGACCGCTTCCCGCGCGATCCGGCCGGCACCGCCGAGGACGAACAAGCGCATCGCCCACTCCCAGCCCCAGTGTGCTGGCAGTGCGTGCAGATCGTGCGAGCCCGGCGACTTCGCTTGCTCGCACAACCCAAACGTCGTCCTCAAACGGCAGTGACGCCCTCGCAAGAGGATGGTCGTGGAGCTTGCCATGGAGGGTCTCAACGCTGAAGTCACTGCCCGCTGGCGACGGCAGACGCTGCTCGCCCTGCTGATCGGCTACGCCGGCTATTACATCTGCCGGTCCAACTTCAGTGTGATCAAGCCGCTGCTGCTGGAGCAGTACGGTCCGCTCGGGCTCGACAAGGCGGCGTTGGGCTGGATCGGGACCCTCGGCACGTTGGTCTATGCGATCGGCAAGGTCACCAATGGACTCTCGGCCGACCTGCTCGGCGGCCGGCGGATGTTCCTGGTGGGCATCTTCAGCTCGGTCGCCTGCACCGTCGCGTTCGCTGCGCTGGGGCCCTTGGCGGCCTACGGGCTGGGTGTGCTGCTGACCGGCTGGACGCTGGTCTGGGCGGCCAACCGGTACGTCCAGTCGATGGGCTGGGTGGCCCTGGCCGGGGTCTCGGCGCGCTGGTTCCCGCCGGCTCAACTGGCCGGCGTGATGGGCGTGATCTCGCTCAGCTACCTCTTGGGCGATGCCCTGGCCCAGGCTTACCTCGGCATCTTCATCAAGCTCGGCGCCAACTGGGTGGCCGTGATGCTGCTGGCGGCAGTCACCTTCGCGGGGATTGGGTTGCTGGTCAGCCGCCTGCTGCGCGATGCGCCCGACGAAGTGGGGGCCGAGGTGCCGCCGGAAGCGGCGGAGCATCTGTACGCGCTCGACGAGCACCCGCGCGGCTGGTGGGCCCTGGTGCAGCCCTTCCTGCGCAGTCCCGAGTTCTGGATGATCGGCGTCATGAACTTCGGCCTGACGCTGATCCGCGAGACCTTCCGAGAGTGGCAGCCGACTTTCCTGTACGAGCACACCGGCCAACAGGCCGGCGATTCGGCGGTGCTGAGCATGTTGTTCCCACTGACTGGGGCGGTGGCGTCGCTGGTCACCGGCCGTTGCGGCGACCGGCTGCCCGGCCGGCTGCACCGGGTGCTGGTGCCATCGCTGGTGGGGCTGGCCATCAGCCTGCTGGTCCTGACGCTGGCCCCGACCGAGGGAGCACCGGCCCTGGCGGTGGTGCTGACGTGCGTCGTGTCGTTCTTCCTGATTGGTCCCTACACCCTCTTCTCGGGGGTGGTGGCGATGAACCTCGGCGGCAAGCACGGTGCCGGGACCGCCACCGGGCTGGTCGATTCCGCTGGCTACTGCGGCGGTCTGCTGGCCGGGGCCGGGCTCGGCACGATCGCCGAACACCACGGCTGGTCGGCCGCCTTCGGCGTGCTGACCGGCGTGGCGGTGGTCACCTTGACTGCCGGCCTGCTCTACTGGCGGCGGCAGGAAGGACGTTGGCGCGCGGCCAACCTGCCCGGCGCGGAGGTTACCTGATGGCTGGTCCGTTGCGTCTGCTGGTCTGCGACCTGGCCGGGACGACCATCGACCATGGCTGCTGTGCCCCCGTGGCAGCCTTCGCCGAGACGCTGGCGGCGGCTGGCATGAGGCTGGACGATGCCACCGTCCGCGGACCGATGGGTCTCTCCAAGAAGGACCATCTGGCGGCGTTGCTGGCGCTGCCAGCAGCCCGTGAGCAGTTCCGCGCGGCGCACCATCGGGAGCCCGATCAGGACGACCTCCAGCGGCTCTACGAGACCGAGTTCGTGCCGCGGCAGCTCAGCGTGGTGCGACGCTACTGCGACGCGGTGCCCGGCTGGCCGGAGACGCTGGCCTGGGTGCGGGCGCAGGGCATCCGCGTCGCCACCACCACCGGCTACTTCCGCGCCGCGGCCGACGTCGTCTATGCGGAGCTGGCCGCGCGGGGCTACGGTCCCGACCTGCCGCTCTGCCCCGACGACTTCCCGGCCGGCCGGCCCGCGCCGTGGATGATCCACCAGGCGATGCGCCAGTTCGCGGTCTACCCGCCGGCCGCCGTGGTGAAGGTCGGCGACACCATCCACGACATCGAAGAGGGGCTCAACGCCGGCTGCTGGAGCATCGGGGTGACCGCCACCAGCAACGATGTCGGCTGCACCGTCGGGGAGTACGCGGCCCTCACGCCGGCCGAGCGCGAGACGCGCCAGGCGGCCGTGGCCGAGACCCTCGCAGCGGCCGGCGCGCACGCCGTGATCGACTCCGTGGCCGACCTGCCGTTGCTGCTGCCGCTGCTGGCCGAGCGCGTCGCGCAAGGAGAACGTCCGTGAGCGACCTGGTGCCGCCTGCGCCGTACCTGCTGTTGACCCCCGGCCCGGCCAGCACCTCGCCGACCGTGAAGGCGGCGATGTTGCGCGATTGGTGTACCTGGGACCGCGACTACCACGACCTGGTGCAACAGCTCCGCGCCGACCTGGTGGCGCTGGCCAGCGACTCCGCCGAGGTGACCGCCGTGCTGCTGCAGGGCAGTGGGACCTTCGCCGTCGAGGCCACGGTCGGCAGCGTCGTCCCGCCCGACGGCAAGCTGCTGGTGCTCGATAACGGGGCCTATGGCCGCCGGATCGGCGAGATCGCGGCGCGGCTGGGGATCGTACACCAGGTGCTGCGCTACGCGGAGACCTGCCCGGTCGACCCGGCCGACATCAACGCCGCGCTGCGCGCGGATCCCCAGCTCTCGCACGTGGCGCTGGTGCACTGCGAGACCACCACCGGGATGCTCAACCCGGCGGCCGCCGTCGGCGAGGTGGTCGCGCGCCACGGCCGCTGCTTCATCGTTGACGCGATGAGTTCATTCGGCGGGCTGCCGCTGTCGATGGACGGGTTGCAGGCCGACTACCTGATTGCGTCGGCCAACAAGTGCCTGCAGGGGGTGCCTGGCTGCGCGTTCGTGCTAGCTCGCCGCGGGCGCCTGGCTGCCACCGCAGGCTGGGCACGGTCGCTCAGTTTGGACCTTTGGGACCAGTGGCGCGAGATGGAGGACGGTCACGGCAAGTGGCGCTACACCTCGCCGACCCACGTGGTCCGGGCGCTGGCGCAGGCGGTCGCCGAGCTGCAGGCCGAGGGCGGGGTCACCGCCCGGCATGCCCGCTACCGTGCCAACCAGCAGCGGCTGGTGGCGGGGCTGGCCGCGCTCGGCGTGGCGGCCCTGCTGCCGCCGGAGCTGCATTCCCCGGTGATCACCGCCTTCCGTGAGCCCGACTGGCCGAGCTACACCTTCGAGCGCTTCTACGCGGCGCTGAAGCAGCGCGGCTTTGTGATCTACCCTGGCAAAGTGAGCGCGGCGCCGACCTTCCGGATCGGCACCATCGGCCACCTCTTCGCCGAAGACATCGAACGTCTGCTGGACGCGTTGGCCCAGACGTTCCACGATTTGGCGGCCTGACAGGTCGGTGGCTGCGTCCGGAGGAGCAGAGACGATGCGTCCACCGTGGGGCTGGGTCTTCGACGGTCCGGAGCAGCCGCTGCGGGCGGTCGAGTTCGACTGGCCGCGGCTCGGCGCCGGCGAGGCCCTGGTGCGGGTCACCGCCGCGACGCTCTGCGGCAGCGACCTGCACACGCGACACGGCCGGCGGCCGACGCCCGTGCCGACGATTCTGGGGCACGAGACCGCCGGCGAGGTGATCGCGGTCGGCGAGCCGGCGCCGCGGTACCTCGATGGCACCGCCGTCGGTGTCGGTGAGCGGCTGACCTGGGGGCTCTGTGCCTCGTGTGGGGAGTGCCGGTACTGCCACTCCGGGCTGCCGCAGAAGTGCGACCGCCTGTTCAAGTACGGCCACGCCGCACTGACGTCGGAGTGGGGTCTGAGCGGCGGGCTGGCGACCCATGTGCATCTGCGCGGCGGCAGTGCGCTGGTCGCGTTGCCGGCGGGTCTGCCGGACGAGTTGGGCGCCGCCGCGGCCTGCGCCGGCGGCACGGTCGCCGGCGCGCTGCGCCTGGCTGGTGACCTCGCCGGGCGGCGGCTGCTGCTGTTCGGAGCGGGGATGCTGGGTCTGCTGGCCAGCGCCATGGCCGCCGATGCCGGCGCGGTGGTGATCGTTGTCGAGCCAGACGAGGCACGCCGCGAGCAAGTTGCCCGCTTTGGCGCCAGCCAGGCGCTGGCCGCGGTGACCAGCGACCTGCCGGACTGGGCCGACGTGGCCATCGACTTCAGTGGCCACCCGACGGCGGTCGCGGCCAGCCTGGCGCTGCCGCGGCTTGGGGGGCAGACCATCTGGGTCGGCGCGGTCTTCCCGGCGCCGCCGCTGGAAGTCTCGGCCGAGCAGCTCGTCCGCCGCTGCCGCCGGCTGGATGGCCTCCACAACTACCACCCGAGCGATCTGGCGACCGCCGTCGACTACCTTGCTCAACGCGACCGGCACTGGGGTTTCAGCAGACTGCTCGGCCCGGTGCTGCCGTTGGCCGCGGCGCCCGGGGCGTTCGACTGCCGTGGCGCCGTGCGACCGCTGATTGCCGGGTAGGCTCAGCCGCCGAGCAGGTCAAGCGCCTGCCGCGCCGCGCCGTAGACGCCGGCCATTTCGCCCAGCTCGACGCTGCCCAGCCGCAGCCACTCCTGCCGTGGTGGTGTCAGCCGCTTGCGCAGGCTGGTTTCGACTGCCCGCAGGAGCGGCGCGCCGCCGGCTTCGACCACGCCGCCGCCCAGCAGAATCTGCGCCGGGTCGAGGGTGTAGGTGAGATTGGCCAGCAGCGTCACCAGCGCGGCGACCATCTGCGAGTGCAGTTGCAGCGCCAACTGGTCGCCCTGCGCCGAGAAGGCGAACAGGTCGCCGATCCGGAACAGCGAGTCGTTGAGGTAGGTCTGCCGCCCCACGCCGCGGGCTTCGCGGATCAGCAGCTTTAGGCCGTTGATGCCGAGGCAGCACTCCGCCGCGTGCGGATTGGGCAGATAACCTGGCGGGACGTTCGGCAGGGCCTCGTAGGCGGCTTCCAGCGCCGCGCCGTGGGCCCCTCGAAAAACGCGTCCGCCGCACACCAGCCCGGCGCCGAGGCCGGTGCCGAGCAGCACCACCAGCAGCGGATCGGCGCCCTGGCCGGCGCCCTGCCAGAACTCGCCGAGGGCCGCCGCGTTGACATCGTTGTCGACCGTCACCGGCACCCCGAAGCGGGCGCTCAGTTCCGGCCCGACCGCGGTGCCGGGCCAGCCGGGCAAGTTGTCGGTGCCGCCGATCACCGTGCCGCTGGTCTGGTCCACCACCCCCGCCGTGGCGACTCCGATCGCGGCCGGCTGGTACTCGGCGACCGCCGGCGCCAGCAGGTCGGCCACCCGACCGAGCAACCCCGGCGCCTCGGCGGCCGCTGGCGCCCGGGCCGACGTCAGCAACTCGCCAGCGCTGTTGACCACACCCAACTTCAGCCGCGAACCACCGATGTCGACCGCCGCGACGCATCTGTCTGCCATCTGCCTGCTACCTTCATCGCGGGTTGGTCAGACCGCGGCTGATCCCTGCCCCCCCAAACAACACCGGCCCGTCGCCACGGGGCGACGGGCCGGCAGCGGGCCGCGCGCTACGGCAGGTGCCGCCGGACACGGGCCTCGAGGTCGGCCGCGTCGGAGACGCCGTTCCAGCCGTCGACCACCGTGCCGTCGCGGATCACGAACAACGCCGGAATGCTGCGGATGCCGAGCTGCTGGGCCAGCCGCGGGTTGGCGTCGACGTCGAACTTCGCCACCACCGCCGCACCTGCCAGGTTCTTGGCCACCGTCTCCAACTGCGGCGCCAGCACCCGGCAGGGGCCGCACCAGTCAGCGTAGGCGTCCAGCAAGATCGGCTGCTTGCTGCTGCGCACCAACTGCTCGAAACTGCTTTCGTTGACATGCACCGGAACCCCCGGCGCCGCCTTGGTTGTCGTCATCGCCACTTGCTCCTGCGGGTGCGGTGCGACCAACTGCCGGCCAACCGCTGCCGGCGGTGTTCCGGCGCCGCTCCACAACGCACCGAGCAGGCCGCCCAACAGCAGCGCCCGCCACGGCGAGCAGAGCAGCGGACAACCGCCGCCGGTCCAGCGCAGCGTGGCCTTGTGCCACAGCCAGCCTAGCAGCGCGCCCACCAGCACCCCGGCCAGCAGTTTCGTCATCGCCGTCCCTCGTCTCTGATCTCCCAAACATACCCCGTGGGGTATAAGTTCCCGCGGTGTGACAGGAATCGCAGCGGAGCGGGGAGGGGGCTGGGTGGGTCAGGCGGTCGCCCAGTCTTGCCAGGTCTCTGCCAGGCTGGCCGGTTGCGGGCTGCCGGCGAACAGCACCAGGCGGTAGCGTTCGGTCACCGCGCTGCCGCGCGCGAGGCTCCAGCCGCCGGCGATGCAGCGGCTGGGGCTGACCCCATACTGCGCATCGACGCGCCAGGGCACCGGGTGCGCCGGGTTGCTCGGATGGTCGAGGATCGCGACGCCCGCCAAGTCGTCGCGACCGTCTAGCGGCAGCGCCACGGCGACCCAGCGGCTGCGCTGTTGTTCGGCCGCGGCGCGGTCGCGTCCGGCGCTGTCGACCGCCACCGCCGGCAGGCCGTCGCGGTAGGGCGGCCGCAGGAACAGGCCGCCGTAGCTGCACTGGTCGAAGCTCACGTCGCACGCCGCGCTGAGCGTCCAGCGTAGATCGAGGTGAGTCTGCGCACCGCGCGGCTGCCAGCACCAGTGCTGCCGCTCGACCAGCAGCAACTGCCCGCTGGGGGCCCGCCAACCGCAGATCACCGTCCAGGCCACGGAGTCGCCGCTCACCTGCGGCGTACTGAGCGGTTCGGGGTGGAAGGTGCCGTCGTGCTCCAGGCCGGCGCTGCTCAGGCCGGCGGTCCAGAAGTCGACGCCGTTGACGCCGTGCAGGCCGGTGTAGAGCCCCATCTGCCAGAGGTGGTGCGCCGGCATCACCTCGGTCAGGCAGCCCCGGCCGTCGGGCGGGGCCAACGGATGGATGAAGGGGCGCCCGCCGCCGGGGGCGTGCTGCACCAACAACGGCTGCCCGCGATGGTCGACGATCTGCAGGCGACGGGGCTCATAGCGGCAGATAGGCATGGCAACGACTCCGCGCGGTCATCATAGCCCGGCCGGGCCGTTCGGGCTACACCTCGCGGCCAACGGCGCCGGTCTCGCCTGGCAGGCCGACCGCCTGGCGGTAACTGCCGAACCAGCCCGGCATCAGGAACTTCTCGCCGAAAATGTGGCGCTGCGGCCCGAGGCGCCAGACCCAGCGCTGCAGCTCTTCGGTGACGTCCAGCCACTCCGCCGCCAGGGCCCGTCGGGCGGCCGACCAGCCCGGACCATCGCCGATCACGTGGTGCAACTCGAAGAGGCGCAGTTTGCAGCGCCACTGCGCCAGCCGCCAGGAATCCGGCGCGGCCTTGGCGAGCCCCTCGAAGACCGGCCGCAGCGTGGTGGGGTCGGCCCGCCAGGGCTCGGCCCAAGCTGGCAGCCACTCGGCCCATTCGCTGGCCGCCGCCGCCGAGGCGCCGAAGTAGCGCCGCGCGTACTCCCGCAGGACCGCCGGCACGTCGCTCGCCCGGCCGCTCGAGAGCGCCGCCAGGATGGCGCGGTTGACATCCTCGTAGGCGCCCTCGCTGTAGGCCATGAAGCCGCTGGCACCGCGCTCGGCGAGCGCCTGCAGGGTCGCCGGCAGGCGGGTCGGAGCGATCACCGGCCCCCACTTGCCGTAGACGTCCCGCGGCTCGGCCGCGTCGGCGTAGCCGTTGTGGACAAAGGCGCGCAGGCGGCTGTTGGAGGGCAACATCCGCTGCGGCGGCTGGCGCTGGCCGTAGGGGATGTGCAGCGCGATCGAGGCCACGGCACCGGGCATCTCGCGGTCGCACCAGTCGGCGAACTGGTCGTGCTCGGCTTCCTTCCACCACCAGCCGACCGGGTGCAGCTCACACTCCGGATGCCGCCGTCGGGCCAGCGCCAGCAGATCACGGCAGAGCGCCGCGAAGGTCAGAATCCAGGGCTGACAGCGCGCGCAGGTGCAGCCGCCGTAGTCGTAGGGGCAAGGCGAGATGGCCCGTAGCCGCACTCCGCAGGCCGCCAGGTCGGCGAAGAGGTGCTCGTACAACCGCAGGATCAGCTCCCGCACTCCCGGCTTGCTGGGGCAGACCAACTGCCCGAAGACTTCCGGATGGGCCTTCTCGGCAACCGTCTGCGGGCTGACCTGATCGACGCACACATGGTTCGGCGTGATCACCAGGCCGCACTCCAGCCCCGCCGCCTGCGCCGCCTGAAAGGCCGCCCGCTTGCGGTCCCACAGGGCGTGCGCCATCTGGTAGTGCTGCCGCTGCGCATAGGGGTCGCTGAGGTCGATGGTGTCGAACCAGTCGCTGTAGCGGTTGAACCCCCACCAGGCGCTCTCGGCCAGGTACTCCCGCATCTCGCGCCGGCCGAAGCACTCCCAGGAGTTCCCGAAGTGCGCCGGCATATAGACCTCGCGAACCGCCAACTGCATCGCGTCGCTCCACGCCGAGTGTCGCAACGGGCGCGGTGGCCGTCAAGCCGCGGTGTACAATCAGGGGCTTGGAGCCGGTTCGGATGGCCACCACCTTCGCCCACACCCTCGACCTCCATATCCGCGCACGGTATCCGTTGCTGTACGTCGCCACTGCCGAGGAGGATCGCGTCGAGGCGGTGATCCGCGCTGTGGCCGAGCGGTTGCAGCCGGCGCGGGCGGTGCAGGAGTGGGATGTCGTGCGCGGCTACCCCGGTCTGGGTACCGCCAAGGGCTTGCCGTTGCCAGCGTTGGACGTGATCGACAGCGGGGTGGGGGACACGCCGAGCATCTTCGTGCTGCGCGACTTTCACCCCTTCCTGCGCGACCACCAGGTGGCGCGGCAGGTGCGCAACCTGGCGCGGACGCTACGGACCAGGCGGCAGACCGTGGTGTTCGTCTCGCCGGTCGTCGAAGTGCCGCCCACGTTGCTCGATGACATCACCATCCTCGATTTCCCGTTGCCGCGGTACGGTGAGATTGAGCAGCACCTCGGCACGCTGTTGCAGGGCCTGGCGCAGCGGCTGGAGCCGGCCACGCTGGAGGTGCTGACGAAAGCCTGCCAGGGGATGTCGCTGACCCGCCTCGAGCAGGTCGTGCAGATGAGTCTGGCCGAGCGCGGGACCCTCGACGAGAGCATCATCGACCGGGTGCTCGAGGAAAAGCGCCAGGCCGTCCGGCGGACCGGCGTGTTGGAGTTCATCAACAGCGACGACGATCTTGACGACATCGGTGGCCTGCACGGCCTGAAGTCGTGGCTCGAACGACGGGCCCTGGCGTTCAGCGAACGGGCGCGGCGGTACGGGTTGCCGAACCCGAAGGGGTTGCTGCTGGTCGGCATTCAGGGCACCGGCAAGTCGCTCAGCGCCAAGGCCACGGCGCAGTTGCTGCGGGTGCCGTTGCTACGGCTGGATGTCGGTCGGCTGATGGGCAGTCTGGTCGGCGAGAGTGAGAGCCGGGTCCGCGAGATGATTGCGGTGGCCGAGGCGATGGCTCCGACCGTGCTCTGGATTGATGAAATCGACAAGGGTTTCCGCGGCGTCGGCAGCAGTTTCGTCGGCGACAGCGGGACCTCGGCGCGGGTCTTCGGCACGCTGATCACCTGGATGCAAGAGAAGACCAGCCCGGTCTTTGTGGTCGCCACCGCCAACAACATCGATGTCCTGCCACCGGAGCTGCTGCGCAAGGGGCGCTTCGACGAGATCTTCTTCATCGACCTGCCGAACGACGCGGAGCGCCGCGAGATCCTCGAGGTTCATCTCGCCAAGCGCCGCGAGCACCGCCTGCGGGAGTTCGACGTGGCCGCCCTGGCCGAGCGCTCCGCCGGCTACAGCGGGGCCGAACTTGAACAGGCGGTGATCGACGCGATGTACCTCGGCTTCGAGGCGCGGCGGGAGTTTGAGACGGCCGATGTGGCCGCCTGCCTGGCCGAGAGCGTGCCCCTCTCGCGGACCAAGGCTCCGGACATCGACGCGCTGCGCCGCTGGGCGGCTGAGGGGAAAGCGCGGCTGGCGACCGGGTAGTTCAACGCAACAGCCGCAAGGTCGCCGGCGCGCCCTGCAGGTCGGCGCCTTGCAGGCGGAGGCGCGTCAGCCCCAACGTTGGCTGGTCGCGGCGCGCCACAATCGCCAGGCGCCCGTGAGCCACCTCCACCGCCCGCGGCTCAAAGCCCGGGGCCAGCTCCAGCGTGGCCGTGCCGTAGACCTCCAGCTCCAACTCCAGGCCGCTGGCCGTCTGGCGCAGGTCGGTGACGTGCAGGCTGCCGCTGCGCAAGACAATCGGCTGCAGCGGACCGGTCTGATCGCACCGCAGGCTGCCGACACCGCTCGCGGGCAGGCGAACCGCCAGGAAGGCGCGATCGCCGGCCCGCTGGTACCAGACCGGTCGCAGCTCGCCGCCGCACTGCTGACCGAGGCGCTGGTAGTCACCGATCTCGACGATCACCGGCTCCTCCGCGAGGAACTCCCGCAGCTCGGCCGGTACCGCGCGCAGGTCGAGCGTGAAGCCAGCGTCGTCGCCGCACACCGTGCCGAACTGCTGCCAGGCCCACTGCGCGAAGCACTGCCGGGTGTTGGCTGCCAGCAGATGCCCCGGCAGCGTGGCAACGGTCCGCAGCCAGGCTGTCCAACGCGCCACGGCCTGGTCGTTGGCGGCCGGATCGGCCGCCAGCAGGTTCGGCCAGTGGATCCCGACAATACTGCCGGGCGAGGCGCTGTGGCGCGGCGCCGGCCCGGCGTTGGCAATCCGCTCGCGCAGGCTGCTGGCGATGTGGGCCTCGGCCAGGGTGTCGAGCTCCACCCCGCTGCTGGGCAACCAGTGCTGCAAAACCTCGCGCAGCGCCCGCTGGCCGTGCTGCGCCAGCTCTGCCGCCGCGATGCCGCGACCGGCGTGCAGGCGGACCTGGGCGCTGACCAGCGGCAGGTAGACGGCGACCAGCTCGTCGAGGTGGTCGCCCCGGCGCTCCAGCAGTCGACGCAACTCCGCTGGCACGCAGGTGGCGGTGGCCGCCGCCAGGTCGGCCAGGACCGGCGACAGCTCGTCGGCCGCCAGCGGCGGGGGCAGCGTGTCCACGGCGTCCCAGGGCACGCCGCTCTGACCGCGGTCGAGCAGCAGCAGACCGTGGTCCAGCCCGCCCTGGTCGGCCGCGAGCGGCGTCCGGCGGTCCAGCGAGCTGAACGGCGTCGAGCCCCAGCGGCAGCCGGCGCCGGCCGCCAGCGCGCCGGTGTCGTGCGGGTCGGCGGCGTCGCAGAGGTAGTTGAACGCGCAGGGCACAAACGAGCGCGGGAAGCCGTGGCCGGCGGCCGGTCCGAGGCCATGGGCGTCGAGCAGGTCGCCGAACAGCTCGAGGTGACCCTGCAGGTCGGACCAGGCCCACTTTCGGCCGCCGTCGGACGTTCGGCCGTACCATTCGGCGCGGCTGCGCAGGCCGTGATCCCAATGCTCGTGGCCGACACCGTGCAGGGTCAGCTCCAGATCGGCGGCCCGTTCGGCCAGGATCCGTGCCGCCTGACTGGTCCAGTCCCCGGCCAGCCGCCGGTTGTCCCAGGCCGCGCCCGCCTGCGTCGCGGTCGGCTGCCGCGCGCATAGGGCCGCGGGGTCCCACTCGCAGAGCACCAGCGCCGCCTGCGGCCGGATCCCGAGCTGCGCGCCCAAGTCGGCGATGGCCTGGTAATCGGCCGGGCCCAACAGCCGGTCAAGGCCGGCGCGCCAGGGGCCGCCGCCGTTGGCCAGCGACCAGCCCTCGCGCCAGCCGACATCGTCGATCACCAGTTGCACCGCGCGCGGGAGGCCGACCTGCCAGGGCATCGCCAACTACTCCCGCAAGCCGTCGGCTGCGCGGTCGAGGGCCGCGCCTCGCGGGGTGCCCAGCGGCACGCCGAGCTGGGCGGCCTCGGCGGCTGCCAGCGGCGCCGCCAGGTTGGCCTTCCAGCCGGCCACCAGGCCGCGCAGCCCGAGCAGTTGCAGCGCTTCGTAGTGCGGCTCGCCCGGCTGGGCGTCCTGATAGTAGAGCAACACGGCGCCGCGGCGCAGCAGCTCGCGTTGCAGGTCGAGCAGCTTCACCGCGCGGGGAGCGCAGCCGGCCGCCAGGCTGAGCGCCGCCGCGGCCCCGGCGGCTTCGCCCATCGCCATCCAGCACGGCTCCATGCGCAGGGTGCCGAAGCCGAGGTGCGTCGCCGAGACCGGCACCGGCGTCAACAGGCCATCGACATCGGCCGGGACAATCACCCCGTAGGGCACCGTGTAGGGCTTCGTCGGGTGGCTCAGGAAGCCGTCGAGGTGGACCCGGTCGGGCTCGCGTTTGCGATGCGCGTGGCTGTCGATGGCGTAGTGGCTGGCGGTGATGCTGGTGGCGTGGACCGGCGGCCGGCCGCCCACGACGGGCAGGGCGTCGTGGGCGGTGAACTGGTACTCGCCCTGGATCCGGCGCCCCTCACGGACGTAGACCTGGCGCGGGAAGTGGCCATTGTCGGCGTACTCGTCGCCGGTCAGCCCCCACCGCGCGGCGGCGGCGCGGAACTCCGCGGGCAGCGCGTCGTCGTGCTGCGCGAACCAGAGCAGCCCCAGGGTGTAATGGCGCAGCCGCGCGGCGAAGCGGTCGCGCCAGGCCCAGTCGGCCGTCGGCCAGGGGTAGTTCTCTTCAGGCAAGTCGGTCGAGATGAAGGCGTGGTGCTGGTTGTTGCTGTCGGTCTTGCCGTTGGGCAGCTTGACCGAGTTGACGACCCGCTCGAGGCCGACCGCCGGCCCGCCCTTGAGGCCGGTCCAGCGGCCGAGGCGGACATCGTCGGCCAGGCCGGCGTACTCGCTGCGGTCGTAACCTGGTGGCTGCGCAAGGGGCACCCGGCGGGACGGGTCGGCGGTCAGGCAGAGGCGGTAGTTGTAGGCTTGAATGGTGTCGTCACCCTGCAGGGTGCTGCCCTCGCCCAGCTCGGTCGGTGCCGTGCCCCACCTCTTGTAGACCCGGCCGGCCAGCGGCTCGAGGAACTCGGCGTGGCCCTCGCGCCGGGTGCTGAAGCGGCAGCCCGCCGCCGCGGCCAGGTCGCCCTCGTAGGTGGCGTCAACGAACACGCCGCCCTGGTAGGATTCCACCTCGCCGCTGTCGCGCGCGGTGACCCGCAGCGCGGTCAGGCGCCGCTCGACGACCGTGACATTGGCGGGCAGGGCGTCGAACTGGCGGCGCAACCGCACCGTGATGCCAGGCTGCTCGGCGACCATCGCCAGCAGCACTTGCTCGGCGACGTGCGGCTCGAAGTGATAGCCGTCGCTGCAGTCGGCAACCTGGGGCGAAGTCGCCCCGTAGGTGTCGACATAGTGCTGCCTGACGCGGTTGACGAACTGCCGGAAGAGCCCCCCGCCGCAGCCGCGAGTGCTGATGTCGGTGGCTCCCAGGCCATTGGCCGGCAGCCCGCCAAGATGCGCGGTGCGTTCCAGGATCACCACGCTGCGACCCAGCCGCGCGGCGGCGATGCCGGCCATGATCCCGCCCGGCGTGCCACCCACGACGACCAGGTCGAAGGTCTGCGGCGCCCGTTCAGCAGCCTCGGACATGGTACTCACTGCTCCCAGCAGGGCGACCACCAGCCGCCACGACACGTTCATGGGGTGGCATTGGCCGGGGCGGTGGGGTCTCCCTTCTGGCTCAGGCTGAATGGCGGCGGTACCAGTGCAGCCCCTCGACCAGCGTCGCCAGGTTGTCCCACGACACGCCGGGGCAGATCGAGCTGCTGGCGCCCAGCAGCAGGCTGCCGCGCGGGCCGTGTTCGACCAGCCAGCGCAGCTCGTCGCGCACCTGCGCCGGCGTGCCGTGGGCGAGGGTGGTGGTGACCGAGACGCCGGCCACGATCAGCAGCGGTCGCCCGTCGCGGGTGCGGCGTCGGCCGATCGCCGGGTAGTCCATGCCAGCTTCGTACTGGAAGCCCTGAAAGCCGTCCAGGCCGAGCTCCAGGAGCGGGTCAACCAGACTGCTGAGGTTGCCGTCGCAGTGCCAGATCAGCCGGATCCCGGCGGCCAGGGCCGGCTGCAGCGCCCGGGCAACCTGCGGCAGCCAGCCTTCGTGCAACAGCCGCGGTTGGATCAGCGGCCCGCGCGAGTCGGCGAGGTCGTGGTCCAGGCGATGCAGCCGCGGCCAGCCGCCTTGCTGGTAAGCGGCCACCACGGCCCGATTGTGAAGCAGCGCCAGGTCGGCCTGCAGTCGGAAGTGCGTGGCGATCACCTCCGGGTAGAGCGCCGTGGCCGAGAGGTAGGGCACATAGCCGTAGGTGCCGTAGGCCAGCGTCGGGAAGCGCAGCAGGCCGTAGCCGGCTTTCAGGATGTCCGGACCCAGCAGCGCCTGCGTGGCGGCCTCGCCGGCCACCGCCGCGGCGGTCGTGGCGGCGGCGTCGAAGGCGGTCACGGCCGCCGTCAGGCGTGGGAAGGTGAACCGCTCGAGGTGCTCGCAGACCGCCTCGGGCGAATCGATCGGCAGGCCGTCCAACTCGACCGCCGCGCCGCCGGTGGTGGCCCCGCGCTGGTGACCGTGGTAGCCGTCGGGTTCCATCGTCAGCGGATTGTGGGGGATCCACTGGTCGATCAGGCAGCAGCCCGCGGCCCGCTGCGCGGCCAGGTAGACCGCCTCAGGCTGCCGCCGGTAGTCACCCGGCGCGCGTCCGGCGAGGCGCTCCAGGTGGGCGTGCTCCATCACGTGCAGCATCCACGCCGGCACCCCCGTGGTGGGCTCGCCCGCCAGCACCCGCCAGGCCAACCGCGCCCCGCCCACCAGCGCCTGCTCCATGCGCTGCTCCTGACTCCCGGCAGGTACGCCAACCAGCAGGCCGATCCTGTCGCGCCGCGTGGCCCGCGCAGCGGTTGAAGCACGGCGAGTGAGGTCCGCCGAGTGTGGAACTTACGCTACCGGGCGTTCGTTCCGGTTGGTAAGCTCAGCAGGGAGGTGGTGAAGTGGGCAACTGTCCGTACTGCGATCAGCTCTTGACCCCCGTCGATTCGGCCGGGGAGGCGGTTGACGTTTGCCGCGACTGTGGCGGCAAGTGGGCCACCGCCGCGGCTCTGACGGCGCTGGCCAGGGAGCACCCCGAGCGGCTGGCGCCACTGGACGATGCCTGGCCGGACCGTGGGGGACAGCCGCCGCTGACGCGGCAGGGCCTGGAGTGTGCCGGCTGTGGCGGTGAACTGCAGCCGCGCCGCTTCCCCGCCGCGCCGGACCTGGAACTGGCCGCCTGTCAGCCGTGCGGCCGGATCTTCTTCCGGGCGGGCCAGTTGCGGGCCCTCCACGCCAAGGTCTCCCCGGCGACTCTGCTGCCGGCCGCCCCGCTGGCGCCCTGGCAGACCGGCGGGCCAGCGCCATCCACCCAGGTGCGGCCACGGCCAGACGACTACGCGCTGCCGGAGCCAGACGAAGATGCCTGGGAGCCCGACGGTGGCCACGCTCCGGTGTGGGGCCTGCGGTGGGCCGAACGTGCTCCGGGCCAGCCCTGGCTGCAGTGGATCCTGTGCGGCATGCCCCTCTGGATCACCGCTCTCGGCGTGGTGGCGGCGGCCCTGTTCTGGTCGGTCGGCCTGGTGCTGGCCGGCTTGCCCGAGATGGCAGTTCCAGGGCTGTTCGCCGTGCTGTTCCTGTGGCCCGGCTACACGCTGGCCATGCTGTTCTTCCTCGAAATCGTCTGGAAGGTCAACGACTCCCGGCCAGAGCTGTCCTCGTTCCAGGCCTTCGCGCAGTTGCTGCGGGTGACCCCGGCGCTGCTGGCGGGCGGCATCGCGGCGGGCACGGTGTGCAACGCGCTGGGAGCGCCCCGGCTGGGGGGCTACGCCTTTGGCTTGTGGCAGGTGCTGATCTACAAGGTGGTCCTCGACGTCTCGCCGGACGAGTACAGCGGCAACCGCCGCCGAATCATGCCCTTCTAACCGCCACGGCCAGCAGGACTGCCCGGCCGACCGGCCAAACGGAGCCTCCACCCGGGCACGCCGTCGGGTCGATGCTGCTGATGCGCTTCTTCGGCCCGCCGGACCTGGTGATGATCGCCGCCGTCTCGGCGCAGGTCACGGTCTTGGCTTACGTCCGCGAGCCGCGCCACAAGGCGGCGGTCTTCTCATTGCCGATCCCGTTCACCACCGCGGCGCTGGCGTTGGGCCGGCCGGTCGGGCCGACCAACGTGCAGGGGCTGTTGGTGCTCTACCTCTACGCCGCGACGGTCCGGCGGCTGCACAGCGACTGGGGCTGGCCCATCGTCTGTGCGATTGTGCTAGGTGACCTGCTCTACCTGGTGGTCGGCGCCAGCCTGGCGAGCCTGATGCCCGACACCGACCTGGTCTTCTGGCTGTCCTGCCTGGTCACCTTGCTGTGGGGCGCCTGGCTGCTCTACCGGCTGCCGCCGCGGCAGGAGCAGGCCTACCGCAGCCCGCTGCCGGTGGTGCTCAAGCTGCCCATCCTGGCTGGCATCATCACCGGCCTGGTGCTGCTCAAGAACACATTGGGTGGGTTCATGACGCTGTTTCCGATGGTCGGCACCATCGGCGCGTACGAGGCGCGCCACAGCCTCTGGACGCTGACGCGGCAGTTCCCGGTGGTGCTGCTGACCATCACACCGCTGCTGATCGCCTGCCGCCTGACCCAGCAGCAGCTTGGCCTGGGCGGGGCCATCGCCGTCGGCTGGCTAGCCTTCGCGGCGGTCTTCATTCCGCTGACCATCGCCGACTGGCGCCGCGCGGTGCAGCCTGCGGCCTGAGCGGTCAGGCGCTGGAGACCGCCGGGTGGCGGCGATGGTAGGCCGCGACGCGTTCGGTGTAGACCTCTTCGAGCGCCTCCAGCCAGTCGCTCGGCAGGTGCCGCAAGAGCTCCTGCTTGAGCTGTTCGGCCCGCGCGCCCTCGGCGCTGAGCAGCGCCTGGTAAGCCTTGTTGAAGGGCGACCGCAGCCAGCGCCGGGTGTTGGTCCAGCCCCGCAGGCGGAGCACGGCGGTGGTCAGGTTGTGCTGCCAGGCCTTCACGGTGGCGGTCCAGAGGCTGCGGCCGTTGGCCCGCGCGGTGCGCCAGTGCGCCAGGTCGAGCGGGCGCAGCAGCGGGGCCAGGGCGCGGCGCAGGCTATAGAACCGCACCATCGCGCGGATCGTCTCGGCCTGGACCGTCGCCAGGTCCATCAGCTCATTGGCCAGCCGCGCGTAGTGGCCCGTCACGAAGATCCAGTTGAGGGTCTCGTACGGTCCGGCGAAGGGCCGGAAGGAGCGCTTCGCCAGGTCCCGCGTCTCGTAATCGCGCGAGCCGGGGAGGTCCACCAGACAGAGGAACTGCACCGTCTCGAGGCCCTGCTGCTCGGACCAGGCGACGGTCCGGCGGACGCCCTCCGGATCGTCGTCGGGCAGGCCGACGATGAACATGCCATGGATCTGCACGCCGCGGCGGTGCAGCTCGGCGATGCAATGCTCCATCGTCTCCTGCGACTGCCGCTTCTGGCTGCCTTCCAGGCTGGCGGCGTTGATGCTCTCGAGGCCGAGACACCAGCGCACGCAGCCGGCGCGGACCATCAGGTCGACCAGCTCGGTGTCGCGCGCCGCGCCAACCTCGGCCTGGCAGGACCAGGAGACCTGCAGCCCGCGGGCCAGGATCTCCTCGCAAACTGCCTTGGCCCAGGAGCGCCGCGCCGGGAAGTTGTCGGCGCTGAAGAAGACGTGCCAGCAGTCGGTCTGCGCCATCGTCGCGGCCAGCTCGTCGACGAAGCGGATCGGGTCGAGGTTGCGGTTGGTCCGGCCGTCGCGGGCCCAGACGGCGCACCAACTGCACTCGCGAGGGCAGCCCTGCATGCCGTGGACCGCCACCACCTTGAGCTGCTGGCGGTCGCGGACGACCGTCCAGTCCGGCAGCGGCAGCTCGTTGAGCGTGCCGCGTTCGAGCAGCGTGGCCGACGGATTGTGGACGATCTCGCCGTCGTGGCCCCACCAGCTCAGCCCGCCGACCTGCTCGAAGCCGTCGCCGCTGACCAGTGCCTGCAACAGCGCCGGCAGCGACTGGTAGCCCTCGCCGCGGATCACGTAGGGCACGAAAGCGAGGGCCTCCTCCGTCGTCGCGAAGGCCTCGCGGTTGGTCGCCTGGTGGGCAAACTGGTAGCCCCCAGCGACCACCATCGCCCCGCGCTCGACCAGGCGCCGGCCGAGGATCAGCCCGTGGGGCGCGGTGTTGGAAAGCACCGAGATGCAGACGACATCGTAGCGTGTCGCCAGCTCTTCTTCGTCGAGCGGCGAGAGTTCGCCGCTGATCACGTCGACCTGGTAGCCCAGATCCTGCAGCACGGCGGCCATTTTCGGGCCGGCCCGGGGGAACAGCACGCCGCTGTAGATGTTCTGGTCGTCGTAACCGTAGGGGAGCCGCGAAGGCTCGACCCAGGCGATGCGAGTGATCACACGGGTCCGAACCGGCAGGCGCGAGACAGTCGTCACGGAGCCACTCCAGCGGCGCGGCGGGAGGGCGGACGCCAACGACGATCCCTCTGGGGCGCTGCATACCGGGCCAGTGTAGCACGGATCCAGCGGCCGCGGCGGAGTCCGGAGGTTGGCGGCGTCGGCGCGGCGGTGTACGCTGCCGGCGATGCTTGGGAGCGGCCGATGCGGGCACTGGTCTTGACGGGACTGCGCGAGGTGAGTCTGCTGGAGCGTCCGGCGCCGGTCGCCGGGCCGGGTGAGGTGGTGCTCGAGATCGACGCCTGCGGGATCTGCGGCTCAGACCTGCATGGCTTCCTGGGCGAGGAGCCGCGCCGGCGGCCGGGGCTCTGCCTGGGCCACGAATGCGTCGGGCGGATCGCCTCGCCGCACCCGACCCTGGCGATCGGGACGCGGGTGGCGGTCAACCCGTTCCATCCCTGCCGCTGCTGCGAGACCTGTCTGCGGGGGCAGAGCAACGTCTGCCCGCAGCGCTACCTGATCGGCCTCGACGAGGTGCCCGGGGCGCTGGCGGAGCAGGTGACGGTCGCGGCGGGCAACGTGTTCGCGCTGGACAGCGCAGTGCCCGACGCGGTCGCCTGCCTGATCGAGCCGCTGGCCTGCGCGGTACACCTGTTGCGGCTGGTGCCGTTGCCACCGCTGGCCCGGCTGGCGCTGTTCGGCTGCGGCACGCTCGGCGGGCTGACTCTGGCGGTGGCACGGCGGCTGGGTTACCGCGTGGCGGTGATCGAGCCGTCGGCCGGGCGCCGGCAGATCGCCTTGGCGCTGGGCGCCGAGGTGGCGGTCGATCCGGTCACGCCGGGTCTCACGGCGGCCCTCGGTGGCCCGGTCGGGGCGAGTCTGGACTGCACCGGCGTCAGCCCGGCGCGGCAGCAGGCGGTTGGGGTGACGGCGCCCGGCGGCAGCGTGTTGCTGCTGGGGACCACCGCCACCGAGACCACGCTCGACTTCAAGGACGTGGTGCGCCGCGAGTTGCGCTTGCAGGCCAGCTACGGGTTCACTGCCGACGACTTCGCGACGGCCCAGCGGCTGGCCGGCGAACTGTCGGCCGAGCTGCAGCCGTGGTGCCGCAGCCTGCCGCTGGCCGCGGGCCAGGCGGCCTTCGAGAGCCTGCTGCCGCCGCCCGAGGACTGTCTCAAGGTGGTCCTCCGCCCGGCCTGAGGGGCGGGTGCGCCCTGCCTGGAGCCGTTGACATAATGCGCTGCTGTCAGGTATCCTGAGCGGCTGTGGCCGTTCCTTGACGGTCGCGATGAGGGACGGCCGGCAAGCAGCCCCGCATGGGTCGCCGGACTGCTGCTGTCCTCCTCCGATGGGAGCAACGCATGGCTTCGAGCGTCGCCACCGCCGATCTGCGCCGCGACAAGATCCGGCTGGCGGTTTATGCCCTGGTCTTCGTGATCTGCGCGCTGATCTGCTTCAAGCCGATCCGCCTGATCGACGAGAAGACCTTCTCCGACGTCTACTTCACCTTCCGCTACGAGCAGTCGTTCGGGACCAGTGATCGCGCCAAAGACGAGTTGCGGGCCGCCCTCAGCTCGAAGTTCGCGTCCTGGAACCTGCCGGCCGACTGTGATGTCAGCTTCCCCGCCGCCAACGACCTCAAGGTGAAGGTGCCCGCCAAAGACGCTGCCGAAGCCGCGGAGTTCAAGAAGCAGATTCTGAAGCTGTTGGACAAGGAGCTCGGGACCAAGTACGGCAAGCAGGTCGGCGAGCCGCGCGAAGACCTCTCGGGCTTCCCCGACCAGCCGCTGGCCAAGCTCGGCCCGCTCGGGATCTTCCGACCGCGGCTGCACATGAAGCTGGGTCTGGACATCCAGGGCGGTGTCCACCTGGTGCTGCAGGCCCGCACGCAGAACGTGCAGTACGAGTTCAAGCTGGCCCAGACGCCGGCCGAGCTGCGCGCCGCCCTGGCAGCCGCTGCAGGCACTGCGCCGGCAGAGCCCGCCGAGGAAGCAGCCAAGGACGCCAAGGCTGAGCCCGCCAAGGAAGAGGCCAAGGACGCCAAGGCCGAGCCCGCCAAGGAAGAGGCCAAGGACGCCAAGGCCGAGCCCGCCAAGGAAGAAGCCAAGGACGCCAAGGCCGGCACTGAAGGCAAGCAGCCCGACGGTGGGGAACCGATCCGGATCGCCCAGGCGCCGCCGGCCGAGGGCACTGCGCCGGTCAAGGGCGCCGAGCCAGTCGAGGACGCGGACAGCAAGTCGAGCGAGGCCAAGGACGCCGCCCCGGCCGCGGGCGGCGAGACCGCCAAAGACGCCGAGCCGACCACGCTGACCGAGGAAGAAGTGACCTCCGAGGACGCCGTGGCCTGGGCCGACGAAGCGCTGATGGAGCAGGTCGAGTCGCGAATCAACGAAATCGTCGTGCAGATCAAGCAGAAGTACGCCGAGCGCGACGGCCAGGTGATGGCCGAAGTGGTCTCGTCGCAGACGGTGGTCTTCCGCACGCGGGTCGAGATGAGCGAGGCCCAGGCGCAGCAGCAGATGGCCGAGCACGCGCGGATGATCCTCGGCTAGCTGCAGCGGGTCTTCAAGGGCGCCAAGCAGATCGGCGACCCGCAGGACCTGAAGATCGACGACAAGAAGGCGATGGACGACGTCGCCCGGATCGTCAGCGAGCGCATCAACCGCCTGGGCGTCAGTGAAACCGACGTCCGCAGCCAGGGCAACGACCGCGTGGTGGTCGAGCTGCCCGGTGTCAAGGACCCCGAAGAGGCGGTCCGCATTCTCGGGACCACGGCGCGGATGGAGTTCCGCAAGGTGCCCGAGAAGTACGAGTACGACACCAACCCCGGGCCGGGCGGCCGGAACGTGATCACCTTCAAGGACAAGTCCGCCCCCGACAAGCTGGTGCCGCACCAGATCGTCTATTACGAGGCGCCCGAGTTCAACGGTGACAAGAACGTCCTGGTCGGCAGCCATCTCGGCAGCAACAGCGTGATCGTGACCTTCGACCAGGAGAACAAGCCGGCGATCAGCCTGGAGCTGAACCGCGAAGGCTCGGCGCGCTTCGACGCCTTTGCCAGCGAGAACCAGAACAAGCTGATCGCGATGTTCCTGGACCGCCGCTGCATCGACGTGCGGAGCCTCAAGGAACGGCACTACGGCGGCAAGGTCCTGCTGACCGGCGGGTTCGCCACGCCGCGCGAGGCTAAGGAGCTGAAGATTCTGCTGGAAGCCGGCGCCCTGCCGGTGCCGGTGGACGTCGTCGAGCAGCGCACCGTGAGCGCCACGCTGGGTGCCGACTCGGTCAACCAGAGCCGCCGCGCGGCGGTCGCCGGGCTGATCCTGATCCTCTTGACGATGGTCGCGCTGTACCGCATGCCGGGCTTCCTGGCGACCCTCGCGCTGATCGAGTACGGCATGATCGTCCTGGCGATCATGACGGTGCTGGAGTTCACGCTGACCCTGCCGGGCATCCTGGGCTTCATCCTCAGCGTCGGCATGGCGGTCGACGGCAACGTGATCAGCTTCGAGCGGCTCAAGGAAGAACTCCGCGAGAGCCGCGCCCGGCCGATTGCGCAGTGCATCCGCAACTCGTACGAGCTATCGTTCGACGCCATCTTCGATGGCAACATCACCACCATCATCTCGGCCGCCGTGTTGATGGCGCTGGGAACCGGTCCCATCAAGGGGTTCGGCGTGACGCTGTTCATCGGCACCTGGGTCTCGATGGTCAGCGCGCTCTACGTCACGCGGACCTGGCAGAACCTGGTGGCCGCCACCAAGATCGGCCAGAACCGCCGTTGGTACCGGGGTTGACGCGGACGCACCGCGCACTGGAGGCCTGAGATGAACGCGGCAACCGCAAACCACCCCTTCGCAATCGTGACCCGGCGGAACCTCTGGTTCGGGGTCTCGCTGCTGGTGATCCTGTCGGGCTTCGTGGCGATGGGGATCAACAAGTCCCGCACCGGCTCGGCGCTGAACTACGGCATCGACTTCACCGGCGGCGCCGCCTACACGTTCAAGTTCGCGCAACTGCCCGGCGGCACCGACTCGGCGGCCAACAGCAAGATCATCCGCGAGGCAGTCGCCGGGGCCAAGTGGGGCAACGGTCAGAGCGTCGTCGACCCGCTGGTGCAGGTCTTCACCGACGGCGGGGTGTCGATCACCACCGCCACCGGCTCCGACCGCAACCGGCAGCAGACCGCGCAGGCCGATAAGCAGGCCGAGCAACAGGCCCTGCTAACCGCCCTGCAGGGCAAGTTCAAGGACGTCGAGCTGGTCGGCAGCGAGCTGGTCGGCCCGGTGGTCGGCGAGCACCTCCGCCGGATGGCGCTCTGGGCGCTGTTCTGGGGCTGCCTCGGCGTGACCATCTACATCTGGGCGCGCTACAACATCAAGGGCATCGGCGCCGGCCACCTCTTCGGCCTGTCGGCGATCATCGCGATGATCCACGACGTGCTGGTGATGGTCGCGGTCTACGCCTGGTTCCGCGTCGAGGTCAACACCAACTTCGTGGCCGCCGTGCTGACCGTGGTGGGCTACTCCATCAACGACACGGTGATCATCTTCGACCGCATTCGCGAGAACCTCGGCAAGCTGGACCCGACGCAGCGCAAGACCTTCAGCGTGGTCGAGACGCAGCTCGAGACCAGCCTCTGGCAGGTCATGGGCCGGTCGGTGGTGACCGTGGTCTGTACCCTGCTGCCGCTCGCCACGCTGTTCCTGTTTGGCGGGGTGAACATCCGCAACTTCGCCTTTTCGCTGCTCGTCGGGGTGATCTCCGGCGGCTACAGCTCCATCTTCACCGCCGCGCCGCTGTTCTCGCTGGGTTACCAGCGCTTCCTACGGAAGCAGGTCGCCAGCGGCCAGATGGCGCCCCAACGGGCGGTCCCGGCGGCGCGCCCGCGGCCGACCACGCCAGCGGCCGGCCCGAAGCCGGCGACCACCGCCGCGCCCAGCAGCCCTGGGACCGAGGTGGCCAGCGAGCCGAAGACCGCCGCGCCGGCGGTGGGCAAGACCGCGGCCAGCAGCCAGCAGAAGCGCAAGCGCCGGCATTGATGCCGGCCCGGCCGCTCCAAGAGAGGGGCGACATGCGGACCGTCGCCATCATCCCGGCGCGCTACGCGGCCACTCGGCTGCCCGGCAAGGTGCTGGTGGACATCGCCGGCAAGCCGATGGTGCAGCACGTCTACGAGCGGGCGGCCGCCACGCCGGGCGTCGATGAGGTGCTGGTGGCCACCGACGACCAGCGGATCGCCGACGCCGTCGCGGCGTTTGGCGGCCAGGCCCGGATGACCTCGCCGGAGCACACCACCGGCACCGACCGCTTGGCCGAGGTCGCCCGCGACCTGGCCGCGGACCTGGTGGTCAACGTCCAGGGCGACGAGCCGCTGATCGCGCCGGCCAGCATTCAGATCGCCCTCGAACCGTTCCGGCACGATCCCAACGTGGTGATGAGCACCCTGCGCGAGCGGCTGGTGGATCCCGGCGATCTGCAGGACCCGAACTGCGTCAAGGTGGTCGTCGACACCGACGACTGGGCGCTCTACTTCACGCGGGCGCCGATCCCCTACATCCGCAACGCCGACGCCGGGGCCAGCCGCTGGCGGCACCTCGGACTCTACGTCTACCGGCGCGACTTCTTGCTGACCTACGCGGCCCTGGCGCCGACGCCGCTGCAACTGGCCGAAGGGCTGGAGCAACTGCGCGCGCTGGAGCACGGCTACCGGATCAAGTGTCCGCTGACGCCGCACCCGGCGATTGGGGTCGACACGCCCGCCGACCTGGAGCGCGTCCGGCGAATGCTGGCCGAATGAGTAGCACGGGCTAGCGTTCGGTCGGAGGTACCCGGCGAGCCGGCGAGTCGCGCCAGCGCTGCAGCTCGACCACCGCCGCCGCCCCCAGCACGCAGGCCAGCGAGCAGACCGCCGTGGCGGCCATCATCTGGGCCCAGGACGGGCCGCTGTCGCGCGGCAGGTGCTTCAGCGCCAGCCGGCCGACATCTTGCTGGCTGTTGACCAGCGACGTCACCAGGCCGGCCGAGACGGTTGCCACGACCGCCACCTTGATGGCCGGCGAGCGACGCCGGATGAAACTGCCGGCGACCGCCCCGGCGAGCAGCCAGGCCAGCAGCGGGGCCCAGAAGGCGCCGCCGGCGAGGCGGAACAGCAAAGTGCAGGCGAGGGCGGCGGTGACCACCGTCCCGACGCCGACCGCGGCATGGAAGGACGCGTCGGTCGACCTCCTGGCCGCTGCTGCCGGTTGGGCCTGCTCGTTCATGTTCGTCAGTCTAGCTTGGCGCGGAGACCTCCGCGTTGCCAGATTGTAGCAACAGCGAGCGCTCTTTCGAACGCGACTCACCAACCGCGCTGACCCGCACGGCGCGCAGGTCGACCACCGGGCACTCGTGCTCGCAGATCCCGCAGCCGATGCAGCGGGTCGGATCGATGTACGGCCGCTTGATGGTCTGCGGTTGCCCCTGCCGGTCAACGATGTCAACGTGGCGTGTGAAGATGGCCTTCGGCGAGACCGGGCAGACTTCCTCACAGACCGCGCAACTGGTGTCCATCGCCCACGGCAGGCAGCGTCCGCGGTCGTAGAAGGCGGTGCCGCTACGCACCGGTCCGCGGCCCTCGAAGGCGCCGTGGCCGTGCTTCTCGTCCAGCGTCAGCCGCTGAATCGCCCCCGTCGGGCAGACCTGGCCGCAGAGCGTGCAGTTCAGCTCGCAGTAGCCCAGGCGCATGTTCATGACCGGGGTCCAGAGCCCCTCCAACCCGGCCTCGAGCAGCGCCGGCTGCAGCACGTTGGTGGGGCAGACCCGGATGCACTGGTCGCACTTGATGCAGCGGGCCAGGAAGTCGTGCTCCGGTACAGCGCCCGGCGGGCGGATGCAGCTCGGGCGGAAGTTCTCGCTGGTCTCACCGCTGCTGCGGGCCCAGCCGACGAACAGCGCCCCGGCCAGCGCCCCGAAGGCCAGTTGCCGACGCGTCGGCTGGGCTGCGGTGACCTCGCCGCCGCGGTCGCCGTCGGGCCGGATCGGCGGCAGCCAGGCGAAGCGGAGCGCGTCTTCGGGACAGTCTTCGATGCAGTTGAAGCAGACGAAGCACTCGGCCTTACGCAGCGCGGAGTGCGGGTCGCAGGCGCCCTCGCAGCTCTTCAGGCAGAGATCGCAGTCGGTGCAGCGCGCCACATTGCGTTCGATGCGGAACAGGCTGAAGCGCGCCAGCCAGCCCAGGAAGGCGCCGAGCGGGCAGAGCACGCGGCAGTAGAAGCGGGGGATCAGCAGGTTGAGACCCAGGAACAGCAGGAACAGCGCCCCCACCAGCCAGGCCGCCTGGTGGTAGTGCGGGCGCACGTAGACCCCGCCGACGGTCGCATCGACCACCGGCAGCACCGCGACGGTGAAGGAGCGGTAGATGGTCGGCGCCGGGTCCAGCAACCCGTTTTGCAGCGAGCCAAACACGGCCGCCACCAGGATGAACACCAACAGCGCGTACTTCAGACCGTACAGCGGCCGGTAGCGGTTGGTCTCGAGGCGCTGCTTGTCGGGCGTCCGGCGGCGGGCCAGCCAGCCGGTGAGCTGGTGCAGAATGCCGAAGGGGCACAGCCAGTTGCAGAAGAAGCGGCCCAACAGCAGCGTCGGCAACAGCAGGAAGAGCGCCCAGATCACGTTCTGGTAGACGGTCCGGCTGGCGATGCTGCTGGCGACGGCGGTCAGCGGGTCAAGCTCCAAGAAGAGGCTGACCGGGAAGCCCCGCAGGCCGCTGAAGCAGGTCAGCAGCAGGAGGGCCAGGAAGAGCGTGAAGGAGACGCTCTGGACGATCACCCGAACGGTTGTGATGCGCATCCCGGGACTCCAGGCGGGCCGCTAGACGGTCAACTCGGTCGGTTGCAAGCTCTGCCAGTCGGCGTTGCCAAGCCCCCGCTGAGTCGCTCGCGCGAGGTACTCCGGCGCTGGCGTGCGGCGCTCGAAGAGCGTGTAGCCGTAGCTGTCGACGGCCACCATATCGGTCCCGACGACCACCGTGCGGCCCGGTTTGACATCGGCGGTGCTGCCGCCGGTCGGGCCGTTCTTCATCAGAATGCTGGTGGCATCGAGCACCACCAGGGTCGGGCGCATCAACAACGGGAAGTCGCTGATGATACCGTGGATCTGCTGGTGGAACTGGTTCCGCCGGCCACCCAGCAGGCCGTACCAGTTCTTCATCGTGAGCGACGCGCCGCAGAGGTTGTGGTCTTTGCAGGGCGCGATGCCGATCACCTTGGTGGCGGTCTTGAATGGATCGTAGAACAGCGGCCAGGTATCGAGCGCGTCGCCCCGCTGGCCGCTGAGCTGGCCGTCGGCGCCGCGGAACCGCCCTACGGCGAGTGTCGCGAAGCGGGCCGGGGTAGGCATCACCACTTCGCAGCCCGCGGCGGCGGCGGCGGCGGCGATGCCCGACTTGTGGAAGCAGCCTTCCGGCTGGTTGATCGGATTGTCGATCACCAGGATGCGCCGCGCGCCGCACGAGCGGACCATCTTGGCGACCGCCCCAAGCACCGCCGGGGAGGTCGTCGCGCCGAGCGCTGGCGCGCGGTCGAAGGCGACGTTCGGCTTCAGGATCACAACGTCGCCCGGCTTGACGAAGTGGGCCATCCCCCCGAGCGCCGCGACCGCCGCCTCGACCAGCCGCGCCGGGTCGTCGCCGTGGGCGATGGCCAACGGCGGGGTGCCTTCCTTGAGCGGCACGCGGTAGTCGCCGAGGGTGACGACCTCGGCGTTGGCCAGGTCGCGGAAGTAGGCGCCCCCGCTGCGGCGGTCGTGCAGCGCAAAGCCGGCCGCGGTGAAGCCCGCGGCGACGCCAGCGGTGAGGCCGATCCGGCGCAGCGCCTCGCGGCGGTCAACCGCCGGCAGTGTGCTCATTGTGGCAGGCCCTTCGCAATGCTGACCACCAACGCTTCGGCGGCGGCGCGCTGGTCGGTGTAGCTGACGCCCAGGAAGTAGCGCCCGACCTGGGCGATCACGTCGTACATGCCATTCTGGTCGGCCACCTGCAGGGTCACGCCCTGGACGGCCTTGCCTGACAGCTTGCCAGAGGTCTTCAGAAACTCGGCGTACTTTGCGCAATCGGCTTTGGCCGCGGCCGGATCGGTGCGCTGGGCGATGAAGGCCATCAGCTCGGTGTCCTTGATCTGGTACCGCGCGGTCCAGACATCGCCCAGCCATGGCTGCCCGAGCGCGCCCTTGATGACGTAGCCGATGCCGCCCGACTTGAGGTTCTGGGGCGGGAACCAGCCGACGCCGACGAACTCGCTCCGGCCGCTTGGCAGCTTCGCGGCGATGGCCTGGGCGACCGCCAGCCGCGCCGCGGCGGCCGCGTCGGCTTCGCTGGTGCCGACCACCTGGACGTAGTACTGCTGCTGCCGGAAGTAGAGACTGGCCCCGGAGCGGTAGCTGTCCTCGCCGATCGACACGGTCGGCTCGCCGCCGGAGCGCTCGCTCCCGAACATGCCAAAACACTGCAACGGCGTGGCCATGTCGAAGACGAAGAGATCACAGGTCTCCTCGCCCTGCTTCAGGCTGACCGTCTCAAGGCGCTGGAACCCGTAGGCGAGGTAAGCCTCGGCGCGGCCGTCGATCTTGTTGGAGAGGGTCACCGGGTCGAAGGTCTCGACGGCCCCGGCGGTCCAGCCTGCGGGCGCCGCGACCGGTAGCGCCTGCGCGCCCGGCGCCGGACCGCTGGCCGGCACGGCCGCGCTGCCGCCATGGTCGTCGCCACCGCCCGCCGGGGCCGGCGCGCCGCCCTGGTCCTCGCCGGGATCGGCCCCCGCCTCGACTGGACTGCTGCCCGCGGGCGCCGTGGCCGCGGGCCCGGCGAACAGGCTCGGATCGTAGGCGCCCCAGAGCACGCCCCGCGGCGCCAGCCCGCGGACCAGCACCCAGGTGCAGAGCAGCATCACCAGCGCCAGAATGGCGATGCCGCTGTAGTGCTCGCGCGGGCCAATCGGCCGCACATCCTGACCGCGCCGGGGTCGGGGGCTCGTCGTCCGGTCCGCACTCATGGCCACAGCTCCACTGCGGGCACTCTAGCCCCGGGAGCCGCTCGGCGTCAAGACGGCGGCCCTCCGCGCGGACCGTGAGCCGCGGGCGAGCAGCGTCGGCTGGCGTCAGGCGCCAGGCGCCAGCAAGCGGCTGTGACGGTGGCCTTCCAAGGTTCAGTTGAGATCTGTGAACATTGAAACCGTGGTAGCGCACTGACAGTTGCCTGTTATTGCGCACTCCGAAGGTCAACTGACCGCTGGTCGGCGGCGGCTCGCCGCGCTGCACCATACTGAGGACGGATGGAGCGACCAGCGTGGAGTTGACGGCGGCGCAGCGCGCGCAGTGGGAGCACGACGGCTTCGTGAGGCTCGGTCAGGTGGCCAGCGACGACCAACTGGCGGCGCTGCAAGAACGCATCGATGCCATCATGTTGGGCCAGGTCGTCTACCCCGGCATGTTCTTTCAGGCCGACACCGAGTCCGGCAGCTACGGCGACTTGCGCGCCGATGGCTGGGTCGGCCCAACCTTGGCCTACCGCAAGATCCAGGACCTGGAGCGCGACCCGCTGTTCTTGCAGTACCTCCAACACCCGCTCTTCCGGGGGCTCACCCGCAGTCTGGTGGCCGCCGAGATCAGCGTCTTCCGGGCGATGTTCATGAACAAGCCGGCCGGCCGTGGGACGGTCTTGCCATACCACCAGGACGGCGGCTCGCAGTGGGGCCTCGACCGCGAGAACTTCGTCACCGTTTGGACTGCCCTGGACGACGCCAGCATCGCCAACGGCTGCGTGCAGGTGATCCCAGGGAGTCACCAACTGGGGCTGCTCTCGGAGCGGGGTCACACCATCACGGCCGAGCAAGAGGCGACTCTCTGTCGCGAAGAGGACGCGGTCTACCTGGAGTGCCGCGCGGGTGAAGCGATTCTGTTGCATAACTACGTCTTGCATCGCTCTGGAGTGAACACCACCAGTCGTCCCCGGCGGGCCTTCAGTGTCGTCTACATGGACGCCGCCACGCGGCGGCGCAGCGATGGCGGGGAGTTCCCTCGAGTCTTCGGCCCAGGGGCGTTGCTGGCGGCGGCGGCGCCCGGCGGCCAGGAGTAGCTCATCGAACCCGCCGCGCCATACCGCATCGGGATCCTCGAAGACGACGCCGCGCTGGCGCGGCTGACCGCCCGCCTGCTGGCTCGCCAGGGCTACGAGGTGGTCGTCTGGCCGACCTGCGGCGCATTGCGGCAGGCCCTGCCGACGGCTGCCGAGTGCCACCTGCTGCTGCTCGACGGCACCCTGCCCGACGGGGAGGGGCTCGAGGTGGTCGGTGAGGTCACGACGGTCTGGCCCTGCGTGGTCTGCGTGCTGACCAGCGGCGCGCCGCCCGCTGAGGTGCCGGGCGAGGTGGTGGCGGTCCTGGCGAAGCCCTTCACCGAGCGGGTGTTGCTGGAAACCGTAACCGCGCTGTTGCCCCCGCGCTGAACCGCCGTCGCCAGACCGCGTCCATCGGCGCACCAGAGTGCAGGACCGGCGGCCTGGGCGCCGGTCGGGGAGAACGCGATGGCGACCGTCTTGACGCTCTTCCAGCCGACCCGGACGCGGCCTTGGGACCGCCGGCTGGCGCGCCACTTGTTGGAACGGGCCGGCTTCGGGGGCGGGGTCGCGGAGGTCGATGAACTGGTGGCGCTGGGCCCGCGCGAAGCGGTCCAGAAGCTGCTGCGGTTTGACCCGCCGGGCGACGAGCCGCAGCCCGAGTTCCTGAAGATCGAGTACGATTGGGCCGAGTTGCGGCAGGGCACCGAACGAGAGCGGCAACTGCGGCTGCTGGACATCCTGCGCCAGCGACGCCAGGGGATGAACTCCCTGAAGGCCTGGTGGCTCCAGCGGATGGTCGCCACGCCAACGCCGTTGCAGGAGAAGCTGACCTTGTTCTGGCACGGCCACTTCGCCACCGAGGCGCAGAAGGTCAAAGGCCCGAACATGATGTACGGCCAGCACCAGCTCCTGCGCCGCCTCGCCAAGGCTCCATTTCGCGACTTGCTGCTCGGCATCTCCAAAGATCCGGCGATGCTGATCTACCTCGACAACCACCTCAACGTGCGCGGCCGGCCGAACGAGAACTACGCGCGGGAGCTGATGGAGCTGTTCAGCTTAGGGATCGGCCACTACACCGAGCAGGACGTCAGCGAGGTGGCGCGGGCCTTCACCGGCTGGACGCTGCTCGGGGCGCGCGGCGGGCAGTTCCTGGAGCAGGCGGAGTTTCTGTTCAATCCGCGCAACCACGACGACGGATCGAAGACGGTGCTCGGCGCGACTGGCAACCTGAACGGCGAGCAGGTGATCGACGTGCTGCTGCAGCAGCCGGCCTGTGCGCCGTTCCTGGTCCGCAAGCTGTGGCGCTTCTTCGTCCACGACGAGCTCGATCCGACCGAGGAAGCGGACCTCACCAAGGTCGCCAACGTCTTCCGGGCCTGCGGCTACCAGCTCGAGCCGGTCTTGGAGACGGTCTTCCTGAGCGAGCAGTTCTACGCCGAGCGGCGGATCGGGGCGCACATCAAGTCGCCTTGCGAGCTGGTGGTCGGCACCCTCCGCAAGCTCGGGCTGCAGCCGACGGTGGAGCAGGCGACCGTCGTCGCGACGATGCTGCGCGGGGTCGGGCAGGATCTGTTCGACCCGCCGAATGTCGCCGGGTGGGCCGGCGGTCGCGAGTGGATCAACACGTCGACGCTGCTGCAACGCTACAACTTCATTGGGGCGCTGCTGACCGGCAGCCCGGGCGGCCCGCGAGGCGGCCAGGGCCCGCGCCAGCGGGGTGGGGCGCTGCCCCCGGCGCCGTTGCAGCCGCCGGCCGCCAAGACCGCCGCGGAGCTGGTAGCGACCCTGGAAGAGCAGTACCTGGCGGTGGGTCTCGACACCGCCCAGCGCCGTGCCCTGACCGCTTTCGTCGAAGAGCTGCAGCGGCAGCGCACGCCGGCCACCGAGACCTGCCGCCAGGCGCTGCACGTGCTGCTGAGCACCCCGAACTACCAGGTCTGCTGACGGCGGCCCTGAGGAGAGTGCGATGAATCCGCTTGACAAGGTGAAGACCCGCCGCGAGTTTCTGCAGCGCGGCCTGACCCTGGCCGCGGCAGCCGCGACGGTGCCGACCTTCGTGGACCGCACGGCGCTGGCCGCCGACAACCCCGCAACGACTCCGGCAGGGCGGCCGCAGGCGCAGCCGATCTTGGTGATCGTGCAGTTGGCCGGTGGCAACGACGGGCTGAACACGCTGGTGCCCTACACCGACGAGGCCTACCACCGCGCCCGGCCGACGTTGGGCCTGAAGGCTGAGCAGGTCCTGAAGATCGACGACCAGTGGGGCCTGCACCCGCAGTTGCCGGCGCTCAAGGGGCTCTACGACCAGGGCCTGTTGGGGATCGTGCGCGGGGTCGGCTACCCGAACCCCGACCGGTCGCACTTCCGCTCGATGGAGATCTGGGAGACCGCCGCGGACAGCAACCAGTACCTCCGCCACGGCTGGGTCGGCCGCTATTTCGACAACCACTGCGTCGGCGCCGCGGAGGGCTCCCTGGTCGGCCTGGCGGTGGGCCGACAGGCACCTCAGGCGTTTGGCAACAGCCACTCGCTGGGCGTCAGCCTGCAGCGTCCGGACACCTACCGCTGGCGCCCTTCGGCCCGCGATTATGTGCGGCAGGTGGAGCTGTTCAAGGCGCTGGCGGAGCCGACCACGGGCGCCAACCCGACGCTCGACTTCCTGCAGCGCACGGCGCTCAACGCCAATGTCAGCTCCGCCCAGGTGATCGACCTGGCGCTGAAGTACCGCAGCAGCGTCAGCTACCCCGACACCGAGTTCGCGCAAGACCTCAAGGTGATCGCCCAGATGATCGCCGGCAATCTCGGCTCGCGGGTCTACTACGCCAGCCACGGCGGGTTCGACACCCATGCCCAGCAGGCGAAGCAGCACGGCGACCTGCTGGAGACCTTCGCGACGGGTCTGGAGGCATTTCTGAAAGACCTCGCGGCGCAGGGCAATCGCGAGCGGGTCCTGGTGATCGCCTTCAGCGAGTTCGGCCGCCGCGTCGCCGAGAACGGCAGCGACGGAACCGACCACGGCGCGGCCGGGCTGCTGTTCACTGCGGGCGGACCGGCCCGGCCGGGGCTGCACGGTGGGGCACCGAGCCTGACCGACCTGGAGCGCGGCGACCTCAAGCACACGGTCGACTTCCGCAGCGTCTACGCCACCGCCCTGCAGCAATGGCTGCGCTGCGACCCGCTGCCGGTCCTCGGCAAGGCCTTCCCGACGCTGGACCTGCTACGAGTCTGAGGGTCCGACGCGGGCGATCCACTCCTGGAGCCGCGGGTCGAGGCTGGGCTCCTCCCCGCGGCGCCAGCCGATCGCCCGGCGAAGGAATGACTGCAGCAGACTACAGGCCTCGTAGCAGGGCACCGGCGAATCCAGGGGGGGCGTCGCGAGCGGCTGCCCGGGGGCCAGCCCCCAGGTGATCCGGCGCAGACACCCCGGCCCACAGTAGACCTCGACCGCCGCCTGCACGTCGGCGGGCGCAAGACGCTTGAGGAGGCCCTGCTGCCCGGTCTGGCGGCGCGCCACCTGGCTCCAGGCGTGCGGCTCCAAACGCCCGGCGCGCTCCGCTGCCCAGAGCGCCAAAGCCGCCGGGTAGACGATTTCGAGGGCAGCCACCAGGGACGCGCCGCTGAGGTCGCGAAGCTGCCAACCGGCACGCAGGGTAGGAGCGTAGGGCAACGGCCGGTAGCGCCCACTGGCGGTGGTCCGCACCAGCTCGGCCAACTCGTCGAGTCCGACGCTGGGGTCGTCGTCAGCGCCGTCGACGTGGCGCAGACCGAAGCCGCCGGCCGTGCGGTTGAGGCGCACCTGCAGCCACGGCAGGGGGAGCGGCGCGGCCTCCAGCCAGGCCAGAAAGGTGGTCGCCCAGGCAGGCATCAGAGCGGCCCTCCGGCGGCGGTGACACGCGCTCGGATCACCGCCGTCAGGGCATCGCTGGTGCCCACCGAGGAGGTGTACCAGAGCTGCTTGCCGCCCACCAGCCCGGGCTGCTCCCAGCCGTCCGCCCGGCGCTGCAGGCCGAGGTCGCGGGGGATGTCCTCGGCGGTGTGTAGCCCGTCGGCGACGAACAGCGGCACCACCACGATCCGCGGCGCGGTGACCAGGGAGCTGATGTCGGCCACCAGCGGTGCCTCTTCCATGTACGCCGCGGCGACTTCGGCAAACTCGCCCGCCTGCTGCAGGCGCGCGACGTGATCGAGCACGGCCTGCTTCGACTGCCGGTTCTGCACGGTGCCGTGACCGACCAGCACCAGCGCGGTCTGGGCCGGGTCGACCGCGCCGCTGGTCTCGCGAGCACGGGCGGCGATCACCGCGCTGAGTTCAGGGGCCGTACCGACTGGCGCGGTGTAGTGCCAGCGCTGCCCGCCGCGGCTGGTCAACGGGCCTTCCAGCCCCAACTCGCGGGGCACCACGCGGGCCGTGAAGTAGCCCTCCGCCATGAACAGCGGCACGACGTAGACCTCTGGGGCGTCGACCAGGAAGGGCACGTCGCGCAGCGCCGGGAACTCCTTCCAGAACGCCGCGACGACCTGGCTGAAACGTCCGTCGCGCGCCAGCAGCGCGGCCTGCCGGCGCGCCGGGGCACTGCTGGCAGCGCTGCGATGGCTGCCGTGGGCAGCCAGCACCAAGGCGCAGCAGGGCGATTGTTGGTCGATTCCTGGCGGATCCGGTACCATGGCTTCAGAGTAGGCTGACACCGCAGTCCCGCGGGTGCTGTGGCACGTGAAACTACGGGCTGCGCTGTTTGAAGAAGGGCGTGCGCCGTCGCGTTGTAGAGCGCGAGTCGACGCACCGCCCAGCGACGGCGTAGGAGCAGGACGCATGCGACGAGTGCTGGTCTGGGTCGGGATCCTGGCGGCGTGTCGCGCAAGCTGGGCGGAAAACGGCTACCGCAATGTCGTCAACACGCCCTATGCGACGGTGGCCGACGGCCCGCTGGGCGCGGCGGTGGTCGATGTGGCGGACCCGGCGCAGCCGGTCGAGCGGGCGACGCGCTTGCGACCGACGGCGCACCGGGCGGCCGGGCGCAGCGTGCCGGCCTGGTTCAAGCTGCTCCAGCAGCGCGGCCTGCTGCCGGCCAATCAGCCCGCGCCGATTCTGCCGCTGACGGTGGTGCAACGCCACCAGGGCCGCCTGCTGCTGCCGGAGCTGAGCCGCACGCGGCAGGCCGGCACCCTCGGCCAGGACACCAACCGGCTGAGCTTCGACTTTACCTTGCCGACCGGCGAGGCCACGGCGGTGGCCTGGTCGGCGAGCCAGGAGACCACGTTCCGTAACAACCTCGCGACCATCGAACCGATTCTGCGGCGACTCTACGGTCCGCCGGCCTTCAACCTGACGGTCAAGGTGCTGCACGACCCGAGCCTCAACAGTCTCAACATGGTCGCCTACGACGCCAGCGCCAACCAGATCCGCCTCGAGCTGCTGCGCGACGTCGACAGCGCCAACCCGACCACCACGGCGATCGACTCCTACGACCTTTACACGCTCACCTTCGCCCTGGCGAAGGCCTGGCGCGACGATGCGCTGGTCTTCTACGACGCCTGGGAAGACGGCATGGCGCGCGCCGCGCAGTTGCTGACCGTGGCCGAGGCGCTGCCCGAGTTCGGGTTCCTGGGGCGTGACTTCAACCTGCTCTTCACGGCCTACGACGTGCTCAACCAGCCGGGTCTGGAGAGCCCCACCTTCCGCGGCGCCGACGGCAGCAACGACGCCGAGACGATGCGCGACGCGCTGGGTACGATTCGAGCCTACCTGGCGCAGGCGGCCTGGCTGAAGGTCTATGCCGAGAGCCCGACGGTCTTCGCCGACTTCAACGAGGCCTACTACAGCCAGCTCCAGACGACGCCCGGCAGCAATGGCAACGTGCCGCTCTTGAAGCACCTGCTGGAGCAGGTCGTGCCGCAGGTCGAAGGGCTGGCGCTGGACGACTGGTACCGCCGGCAGTATGTCCTGGACACCGCGGTGATCCCCGGCGCCAAGCTCTACGTCTTCAACATCCCCCAGAAAGACTTCATCACGGGCGAGCCGACCAACTCGCTGCCGATGAACATCTACCACTTTGAGGTCAGCTCCAGCAACGAGCAGATCCCGCTGACCGGCACGGTCGACCTGGAGTACACCGCCTACGACGGCTTCGACCTGACGCCGGCGGTCGAGGGAGCCTCGGGCCAGGCTGGGATCGAGGCGCGCGTCGGACAGGCCGGCAACCCCGCCGGCATCGGCAGTGCGGTGCCGCTGTTCTTCAACATCGCGGGCGACCAGGGCCAGCAGATGCAGCGGATCGAGGTGCGGGCGACCTGCAACGGCATCGAGCGCCAGGTCTGGTTCCCGAATGACGTGGCGGTGGACGATACGCAGGTCAAGAACCACATCTACGGGCTGGTCACCAACGGCTTCCAGGGCACCGTCAACATCGCCATCGACGGCCGCGACCCGCTCGAAACCAACGTCATCCAGGGCGCCTTCAAGGTCAAGGTGCCCGGCGGCCTGCCGGTCCCGGCGCGGGCCACCTTCACCTGGACCCCGGACTCCTCAGGCGGCTCCAGCGGCGATCAGGCGCAGCGCAACGTGATGTTCCTGGGGCCCATCGGCACCGGGCTCGACGTCGAGAACGGTGACGCCGTGATCGTCTTCGAGACCCCGCCCGAGGTGCTGCGGCCGCTGGCCCAGACGATTCCGGCCGGGCTCAGCATGATCACCATCCCGGCCTTCGCGCAGCGCATCAACGAAGCGCAGGTGCTCGGCGTCGACGCCGACCAGCTTCTGTTGGCGCGCGCCGACGGCGCCGTGACCAGCTTCCAGCCGTTCCGCTTCAGCAGCATCTACCGCCTCTGGCCCGATGTCCCGGCGTTCCGGCCCGGCTACGCCTACTGGGTGCAGACCGGCACGCCCTTGACGGTCAACTTCCAGGGCGTCGAGGCCAACCGCGACCGGCCCTTCCGTCAGCACTACCCGCCGGGTTGGGCGCAGATCGGCAACCCCTACAACGACCTCAACATCCGCCTCGAGCACCTGCAGATTCAGGCGGTCGACGGCACGGCCGCGCTGACCCTGGCCGAGGCGCAGTCGCGCGGGCTGGTCTCCAGCGGCGTCTTCCGCTACGACCGCACCGCCGGGGGCTACGCGTTGCTGGATCCCGACGACGTGCTGACGCCGTTCGAGGGCTTCTGGATCAACATCCTCGACAGCCGCGGTGCGACCATTGTCTACCCCAACCAGATCGCCGGCGCCCGGGGCGCGGCGCGCCAACGGGGGCGGGCGGCGGATCCGCTGCGCTGGCAGGTCGGCCTGCGGGCAAGCTGTGACGGCCGCACCGACAGTGCGGCGCGGTTCGGCGTGGCGCCCGGCGCGGGCCTCGGGGTGACCCGACTGGACGTCGCCAAGCCACCGGCCTACGGGTCGATGCTGCTGCTCAGTTTGGAGCCCCCGGGCGGCGCGTCGAGCGGCCGGTATGCGGTCGACCTGCGCGAACCCGCGGCGCAGCAGAGCTGGGACGTGCTGGTCGAGAGCAACCTCGGCCCGCGCGAGGTGACCCTGCAATGGCCCGACGTGGCGCGCGCACCGGCCGGGCTGGCGCTGACGCTGACCGACCTGGAGACGGGCCGGAGCCGCTTCCTGCGCTCGACCGCGGGGTACACCTTCCGGATGGGCGCCAGCGGTGCGCGACGGCTGCGGCTGACCGCCAGCCGCGACAGCGGCGGCGCGCTGGCGGTCCTGAGCCTGGAGCTGCGCGCCGGTCGGGGCAACAGCCGCCAGGTTGGCTACACGCTCAGCCAGCCGGCGGCGGTGACCGTCAACCTGCACGGTTCGAGCGGTCGCCTGTTGCGGACGCTGACGGCGCACCGCGCCAGTGCCGCCGGGAGTGACCTGGTGACTTTCGAGACCGTCGACGCCAACGGTCGCCCGCTGCCCAACGGGCTCTATCGGCTGGAACTGATCGCCGTCGGCGACGATGGCCGGCAGGTGCGCAGCACGCGCGTGGTGCGGGTGGAGCGGTGAAGATGAAGCTGACACGACGGCTCGGCACGGCGGGCGGCGCGTTGCTGGTGCTGGCCCTGGCCGCCTGCAGCGGAGGCGGCGGCGGGGGGGGCGGCGACAACAACAACGGCGGGGGCGGCGGCGGGGGTGGTGGCAGCGTCACTCGCACGCTCAGCGTGACGCCCAACCAGGCGTCGGTCGAAGCCGAACAGAGCCTGACCTTCGTGCCGGCCGTGACCAACGTCACGACCCCGGCCTACACCTACACCGTGGTCCCACCGGCCAGCCTGCAGGCGCTCAACCTCAGCGCCGACGAGCTGGCGCGGCGCTTCGCCGCAGTCAGCGCCGCGGGCGAGCTGACGGTCGGCGCCGACGCCGAAGAGGGCCTGGTCGGCGCGCTGGTGGTCCGGGAGACCTCCGCCGGCCTGGAGCTGCAGGTGCCCCTGCTGGTGGTGCGGCCGATCCAGCGGGTCGAGATCACGCCGGGCGAGGCGAGCGTGCTGGCCGGCGAGTCGACCACCTTCACGGCCAGCGCGATCGACTTCTTCAACGACCCGGTGCCCAACGTGCTGGTCGATTGGCGGCTGGTCGGCACCACCGGCAGCGTCACGCGGACCGGCGTCTTCACCGGGCGGTCGGCCGGGACGGCCACCCTCGAGGCCCGCGTCGGGCTGGCGCCGGTCGCCACGGCGACGGTCGTGACGGTCGGCAGCGTGGTCGGCTTGTCGATCACGCCGACCGGTAATCCAGTGCAGGTCGAGGCTGGCACGCAGCGCCAGTTCCGGGCTTTCGTGCGGGACATCAGCGGCAACACCACGGCGGCCACGGCGACCTGGGAGGTGATCCCGACGGCGCTCGGCACGGTCACCGCCGGCGGGCTGTTCACCGCTGGCGTGGCGGGTGGTGAGGGCACCATTCGGGCCACCTCGCAGGGCCAAACGGCCAGCCTGCCGGTGCGGATCGTGGCGCTCTTGACGCCCCCAGCGGAAGTTCCCGGCAACGTTTTCGGGATCGTGAGACTCCCAACCGGTGGACCCGTCGCCGGGGCCCTGGTGCGGGCGATGGTCGGTGAGACCGAGGCGGCTCGGACGACCACCGGCAGCGACGGCCGGTACCGCCTGTTCCTGCCAGTGGGCACCTACACCATCACCGCGACCGCCGCCGGCGCGACCGGTCAGCGAGCGGGGGTGGCGGTCTTGTCACAGGATCTGCGGACGCAGGTTGACCTGACCCTGCAGACGGGTTAGGGGCCGGCGCGGTGGACGTCAGTTGCGATGCGAAGGGCGGATGTGCTACAATCCCGACGGCCCCCAGGCCGTGGGGGCGATCAGTTCCTCAGCACGCCCAGGAGGACGAGAGCATGCTTGAGCGGTGCGGTAAGAAGTTGCGGCGGCTGGCGCTGTTGGGCGCCCTGACCGCGGCCATGCTGCTGGTCGCCTGCGGCGGCGGCGGTGGGGGTGGCGGCGGCGGTGGCGGCGGTGGCGGCGGTGGCGGCGGCGGCACCCGCGCTATCAGCGGCCGGGTTACCAACGCCCTGACCGGCGCGGCGCTGAACGGCGTCGCCGTGGCTGCTGCGGGGCAGACCACGACCACCACCAGCGACGGCAACTACACCCTGAGCGGTCTGCCGAACACCGGCACGATCACGATGACGTTCACGGCCACCGGCTTCACCACCGTCGCCGTCGACATCACCAACACCGCTCAGACCACCCAGAACGTGCAGATGCAGCCCTCGGGTGGCAGCGTCGGCGACATCACGCAGCCGCCGCCCCCGCCGGACTTCGACTCGCTCTGAGGTCGGCTGGCGTCCTGAGGCGGCCGCTCGGCCGGCTGTCGCGGGGTGCCTGGTGAGGTCATTGCGGGTGCCGCGGCGGCCCGGCGCAGTACGCGTCTGGTGCCCCGCGGCATCTGGTTTGGGGGCCGCTGGCGACCGGCCCTGGGGCGGTGCGATGCGCTCGCGGCGCTGGCTGCTGCTGGTTACCGGGAGTGTCGGCCCGCTGCTGCTGGCGCTGGTCTGGGTGCAGACCCGGGCCAGCCAGGCGGCCGCGCCCGCCAGCGCGCCAGCCGCCACCGGGCGCCCCGCGATGGTCCTCCACGATCACGTCGAGCGGGTTCGCCTGAAGAGCGGCGAGATCGCCTGGGAGCTGCGCGGCAAGCGGGTCGACGTGCTCGACTCCGGCGACTACCTGATCCACGAACTGACCCGCGGGGTCTACCTCTCGGCCGGGTCGCCCGAAGTCGAGATTGTCGCCGACCTCGCGCGCTACGAGGCGCGCTCGCAGAACCTCGGCGTGCGGGGCAACGTGCAAGTGCGAGCCAAGCGCGGCCTCTCGTTCCGGGCCGGGGCGGTCTACTGGTTCGAGGCCGAGGGCAAGATGGTGGCGCGGGGCGTGAGTCAACTGGAATGGCTGGATCCGGCCACTCCCGCCGCGCCGCCCGCGCAGATCAACACCGCGCGGCTGTTCTACTGGCCGCGGCAGCAGCGCTTCGAGCTGCCCGACGCGGTGCAGGCGCGTTACGCTGCGCACACCCTCGAGTCGGCTTCGGCCGAGGGCGACCTGGCGCAGGTCCGGCTGACCTTGCGTGGCCCAGCCCGGCTGGCGCTGCTCGGGTCATTCGAGCTGACCGGCGGCCGCAGCGGGGCCGACAAACGGGTGCTGCTGGAGGTCGGGCCGCACGGCCTGCTGATCATCAACGGCCGCAGCGGCGGGCTGCTGGTGCAGCGGCAGGTGGTCGTCCGGGTGCCGGGTGACCGCGTCGAGGTGCGCTGCGAGCAGGCCGTTTACAGCGGCGCTGCGGCCCGCCGCATCACCGCCAGCGGCGGCGTGCGGCTCAGTGATCCGACCACCGACCTGACCGCGCCGGAGGTCAGCATTGCGACCAGCGCCAAGCGGGCCGACTTCCGGGGTCCGGTCAGCCTGCAGCGGCGGGCGCCGGGTAGCGACACCTTCGAGTTGACGGCGCCGTGGCTGGTCTACCGGTACCCGGCCGGCCGTCGCAGCGCCAGCGCTGGCGGGCGGGTGCGCTTCCGGTCGGGCCAGGCCAGCGGCGCAGGCGACCGGGCCGAGCTGGACCTGGAGGGCGAGTCGGCGGTGCTCCGGGGGCGCGTCACGCTGCGCTACACCTCGCGGCCCGGCAGTGGCCGGAACGCCGCCGCTGAGCGGCCCGTCGATCTGCAGAGCGAGCGGCTCGAACACGTTTGGCAGGCTGGCCGGCGCGCCTCGTTGCTGACCGGCAGTCCGCGCTTCCGGCAGACCGACCGGCGGGGCACGGCCAATCGGATTGGGTTCGATCACGAGCGCGAGCAACTCGATTTGAGTGGTAATGTGCGGCTGTCCAACAAGGACGGTGAGAAGGTCCGCTGCGTCCGGCTGACGTACGATCTGCGAACCGAAGAGATGTCGCTGGAGGCGCCGGCCGCGGCGGAGATCCTGTTGCGCGGCGAGGCGGCCGAGTTGGGCCGACGGTAAGGCGGGAGAGCGCGATGCGAACGGCGATCTGGCTGCTCTGGTGTGCGACGCTGGCCCTGGCGGCCGACGAGCCCGCTGCCCCGGCGGGCAACTCGTCGAACAACAACCAGACCATCGGCGACGCCCCGGCCGGCGCGGCGAAACCCGGCGACGGGGCCAAGCCCCCGGAGGGGGCGACGCCACCCGCCCTGCAGCCCCCGCCAGCCGACGCCAAGGCAGCGCCGGAGCCGGAGCGGACTGCCCCCGGCAAGCCTACCAAGGAGCGCAAGCGCGCCTTCATCAACGTTCTGGACCCGACCAGCATCGTCAAGACCAAGGGCCCCGAGAACAGCGTCGTGGCGCGGGGCAAGCTGCAGATGGTGATTCCCGACGACGAGTTGATCCTGATCTGCAACGCGATCGACTACAGCGGCGACAAGACGGGCATCGCGACGCTCACCGGCGACCTCAAGATCCTGACCGGCAAGCTCAGCAAGAAAGACGGCCTGGATCTGATCGCGACTCCCGAGAACACGATCACCGGCGACATCGCCTACGTCTTCACGAAGGAGAAGCGCGCCGTCGTCGATGGCAAGGTGGTGGTGGTCCACGACCCGCCCGAGGACCCCGCTGCCGACGCCGACAAGCTGGAGAAGGCGAAGACCGACACCACGACGCTGTTCTGCGACCGGCTGACCTACTGGTACCGCACCGGCGACAAGAAGGCGGTGGCGCAGGCGCGGCTGCCGCAGACGACCATCCGCTTCGAGCAGGCGACCCGCCGCGGCACCGCGGGCATGGCGACGTTCTACGACTTCGAGGACGGCGAGACCGAGACCGGCGACGTCTTGGACCTGGTCGGCGGAGTGCAGGGCGAGGACGACGACGGCCAGAAGGTGGTAGCCGAGGTCTGCCGGCTGTTCGTCGACCAGGACTCGTCGCAGTGGTACAACGTCAAGCAGGTGATCGTGAATCTGGACGAGGACGACGCGGCGCCAGGCCAACCGACCAGTCCCCCCGCGGTGCCGGACAACAACTCCCAGCCAGCACCACCCACCACGCCGACCGCCGAGCCGGCTCCCGGCGCACCCGCCGCGCCGGCGCCTGCCGCGCCCGGGTAGGGCTGCCGGTGGGACCGCTCAGGGCAGCCGGCGGGGCCGCCGCTGAGGCGCAGCGTCGCGCTTCTGAACGACCAGGTCGAACAGGATTAGCAAGACGCCTGTGAACAGCAGGGCATGGACCCAGATGCCGGCGCCTTTGTGCCAGGCGACCAGCCAAACAAGGATCATGGCCCCGGCCACGCCCCAGATGATGTTCTCGACCTTGCCGCCCATGCGGTCACAACTCCGGCGCACCTGCTGCTATTGTACGGCACTCCATACCACAGTCGCGGGGGCGACCTGACCTGGAGTCGTCAGGAAGATGTCACGAAGCCCAACCCTGCCGCTCGCAAAGCTCGCGCAGGTAGGTGAAGCTGTAGATCCCGGCGTCGTGGCCGTCGGCCCACCGGAAGCGCACCGCGTAGCCCCCGACCGCCTCCAGCGCCTGCAGCTCGGCCGTCGGCAACGGGCCGCTGAAGACCTGCAGCGGTGAGGTGTTGGCGCGCTGCTCGTTGCACGTGGCGCAGGGGCAGAGCTTACGTAGATCGAGCAGCGCCAGCACCGCGACGCGCTGGTCCTGCCAGGTGATGGTGCAGGTGCCCTGTTGGCGGCTGACCGCCAGGTCCACTGGATAGCTTGCGGAAGACATCGACGACTACCGATCTCCCAAGTTGCTGACCGTGCCCGCAGCCGCGGCGTCGCCGGTCATCCGCCGCTGCGACATCGCCGTCACCCACTGCTCCGGCGAGAGGTTCGCCCCGCCGCTGACGCTGGCGCTCTGGCCGAAGTCGAAGCGGTAGTGCAGGTTGCCGTTGGCGTCGGAGTCGACGGCACAGAAGCCGGCGCCGGCCAACTCGTCAAGCAGCGTCTTCGCCTCGGCGACCGTCACCACCCCGCTCATCGCCGCCATCGCCGGGGTCAACACCCCATGGTTCTGGGCCGCCGCCTGCAGCAGCGCCCGTTCTTTGTGCTGGCGGACCCGCTGCACCCGCGCCGCGTTGTCGGCGCGGTCGGACTTCAGCAGCGACCACGCCCCGAGCAGTGGCACCGCGCCGAAGAACGCCAGGAACAGGCCCACGGCCAGCTCGCTGAACAGGTTGTACAGCCCACAGAACAGGAAGAAGGCGCCGAACAACGCCAGGCAGCCTGCGGAGCAGCTCTTCCCGGTCACTGCGGCCCTCCTCCGTCGGATCCCATGCGTTCCATGATAGCGGCGACCTCAGCGGATCGGCAAGTCGCCCCGGTGGCTCGCAGCCCGGCCGTGGCTACCTGTCTGTAACACCTGGGCCAGCGGTTCGGCTCCCGTGCCGCGAAACCTCCTGCCCGTAGTATCATGGCGCCAGGACGAGGTACGCAGCGATGCCCAGTGTGGGCGGCCTGGCGCCGTGTGAGCAGCTCTGCCTGGCTCTGGTCGGGCCGCAGGACGAGCCGCTGCTGAGCGTGAACCTGGCTCCCGACGGCGATCCGCGGGCGCGGCCCAACCCGCCCGCACCCTACGGCTTGCGCCTAACCGCCGCGGGCCTGCTGCTGGAGCAGCACGGCCAGCGCTGCCTGGCCTTGCCGGTCGCCGCCCTGGCTGGCCGCTACGCCGCGGGTGACCGCGTCGCGCGAGTCGCCGACCGCTATCTGCTGACGCTCGTGCAGGCCTGGCTCAGCGACCTCAGCTTCCGCTGGCATCCGGGCGATCCGCCGGGACTCGACGAGGTGGCGGCCTGCGGGCTGCTGGAGCTGTTGCAGGGCGAGGTGCAGCAGGTCGTGCCCGATGCGGCAGGAGGACTCCGGCCATGATTCGTGCTGGTCTGGCGGCGGTCGACATCACCCCGCCGCTCGGGTCGTTGATCATCGGCTGGCTGGTCGAGAAGCGCGCCACGCAGATCGCCGACCCGCTGCACGCCCGGGTGCTGGTGATCGAAGCCGAGGGCGGGCCGCTGGCCTTCGTGCAGCTCGACCACCTCTCGGTGCGCTGGACCACGGCCGAGACCATCCGCCAGCGCGTGCAGGCCGCCTATGGCTTCCCCGCGGCGCGAGTCCTGGTCGGCGCCACCCACACCCACGCCGGCCCGGCGGTCGCCAAGACCGGCCTGGTGCCCCGCGACGACGAGTACGTCGCCTGGTTCCTGGATCGCCTGCTGCCGACCTTTGGCGCGGCACTGGCCGATCTGCGACCGGCCGAGATCGGGTTCGGCAGCGGCTTCGAGTGTACCGTCGCCCGCAACCGGCGAGTCCTGCAGCGCGACGGCACGGTCCGCACGCACGGGCGGTTCGACCACCCCAACGCCCTGGCGGTCGAAGGGCCCATCGATCCCGAAGTGGCGGTGCTGGCGGTCCGTGAGCCGGCCGGCGCGCTGCGCGGCGTGCTGGTCAACTACGCCTGCCACCCGACCCACCACGGCAGCGACGGCGTGGTCTCGGCGGGTTGGCCGGGCCAGCTCGCCGCCGCCCTGCAGGCTGCCGGCTGCCCGCACTGCCTGTTCTTCAACGGCGCCGCCGGCAATCTGCACTTCAGCAACCCCGACCCGCGCACACCAGCGCTGGCGATGCCGGCGATCGGCGCGCAGTTGGCCGGAGTCGTGCAGGAGGTGCTCGCTGGCCTGGAGTGGCAGACCAGCCTGCCGACCGCCGCCGCCCGCGCACGGGTTGAGTTGCCCTACCGCGAGCCCACCCCGGCCGAGATCGCTGGCACGGTCCGCGGGGCGCAGCGCTTCGTCGACCCGCGGGCCTACGACGACGGGATGCCCGAGTTGCTGGCCCGGATCCGGGACCGCGGCACGCAACCGGCGGAAGTCCAGTTGCTCCGGCTGGGGCCGGTCGACTTCCTGAGCATTCCCGCCGAGTACTTCGTCGAGCTGGGGCTGGCCATCAAGCAGCAGTGCCACCCACGCCGGGCGGTGGTGCTCGGTTACGCCAACGGCATGGTCGGCTACGTCGCCCCACGCGAGGCCTACGCCCGCGGCGGCTACGAGTGTACCTTCATCAGCTCCAGCCGCGTCGGGCCCGGGGCTGGCGAACTGCTCGCTGCGGCGGCGGTCGAGTTGTCACAGACCACCTGACCGCCGCCGCGAGCCGGCCTTCAGTTCTTCTGAATCTCCGGCAGCAGCTTCTTGACCGCCTTCACCTCCGCCGCGCTGGCCCCGCCGAGTTGCTCGACACTGGCGTCGGCCTGCTTCAGCGAATCCTCCAGCGCCGCGCTCATCTGCGCCGCCGCCTCGGGCGGCAGACCCTTGCTCTGCGCCTTGGCCTTCGCCACGGACTCCTCGATGCCCAACTTGGCAGCCACCGCGTAGAGCTTGCTGAGCGTGCCCGACCACTCCTCAAGGTCGGCAAAACCGTGCTGCTGCAAGACCTTGTCGACGTCGCCGGGCACCTGTTGCGCGGCGGCCGCGCCGTGGACCAGGGAGGTCTTGCTGGCGGCTTCCAGGTTGTCGCCGATCTGCTTGAGCTGCGGGTCTTTGGCGACCGCCAGCGCCGCGCGGATCGACTTCTCGGTCAGCTCCTGCGACTTCGGCGGGGCGGGGGCCGGCTCGGGGGCCTGTGGCTCACTGCCGGCCGGGGCCGCTTCGGTCGCCGGCCGGGCGGCGGTCTCCGATGGGGCGGCCGCCTCACCGGCCGGCGTCGGGGCCTCGGCGGACTTGTTGCAGCCGCTCAAGACGACAGTCGACAACCCCAGCAACGCGACGACTCCTGCCAGGCGCATGGTGCCCTCCTTCCAAGTGGCATAGCAACTCTGACCCCCGGGCCGGCTCGCGACGGCCATGCCGCGGCAAGATCAGCCGCCGGCGGCCAGGGCTCGGAGCAGGCGCAGGTTCTCCTGCACCAGGTAGTCGTCAATCGTCTCGCTGGGCAACCAGGCCCCGAAGGCCCGCGCGACCCAGACCTCGTAACCGCCGCGGGCGCGGGCCTCGCGCGTCGCGAAGTAGCCGTAGGCGCCGTTGCTGGTGCTGGCGACCAGCGTGTGCTGGTAGGGACTGCCGTCGCGCAGGCGCAGCACGATCGCGGCGAACGGCTCGCCCGGCAAGGGCACCAGCGCCAGCGGCCCGAGCTGGGTGAGGCTCTGACGGTACGGCCGACCGGCCGGCACGGGCTGTCCCTGCGCGGCGATCACGGCCTGCCAGTAACGGTAGTTGCAGGCGCCCGCGCCCCATTCGTCGCGCCGCGACGCGGCGGCGGCCAGTTCACGCTCCGCGGTCGCCAGGTCCGGCAACGGGGCGTAGGGCAACGGCAGATCGGCGGCCGCCACCGCCAGCTCCAGCGGGCGGAACTCGCGGATGCTGTGATAGGCCTGCATGGCGTGGCTGGCGGCCCGCAGCCCGACCTCCTCGGACGCAGCGGCGCCGTCGCCGGTGGTCGCGCGGCAGGCCAGTCGAGGGCCGACATCGCCGACCGCGCCGTTGATGAACATCGCGGGCGCGCCGGTCAGGGCCTCAACCCGGTCGAGCAGCACACCGGGCCAATCGCGCGAGACGAACCGCACAGGCCCCTGGGCCGTGGGATGCGCACCGTAATGCACCAGCGTGACCACCGGCCCGCTCGCGCCGACCACTCGCACGACGGTCATCGTCGGGTCGTAGGGTCCCCAGGGATGGTAGCCCAGGCCGACCGTGTGGTCCTCGCGGATCCCGCGGCGGTTGATGCCGACGTCGCTGGCGATGCTGCCGAGCCCGACGGTCACCGGCTGCAACGCGGCGACGGCCGCGGCCACGGCGTCGACCACGCGCGGTTCGGCCCAGGCCAGGTAGGCAGCGTCGCGCTCGCCCCAACCGTTGGCGGTCTGCGTCGCTGGGCCGCTGTGCGTCTGGATCGCGCACAGCGTGACGTGGTCCGCCGGGATCCCACAGCGGGCGGCGATGGCCAGTTGCAGGCTGGCGGTCGAGAGGTGGTCGACCATGCACCAATCGAGTTCGACCCAGACCGCCTGGGTGTCGCCCTGCGCGAACACCAGGGCTCGCGCGTAGAGAGGATCGTGGATGCTCTCGGCGACGCGGTCGGCCACGGGGTAGCCGTAGAGGCGGCAGCCCAGGGGAGGGGTCAGGTCGGCGACGGCGAATCCCGCCAGCAGTGGTGCAGACACGGCGCGGCTCCCAGCGACTGCCGCGGCCGTTCGCGCCCGCGGTGGCGGGTCCTGCCCACGGAGACGGACGGACGATGCAGACTCTCAGCGACCTGGCCCGCGCGGCGGGCGTGGTCGGGGCCGGCGGGGCCGGGTTCCCGACCCATGTGAAGGTCTCCGCGCAGGCCGACACGGTGATCGCCAACGGCGCCGAGTGCGAACCACTGCTCTACAAAGATACCGAGCTGATGACCCGCGCCGCGCCGCAGATGATCGCCGGCCTGCGCGCCAGCATGGCGGCCGTCGGCGCGACGCGGGGGGTGATTGGCATCAAGCAGAAGCGCCACGCGGCCGTCGCGGCGCTGCAGGCGGCGCTCACCGGCAGCGACCTCGAGCTGCTGCTGCTGGGCGACTACTACCCCAGCGGCGACGAGTACGAGCTGGTCCACGCTGCCACCGGGCGGCTGATCCCGCCGGCCGGGATCCCGCTGCAGGTCGGCTGCGTGGTCCACAATGTCGAGAGCCTGTGGTGGCTGGCCGACGCCGCGGCCGGGGTGCCCGCCGTCGATAAGTGGTTCAGCATCAACGGCGCGGTGGCCCGGCCGCAGACCTTCTTGACGCCGGTCGGGGTGCGCTTCGCCGAGCTCCTGGAGTTCTGCGGCGGAGCGACGGTGCCAGACCCCGTGGCCCTGATCGGTGGCGCCATGATGGGCCGCTTCACCGACGACTGGCAGCAGCCGGTGACCCGCACCACCGGCGGGCTGATTGTCCTCGACCGGAGCCATCCGCTGATCCAACGCAAGACCAAACCGGTCGCGCAGATGCACCGCATCGGCAAGTCGGCCTGCGACCAGTGCAGCTACTGCACCGAGCTCTGCCCGCGCTATCTGCTGGGGTACGATGTGCAGCCGCACAAAGTGATGCGTACGCTCGGGTTCACCGCCAGCGGCGGCGTGAACTGGAGCCAGTGGGGTCTGCTCTGTTGCGCCTGCGGCATCTGTACCCTCTACAGTTGCCCCGAGAGCCTGTTCCCGAAAGAGGCTTGCGACCAGGCCAAGACCGACCTGCGGGCACAGGGGATCACCTGGCAGGGCACCGGCCGCGAGCTGCGGCCGCACCCGCTGCACGAAGACCGCCGCCTGCCGGTCAAGAAGCTGGTCGCGCGGTTGGGCCTGGCCGAGTACAACGTGCCGGCCCCGTGGACCGCGGAGCGACCGGCGGCCCGCGTGCTGGAGTTTGCGCTCAACGCGCATGTCGGTGCCCCCGCCGAACCACGGGTCCAGCCGGGTGAGCGCGTGCGGCGCGGGCAGGTGCTGGCGGAGATCCCCGACGGTAAGCTCGGGGCGCGAGTTCATTGCAGCGTCGACGGCATCGTGCAGGCCGTCGGGGCGCGGATCGTGGTGGAGACGGCGTGATGAGCGATCGGGCGATTGGACTGCTCGAACTGACCAGCGTCGCCAGCGGCTTTCAGGCCCTCGACGCGATGCTCAAGGCTGCTGCCAGCGAAGTGCTGCTGGCGCGCTCGATCTGCTCGGGCAAGTACCTCATCCTGGTCGGTGGTGACGTCTCCAGCGTCACGGCGTCGGTCGAAGCCGGGGCCGCGGTCGAGCCCTTCGCCGTGATCAACAGCGAGGTCATCGCCCGGGTCCATGAGAAGGTCTTCCCAGCCCTCAGCGGCGCCACCACCCCCGTGCTGCGCGACGCCTTCGGCTGCCTCGAGACCTTCAGCGTGGTCACCACCATCCGGGCCGCTGACGCCGCAGTGAAGGCCGCCGACGTCGAGCTGATCGAACTGCGCGCGGCGATGGCCCTCGGTGGCAAGGCCTTCGTGACCCTCACCGGCAGCGTCTCCAACGTCCAGGCCGCCGTCGACGCCGGCCGCGCCGTCGCTCGTGAGGAAGGCCTGCTCGTCAACGCCGTGGTGATCGGCGGCCCCCACCCAGCGCTGCTGGCCGAAGTGGTCTGACCCCAGCCAAGAAAAGGGTCCTGACCCCTTTAGGCTGCTGGCCGAAGTGGTTTGACCCCAGCCAAGCGAAAAAGGGTCCTGACCCCTTTAGGCAAGCGCGGTTTGCTGGAGGGCGGTCAGTTCGCGGATGCCTTGTTCGGCGAGGTCCAGCAGGCGGTTGAGTTGCTCGCGGCTGAAGGGGCGTTCCTCGGCGGTGCCTTGGATCTCGACGAGGCGCAGGCGGCCGGTCATCACAACATTCATGTCGACGGCGGCGCGGTGGTCTTCGGCGTAACAGAGGTCCAGCAGTTCGTCGTTGCCGAGCACGCCGACGCTGACCGCGGCGACGCTGTCGCGGACGGGCAGCTTGGCGAACAGCCGGCGCGCCTGGAGGGTCTTGAGGGCCTCGACCAGGGCGACGTAGGCGCCGGTGATGCTGGCGGTGCGCGTGCCGCCGTCGGCTTGCAGGACGTCGCAGTCGACCGTGATGGTGCGCGAGCCGAGTGCGGCGAAGTCCACCACGCTGCGCAGCGAACGGCCGACCAGGCGACTGATCTCCAGCGCCCGCGCATCGGGTTTGCCGCTGCGGCCGGTGCGCTGGCGCCGTTCGCTGGTGGCGCGGGGGAGCATGTCGTACTCGGCGGGGACCCATCCCAGGCCGGTCTCGCGGCGGAACGGTGGGACGCTCTCCTCGATGCTGGCGAGGCACAGCACCTGGGTGTCGCCGACGGTGATCTCACAGGATCCTTCAGCCCATCGGCTGACTCCGACGGCGAGCTCAACCGGGCGCATCTGGGGCGGCTGGCGGTGGTCCGGACGGGACATCGGCGGGTTTCTCCTTGACCGGTTGCCGACCGCCGATCCGCAGCAGCCGCGCGCGCTCCTGCCACTCGACAATCAGCCCGAGCCGCTCGGCAATCGCGCGGAGCGGCACCAGGGGGACGTTGGCGACCATCCGCGGCGCCGGCTGCAGCGGTTCGGGATCGCCGTTGTCGACCTTCACCTCACCAGTTGCCGCGTTGATCGCCACCCGTCGCGTTGGGGCGGGCAGAATCAGCCAGTCGCCTTCGGTGACGGGCTGCAGCGCAAGCTGCTTGGCCAACTCGGCGAAGGGCACCAGGATATCGCCCTCCAGCAGCACGGGCGTCGGCAGGTAGAAGCTGCGGCGGCCGAGCACCCAGACGGTCGGCACGCGGCGCAGCGGGCCGGGCAAGATGGTCGGCTCGGAGTCGCCATCGGTGGTGCCCGGCAGCGTCACGGGCCGGCCGTCCCAGGCGCGGACCAGCAGCCGCGGTTGCGAGCGCCGGGTCTCGACATACACGAAGCCCGCGCCGCCGGGCGTTGGGATGGCCATCGTGGCGGGGTCCTGGCCGCTGGTCAGTTCCTGCACCTGGCCACCGTCGGCGGCGACGCGGTAGATCCGGTCGATGGTGTTGTCGAGCCCTTCGCCGCGGGCCGTGAAGAGCAGCTCCTGGTGTGGTGACCAGCTCAGGCTGGTGACCGCCCGGCCGAGCACCTGGGCGACTTCGTCTTCCACGCCGGCGGCGTTGCGGACGGTGATCACGTAGCGCACCTGGCCGCCCTCGCGGATGTCGCGGACGAAGGCGATGCGGTCCCCGGCGGGGCTCCAGGCCGGGAGGTACTCGTTGTCGCGCGAGGCGGTGACGCGCACCAGGTCACTGCCCTGGCGGTTGGCCATCCAGATGTCGAGCGAGCCGCGGCGGTTGCTGGCAAACAGCAGCCGTCCGCCATCGGGGGACCAGGCCGGGCTGCGGGCGGCGGTCAGCACCTTGGTGGCGGCGCCGCCCTCGGCGGTACAGGTCCAGACATCGTAGTCACTGCGCGCCAGGTCGTAGGCTTCGTAGGCGATCAGGCTGCCGTCCGGCGAGACGGTCGGCCGGACCTCGCGGTCGGCGCCGCGGGTGAGCTGCCGCAGGCCGCTGCCATCGCCGCGGACGCTCCAGAGGTCGCTCTGCCGCACGAAGATCACCAGGTCGTCCGGCGCCAGGCCGGCGGCCGCGGCCTCGCTGGCCGCTTCGGGCGACGTGGCCGTCGGCTCCGTCGGCGTGGCCGGCGTGGCCGGCGTGGCGGGTGTGGTGGCCGGCGGGTCGGCTGGCGTGGCTGGGGGCTGCGGCGTCACCGGTCCGCCCGGATCGGCGGGCGGAGTTGCCTCAGCCAGCGCCCACGGCCCGGCGCAGAGCAGCAGCAGCCAGCAGATCCAAGGCCGTGAGAGCATCGCGTAGGCTCGGCGCGGGGCGGGTCGGTGCGCTTGACAGGCACCCCTCGCGCTCCTATCATACGGGTCCCGGAAGGCGGGCGTCAAGCGGCCTCCGCAGGCGATTCGATGCGGCCCACCGAACACGCTCGCATGTTTGCGTTCGAGGACCACTACTGGTGGTTCGTCGGCCGTCAGGCCATCCTGGCCAGCCTGCTCGACCAGCATCTCACCCCCGCCGACCTCGCCCACCGCCGGATCGTCGACGTCGGTTGCGGCAGCGGTGCCACCCTGCGGCTGCTGCAGCGTTACGGCCAGGCCGTCGGGGTGGACCCGTTCCGCAGCGCTCTGACGCTGTCGCAGTCGCGCGGGCTGCCGTGCCTGGTGCAGGCCGACGCCACCCGCCTGCCGCTGGCCGCGGGCAGCGTGCATCTGGCGACCGCGCTGGACGTCCTCGAACACATCGCCGACGACCGCGCCGCTGCCGCCGAGGTCGCCCGGATGCTGCGGCCCGGGGGGCAGTTCTTGCTGACCGTGCCGGCCTACCAGTTCTTGTGGAGCCAGCACGACGAGGCGCTCGACCACTTCCGGCGTTACACCGCTCGGCAGGTCCGCGCGCTGGTCGAAGGTGCCGGTCTGCGGGTGCAGCGCCTGGGATACTGCATCAGCCTGCTGCTGCCGGCGGCGGTCGCCCTGCGACTCGGCCAGCGGCTGCGTCGCCGGTCGCCCAGCGAGCCGCACTGCGCGCTGATTGAGCTGCCACCGTTGCTGAACCGGCTGTGCCTGGCGACCCTGCAGGCCGAGGCCTGGTTGTTGCGTCACGTCGAGCTTCCGGCGGGCGTCTCGGTGGTCTGCCTGGCGCAGCGGCCGTAGCAGGAGCCGGGGCCGCGGCGCGGAATCGCCCGCCGTGGAGACGCCCGTGCGCTCGCTTCAACGTCGCGACTTCCTGAGCACTTCAGCGGCTGCGTTGCTGGCCGGGGCCACCCGCGGGGCCGACCGCCGGCCGAGCTTCGTCTTCCTGATGACCGATGACCAGCGCTGGGACTCGATGAGCTGCGCCGGGCACCCGGTCTTCCAGTCGCCGCAGATGGACCGGCTGGCGCGTGAGGGTGCCTTCTTCCAGCGGATGTTCGTCACCAACTCACTCTGTGGGCCGAGCCGGGCCTGCAACTTGACCGGCCTCTACAGCCACAGCCACGGCGTGCGGACGAACGATCAGAAGAACGGCCTGCCGCCGGAGCAAGTGATCTTCCCCGAGGTCCTGCGGCGCGACGGCTACGAGACCGCCTTCATCGGCAAGTGGCACTCGCCCGGTTTCGGGCGCGGTCGGACCTGGGATTACTACTTCGGCTTCCGTGGACAAGGAGCCTACTTCAACCCACCGATCGCCGAGAACCAGGAGCCCGACCGGCGCTACGACGGCTACATGGACGACATCCTGACCGACCATGCCATCTCGTTCCTGAAGCGCGACCATCGCCAGCCGTTCTGCCTGCTGCTGTGGTTCAAGTCGCCCCACCGCAGCTGGCAGTGCGCACCGCGCTACGAAGCGCGCTACCGCGACGTCACCTTCCCGCGTCCGCCGACCTTCGACGCCGACCTCAGCGGCAAGCCCCGCGCCGTGCAACAAGTCGACATGCGGATCGGCGACTTTGAGGACTTCCGTGACTACGACGACTTCATGCGCCGCTACTACCGCTGCCTGTGCGGTGTCGACGACAACGTCGGCCGGGTGTTGGGGGCCCTCGACGAACTTGGTCTGACCGACGACACCTGCTGCGTCTACTCCTCGGACAACGGCTTCTTCAACGGCGAGTACCGCTGGTTCGACAAGCGGCTGATGTACGAACCGTCGCTGCGCGTGCCGCTGCTGGTGCGCTACCCGCGCCGGATTGCCGCGGGGCAGCGCCCGACCGCGCTGGCGACCCACCTCGACCTGGCGCCGACGCTGCTGGACCTGGCCGGTGCACCGCCGCTGCCGCGCCAGCATGGGCGCAGCCTGGTGCCACTGCTGACAGGCCCGACCCCGGCCGACTGGCGGCGCGACTTCCTGTACGAGTATTACGAGTTCCCCGGGGCCCACAGCGTCCGCAAGAACCGCGGCGTGCGCGGTGAGCGGTACAAGCTGATCCACTACTTCGACGAGCCCCAGGAGTGGGAACTGCTGGACCTCCAGGAAGACCCGCACGAGACCCGCAACCTGATCGACTCGCCGGCCCACCAGCCGGTCGTCGCCGAGCTCCGCGAGCGGTTGACCGCCCTGCGGCGCGCCAGCGACGATCCCGACCTGACCTGACGGAGACCGCGATGCGCTGGCTGCTGCTGACCGTGACCCTGGCCGCCAGCGGCGCCGGGGCGGCCTTGACCGACCCACCGGCCCGCTGGCAAGAACTGGCCGCCGCGCAGGAACGGCTCTGGACGAGGGTGCAGGTCGAGCCACCTGTCGAGAACAGCACCCGCGACCTCTTCGCGGCGGCACTGATCTACTGCGAAGCCAACACCAACCTCGATCGCTGCGAGCGGCTCTTCCAGGTCGCCGCGGCCGAGCAGGACCGGACGGCCGACAGCCCGACCCTCGGCAATTTCACCTGGTACCTGCGCGATGACGCCGTGACCGATCTCAACTCGGTCGAGTTCTGCATGCAAAACGGCACGGTGGTCTGGATCCGCCACCGCGACCGCCTCAGCGCACGGGCGCGGGAGCTGCTGGAAGACCTCCTCCGGCGGAGCATCAGCGGCTGCACGCTGCACCGGGTCCAGCCGACCTACACCAACATCGCGCTGATGAACGCCAGCAACCTGATCTTGCTGGGCGAACAACTCGGTGACGCGGCGGCCACCGCCGAGGGCTATGCGCGGCTCGATGAGATCACCGCCACCATCGCCGAGGTGGGGGTCAGCGAGTACAACAGCCCGACCTACACCGGCGTCGACCTGGAAGACCTGGTGCTGCTCGAGCGATTCGGTCAGCGACCGGCCGGCAAGCAGGCGGCGCGCGCGTTGCTTGGGCTCTTCTGGCGGACTCTGGCCGCCAACTGGTGGCTGCCGGCCGAGAAGTTGGCCGGGGCCCGTAGCCGCGACTACGACTACCTCCGCGGGCTCGGCATGCTCGACAACTTCCTGTACGCCGAGGGCTGGCTGCCGCTGCCGCAGGCGCCGCGGAGTGCCGGCCTGACCGCCCCATTGCTGGCCGCGTGGCACCCCGACTCGAGCCTCTTGACCGAGTGCCGTACGAAGCTACCCCGGTACGTGCGGCAGCGCTGGGGCGACGGCGCGGCGGAGTCGATGGCCAACTACCTGACGCCCGACATCTGCCTCTCGTCGGCCGGCGCCAACTACGGGAACATGGACATTCCGTTGAGCCTTGACTTCGCCGGTCCCCGGACCGGGGTGCGCGGCTACTTCATCCCCGATGGCCGGCATGATCCCTACGGCAAGCTCAAGATTGCCGCCGGGCCGCACCAGAAGACGCTGCACCTGCGGCCGTTCTGGGCGGCGGCGCAGGAGCGCCGCGACGTGCTGGCGCTGGTGGTCTACCGGCCGCGGGATCTACCGGCCGAGACCCAGACGCTGGAGTCGCACTTCGTCTTGCCGCGGGCGCTGGACCAGGTCTGGGTCGGCGACCGTGAGGTGACGCTGCGCGACGGCCAGGCGCAGGAGCTGCCGCTGGCGTCGGGGCAGGCGCTGGTGGTCCGGCGCGGCACCGCCGTAGCCGGGATCCGCGTGCTTTGGGCCACCACCCGGGACGGTCGCCCGGCCCAGGCGGCGCTGGTCGACGATGCCAACGACTTCGGCGCGGTGCGGCTGACGGTGACCCACCAGGCCGCGCCGCCGGCGACACCCGGCAGTGACCCCGGCGCGCTGCTGTGGGTCCGCGTCGGCAGCGGGCTGGACACCGCCGGCGTGGCCGCCTTTCGGCAGCAGTTCGCGGCGGCGCTGCACCAGGTGCAGGCCGGGCCGGGCGGAGTGCAAGCGCAGGCGGCCGGCCTCGACGGTCCGCTGGCGTTGGCGGCGGCGGCGCCCTGGAACCTCGCCACGCTGCAACCCGAGCCCTGCCGGGTGCCGCTCGAGGTTGAGAGTCGCGACCTGGCTGGTCCGCTGTTGGCCGACCTGCCGCCGGTGCGGGCGGCGGCCCAGGAGTTGGCCAACCTGCGACCGTTCGCCGTGACTCCTGCGGGGACCGTCTGGGAAGCTGAGGCCGGAGCGGTCCGGCGGCCGATGCTGCGCGCCACGGATCCCGCCTGTGGCGGTGGGCAGTACGTCTGGCGGCCTGGCCCGGTCGGCGGCAAGGGCGGCGGGCGCGGGAGCGTCGCCTGGATGCTGGACGTGCCCGCCGCGGGCCGCTGGCACCTGTGGGCGCGGGTGCTCGCCCCAACGCCCGACGACGACAGCTTCTACCTGGCGGCGACCACCGCGCAGCGACCGCTGCTGGACCGTACCGACTGGCCCCTGGGCACCCAGCCGGCCTGGGCCTGGGTCGTGGCGCCGGTGGTGCTGGACCTGCCGGCCGGCGCCGTGCAGCTCGAACTCAGCGTGCGCGAGGACGGCACCAAGGTCGACCGGCTGTTCGTGACCAGCGACGCGGCGCGCCGGCCGCCGGCCGACTGACTCGCGACCGGCCCGGGCGCGGGCCTGGGCCGGTCGATTGGCTGGTCAGCGCGGTGGTCAGACCGCTTCGACGCTGGCCCAGCCCGACGATGCAATGGACCGCGTGACGGCCTCCAGCACGGCCTGGCACTTCGCGCCGTCGAGGAAGTCGGGCTCCGCCGGCGTCCCCGCGGCGATGGCGTTGAGCAGGTCGTAGACGCCGTGCGTGAAGCTGTGCTCGTAGCCGATGATGTGCGCTGGCGGCCACCAGTGGCCGGCGTAGGGGTGGCTGCCGTCGGTCGCCTGGATCAGCCGGAAGCCCGCCAGCGAGCCGACCGCGGCCTTTTCGTCGGCACGGCTGTAGAACTCCAGCTCGTTCATGGTCTCCATGTTCCAGACCAGCGAACCCTTCGAGCCGTTGATCTCGAAGCGGTTGCAGTTCTTGCGGCCGGCGGCGAAGCGGGTAGCCTCGAACGTCCCGAAGACGCCGTTCTCGAAGCGCGCCAAGAAGGCCACGGCGTCTTCGACCGTGACCGGCACACGGGCGCTGCCGCCGGTCGCCTGCAGCCCGCCCATCGCCTCGGCCACCGGGCGTTCCTTGACGAAGGTCTGCTCCATACCGCTGACCGCGGCGATCGGCCCAACCAGGTGGTGCGCCAGGTCGATGCTGTGCGCCGCCAGGTCGCCCAGTGGGCCCGACCCGGCGATCGACTTGTCGAGGCGCCAAACCAGCGGGAAGTCGGGGTCGATGATCCAGTCCTGCAGGTAGACGCTGCGCCAGTGGTAGATCTCCCCCAGCTCGCCCGCCTCGATCATCTTCTTGGCCAGCGCCACGGCCGGGCAGCGGCGATAGTTGAAGTTGACCATGTGCGTCACGCCGGCCGCCTGCACCGCGCTCAGCATCGCGCGGGCATCGTCCAGGCTGGCTGCCAGGGGCTTCTCGCAGAAGATGTGCTTGCCGGCCTGGGCCGCCGCCAGGGCGATCTCGGTGTGCGAAGGGCCGCTGGGCGTGCAGATGTCGATCAGGTCGATGTCGTCGCGAGCGATCACCTCGCGCCAGTCGGTGGCGCACTCCTGCCAGCCCATCTTGGCAGCCGCGGCGCTGACGCCCGCGGCGTCCCGGCCGCAGAGGACCTGCATCACCGGCTGCAACGCCGGACCCATGAACGGGGCCACCTGGCGATAGGCGTTGGAGTGCGCCGTGCCCATGAACTTGTAGCCGATCAGACCGATGTTGAGGGTGTCCTTCGCCACAGCTCGCCTCCTGCCAGACTCGTCGTTACCCCGCCAGTTCGTGTGGCCGCGGGCGGTTCCTTCTGTCAGAGCACGGCGCTGGCCGGCTCGGCGTGGACGATCACACTGGCCGGCTCCAGGGCCAACTCCAGGGCCGCCTCCAGGCGGTGCCCTTCGCGGTGCGCCACCGCCAGGCTGACCCCTTCGCGGAACTGCACATGGACGTCGACGAAGCGCATCGCACCGGCGTCGCGCAGGCGGAGTTTGTGCCAACTGAGCAGCGGCCCTTCGCCCAGGCACTGCTCCAGCGCGGCCGCGGCGCGATCCAGGGTATCGCGGTCGACGGTGTCCATCACCCCGCTCAGCGAGCGGCGCACCAGCGCCGCGCCGGTGCGGCCGAGCAGCAGCGCCAGGACCAACGCCACCAGGGGGTCGAGGCGTTGCCAGCCGGTCGCCGCGACCACCAGCAGGCCGAGCAGGACGCCCGCACTGGTGTAGACATCGCTCAGCACATGCCGGCCGTCGGCCTCCAGGGTCAGCGAGTTGAGCTGCCGCCCGCAGCGGATCAGGTACCAGCCCAGCACGCCGTTGACCAGCGCCGCGGCGACCAGCAGCGCCAGGCCCAGGTCGAGGCTGCCCACCGCCCGGGGCGTCAGCAGCCGCGGCACGGCGGTCGCCAGAATGCCAAGGGCGGCGAGCTGGATCAGCACGCCTTCGAAGGCTGCGGCCAGGAACTCGACTTTGTGGTGCCCGTACTGGTGGTCCGGATCGGTGCCGCTACGGGCCAGTCGCACGCTGACCACCGCAAAGCCGGCGGCGACGATGTTGATCAGGCTCTCCAGCGCGTCCGACAGCACCGCCGTCGAGCGGGTGACGTACCAGGCCGCCATCTTGACCGCCACCAGCAGCACCGCCACCAGCAGCGAGATGTTGGCGGCGCGGCGCCGCGCGCGTTCGCGGGCACTCAGCGGCGGCGCCCCGTGGGCACGGTCGGCGCGGACCTCGGTGTCTGGCTCCAAGTGGGCGATGGCATCACCCGCGCCGACGGCATCCTCGATGGCGTCCTCGATCCGGGTGGCAATCTCGTGGGCGCGCTCCAGGCTGCAGCCGTCGGCGAACTGCACATGGAAGTCGACGAAGTGGACGCCGCCAGCGTCGCGGATCCGCAGGTCGTGGTAGCCGACCAGCTCCGGCGCCTGGACCGTGCCGATGGCCCGCTGCGCGGCCTCGACGACCTCCGGCGCGGCGGTGTCGAGGAGGCCCAGCAGCGCGCGGCGCATCAGCCGTAGCGCGCCGACCGCGAGCACCGCGATCACTACCACCGAGACCAGCGGGTCGAGCCACCACCAGCGCGGCGAGGTGCTCGCCAGCAGGTTCACTGCGACCGCCCCGCCGAGCCAGACATCCAGCCGTGCGTGCCGCCCAGCGGCTCGCAGCGCCGGCGAATCGTAGCGCCGGCCGGTGTGCAGCAGCAGATGCCCCTGATAGGCGTTCAGCAGCAGGGAGACCCCAAACAGCAGCAGCGCCGGGGTGGTGACCTGCAACGGAGTCTGCGCGACCCACTGCCAGACCGCCGCGACGGCCACCGTGATGATGCCGGAGAGCACCGTCGCGCCATGCACGCCGACCGCCACGAACTCCAGCTTGCGGTGCCCGAAGGGGTGATCCTCGTCGGCGGGCCGCCGCGCGGCGACCACTCCGGCCGCCGTGACGCTGGCTGCGATCAGGTTGAAGAGCGGGTCGATGGAGTCGGCCAGGACGGCCAGCGAGCGGCTCTGCGACCAGGCCAGCAGTCGCAGAACGACAATGCCGAGGGCCACCGCCACGGCCAGCCAGGCGGTACGGCGAAGTGTCTGGTCGGCGCCGGAGTCGGTTGCTCGCATGGCAACCCGCATCTTAGCACGGCCGCGCCGACGGGGGAAGGTCGCCCGGCTGCCGACGCCGAACAGCCCCCTGGGAGACCGCGATGCCGCACCTGGGTGGCCGCAAGATGGGTTGGGCCGAGCTGGGCGAGTACCTCGGGGACCCGAGCCAACTGGCCGGGATCGACCGCCTCGAGTACGCCGAAGGACCCGAACGCGGGGTCGAGCTGCTGCGCTTCCGAACCGGCAGCGGCCTCGACTTCGATCTGCTCCCCGGCCGCGGCCTGGACATCTCCCACGCCACCTACCAGGGCCTGCCGCTGGCCTGGATCTCGGCCACCGGGATCCCCCACAGCGCGCACTTCGAGCCACCCGGCCTGGGCTGGCTGCGCAGCTTCTACGGCGGCCTGCTGAGCACCTGTGGCCTGCTCAGCGCTGGCGCGCCCGGCACCGATCCCGAACACGACACGCTGTACGCCGGGATTGGCACCGAGGACAGCGCGGTCGTCAAACTCGGCCTCCACGGCCGTGTCAACAACACCGCCGCGCGGAACGTTGCGGCGGACTGCCACTGGGACGGCGACGACCTGCTGCTGACGGCCTACGGGCGCGTCCGGGAGGCGATCGTGTTCGGCGAGAACGTCGAGCTGGTCCGTCGCGTGCTGGCCGTGGCCGGCGAGCCGACGCTGCAGATCCACGACGAAGTCACCAACCGCGGCCACGCCGCGATGCCGCACATGATGCTCTACCACCTCAACTTCGGCTGGCCGGTGGTCTCGCCCGACAGCGTGCTGCTGACCTGCGCCCAACACGTCGAGCCGCGCGACGCGGTCGCCGCGCCGGGTCTGCCCGACTGCCACGGCTTCGTCGCCCCGCAGGCCAGTTACCCGGAGCAGGTCTACTACCACCAGCAGATCGCCGACGCCGCCGGCTTCTGCCACGCGGCGATCGTCAACCGCGACCTCCGCGGCGGGTTTGGCATCGGGCTGACCTACCGCGGCGCGACGCTGCCGGAGTTGGTGCAGTGGAAGTCGATGCAGCGCGGTACCTATGTCTGCGGGCTGGAGCCCGCCAACTGCCGGGTCACCGGCCGCGCCGACGAGCGCGCCGCCGGACGGCTGCGGTGGTTGCAGCCTGGTGAGAAGGTGGCCTACGACCTGATGTTGACCGTGCTGGACGGCCCGGCAGCGGTGCAGGCGTTCGAGGCGCAGTTGCAGCGCTAGGGTAGGAGAGGGACCAGATGGCGGAGACGCTACGGATCGGCATCGTGGGCGCGGGCGGGATTGTCAAGACGCGGCACCTGCCTGGGTTCCAGGCGCTCGACGGGGTGGAGGTGGTGGCCGTCTGCAACCGTTCCGAGGCCTCCGGACGGGCCGTCGCCGCCGCCTACGGCATTCCGGAGGTGCAGACCGACTGGTACGAACTGGTCCGCCGGCCGGACCTCGACGTGGTGGTGGTGGGCACCTGGCCCTACCTGCACCGCGACATCTGCGGCGCCGCGCTGATGGAGGGCAAGCACGTCTTCTGTCAGGCCCGCATGACCCTGAACTACGCCGACGCGAAGCACATGTACGAGCTCTCGCAGCTCACCGACCGGGTCACCGCGATCTGCCCGCCGCCGCACGTGCTGGCGGTTGAGCCGCTGTTTCTGAAGCTCCGCGACGAGGGCTTTCTGGGCGACCTGCGCCTGGTGCGCCTGCAGGCGCTGACGGCCGCCGGCGCCGATCCCAGCAGCCCCGCCAACTGGCGGCAGATTGCGGCCTACAGCGGGCTCAACACCATGGCCGTGGGGATCTGGCTGGAGATCCTCCTGAAGTGGTGCGGCCCGGTCGCGCAGGTGGCCGGCAGCCTGCGCACCTGGATCGACCAGCGCCCGAATCCGCTCGGGGGGACCTACCAGGTCAGCATCCCCGACAGCGTCACCGCCCTGTTGCAGTTCGCCAACGGCGCGCAGGGCGTCTGCGAGTGGTCGGCGGTGGCGCACCACGGGGGCGGCGAGCGGCTGGAGCTGTACGGCTCGGACGGCACCATCGTCCACCAGGTCGGGCGCGACGAACTGTTGGTCGGGCGGGCTGCCGAGCCCGGGCTGCGGCCGCTGGCGGTGCCCGCGGAGCTGCGTGGCGAGTGGCGCGTCGAGGCGAACTTCATCGACGCCATCCGCCATGGCACGCCGGTCGACACCGACTTCGCCGCGGGTCTGCGTTACATGGAGCTGCTCGAAGCGCTCTACCGCAGCCACCAGCACGGCAGCAGCGTGCGCCTGCCGCTGGCCTGAGGCCTGCTTCAGACCGGCCGCAGCGCCAGGGCCAGCCCGCCGCCCAGCAGGAGCAGCGCGAGCAGCCCGCAGACCGCCCGGGTGGTCCTTCGTGACCGCGCGCTGAGCTGGCTCCAGGGCACCGGCCAGTTGAGCGTCAGGCGGCACCAGCGACGGTCGTCGGCGCGTAGGGCCGTCAGGCCCAGCCAGCAGCCGACCGCCGCCAGAAAGCCGCCCGCCACGCTGCTGCCGCTCACGGCGCGCCGGCGCCGCGCTTGAGGTCGGTGCTGTTGACCAGCAACGCCTGCACGTTCGGGGCGATCTTGCGAACGTACTCGTACTGCACGATCTTGGCGTTCTGCTTCAGCGCTTGCCCGCGGATGTTGTTGGCGGTCGCCTCGCCCTGGGCCCGGATCTTGCGGACCTCGGCCTCGCGCTCGGCGATCTCCAGCTCGAACTGCTTGCGCAGCGCCGTCTGCTGCTCGATCTGCTTATTCTCAATCGCCGCGAAGTACTCGTCGGTGAAGGCGATGTCGCGCAGCAGGCAGTCGTCGACCATCAGCCCGCGCTGCGCCAGCTCGGCGGTCACCTTGGCGGTGATCGCCTCGGCAATCTCGCCGCGCCGCTCGGAGTAGACCGACTCCGCGTTGTGCAGCGTGAAGATGTCGCGCACCGCGCTGCGGACCGAGGGCAGCACCACCTTTTGCTCGTAATCCAGGCCGACCGTCTGAAACAGCCGGCTGACCTGCGCCGGGTCGCAGTGGTAGCGCAGTGAGACATCCACCGTGACGTTCTGCCCGTCGCGGGTCTTGGCCTGGATCCCGTCCTGGCCGGCGACGTTGCCCTCTTGCTGGGCGTTGCTCATGGTGTAGGTCTGCGTCTGCACGTTGAGCTGGTAGACCGTCGTGGTCAACGGGTTGACGACATGCAGGCCCTCGCCCAGGATGGCCTGCTGAGTCCCCTTCCGGAGCTTGTCGAAAAGGACGCCGCGGTGCCCGACCTCGACCACCACGGTGGCGCCGTTGAGCAACCCGAACCCGATCAGCAGGCCGACCACCAACACGGCCTTGACGGTCGCCCTGGCCACGGACTTCTTGGCGGTGCTCATTGCTTGTCCTCCAGCAACGTGCCGAGGTTGACGATGGTGCTGCCCTGCACCACCACGGCTTTGGCGTTCGGATTGAGGTTCTTGACGTACTCGTAGTCTAGCAACTGCGGGTTGGCGGCCAGGGACTGCGCCACCAGCGCCAAGGACTCCGCCTCGCCGCGGGCCTCGACGATGGCTTTCTCTTTGTCCTTGACCGCCTGCAGCAGCATGTACTCCATCCGCTCGACCTGCTGCTGGGCGACCTGCTTCTTTTCGATCACGTCCTGGAACTGCTTCGAGAAGCTGAGGTTGCGCAGTTGGATGTCTTCCACCATCAGGTGCGACTTGCGGAAGGCCTCGTCGAGGCGCGTCTTGAGGTCGCCTTCGACCTTCTCACGACTGCCGCCGTACAGCTCGACCACCTTGTTGTCGGCGACCACCATGCGCGCCAGGGAACGCAGGTAGGGGCGCACGATCTTGGCCTCGTACTCCGGCTTGTTGCCGACCTCCCGGTAGAGCTGCGGCAGCTCCTCGGCGACCGGGCGGTAGAGCAGGGTCAGGTCCAGCGTCACCGGCTGGCCGTCTTTGCTGAGCGCCACCAGCGGGAAGCTGTCGACCTCGACCTTGTCTTCGGCGGTCGCGGTAATGGTGTAGGTCTGGGTCCGCACATCGAACAACTCGGGGCGCTGCACCAGCGGCAGGTAGAGGTTCCAGCCCTCGCCGAGTACGCGCTGCTCGACGCCGCGGAAGGTGTTGAAGAGCACCGCCCGCTGGCCGGCCGGCACCACCAGCACCGGCCGCAGGGCCAGCACGGCGATCAGGATGAAGGTGCCGCCCAGCAGCGCCACCGCCCGGCGGAGCTTCCGCCGCATGTCAGGATCCATCCGAATGCTCCTCGGCCGCCTGTTCCAGAGCACGGCGCATCGCCGCCGGCAGGCGCACCACCTTGCCGCTCGTCAAGTCCAGCGCGGCGAAGGTCGTATGGCCCGTAACGCACAGCGTCTGGCCGACGTTCCCGCGATAGGAGAGCGTGACGCGGGCCGGTCCGACGTGGTCCACCAGGACCCGGATCTGGAGCAGTTCGCCATAGCGGACCGGCTTCAGGAACTGCAGGTCGCAGGTGCTGATGGCGAACGCGATGCCCTGCGCGGCCTGCAACTGCGCGACATCGCAGCCGAGGTCATAGAGCGCTGCGGTGCGGGCCGCTTCGAACAGGCGGAGGTAGGTGCCGTGGTAGACCACCCCGGCGAGATCGGTGTCGGCGTACAGGATCCGGACGCTGTACATACATCCTCACGGCCCGCCGCCCACCCGGCGCGACCCGCGGGTTAGCTTCCCCAGCAGCTTCGGAAGGCCTCCCGAGCGGTGCGGCAGACCGCCGCCGGGTCGCCTTCAGAGCGCGGGATATCGATCACTAGAGGGCCGCTGTAGCCGGCGCTCTCAAGCACGTCGCGAACCTCGTCGAAGTCGATCTGGCCCTCGCCTGGGACGAGGTGCTGATGCGTCCCATTGACGGCGTCGGCGACGTGGACATGGGCCAGCTTGGAGCCAAGCTGGAAGACCGCCCAGGACAGATCGTCGGCCGACAGGGTGGCGTGCACCAGGTCCAGGTTGGCCGCCACGTTGGGGTGGTTGCAGGACTTGAGGATCTTGACCAGGTCTTCGGCGGAGCGGACCACCAGGCCGGGCTGCGGCTCGATGGCCAGCCGACAGTGCTGCTGCGCGCACTTATCGGCCAGTTCGCGGTAAAGGTCGACCGCTTCGCTCCACTGCGCCGGCAGCCGGGCGGGGTCCTCGCGGCGGGAAGCGACCACAAAGACCTCGGCGCCGAAGTCGGCCAGCCGCTGGATCGCCGCGTAGGTCCGCTGCCGCCGGACTTCAAGCTGGTCCTGCACACCGTGGTAGCTGACCGCCGCCAGTTGCAGCCCCAGCGCCTGCAGCCGCCCACCAATCGCCGTGACGCGCGCCAGGTCGCACTGCAGCGGGTCGAGATCCGGGTTTTCGAGGCACAGCTCGACCGCGTTGTAGCCGGCGTCGGCAATCACGGCGAGCGCATCTTCGAGGGGACGGTCAGTGAACGCGACGGTGCGGTAACCGATCTTCACGGTGACATCCTACACAGGCGGGTGGCACGCGCCGGACGTCGCGCGACTGCCGGCAGTATAAGGGCAACCCGCTATCTGTCAACGCCAGCGGCCCGCCGCAGACCCCTCCCGCCCCGCGGCGGCAGCAAAAATGACGCCACCCTCTTGACAGCGCCACCACCGGCCGACTATCGTACTGGACGGTGGCAACTGATACTGAGACTTGTTCTCACTTCACTGGAGTCGTGTGCCATGATCGACGTGCTGGACCGGGTGGCGGTGCTGGGGTTGGACCGGGCTCCCGCTGGCGGCTGGGTCCGCGTCGTGGAGTTGCGCGAGCAGGCGGCCGAGAACGACTGCCGGCTGCGTGAGATGGGGCTCTACGAGGGGGCGCGGCTGTTGGTGCAGAGCACCGGCGACCCGGTGGTGGTGGCGCTGCTGGGCACGCGGCTGGCGGTCTGCGGGCGCTGTGCGCAGCATGTTCAGGTGAGCCTCGCGGCGGCCGGCGACTGAGTCCGGCCAAGAGAGAGTCATGGCGCAGCCGAAGCCGGTGACGGCCAGCCTGCGGGTCGCCATTGCCGGCAACCCGAACGCCGGCAAATCCTCCATTTTCAATGCCTTGACCGGGCTCCGCCAGAAGATCGGCAACTACCCCGGGGTGACCGTCGAACGCAAGGTCGGTCAGGCCCGCCTCGACGGGCGCGAGGTCGAGTTCATCGATCTGCCGGGGGCCTACTCCCTGACCGCCCAGTCGCCCGACGAGGCGATCTCGCGCGATGTGCTGTTTGGCTGGTTCGCCGCCCACGAGCCGCCGCCCGATGTCGTGCTGGTGGTGGTCGATGCCACCAACCTGCAGCGCAACCTGTTCCTGGCGACGCAGATCATCGAGCTCGGGTACCCCACCGTGGTGGCGCTCAACATGGTCGACCAGGCCAGCAGCGAGGGCCTGGAGTACGACCTGGCCGCGCTGGCCCGCGGGCTCGGCGTGCCGGTGGTGCCGACGGTGGCCAGTCGCGGCGACGGTCTGGACGTGCTCCGCGCGACGCTCTGCGAGGCCGTCCGGAGCCCCTTGGCCGTGCCGCTCGAACCTCTGGTCGAAGAGCAGCTCGACGCCTTGGCCAGCGCGCTGACGGCGCCGGCCGGGCTGGCCCGCGCGATGGCCCTGCGGCTGCTGGCGACGCCCGGCGGCGACGACCTGGCCGCCGACCGCTTCGGGCCCGCGCTGGCGGCGCAAGTGCGGGCGGCGCGCCGCGCCCTGGCCGACGCTGGGGTGCCCTGGCAGGGCTGCGAAGCGGCCGCGCGGTACGCCTGGCTGACCGACCTGGAGCAGCGCGCCAGCCGTGCCAGGCGCCGCGCCGGGGCGACCCGCAGCGAGCGCATCGACCGCGTTGTGACGCACCGCTGGTGGGGCCCGCTGCTGTTCGCGCTGGCGATGGCAACCGTCTTCCAGAGTATCTACGCCTGGGCGACCCCCCTGATGGGTGCTATTGAGACCGTCACCGGCTGGGTTGGCGAGGGTACCCGCGCGGCCCTGCCGCCCGGCCCGCTGGCCGACCTGCTGGTCGACGGGGTGATCGCCGGGGTCGGCTCGGTGGTGATCTTCCTGCCGCAGATCCTGCTGCTGTTCCTGTTCCTGGCACTGCTCGAAGACAGCGGCTACATGGCCCGCGCGGCCTTTGTGATGGACCGTCTGATGAGCCGTGTCGGCCTCCACGGGCGGAGCTTCGTGCCGCTGCTGAGCTCCTTCGCCTGCGCCATTCCGGGGGTCATGGCGGCGCGCACCATCGGCACGCGGCGGGACCGGTTGACGACGATTCTGGTGGCGCCGCTGATCACCTGTTCGGCCCGGCTGCCGGTCTATGCGCTGATGATCGGCGCCTTTGTGCCCGACCGGCCGCTGCTCGGCGGGCTGCTGCGGCTGCAGGGCGTCGCGCTGCTGGGGCTCTATGCGCTGGGCATCGGCGGTGCCCTGGCGGTCGCGGCGGTGCTCAAGCGGAGCATCCTGCGAGGCCCGACGCCGGCGCTGGTGATGGAACTGCCGCCCTACCGCCGGCCGCTGTTGCAGCATGTCGCGCGGGACTTGACCGACCGGGCGCGGCTCTTCCTGCGGTTCGCCGGCAGTGTGATCCTCTCGCTCAGCGTGTTGCTCTGGTTCCTGGCCTGGTACCCGCGGGTCGATGTCAGCGCGGCGCCGGCGCTGGCGCAGCAAAGCCTGCGGGCCGACGGCCGCAATCCCGACGAGGCCGCGGCGCTGGCCGCCGAGACCGCCAACTGGGAGGGGCGGCTGCAGCTCGAAGGCAGCCTGATGGGCCGCCTCGGTCGCGCCATCGAGCCGCTGGTGGCGCCGTTGGGGTTCGACTGGCGGATCGGCGTCGGGCTGGTCGGGTCGTTCGCCGCGCGCGAGGTGATGGTCTCGACCCTGGGCATCATTTTCGCAGTCGGCGGCGAGACCAGCGAGTCCGATGCGCACCTGATCAGCCGCTTGCAGCACGCCACTCGTTCCGACGGCAGTCCGCTGTTCACCCCGCCGGTGGTCGCGGCGCTGCTGGTCTTCTTCGTCTTCGCCTGCCAGTGTCTCAGCACCGTCGGGGTCGTGGTCCGCGAGACCGGCGGCTGGAAGTGGCCCTGTTTCATGATCGCTTACATGAGCCTGCTGGCCTACGGCGGGGCCTGGGTGGCGGCGCGGGTGACCGTGCTGCTGGGGGGCTGAGATGGACGGCCAGACCGGGCTGGTGCTGCTGCTGGTGGCGTGGGCGGCGGCCAGTGTGGTGCGCCGTTGGTGGCGCCACTGGCGGCACCGCGAGGCGGGCTGTCCGCTCTGCCGGAGTTGCGCCAGGCCAGCCGTCGGGGCGCTGGAGACCCTCAGCGAGGCGCCGCGCCGCCGCTGACGCCAGCCGTGGCCGGCCGTCGACCACCGGATCCGCGTCTCCGGTTTGACGGCGCTCGGCCCAGCCGACTACGATGGGCGCGGTCTGAGGCTCGGAGCAGCAGCATGTGGTTGGCGTCCCTGATTCTCCTGGCAACCCCCTGGCAGGCGCGGTACAGCAACTTCGACGTGATCACTCCCGACCTGCGCGCCGCGGGCGCCGTTCCGGCCTACCCCTGGAAGGTCGCCACGGTCGACGGCGAGGAGGTCCTGCAGGTCGGGGTGGATGACAAGGATCCGCAACACCTGGGCACCGTCTACTTCGGCCGCGAGGTCGATCTGCCCAGCCCCAAACCGCGCAACATCCAGATCGGCTGCGAGCTGCAGGGGTACAGCAGCGAGGTCAACCGCACGCCGAGCATCCGGGTGCTGTTGCTGACCCAGGCCGGCTGGGAGCTGGCCGGGAGCGACCCCAAGACCGCGCCGAATGCGCCGACCTACGGCCGGGCCGAGCTGCTGGCGCAGCAGACCGTGGAGTACCCCGAAGACACGGTCACCTGGCGCCCCTGGCGCAGCGGCAACCTCAGCGTCCGGCTGAGCGGCGCGCTGCCCGCCAAGGTCTGGGTGGTGATCGCCTTCACCGGGTTTCACACCGGCGCCACCGAGTTTGGGCAGTTCCGACGGATCGAGGTGCTCATGAACGACACGCTGCCGCCGCCCCTGAAGCGCGACCGACGCTGGCCGCTGAAGACCGCCCAGGCGCTGCACACGCCGGCCGAGGTCGCCCTGGCCCGGCAGCGCGTGGCTGCCGACTCCGACGCTCAGCGGCTGGTCGCCAGCATGAAGTCCAGCAGTGAACGCTGGCTGACGGTCCCGCCCGCCGACCTGGTCTGGCGGCTGCCCGACAGCAGCGTCCCGCGGGCCTTCAACGACAGCGTCGCCGGCTGCCCGGTGCATCGTCAGGAGATCATCACCAAGTTCGGCACCTACCCTTGGAAGGTGGAGTGGGAGCAACCCTTCAAGATCATCTGCCCGGTCGGTGGGGAGGTCTACCCCAGCAACGACTTCCGGGCGTACTACCTTTCGGAGTACCAGAACAAAGCGCTGTTGAGCGGGCCGTACCCCGACGACGGCTGGGGCTGGACGCCGGCCGACGGCACCGAGCGGCGCTGGATGGTGGCGCACGCCAACCACCTGCATTGGCAGAAGTTCGCGCTGCCCGGCGTGCAGTACCTTTCGCGGTTGTACCTTCTGACCGGCGACAAGCAGTACGCCCACGCCGCGGCGCTGATGCTCTGCCGGATCGCCGACATCTACCCGGCGATGGACCACGACACCCAGTCGCGGTACGGCTTCCTGAACCCGGGCTACCACGGCAAGATCCTCAACCTGATCTGGGAGACCGGCACCATCGCCGTGTTGGCCGAGGCCTACGACAACATTTGGGAGACCATTGACGGCGACCAGGAACTGCAACGGCTGCGCGGCCAGAGCGGTGAGCAGATCCGCTCGCTGATCGAAGCGAACATCCTGGAGGACGGTATCGACGCGGTGCTGGCCGGCAAGATCCGCGGCAACTTCGGCATGCATCAACGCGCGCTGGCGATTCTGGTAGCGGTCCGCCAGGCCGCGCCGGCGCAGGCCGTGCTCTCCGAGATTCTCGACAAGACCGGCGCCGAAGGCTCGATGGAGGGGATTCCCTACGCGCTCTACAACTGGGTCCACCGCGACGGGGTGCCCGAGGAGAGCTCGCCGGGCTACAACTCGAGCTGGGTCGGCAACCTGATCGACACGGCCCTGGAGCTGGAACGGGCCGGTACCAACCTGTGGGACCACCCGAAGATGCCGCTGCTGCTCGGTTGGATGCGCACGATTCAGGTCAATGACCAGTTCACGCCGGCCCTCGGCGACTCCGCCGACGTCCGCCACGGCCTTCTGCGGGGCTCTCCGAACTGGTGGCACAGCGCCTTCACGAAGTACCCGCGGCAGCCCTTCTCGACGCTGCTCGACCAGGTGGGCGGCGCTACCAGCGCCTTCACGACCTACGACAGCCTGTTCCGGGCCGACCTGCGCGAGCCGCTGAAGCAGGCCCTGGCGGCCGCACCGGACCGCCCGCAGCGCAGCCGGGTGCTCGACGGCTACGGCATGGCGCTGCTCAACAACCCGGCGCAGACGGTGGGCCTGCAGTGCTACTACGGCTTCCGTGGCGGGCATGGCCATTTCGACGGCCTGACCATCGACCTCTACGCGCACAAGCTGCCGGTGACGCCCGACACCGGCTACCCGGACGCGATGAACAACCAGGTGCCGGGGATCTACAGTTGGTCGAAGATCACCGCCGCGCACAACACCGTGACGGTCAACGCCCGGCGTCAGGATGGCAACGTCGGCGGTCGGTTGCACCGCTTCGGCGACGCCGACTGGGTGCAGTACGCCGACGTCGATGCGCCGGGCAACTACAGCGGGGTCAGTGAGTACCGCCGCGCCCTGGTGCTGATCGGCACGTCGTCCCAGGACGCCTACCTGCTGGATATCTTCCGCGTGGCGGGCGGCACGCAGCACGACTACGTGCTGCACGGCGTCACGGGCACCCGCCAGATCGTCAACGGCCAGTTCGGGGCGCCGCAGCCGCGCGGTACGCTGGCCGGTGAGAACGTCGCCGTGGGGCAGTTCTTCGATGATCCCGTGCTCGGCAAGCCGGGCTACAGCGGCGGCTACAGCGGCTACCGCGGCAGCGGCTTCCAGCACTTCATCAATGTCCAGCGCGCGGCGGCCGGCAGCGGCGCCGTGATCGAAACAACGCCCGCCAAAGAGCCGCTGGTGAAGCTGCGGACGCACCTGCCGGCGCAGCCGGGGACCGCGCTGATCGTGGCCGAAGCGCGGACCTCGCCGGTGCGGCAGCCGGATCTGCTGCCCTACCTGCTGGCCCGCCGGCAGGGCCAGGATCTGCGCAGCACCTACGTCGCCGTGCTCGATCCGTTCGTCCAGACGCCCCAGGTCGCCAGCGTGGAGCTGCTGCCGACGGCGGCCGACGCGGTCGCGGTGAAGGTCACCCGGCCGGGCGGCGTGGACGTGATCTTGCAGGCCCGCGACGCTGGCGCGCCACGCACGGTGGCCGGCTACTTCGAGACCGACGCCGCGCTGGCGGTGGTGCGCTACGCGCCGGACGGAAGCTGGCAAGCGGCCGCGACCATCGGTGGGCGGACCCTGCGGATCGGTCAGCGCAGCCACGAGCTGCAAGCGACCGTCAGCGGGCAGGTGGTGGCGGTCGATGCGGTCGCCAACACGGTGACCGTGACGCCGGGCGCCGGGGCGCCAACCGCGGCGGCCTGGGTCGGCCAGTCCATCTTCCTGGGTGGCCGGGGCGGCGACAAACTGTGGCTGGTGACGGCGGCCGAACCGGCGGGCGAAGGCTTGAAGCTGACGCTGCAGGCGCTGCTCCGGACCGGCCGGGCACGCCTCACCGGGTTCGATGCGGCGCAGCACACCGTGACCACCGACACGCGGCTGCCGCTGGCCAGCGGCTACGCCGGGCAGTGGCTGGTCAACGCCGCCGGGACCGCCTGGCGGCGGATCCTCAGCGGCGGGGGCACCTTCCGCCTGGACCCGACCGGCCCGGCGCTGGAGACCGCCCTGGCCGACGAGGCGGGCCGCGGCAAGCGTGAGTTCTGGGTGGTCGCCGTCGGCCCGGGCGACGACCTGCGTTGGGAGCGTCCCACCGTGTTGCAGCCCTGAGGCGGCCGCCCGCCGGAGGGCGGCTGGATTTGCCCCACTCCCGGCCCGTCGCATATAATGGCCGCGGACCGAGGAGTGGGTCGCTCCATGAAATCCCTGCCTGCCCTGGTGCGCCAGGCCGTCGCCGACCACGCCGACCGGCCGGCGGTGCTGCTCAAGGACGGCGGCAACCTGGTCGAAGTGTCCTACCGCGCGTTCGGCGAGCGGCTCGACCAGCTCGCCTGCGGGCTGCTTGACCTCGGCGTCACGGCTGGCGAGCGCGTGGTGCTGCTCAGCGAGAACTGCCCCGAGTGGGTCGAAGCCGATGTCGCCAGCCTGGCGGTCGGGGCGACCACCGTGCCGCTCTACCCGTCGCTGCCCGCCGAGCAGATCGCGCCGCTGGTGCAGCGCGTCCGGGCGCGGCTGGTGATCGTCGAGGACCAGCACCAGTACGCCAAGATTGAGAGCATTCGCGAGCAGTTGCCGAGCGTCGAGCGGGTGGTCGTGTTTCGACCGGAGAAGCTCACCGCGGCGGCCGACAGTTACGTCACCTGGGCCGATTTGGCCGCCCGCGGCGCCGCCGCGCGGGACGAGCTGCAGCCCCGCCTGGCCGCACGTGAAGCGGCTCTGCGCGAGAGCGACATCGCCACCATCATCTTCACCAGCGGCACCACCGGCGTCCCGAAGGGCGCGATGCTGACCCACGGCAACCTGCTCTTCAACGTCCAGACCTGCCTGCAGCGGCTGCATCTGGAGGCCGGCGAGCGGTTCGTCACGTTCCTGCCGCTGTCGCATGTGTTCCAGCGGATGGTCACCTTCCTGGGCATCAGCGTCGGCGCGGCCAACCTCTACAACGAGAGCCTGCGAGCGCTCGGGCCGAATCTGGTGAAGGTGCGGCCAACCGTCCTGATCAGCGTGCCGCGCTTCCTGGAGCTGATCCGCGAGCGGGTCAGCGACGGCATTCAGAACAAGACCGGACTGGCCGGAGTGATCGCGCGCTGGGCCCTGCAGGTCGCCGACCAGGTCAGCCGGGCCTATGTCGAGGGTCGCCCGCTCTCGGGCTGGCTGAAACTGCAGCAGCGCCTCGCCGAGCAGCGCGTCTTCAGCGCCGTGCGCGAGCAGATCGGGCTCGACCGGCTACGCTTCACGGTAGCCGGCGGCGCGGCCCTGCCGCCCGAGCTGGGGCGCTGGTTCTACGGCCTCGGCATCCGCATTTGCCAGGGTTACGGCCTGACCGAAACGGCGCCGGTGGTGACCATCAACGACCCGCGCGAGCAGTTACGGTTCGACTGCATCGGTCGCCCGGTGGCCGGGATCGAGGTCAAGATCGCCGACGACGGCGAGATCCTGACCCGCGGGCCGCACGTCATGGCGGGCTACTTCGAGATGCCGGCCGAGACCGCCGAAGCGATCGACGCCGACGGCTGGTTCCATACCGGCGACATCGGCCGCTGGGTCGCCGATGGGCAGATCCAGATCACCGACCGCAAGAAGAACATCATGGTGCTGGCCAACGGCAAGAACGTGGCGCCGGTGCCGATCGAGTCGCGGCTGCTGGAGAGCCCGCTGATCAACCAGTTGATGCTGATCGGCGACCACCAGAACGTGGTCACCGCGCTGATCGTGCCGTCTTTCGAGGCGCTGCAGCGCGAGGTGGAGGCGAAGGGCGAGAGCGTTGCCGACCGGGCTGCGCTGTGCGCGTCCAAGACCGCCGAGAAGCTGGTGCGCGCAGAGATCAGCCGGCTCTCGGGCGACCTGGCGCCGTTCGAGATGGTTCGTAAGTTCCGGCTGCTGCCGCGTGAGCTGGACTTGGAACACAACGAGATGACGCCGACTTTGAAGATCCGGCGGCGCGAGGTGCTGGCGAACTGGGCCAGCCTGGTGGCGGAGATGGCCGAGTAGTGACCGTCCAGCCTGCGAGCCTGGCCGATCTGCCGGACATGCTCCGCCTGACGCGGGCGCTGGCGCGGGAGCACTCCGCGCTGGACGTCTACTTCGAGCCGCACAACCACTGGATGGCCGACCTGGAGGAGGCCTTTCGGGACCGTCTGACGCGGCCGGAGCACCTGCTGGGCGTGGCCCGCGAGGGCGTCGTGGTGCTGGGCATGGTGACCGTGGCGCTGCAACCCCCGCCCGTCTTCCGGCTGCAGCCGCGGGCGATTCTGGAGAACCTGGTGGTGGCGCCGCACCACCGCCGGCAGGGCGTCGGCCGGGCGCTGGTGCGGGCGGCCCAGGCGTGGTGCGACGAGCGCGGCGTGGTCTACTTGGATGTGATGGTGGCCGGCGCCAACGCCGCGGCGGTGGCCTTCTGGCAGGCGGTCGGCTTCGACCCGGTGATGCTGCGGCTGACGCAGCGCCGGGGTGGGGTAAAGGATGAGCGATCCACGGGACCGGCCTCGCGCTGACGAGGAAGAGACCCAACTGCTGCGCCGAGCGCTGCATTCGGATGCGGCGCGGGAATCGGAGCAGGAGCTCGGGCGGCAGGCGGTGTTGGTGGTGTTCGGCGTCAACGGCGACCTGCTCGAACTGGTCGTGGTGCCCGCGGCCGGGTTGCGCATCGGTCGGGCGCCAGACCAGGATGTGGTGCTGGAGGACCGCACGGTCTCGCGGCGCCACGCGCGGCTGGAGGTGGTTGACGGGCGCTTCTTCCTGGACGACGCCGGCAGCCTGAACGACACGCTGCTGAACGGTGAGTTGGTGCAGGGGCGGGCCGAGTTGTTCGACGGCGCGCGGATCAACGTGGGACTGCACCTGCTCCGGCTCTCGATTCGGTAGGAGGCGACATGGCGGCCGGCCTCTGGGAACGACTCGGCTCGGTCTTCGCCGCCGGCGGCGGGGCGTTGTTGCTGACGCTGGTCCTCGGCGTCGGGCTGGTACCCCTCTTCCAACGCCTGGGCTTCGTCAGCCGGGAGCGCAAGGAAGGCGTCAACCAGGGCCGCGCCGACACGATTCCGATGGGCGGCGGGTTCATCTTGCTGGTCGGCGCCACCCTGCTGGTGGCGCTGCTGACCGGCACCGGGCAGATCCGTCGGGGGTACGCCGCCTGCTTCCTGATCGCCTTCTGGGGCTTCGGCCTGCTCGGCTTCCTGGACGACCGCAGCAAGGTCCTGCGCCGCGGCTACAGCGACAAGGTGAAGGTCGCGCTGCAGGTCGCGGTGACCCTCGCCTTCGCCGCCAGCTTCGCGTGGTACTACCGCCACTATGTCAGCGCCTGGGACCTCGAGTACCTCACCCTGCCTTTCGTCGGCAAGGTCCCGTTGACGCTCGGCTTCAGTCTGGCCGGGTTCAAAGTCGACCTGCTGCTGGTGCCGTTCGTGATGGTCTTCCTGTTCTGGGTCTCCAACGCCGTCAACATCACCGACGGCTTCAACGGCCTGGCGGGCGGGATCGGCGCGCTGGTGGCCTTGGCCTACGCCATCGTGACCTTCCTGATCGGCGCCGCGGAGCTCGGCTCGGGCGTCGAGACCGAGGTCGCCATTCGAATGTTCGCGCTCAGCCGCATGAGCGCCATCATCGCCGGCAGTCTGGCGGCCTACCTCTACTTCAACTTCTGCCGCGGGGCCATCTTCTTTGGCGACACCGGCTCGATGGCCCTCGGCGCGGCGCTGGCCTTTCTGGCGGTCTTCAGTCGCACGGAGTTTCTGTTCTGCGTGGTCGGCGGGGTCTACTTCGTCGAGGCCCTCTCGGTGCTGCTGCAGCGGGCCACCGGGGCGGTGGTGCAGCAGCTTACCGATCCGCTGGCGCGGCACGCCGGCGAGCCCTTCCGGCCGTTCATCATCGCCCCGCTGCACCACCACTTCGAGCATCTTCTGATGCGTGAGTTGGAGGGCCAGCCCGGCGAACTGGCGGCTCGCCGGGGGGCGGTGCGACGGCGCTTGACCCTGCGCGCCTGGGCCCTGGGGATCGGCTTCGCGCTGATCGGCGTCACCGCGGCCTACGGCGATTACCGGCAGTGGAGCTGGCTCTACGACTGGTCCTGCGTCGCTGGCGTGCTGTTCGCGCTGGCGCTGCTCGGCGCCGGCGCCCTGACGCGGTTGCTCTACGACTGCTACTTCATCGGCCCCGACCGCGCCGACGGCGAGTCGCTGACGCTCTATCGCGGGCTGCCCTGGCGAGTCGGCAAGCGGCGGCTGTACCACGTCTACGAGCCGACCAGCATCCCGGTCAGCGCGCTCGGCTTCCTCGAACGGCGGACCGGGCTGTTCCGGGTCTTCCACTCCCGCGTGATCGCCCGCATCGCCTTTGGCCTGCTGCACTACCAGGTCGCCCGCCGCGCCGCCGACGGGGCCGGCCGGGCGCACTTCGAGGCGGCGGTCGGGTTCTGGTCGCAGGTCCCGCTCGACCGCTTCAGTTCGGCCGGCTGCCCGGAGCTGCTGGCGTCGCTGGCGGAGGCGTACGCCACTCTGGGGCACCGCGCGGCGGCCGTGCGGGTGCTCGAGACCTGGTGCGCGATGCGCGAGGACCCCGCCGCGCGGGCGCTGATTGAGCAGCACCAGGCCGACGCCCTGACGGCGGCCGAAGTGGCCTACGCCGGCTGGACCGCTGACCATCGCTGTGAAGTGGCGCGTGTGGCGGCGCTGGCGGCGCACACCGAGTTGGGCGACCTGCTGCAGCACCGCCTGGACCACGCGCGGCGCGTGCTGGACAAGCTCAGCCGCAGCAGCGACCATGCCGCGGCGCAGACCGCGGTGGCGCAGCAGGTCGGGCTGTTGGAAGAGGCCATCGCCGTGACCGTCGACCGCTGTCGGCGACTGGCACCCGAGGAGCTGGCCGATGGCTGAAGCGCCACGGATCCTGTTGGCTGGCGGCGGGACCGGCGGGCACATCTACCCGCTGGTCAGCCTGGCCCACGCCTGGCTGGCGGCCGGGCCGGGCCGCGCCGTGCGCTTCGTCGGTGAGCGCAGTCGCATGGAAGCCGACCTGGTCCCTCGCGAGGGGTTTGACCTGACACTCCTGGACCTGCCCCCGGCCAATGCGCCTGCCTGGCGCAAAGCCCTGCTGGCCGGGCGTTGGCTCCGCGGGTGGCGGCAGACGCAGCGCCTGCTCGACGAGTTCCGCCCGGACCTGGTGGTGGGCGCCGGCGGGCAGGTCTGCGCCCCGGTGCTGCTGGCGGCGAAGCGTCGCGGCCTGCCGCGGGCCATCTTAGAGCCCAACGCGGTGCCGGGTCGGGCCAACCTCTGGCTGGCCCGTTGGGCCCGCCCGGAGCTGGTCGCCGTGCTGATGCCGGCGGCCCGGCCGTACTTCGGTGGGCTTCGCGTCGAGGAGCTGGGTTACCCGATTCGGCCCGCCATCCTGGCCGCCGACCGCGCGACCAGCGCCGCGGCACTCGGGCTCGACCCGGCCCGGCCGACGCTGCTGGTCTTTGGCGGCAGCCTCGGCTCGCAGAAGATCAATGAGGCCCTGGTCGGCCTGCTACCGTCGCTTCGCGAGCCCTGGGCCGCGGGCTGGCAGGTGCTGCACCTCGGCGGCCGGGTCAATGCTCGGGCCTTGCCGGCCGCAGTCGCCGCGGAGCTGTCCGTCGGCTACCAGTACCGCGACTACCTGCACGAGATGGAGCAGGCTCTGGCGGTGGCCGACCTAGTGGTCAGCCGCGCCGGCGCGATGTCGCTGGCCGAGCTGGCCGCGCGCGGCATTCCGGCGATCCTCTCCCCGTTCCCGGGCGCTGCCGACGACCACCAGCGCGGCAACGCGGCCTGGATGGTCGACGCAGGCGCGGCGACGCTGGTGGACGATGCCGAGCTGACCCCGGAGCGGCTGCGGCAGGAGCTCGCCGCGGTGCTCGGCGAACCGGGCCGGCTGGCCCAGATGGCCGCGCGCAGCCGGGCGCTCGGACGACCGCAGGCGGCAGCCGCGTTGGCCAGCGCGTTGCAGGGGTTGCTGCCGGCGAGGTGTGGCACAGCATGACGGATCCGCGTTTGGAAGCCGCTTTGACGCGTTGGGGGCTGCAGTCGGCCCAGCTCGAGCCACTGGTCGGCGATGTCGGCCAGCGGCTCTACCTGCGGCTGCGTGGCGGCACCTTGGCCGGCACCGCCATCGCCATGCTGACGCCGGAGGCCGAAGCCAAGAAGATGCACGACTGGCTGGCGATCGGCGAGTGGCTGCGGCGCCACGGTGTCGCGGTGCCCGCGGTGCTGCAGGCCGCCAGCGACCTCCAGACGCTGCTGATCACCGATGTTGGCGACGAGTTGCTGACGCAAGTCACCGCTGAAGCCGCGACTGGCTGCTACCGTACGGTGCTGGCCGACCTGGCCCGCCTCGAGCGCGAGGCTGCCAGCGAACCGCCGACCACCTCGCCAGCGCATGGGCGGACGCTGACCCCGGAGCGGATTCACTTCGAACTCCGCCGCTTGCGCAAGGAGGTGCTCCAGAAGGTGCAGCCGTTGAGCGCTGCCGAGATGGAGCGCTGGGATCACGGCGAAGACACGATGGTGCGGGCGCTGACCAGCGCGCCGCAGGTCTGGATGCACCGTGACTTGCACGCCCGCAACTTGCTGCGGCACGATGAGCGGATCTGGTGGATCGATTACCAGGACGCGATGATCGGCCCCTGGTTGTACGACGTGGCGTCGCTGCTGTTCGACCCCTACGCGGCGCTCGGCGACGACGTCCGCGAAGCGCTGCTGGCGCACTACCTGCAGCAGCCCGAACGGACTCACGCCGCTTGCCCGGCCGCTCAGATTGCGGACCTCTGGGCGACGGTCGCGGTGCAGCGCCTGGCGCATTGCGTGGCCTGCTACGTGGTGACCTGGTTCAACCAGCAGAAGGGCCTCTACCTGCGCTATCTGCCCTTCGCCGTGAAGCACCTGCGGCGACAGCTTGGCGACTGTCCCGCTGCCGCCGACTTGGCGGCGGTGCTGGAACCCCGCTGGGAGGCCCTCAGCGCCCGCTGCTGGACCGAGCCGAGCCATGTCTGAGACCCTGGTCGGCCGTTGGCTGGTGGCCGCCGACGCCGCGGCCTACGACAGCTTCGTGGGGCAGCACCCGCTCAACGACTTCGCGCAGGCCTGGGCCTGGGGCGAGCTCAAAGGCCGCGGCGAGTGGACACCCCACCGCTACGGTGTGTTCGCCGGCGAGCATCTGGTGGCCGCGGCGCAGCTCCTGCTGCGGCGACTGCCGGCGGGCTACACCTTGGCTTACATCTCACGCGGGCCGATTGTCGACCTCGTCGGCCCGGCCGCCCAGCCCTGGCGGACCGCGCTGTTCAGCGGTTTGCAGCAGTTCGCGCAGGCCCAACGCGCGATCTGCCTGAAGCTCGACCCGTGCCTGCCGGCCACCGAGCCACACCAGTTGACGGCCTGCGGCTGCCGTCCGACGCCCGGCCTGGACGGCCGCTTCGGGGGGACCCAGCCGCGTTACGTAATGCGGTTGGACCTCACGCCGGGGTTGGACCAGGTCTTCGCCGACTTCAAGCCCGACTACCGCAACCGCATCCGCAAGTCGGAGAAGCGCGGGGTGACGGTCCGGTTGGGCACCCCGGCCGACCTGCCGGGCTTCTACCGCCTGCTGACCGAAACGGCCGCCCGGCAGCATTTCGCGGTCCGCGGGCCGGCCTACTTCGAGGGCCTCCTGGCCGACTGCCAGGGCGCCTGCCAGGCCGCGCTGTTGCTCGCCGAGCGGGAGGACCGCCTGGTCGGAGGCATCCTCTGCCTCGGCTACGGCGACACCACCTGGTACCTCTACGGCGGCATGAACGACGAAGGCCGCGAACACTACAGCGGTTACCGCCTGCAGTGGGAGGCGATGCAGTGGGCCGTGGCCCGGGGATGCCGGACCTACGACTTCCGCGGCGTGGCGCCGCCGACCGCCGAGGACAGTCCGCTCTACGGCCTCAACCGCTTCAAGGGCGGCTTCGGGCCGGAGCTGGTGGAGTGGGTCGGCGAGTGGGACCTGGTGCTGCGACCGCTGCCCTACCATGCCTTCACGAGCCTGCTGCCGAAGCTGAAGGCGCTCCGGAAGCGCTTCCGATGAAGGCGCTGCTGCTCTGTGCCGGCCTGGGCGAGCGGCTACGGCCGCTCACCGCCAGCCTGCCGAAGCCGCTGCTGCCGGTGCTCGGACGACCCTGCGTGGTGTCGCTGCTGGAGTGGCTGCGCGACTCCGGCATCCGCACGGTCGGCATCAACACCCATTGGCTGCCGGCGCCGCTGCACGCCGCGCTGGGCGACGGCTCCCGCTGGGGCCTGCAGTTGCACTGGCAACACGAGGCTGACCTGCTCGACGGCATGGGCACGGTCAAGTCGTTCGAGTGGCTGTGGGGCGAAGCGCCCCTGCTGGTGGTCAACGGCGACATCGTCCTCGACGGCGACCTGCTGCCGCTGGTGGCGGCGCACCAGCAGGCGGGCGCGGCGCTTACGTTGGGCGTGACCCCGGTGCTCGGCCCGCTGAAGTACCCGGTCAAGTGGGACTGCGCCGGCCGCTTGCGGGGGATCCGGCGCACCAATCTGGAGGATCCCGCGGGCTGCTACGCCGGTGAGTTCACCGGCCTGCACATCCTGGAACCCGAGGTCTGGCGCCGCTGGATCCCGCCCCGCCGGCGGTACCACCTGACCATCGACCTGCTGCCGCGCCTGCTGGCTGCCGGGGTGCCCGTCGCCTGTCACCAGGTTGCCGGCCTGTGGGCCGACATCGGCTCGTTGGACAGCCTCGACCGGGCCAACGTCCTGGCCCTGCACGGCCGCGCCCGCCGCTACCTGGCGCCGGCCGCGGAACAGGCGGCGGGGGTCTTTGCCGAGGATGGGGTCCAGGTCGCCGGCGAGGTCCGCCCGCCGGTCTACCTCGGGGCCGGTTGCCAGATCGCCGACGGCGCGGTGGTGGGGCCTTACAGCATCGTGGCTCCGGGCGTCACGGTCGCGGCCGGGACGCGCCAGAGCCACGGTGTGGTGCGCTGAGACTCAGACCTCGGCGATCACACCAAACAGGGCGATGAAGACCAGACAGACGTAGAACAGTACGTAGAACAGCACGTACTTCCAGTCGATCTGGGCGCGCGGCGTGAGTTCCTTGCCTTCAGCGCTTCCGCTTGCGTCCTTTGCCATCATCGCTCCTCAGGTTCGGCGGCAGGGTCCGCAGGTGGTCACAGAAGCTGCCCACCTCGCTCAAGAACGGTCCGGCCTCGGAGGCCGCGCGCCACAGCAGGCTGACCCGTTGCTGGTCCATCCGCCGGAACTTGTTCGGGGCGCGACCGCCGAGGAAGCGCTCGCGGGCCCACAGGTTGCCTTCGCGGAAGTGGCAATCGCCGACGGCGCAGCCGACCACCAGCACGCCGTCCCAGCCTTCGTCGAGCGCCAACTGCGCCAGCGACGGCTTGATCATGCCGCTGCACGGAAAGCGCAGGACGTAGACCTGCGGCGCGTCGCGGAGGCGCTGGTCGGGGCCGATCAGCTCGTCAATCGGCACGCTCCGCTCGCACACCAAGGCCAGCACCTGCGGCACGAAGGGCGCCGCCGGAGGAGTTGCGGTGGTGGCCACCGTCGGTTCGCTCATCGCCTAGTCTCCCGCCGCCTCGGCCGGCGCCTCGCGCTTCGGGGCCAGCTCCTTGACCAGGTCCTCAATCGGACGGTACGGCATGCTGCTCAGCTCAATCGCATCGAAGTCGCAGGATCCGATGCAGACGCCACACTCCGAACAGCGTGGCGGGTAGACCACCGCCAGCAGGTCGGGCTTCTTCTTCCGCTCGTTCCAGGTCGGCACCATCGTGATCGCCGAGTAGGGGCAGTCGATGGCGCAGAGCTGGCAACCGACGCACTTGTCACGCACCACCATCGCGATGTTGCGGCGGGTGTCGCGCAGCAGGTAGGGCAGCATCAGCAGCCCGCCGAAGAGCAGCACCACGGCGCCCCAGAAGGCCAGCGGGCCGGCGCTCGAGAGCAGCCAGAAGCCCGGCAGGTAGAGCCAGTTGCCAATCTCGTAGGCTTCCGGGACGTGCATCGGCTCGACAACTGGCGTGTAGCTGCCAGCCGGCCAGAGCCCGGCGACCATCAGGATCACGCCCACCACGGCCGCGCCGATGCCGATCGTCACGATCATGAACGGCCGCCGGATCCGCAGCAGGTGCATCCAGAGGAACCAGAAGATGGCCATCGCGCTGAGCAGATGGAAGAACAGCGCCCGGGCTACCGTGTAGTCGGTGATGTCCGGCCCGGCGAGCACCTGGCTGGCCAGGAAGTCGCCGACCAGCGGCACCGCCTGGAAGGCCTGCACGCTCTGATGGATCAGCCCCCAGGAGCGCTGGTCGCCGACCAGCATGTAGCCCGAGATGCCAGCGACGTAGGTCAACAGCAGCAACACCACACCGGTCAGCCAGGGCACGATGCGGTACTCGCGGTGGCGGTCGGTAATGTAGACCCGGAAGGTGTGCAGGTAGATCGCCAGGAGCATCGCGTCGGCGCTGTAGCGGTGGCTGGAGCGGATGCAGTTTCCGAACGGCACCTTGGCCAGATAGACCAGGCTCTCGTAGGACTCGGTGAGGGTTGCCTTGTAGTAGAACAGCAACCCGATGCCGCTGGCGATGAGCATCCAGAAGACGAAGGTCGGCAGCGCCCCGTGGAAGTAGAACGGGTTCTGCTCGTAGCTGACCAGCTCGTTGACCTTCCGCTCGACGGCCACCTGCCAGCGCGTGGCGCTCCGCAGGAAGCGCCGGTAGGGGTGGCGCGGCTGCAGGACATCGTCCCGTTCGACCGCTTCAATCGGCTGCGCGCTCATACCGCGGTCCTCCGGAAGACGGTGATGATGGCGGCCACGATCAGGTGGACCACGCCAAAGAGGAAGATGAAGGCCCGCTCGGCCCACACCATGTGCGGGGAGACGATCCCGAAGAGCCCAGGCTGCGCCTCGCCGCGGGGACCGTTGAGGAACTCGACGATCACCAGCAGCACGCCGAGCCCGATGCCCGCGGCCATGATCAGCCCGCCCAGTTTGGTTTTCGAGGCTTCACTCACCGTCAGCACCTCGTTCCAGTATCCGCTCGAACAACGCCACCGGCCGTTGCACGTTGCCCTTGGCCCGCTCCCTGGCGTAGGTGCGCAGGGTCAGCAGACCGACCGCACCCAGCAGAGCGACGCACCATCCGATCGTCTCCACCACGAACAGCAGCCCCGACGCCTCGCGCCAGGTCTTCCCGGCTTCGATCACCTGCGACAGCGCCAGAATCGCCACCACCCAGGTACCGATCCAGAACGCCCGCTTCATGTCGCTGCGGGCTCCGCCGTCGCGGCTGGCTTCGGCGGTGGGCCGAGGCCCTTGATCTTCCGGCCGCGCGGCGTGCGCGACGGGTAGATCAACGACTCAATCCCCGCCGTCGGCGTCGTCGCGATCGCCACCAGCCCGCACAGCAGCAGCGCCATCGTCATCATCACCCAGCAGCCGCGAACGCCGTCCTGCTCCTTCTTGAGCTTCTCCAGCGCCGACGGGCTGGCGACGTACCACTCGCTGACGATCGGCCGGCTGATGGCGTTCAGGATCTCGTCGCGGACCGTCGCCGGATCGTCGCCGCTGTACCGCCCGTTGCGCTCGTCCCGGACTTCCGGCGACTCGTCCACCACCAGCTTGTGCATCGCCGCCGGCAGGTAGCTGGCGGTGTAGGGCGGCTGCCGGAACCGCGTCCAGCCGGCGAAGGTCGCGAACAGCACCGCCCAGCCGAGCAACGTCAAGACCACCCGCCGCGTCACGGCCTTGCGCGGGTAGCCCATCGCCTTGTACTCGAAGCAGGCCCCGCAGAGCATGATCACGATCCAAGAGGCCCAGATCTTCGGGGGGTCCGTGGTGATCTGCGCGTAGTCCTTGATGATCATCAACGACAGCAGCAGCCAATGGATGAACGCCGCCAGGCCGACACTCAGGAAGAACGGCCGGCGCCAGGTTGGCACATCCTTGGCGGTGTCGAAGGCCGGCATCAGGATGGCGATGGCCGGGATGAACATCGTGCCGATCACCGCGTAGAGCGGCTTCATCTCCTTCATCATCTGGTACAGCCCGAGGAAGTACCAGTCGGAGAGGATCGGCAGCGGCGTCTCGGCGCGGTTCGCCCGGCTGCCCAACTCGACGGGGATCAGGAAGGCCACGCTGGTCAGCATCGCCAGGCAGACGCCCATCGTCAGCCACGACAGCGAAATGCGCTTGAAGCCCTTGCGGATGAAGTAGGCCTCGACCGGGATCAGCAGCAGCATCGACATCGCGAAGTGGCCGGCGTAGAAGCGCGTCAGGGTGGCATCGCCGATGGCTGTGCCGCCGAGCATGAACTGCGCGGTGGTCATGCCGAGGTGCAACTGCCCGAGAATCGGGATCTCGTCGATGTAGGTCGGGAACGTCGCGAACACTTTCGAAGCCCAGAAGGCGCGCTGGTTCCACATCAGCAGGTACCCGGTCAGGCCGCTGAACATCCCCAGGATCAGGGTGATGATCGAGACCAGCCAGGCGATCTCCCGAGTCTTGTACTCGCCGGTGAAGTAGAGCCGGTAGACCCGCATCGTGGCCGCGATGATGATGGCGTCGGCGGCGTACTTGTGGAGCCCGCGGATCAGCCAGCCGCCCGGGATGCCCTCCTGAATGTGCAAGATGCTGTCAAACGCCCGCGAGGTGTTCGGGATGTACCAGGCGATCAGCATCAAGCCGGTGACGATGGTGGTCAACCAGAAGAAGTAGACCATCGACCCGAGGGCGTACCACGGGTTGCTGGCAGCCTGGTCCGCCAAGGTCTCGTCGAACAGGTCGACCGCGGCGATCTTCTTCTTGAGCAGCCGCACCTGGTCGTCGAACCAGGTCCAGAACTTGCCTTGGCCTTGCAGCGCTTCGCTCGCCATGGTGCCCTCCGCCTTAGGCCAGACCGCCCGGAGGCGCCGTCACGATCACGTCATCGCCTTCCAGCTTGAACTGGAACTTGTAGGGCGGCCGCGGGGCCGGCCCCGAGATCACCTTGCCGTCGTGGGCCACGTCGTAAATGCTGAGGTGGCAGGGGCAGGCGAAAACCGGTCCGGGCGGCCGGAACCCGCCGTAGTTCTTCTGCACGAGGTCGGGCTCCGTCTCGAAGTTGAAGATGCACCCGAGATGCGGGCAGATCCGGCTGTAGACTTCGATGTACTTGGTGTCGGCCTGCCCGGCCTCGTCGGGCAGCCGTACCGCGAAGCCGGGGATCTCGACCTGCTGCTGGCCGCGCGGCGTGTACTCGATGTTGACCTGCCGGAAGATGAAGTCCTTGACCTTCCAGGGCTCCTGCAGCTCGGCGACGGTCGCCACCACCTGGTTCGGCACGTTCGCCTTGTCGGGGGCTTGGATGAAGTTGAAGGGCGTCATCTTCGGGCGCAGGTAGCGCATCGCCATCGAGACCGAGGCCAGCCCGGCCAGGGCGACGGCGGCCACGCCCATCACCACCATCGACGCAAAGTCGCGGCGGCTGACTTCGGAGCGGTTATCGCGCGGGCCGACAGGTTCCTTCGCCATGGGGTGTCCTTCCGTCAGTTCTCAGGCGGCGCGTACTGCTGCGCGCGGATGAAGTCCACGATCTGCCAGACTTCCTGCGGCTGCAGGGTCCCCCGCCAGGGCGGCATCGCCGACCAGTGCACGCCGTACCAGATGTTGTCGTAGATCTCCTGGTCGCTGCGGTGGATGCCCCAGGTCGGGAAGTCGGTCAAGTTGCGCGGTAGCGGCTGCATCGTCGGCGCCAAGAACCCGTTGCCGAAGCCCTTGTTGCCGTGGCAGACATTGCAGTTCTTGCCGAACCGTCCGGTCGCGGTCTCGCGCACCTCGTCCATGTTGACGGCCAAGTGGCGGCACCAGCAGACGACGTCCCAGCGCTCCTGCAAGGTCAGCGTGACACCGTAATCGTGGCCCGGCCCGGTGCGCAGAAACTGCTCCAGCTCGAGGGGCGTCTTGCTGCGGATCCAGTCGGGCTGGCTGAAGTCCGGCGCCCCGGCCACGCTGGGCTGGCCCTGGTCGCCGTGGCAGCCGGCGCACGACTTGCCGTTGACCTTGCGGCTGTAGACCTCCCGCCCGTGGCCGGCTTGCGGCACCTTGGAGGGCAGCAGCGCTTCGTCGGTATGGAAGTCGATGGCGTTGTGCTCAACCACGTGCAACGGCTGCGCCACCTGACCGCCACCGGCCACCCGCACCGGCCCACAGGCCGTCAGGAGGCCGGCGACCGCGAGGGCCGCGCCCGCTGCGGTTCGTCGTTTCACCGTCGCGCTCGTGTGCCGCATCAGTAGCCCTTCCACGGTTTCCAGGCGACCATCGCCCAGCACAGGATCAGGACCACGCAGACCACCCAGAAGATCGGCGCCCCAGCGTGCCCGACCTGAACGCCCTCGTCCTCGCCGATGCTCTCGGCGACGCTCATCTCGTCTTCCAAGTAGTCCGGCGTGGCCGGCGCGGGCTGGTTCGGCTGTTCACTCATCTCGCGCCTCCCTCACTCCTCGACCGACATCATCTGATCCTTGGCGCGCTCCATCTCCTGGAACCGCGTGGTGCGCCAGCCGCCGACCATCACCGCCAGCGCGGCGACCACGAAGACCACCGAGATCAGGAACACCGGCAGGTACCCCGACTGGAACCCAGCTCGCGAGAGGATGCAATCGCAGTACATCAACTTGCTCCTAGTGCGCCGCGGCCGGGGCGCTGGGGGCCGCCGCAGCCGGCGGCGCGACAGGCGGTGCCGCTGCTGGCGCGGTGGTGCTAGGCGTGGCCGGAGCGGCCGGCTGCGCCGCCTTCTTCGCCAGCTCGGCCTGGACCTGCGCGACCAGCGCCGCGTCGACCGGGAACATCCCGCGGCGGGCGCGGTCCTGGTCGGCCAGGTAGTACTCCGGCGGCAGGTCGTACGGCACCGGCTGCAGCGGTGAGGCCGCCGCGATGTACTTCAGGTAGGTCACCAGATACCAGATCTGGTCCCACTCCTGGTGCTTCTTGCGCTGCCGCAGGGAGTGCTTCCAGACCGGCATCTCGGTCCCGGGCACGCCCTCGGCGACCCGGTAGAACCACATCGCGTCGCTGTAGGTCTTGAACTGCGGCAGCCAGAAGTTGGCGGGCTTCTTCATCATGTAGCGCCCCGCCGGCCCGTTGCCCTGACCGTTCAGGCCGTGGCAGGGCGCGCACTTCTCCAGGTAGATGCCCCGCCCGTTGACGATGAAGCGCGGCTCGAAGGCCGGAATCTTCATGTCCTCGTGGGCCTTCTTGGCGAGGTCCTGGTACTCGGACGGCACCCAGTACTCGGCCGCCTTGGCCCCCAGGCCGGACCAGTCGGTCGGCGCCGGCAGACCCGCCGGGAGCGCTTGCGGCGCGGCCCCATCGCGGCCGAGGGCGTAGGTTGAGGAAGGCTTGTGCGGCACACCCTCCAGCCACGGCACGGCACCACCTGGCTCGTACAGGCGGCCCGGCCCGAGGCACTGCATGTAGGCCACCAGCGCGTCGAGGCGGGTGACGCCACGGCCGTCGGGCTTGACCACGTCGTAGTCGCTGTAGCCGATCGCCCGCAGCTCGAGCATCGTCTCGGCCGGCGTCAACTGCCGGTCGGTGTCGCTGGCGTACTGCTTCCGCAGCTCGGCCGGCGTCGCGCGCAGCAGGGCCTGGGAGTCGATCTCCGGGGCGTCAGGGAACTCCAGCGGCTGGTGGTCGAGGTGCTGGAACCGCGGCATGATGCTGCCGGCCGACTTCGAGCGCGGGTTGATGTGGTGCTCGCGATGCCAGCGGCTGGGATACTTGCCACCCTCCCGCGCCAGGTCCGGCCCGGTGCGGGCCGAGCCGAGCAGGTGCGGCCCGTCGAACTGAAACTCCTGCGGGATCGCCGTCGGGCCCATCCCGCGGTCCTGGTAGCGGGCCTGCTGGCTGTGGCAGTAGAAGCAACCCTCTTCGATGTAGACGCGCCGGCCGTACCACTGCAGGTCGGTGTAGTCCTTGCGCTTCTTGTAGTCGCCCACCTCGCCGCTGAGGTCGGGGTTGATCTCGGGGCGGTCCAGCTTGTAGCCGAGGGCAGGGTAGATCACCACCAACCAGATGATGGCACCCAGCATCACCGCCATGATCGCCGAGGGGAGCCGATAGTCGATTTTGCCCAGCATCGCGTCGAGCCCTCCTAGGCGGCCGCCGTCTCAGCCCCAGCCCGCGCCTGCTCACGAGCTGCCGACCGTACCGTCATGTAGACGTTGTAGACGAACAGATAGAAGGTGAACACCAGGATCACCGCGGAGAAGGTCCGCAGCAGGTACATCGGCTTCAGCCAGAGCGAGGTGTACTGCACCATGATCTGGCTGCTCCAGCCGGCGGCCTGCTGCAGCCCGGCGATGGTCAGCGCCACGAAGAAGAAGAAGAACGACAGCACGCCCGCCCAGAACTGCACGTTGGCGATCCGCTCGCTGTAGATCGGCCGCTTCAGCACGCGCGGCAGCGCGTAGTAGATGAAGGCCATCTGGATGAAGCTGAAGGTGCCCAGCAGCGCCATATGGGCGTGACCGACGACCCACTGGCTGAAGTGCAGGTAGGCGTTGATCGCCCGGGAGGCCTGCAACGGGCCCTGGATGCAGGTCACCAGGTAGCTGATCATCGCCATCGTCAGGAACTTCAGCGGCGTGTTGCCCGGCACCTTGTGCCACTCGTTGTCCATCGTCTTGAAGAAGTTCACCAGCACGGTGATCACCGGGATCACCATCAGCGCCGAGCTGGTCGAGGCGATGGCCTTCAGCCACTCGGGGATCGGCGCCTGCAGCGTATGGTGCGCGCCGATCGGCGCGTAGAAGATGGCCACCGTCCAGAACCCGATCAGCGACAGCAGGTGGCTGTAGATCGGCTTGTTGACGAGTCGTGGCAGCAGGTAGTAGGTCGCCCCGATGCCCATCGTGGTGAACCACAGGCCGAGGGTGTTGTGACCGTAGAACCAGCCGACGATGGCATCGTTGAGGCCGTTGGTGGCGAAGAACGTGCGGTTGCCCAGGAAGTAGATCACCGGGTACCAGCAGACCGTGCCGGCGAAGTACCAGAGCGAGACGTACATCAGCGGCTCGCGCCGGTTGGCGATGGTCATCAGCACGTTGAAGGTGGTCAGCAGCAGCGCCACCATCACCAGAATGTCGAGCGGCGCGACCAGTTCGGCGTACTCCTTGCCCTCGGTGAAGCCCATGAAGAGCGAGACGATGGCGAACAGGATGGTGCCGTTCCAGGCCCAGGCGATGAAGTTGGCAAGGCGTTCGCTGTAGAGTCGACTACGGCAGAGCCGCGGCAGGATGTAGTACATCGTGCCGAGGTGGGCCATGGAGATCCAGCCGAAGGCCACCACGTTGACGTGGATGGGGCGCAACCGACCGAAGCTCAACGGCGCCACGCCGCGCATCACGTTGGGGCTGACGAAGTACAGCGACGCCAGCAGGCCCATCGTGGTGCCGACCAGAAACCAGACGCAGGAGCTGTACCAAAACGTCCGTGCCGCGCTGTCGGGCTGATCGCTGAAGAGGTGTCGGAACATGCGCCCTTCCTCGGTCTTTCGCTCAGGCGGTAACCTGACTCGGCGGCCTTGGAGAGACAACTGTCGTCTGAAGGGAAGGGCCCGGCGGACTCGCCCTGCGACGAACCCGACCGGGCCCTTCGAGGCCTGGCGCGAGGCGGTCAGCAGCCGGCCATCGCCAAGATGGTGTCCAGCGACTGCTTCGTGCGCAGGGCCGCGGCGCGGCCTTCCATTTCGCGCAGTTCCTGGTTGAACGGCTCGACGATCACCGGGCCGTCGTAACCCATCCGCTGCAGGTGGCGCATGAAGGTGGCGATGTCGATCACGCCACTGGCCGCCGGCAGCAGGCGCTGGTTATCCAGTTGCTGATCCACGGCGATCCCCGTCGGGGCGTCGTTGACATGGACCACCACCACCTGGTCCGCGGTGAGGCCGGCCAACTGCGCCTCGTCGCCGCCGCTGGTGTACCAGTGCCAGGCGTCCAGCAGCAGCCCGACATTCGGGCCGCAGGCCGCGCACAGCCGCAACATGCCGGGCAGGTCGTAGACGAACTCGTACGCTTTGCCGCGGCGCAGGGTGGCCGGCCCGATGAACTCCAGGCCGAGGCTGCAGCCCGACTCGGCGAGCACCCGGGCGACCGCTCCGAAGCGGGCGACATGGAACTCGAAGTTGGCCTCGAACGGCCGGTCGTCGGACCACGAGGGGACCCAGGTGGCGCAGCGGGTGGCGCCGACCGCCTGCCCGGCGGCGGCCTGGCTGGCCAGCGCGGTGAGCCCGTCCGCGAACTTCGCCTGGTCGCCGCGCCAGTCGACCCCGAGGCCCCAGTTGCCCAGTCGCAGGCCGCGGTCGGCGTAGAGCGCCGTGAAGGCTCCGGCCTCACCCTTGGCGACATACTCGACGGCCGTGCCGATCGGCACATCGACGCCCTCGAAGCCGACCTCGCGGGCCAGGTCCAGCCCTTCCAGCCAGCCGACCTTCACGCCGATGGCGCCCCAACTTGCACAACGAAACACCAGCACTCTCCCTTGTCGGTCGCGGCCGGCGCGACCGCCGGTCAACGTGAGGTTGGCGCGGCGTGCGGCGACTCCTGCTCCGAACGCGAACGCCAAAAGCCGCTGCCGGCGGCGGCAGCGGCTGCTGGTGAAGGTTGGTCGAAGGTCGGCTAGCGGCGCGGGTTCCAGAGATTGGCGGCCCCGCCCTGCAGCATCGGGTCCATCATGGTGGCCTTGGCATGGCCGTCGCAGAAGCCGACGATGCTCATGCCGCTGTCCTTGCCGGCCGCCTCGTCACCATTGTGGTTGCCGCGCACTGCGTCGGCCACCGCGGCGGCGTTCGAGGCGTCGTTGGCCAGGCTGGGGGAGATCCCGGCGCCCAGGCTGGCGTCGTAGATCAGCACGGTCTCGGCCGGCTTGCTGATGCGGGTCATCTTGTTCGAGACGCCGGCATACAGCGGGTCGGCGGCGGTGCCGTTCCAGCCGGCCGAGTTGTAGCTCAGCCGGTTGTTCATGCCGTAGCTGACGCCGGTGGCGTTGGTCCCGGGGAGCGCGCCGCCGTCGTAGTTCTGGTCATCCGGGAAGGCCTTGCACGTGAACAACTGGGTGTTCTTGGTGTAGGGCATGATCGCGTAGGGCCAGTAGTAGAGCGCCGTGCCGCCCGTCCACATGCCGTGGGGGGCAAACTTCTGGTCGTAGTCGCTGGCGTACATCTGGAACGCCACGCTGATCTGCTTGACGTTGCTGATGCAGTCGGTCTGCTCGGCCTTCTCGCGGGCTTTCGCGAAGACTGGGAACAGGATCCCGGCCAGGATCGCGATGATCGCAATCACGACGAGCAACTCGATCAACGTGAACGCGCGTCGCGCATGAGTTCGCATTGCGGTCTCTCCAAAACCCGGGTCGGCCCTATCGCGACCGGCTGGTCCGCCGCGCATGCCGCCTCGTTGATAGTCTATCCAGACGGTCAGGGCCCTAAACCGGTTCCCGGACTCCGGAACTCCGACCGTCGCGCCGCCCAGGCCAGCCGTGCGGCGTGGCCGGAGTATGCCCAGAACCCTGCCGCCCTGTCAAGAACAACCTGTTAAGCAGCCGGCCCTACGGGACGTAAGCCGGCGACTGCGGGGAGTTGACCTCGGTGGCGCCATCGGTGTGGCGCAGGGACTCGGCCTTGGCCTCGCGTAGGGCCAGCTCCGCCAGCTCGGCAAGGCGGTCGCGCTCGGTTTCGGGCAGGTCGGTCGGCAGCTCGATCCGCAGGCGCAGGGCGCCGGCGCGGGCGTGGGTGAGGTAGGCCCCGAGGCGGTGCGAGACCAGCGCCCAGCCGAGCGATCCACCCAGCGCCAGGCCACCCAGCAGCCCGGCGGCGAGGCCGCCGGGGAGTCGGCTGAGCGAGTGCGCGAGGCTGATCCAGGGCAAGAAGAGGGCGGTCAGCAGGCCGATCAGCAGGCCGACGAGGGCCCCGGCCCCGGCGAACTCGCGGCTGTAGCTGGCCGGCAGCACGAACCCCAGGGGGGCGCCGCTGGCGTCTTCGGCGGGGTCGCCAACATAGCCCAGGCTGGCCCGCGGGAAGCCCCGGCGGACGGCCTGTCGGGCCGCCAGGAACAGCCCGCCCTGGGTATGAAACTCGCCGCTGACGAACGCGCCGCTGGGGCCTGTCGCCGTCGCTGCCATGCTGCTGCCTCCGAAGCCTGCTGCCGATAGGCTGCGTCAGCGCGGCCGCTGCGTCAACCCGTCGGCCCACCAGGGCGGCCCGACGCCCGCGTCGGCCGCCGCGGCGCGGAAGGCGGCCAGCTCGGTCTGCCACCCCGCGGCGATCGCCTCGAGCGGCTCGCCGGCCTCCCAGCGCTGCCGCGGGACGGCGCTGTGGTAGCGCACGTCGAGCGACTTCGGCCGGACCACGAAGGAGTCGGGCCAGAGCCGCCGCAGCGCGTCCAAGACATGCAGGCCGAGCAGCGGCGGATCGACCACCGCGCGGTCCGTGAGGTGCAACTGCACGCCGTGGCAGACCTCGCCCTGGTGCTTGCTGAAGGTCGGGATGAAGGCCGCCGGGCGCGCCAGGACGCCAGCCAGCCGCCGGCGGTTGAGCTCGTCGGCCAACAGCGCGCTGTCGGCCCAGGGAGCCCCGATCAGCTCGAACGGGCGAGTCGTGCCGCGCCCTTCGCTGGCGTTGGTGGCCTCCAGGAGGACCGTCGCGGTGAAGCAGAGCGCGCTGTTGACGGTCGGCAGATTCGGCGACGGGGCGACCCAGGGCAGCGGCAGTTCGTCATACCACAGCTCGCGCGGCGCTTCCAGCAGCGGCACCACGAGCAGTTCCACAGCCAGCCGCTGTTGGTGCTGATAGAGCCGCAGCATCTCCCCGATGGTCAGCGCCGGGCGCATCGGCAGCGGGGCGGGGAAGAAGGTCCCGGCCCCGACGTTGCCCTGCGCCACCACGCCGCCCAGCGGGGTCGGGCGATCGAGCAGCAGCAGCGGCTTGCCCAACCGGGCGCAACTGTCCAGGCAGGCCGCCAGCGTAGCCTGGTAGGTGTAGGGTCGGCCGCCGGCGTCCTGCAGACAGCCGACCACGACATCGACCTCGGCGAGCATCTCGGCGGTCGGCGCGCGGACCTCGCCGTAGAGGCTGAAGACCGGCACCCCGGTCCGTGGATCCTGGCCGCCCGGGACGTGGTCGCCGGCCTGGAGGTCGCCCCAGACGCCGTGCTCGGGGGCAAACAGGGCGCGCAACCAGCCGCGGGCGTGAAGGATGTCAATCTGGTGCCCGTCGCGCTCCAGCCAGCCGGTCGGTCCGGTGACCAGCCCGACCCGCCGGCCGGCGATCGCCCGTAGCAGTCCCGCCAATCCGATTTCGGCCACCGCAGCGCTCCTGCGCTGGAGGCTAGCACCGCCGGCAGTGGCGGTCAACCGCAGGAGGACCCGGCCGGCCGCGGTCGAAGCCAGCGCCGGGAGCGGCGGATGAGACGCTGGCTCGGCGCCTGCGGCGGACTGGTCGCCCTCGGCTGCAGCCTCCACCTGGGCCGCGCGGCGGCGCCGGTCGAACTGCGATTCGAGGCTGAGGTGGTCAGCACACCGGCCGATGGCTGGCTGCGCGACCAGGATCGGCCCGACAAGTGGTGCCTCTGGACGACCGAACCCGAGGCGGCCAAGAAGCGCTCTGGCGCGCAGACGCTGAAGACGCCGGTGGTGGTCGAGGATCGGGCCCGGCCCGAGGACGGCGCGCCGGTGCTGCGGGCCCATTGCACCGGGATCCCGGCCGGCCAGTGGGACGTCGAACTCCCCGCGGTGGTACGCCTGCTGGCCATCTCGCTCGACGGACGCACCTGGCGGCCGTACCGCGGCGGCCCCCTGGCGCGCGGTCTGCGGATCGACCAGGGCACCTTCGATCTGTGGGTCGACGACCGCTACGCCTGGCCGGATCACCCGGGTCCGGCCTACTTCGACTGTGTGATCCTGCGTCGCGTCGGCGACTGAGGAGCTCGACATGCCTTACTTCCTGGCTTTCGCCCTGTTGGCCGCCGGCCCGCCGGAGCTGCGCTTCGAGGCCGAGGCGTGGTCGACGCCGACCACCGCCTGGCTGGCCAACAAGGACGCCCCGGACCGCTGGAATCTCTGGAGCACCGACGTCGACGCCGAGAAGAAGTGGTCGGGCGGGGTGGTGCTGCGAGCGCCGGTGGTCAACGCCGACCGGGCGACCCCCGAGGAAGGCGCGCCGGTGCTGCACACCCGCCTGACCGGCCTCAAGCCGGGTCGTTACGATGTCGAGCTGAAGGTCGGCCGGACGCTCGGCGTGTCGCTCGACGGAGGCCAGACCTGGCGACCCTACAGCGGTGGGCTGCTGTTGGAGATGGCCGAACTCGGCGAGACCTTCGAGGTCTGGGTCGACGACCGCTACGTCAACCCCGGCGGGGCGGGCTCCGGATACTACGACTATGTCGCGCTCTGGCCGTTGGTGCCGGCGGCCACCAAACCGGCCCTCCGCGGTCACGCGACCCGACGCCTGGCCGAGCGACTCGACCGCGGCCTGGTGGCGATTCCGGCCGATGGTGGGATGCAGCTCAGTTGGCGCCTGCTGGCCAGCGACCCGGCCGCGGTCGGCTTCAATGTCTACCGCGCCGCCGCGGGACAGCTTGCCAAACTGCATCCGACGCCGCTGACCGCGACCACCGACTTCCGCGACCCGACGGGGCAACCGGGCCAGGAGTACCGCCTGCGGACCGTCGTCGGCGGTCGCGAGCAGCCGGGCGAGGTGACCTGTCAGGCCCAGGCGCAGCCCTACCTGAAGTTCCCGCTGGGCGCCGGCACCACCGTCCAGAAGCTCGGCCTGGGCGACCTCGACGGCGATGGGCGGCTGGACTACGTGCTGAAGACGCCGCAGGACAACATCGATCCGTACATCAGCTACTGGCAGCCCTCGCCCGGGACCTACACGCTGCGGGCGATCAACGCCGACGGCCGCGAGCTCTGGAGCTACGACCTCGGCTGGGCGATCGAGCGCGGGATCTGGTACTCGCCGTACCTGGTCTGGGACCTGGACGGCGATGGCCGCGCCGAGGTGGCTGTGAAGGCTGGCGAGGGCGACCCGCGGGACCCCGAGGACCAGCGCGTCCGCAGCGGGGCCGAGTGGCTGGTGGTGCTGGACGGTCGCACCGGGCAACCCCGCGCCAAGGCCCCCTGGCCGAGCCGCGAGGGCTTCGGCGACCTGGCTGGCGCGGCCAGCGCGGGTTACAACTATGCCGCCCGCAACCAACTGGCGGTGGCCTACCTCGATGGTGCCACACCCTACCTGATCGCCCTGCGCGGCACCTACACCACCATGAAGGCCGAGGCCTGGGAGCTGGTCGGCGACCAGTTGCAGCCGGGCTGGACCTACAGCAGCGACGAGGCCGGGCGGCGGTGGCGCGGCCAGGGCGCCCACTTCACGCACTGCGCCGACCTGGATGGCGACGGTCGGGACGAGGTGATGTTGGGCAGCGCCGTGATCGACGACACCGGGGTGCCGTTGTGGAGCACCGGGCGCGGTCACCCCGACCACTCTTACGTTGGCGACCTCGACCCGCTGCGGCCAGGGTGGGAGGTCTACTACGTCTACGAGACCGGCGGCCGCTCGCACGGCATGAGTCAGGCCGACGCCAAGACCGGGCAGTGGCTGTGGGGCTTGCCGACCCCGTCCGGCCATGTGCATGGTGGCTTCTGCGCCGACATCGACCCGGTCTATCCGGGCAGCGAGGGCTACGGCGCCGAGACCGAAGGCGACCACAAGGCGAACGGTCGCCGCTGGTGGTGGACCGCCCAGGGCGAGTTGCTGACGACCGAGCTGGATTACGGCATGGGCGTCAAGACGGCGCTCTGGGATGCCGACCTGCAGCGCGAAGTGGTCCGCGGCAGTCGCGTGCTGGACCATCTCGGCGGTCAGGTGAGCAGCGGCATCGACGGCTCGCAGATCATGTACGCCGACCTGATCGGCGACTGGCGCGAGGAGATCGTCACCGCCAGCGGCGGTGAGTTGCGGATCTACGTCAGCCCGATCCCGGCCTTCGACCGGCGAGTCTGTTTGCTGCAGGACGACCTCTACCGGCGCGACGTCGCCATCGGGTCGCAGGCCTACTACCAGGTCGCCACACTCAGCACGGCGCTCGAGGCGACCGCGGTGAACCTCAACCTCACGGCCCTGGCAGCGCAGCCGGGTACCGTGCAGGTGGTCGTCAGCGCGCCGTTGGCGGCGGGTCTCAGCGGTGAGGTGCGCCTGAGTGGCGGCGGGCTGCCCGCGGACTCCCGGCTCGCCGTGCAGTTGGCCGCCGGGAAGCGGCTGGTCGAAGTCGTCAAGCTGCCGCTGGGCGCGGCGCGGGGTGAGACCACCGTCAGCGCCGCCCTGCACGCCGGCGGGATCGTGCGCCAGACGGCGGTCACGCTGCGCCTGCCCGACCAGCCCCGGGCCGAGCTCCCGCGGGCCGAGGCCGAGGCCTTCGTGGCGCAGGGCGGTGGCGAGGTTCAGAAGCGCAGCGACAAGATCAATGTGGCCGGGCAGGCGATCAGCCACTGGGACGCCGCCGGGCACTGGCTGGAATGGACGCTGAAGGCGCCGCGGGCCGGTGACTACCAGTTGCTGGCGCGCTACTGCTTCAGCGAAACGGCGGTCCGGGGCGGCACCCTGGACGGCCAGCCGCTGCCCGACCAGAGTTTCCCGGCGACCAGCGGCAACGGCGCAGACGCCGTGGACTGGGCGCACTGGACCTTTCGGGATGCGCAGGGCGGGCCGCTGCGGCTGAAGCTGGCGGCCGGCGAGCATCGCCTGCGGCTGGAGAACCGCAACGGCAAGGGGCTCAACCTCGACTACCTGGCGCTGCAACCGCTGGGCTGAGCCCAGCCGCCGTCAACTGGTCGGCAGCGGCGCGATGTGCAGCTCAGCGCCGTGCCGCAGGGCGACCTCGGCGACCGTCGCGGCGACCTTCGAGGCCATCGAGGTGCAGTACCGCCGGCGCGGCGGGACCTGGAAGTCGGTGAACATCGCCGTCAGCTCGTTGCAGATGTAGAGCCCTGAAGGGCCGGCATCGAGCGTCTGGCGGCAGCGCTCGCGGTACTCCTCGATCGCCGCCAGCAAGGGCTCGGGCACCGGCCCGCTGGGGTCGTCGCTGCCGAGCAGTTCGGCCAGCACCAGCTCGCCGGCGCGGACCGCCCCGCACTCGTGAGTGCCGTCGAGTCCGCCGCGGCGGAGTACGCTATAGGCCCGCACCGGCCGGCTGAAGGTCTCGGCGACGGCGACGCCGCAACTGCGATGCGCGACGACTTCGCCAGCATAGAGCGCCTCGGCGGTGGTGCGCGCCGCCTCAATCAGCTCTTGCGCCTGATCCATGAGGTCCTCCCCAAAAAGCAACGGGGCGCAGTCGGCGCCCCGCCGTGCCGACAGCTAGAATGACGCACCCTCAGGCGTGCCAGATTTCGGTGGTCAGCGCCGACAGCTTGCGCTTGACGCGCGACAGCGCGTTGTCAATCGACTTCACGGTGCAGCGCAGTTGGTCGGCCATCTGGCGGTACGAGCGGCCCTCTTTGTAGGCCAGCAGCACGTTCATCTCGAACTCGCTGAGCGAAGTGTGCAGCCGCTGCTCGAGCACGCGCTTGGTCTCGTGGAAGATGATGTGATCGGCCGGGTCGCTGCTGGCCTCCGAGGGCAGCACATCGCCGAGCGTGTGCTCGGGAGAGTCGCGGTTGAGGGGGGTATCGAGGCTCAGCGAGGTGTTCAGCGGCAACTGCTTCTGCCGCGTCGCGGCCTTCACGGCGGTGATGATCTGGCGCTTGATGCAGATGTGCGCGAAGGACTTGAAGCTGTTGTTGCGGTCCTCGCGGAAGTCGGTGATGGCCTGCCAGAGACCGATCATGCCGACCTGTAAGAGATCCTCCCGCTCGGCGCCGACCAGGAAGTACTTCTGGACGGTGCTGCGGACCAGTCCGCGATAGCGGTCGAGCAGACAACGCTCGCCTTCGCGGTCGCCGGCCTGGGCGCGCCGGACGAGGGTGATGTCGTCGTGGTCAAGCAGCCGACTGAGGCTGTTGGACGACCAAGGAACGCCGCATTCGGACATCCTGTCAACTCCACAAGATGGTCTACACCCGGCGAGCTCTACTGCTCACCCGCCGCACCGTGCTGCGTACGCTGACGTCGCTGCCGGCCCACTACCGACGGCCGTCGCAGCGGCTCCCCAGGCGGGCTGCTACCGCGACAGGCCGGAGTATAGCCAAAGCCCGATCGGCATGTCAAGTAGCCGTAACGAGAATCCGACGATCCGGCGCAACGGAAACGCAAGAGGCTCGATCACGTGGTGCGCAGAGGCCACCGCGGCCGATCTGAGCCAGCCGGGAACCGCGGTTGCTGGCCTGTCGTCAGCGCGCCAGCAGCAGCGTCACCCACTCCGTGGGGTCTTCGCGGCGGGCGACCTCGCGCCACTGCGAGTCGACGTAGGCCTGCGCCACCGCCGGGGCGGCCCAGGCGGTGAGTCCGGACAGGATCACGCGCGTCGCGGGGCCCGCCAGGGAGTCGACCAGCGGTCGCAGCGCCTTCGCTTCATGCGAGCCGATGTTCAGCAGCAGCAGGTCGACCGGACCGGTCAGCGCGGCCTCTTGCGCGGCGCAGCACAGCACGGCGATCCCGGTGACGCCGTTGAGCGCCATGTTGCGCGGGATCTCGGCGCTCGCCAGGGCATCGATCTCGACCGCGGTGACCGCGCCGGCGCCGGCCCGGCGTGCCAGGATGCTGAGCACCCCCGAACCGGCGCCCAGGTCGACCACCCGGTCACCGGGGCGCAGCGCCTGCAACAGCAGGCAGGCCGTGTCGCGGGTCGACGGGTGGTCGCCAGCGCCGAACGCCAGGCCGGGGTCGATCACCACCAGCCGATCCGGATCGGCAGCCTGCTCCGCCAGCCAGGGCGGGGCGATGCTCCAGCCATCGACCAGCTCAACGACCTGCCGTCCGGCGCGCCAGGTGCGCAGCCAGTCGGCGGCGACGATGCGGTCCTGGTGCAACGCCAGGGCGAGGTCGCCGAGCAGTTCGCCGACCGCCGCCGCCTCGTCGTCGCCGCCGATCACGACGTGCAGTTGCAGCACGGCCGCGGGGTCGGGCGCGGTCAGCCAGCCCTCGCTGCCGCGCTGGTGGTCCAGTGGCAGGTCGGCCCAGACGCGGTCCCAGCCGGCGGCGGCGAGGCGTTCGACGGCCTCGTCGTGCAGGCGGGCCGGCAGGCTGATCACGAGTTCGGGCCAGGAGCGGTCGATCATGGGGTGGGGGCGTCCAGTCGCCAGCGAGTCGCCGCGATGTGGGTGACATTCGCGACATCGTTGAAGTAGTAGACGGTCAGCAGTTGCCCGTCGGGCAACCGTTGCGTCAGCGGGTAGCCGAGGTCGCTGCCGTTGCCGTAGCCATCGGCCCGCAGGACCACCTCGTGGGCGGCGTCCCAGGTGCGGCCGCCGTCGCGGCTGACCGCCGCGCGGATGCCCATCGGCGCGCGCCGGTAGCCGTAGGTCGCCAGCAGGCGGCCATCGGGCAAGGTCAGCAGGTGCGCCGGATAGCCCCACAACCCGGTGTTGCGGGGCGCGCTCCAGGTGATCCCGCCGTCGCTGGACTCGCACTGCGCCAGCCAGCCGGGATCGACTTTCGACTCGGCGGTCCGCAGCAACGCCACCAGCCGCCCGTCGGCGGCCTGGGCCAGGGCGGTCTCGTTGTAGTCCTTGGTGTCGTCGCCCAGGGCCAGCGGGTGGGCCTGCCAGGTGTCCCCATCGTCGGTGCTGCGCAGCACGTAGGCATCGCGGCTGCGGCCGCTGACGGTGTAGATGGCCACCAGCCGCAAGCCGTTGCCAACGTGCAGCACGGCGGCCTGGTGGTAGGCCATGCTGCCCTTGCCGGGTGGCAGCGCGATGGGCGTCCAGGGCCGCGCGAAGCTGCCGTCCGGCCGCCGGACGCAGGAGCGGGCACCGCTGAGGTAGGCCACCACCCCGTCGCGCACCGGGCGGACCTCCCAGCCGGCGGCCTGCAGGGCGGCGGTCCGCTCAGCCGGCGCCTCGGTCCAGCCGATCGCGCCGGCCTGGGCCAGGTTGCCGTCGGCGCGGACCGTCGCCGGGTCGACCACCCGGTAGCCGGCCGGCAGTTCCTGCCAGGTGCGCCCGCCGTCGACGCTCCGGCGGGCCGTCGAGCCGCCGGTCGGGTCGATGTGGCTGCGTCGAGCGCGCGTGCCGAAGCTGCTCACGAAGCTGCCGTCGGGCTGCGCCAGCAGCGACGGGAAGCAGGCGTAGACATCGGGCTGGCGGTAGACCACAGTCTGCTCGGCGTGCGGCCAGACGGTCACTTCCGGGAAGCTCACCGTGGCGGCCACCCGTCGCCACCAGGCCTCGCCGGTGGCCGGGCTGCTGAGGCTGCCGAAGCCGACCAGACAGCGGTTCTGATGCGCTGGCTGCGTCCACCGCCCGGTCAGGTCGAGCAGCACGCGCCCATCCACTGCGGCGGTCAGCCTGCCGCCGCCGAGGCGCACGGTGAGTGTGTGGAAGTCGTCGTCCAGCCGGACCGGCGCGCTGAGCTCCGGGGCGTGCATCGCCAGGCGGTCGGGGTAGAGGTCGAGACAGGCCTCGTGGGCGCCGTCGGCGACCACCAGGCAGACCCCGGCCGGGCCACTGGCGGCGCCCACCTTGACGAGCGCGGTGACCGTCGCCGCAGCCCCGGCGGTGAGGCCCCAGGGGTAGCTGATGAAGCGCAGTTGACCCTGCTGCGTCCCGCGGTCGACCAGGTACAGGGCGTCGCCGACCACCGCGACGGTGGTCTCGGCGGTCTCCGGCGCGCCCCAGGGCAGGGTCTGCGCGGCCGGCAGGTGGCTGCCGTCGAAGGTGATGGTCTGCTCGACCAGCGTCACCGACACGGCCCAGATGGCCAGCAGGCTCCACATCGACAGGCTCCAGGGGCGATTGTACCCGCCGCACGGGAAGGAACAAAGCGCCGCAGGGGCGTACCTGACCGGCGGAGACGAGCATGGCGCGGCGTGCGGTGGTGCTGTACCTCGGACTGCTGGCGGCGGCGGCGATGGCCCAGGTCGGCCCGCTGCTCTCGCTGAACAGCGCCGACGGGGTGGTGGAGGGGTGGGAAAAGGGACCGCGCAAGCTGGAAGTGGTCCGTGGCGCCGGCCAGACCACCGATGGCGATGGCGCGCTGCAACTCACCGCGACCAGCGGCCCCGGCACCAACAGCCACTACTTCGGCCTGCTGATCCCCCTCCCGGCGCCGCGCGACCTGCGCAACGCGCGGCTGCTGTTGGACGCCCGGAGCGTCCTCCCGGAGACCACCCGCGCGCTCTACGTGCGGCTCTACAACCAGGGCGAGACCAGGCCGGCGGCGAGCTGGCAGTCCTGGGACGGTCCTCTGACGGCCGACTGGCGGACCTTCAGCTTGCAGCCGGGGATGAGCCGCGACGGGCTGCTCTGGGAGGCCGAGGTCTGCGAAGCCCGGCGCCCGACGGCCGTCGCCCGGATTGAGCTGATCATCGGCACGCGGCAAGAGCGCGCCGCGATCGCCGCCAACTTCGACAACCTGCGGGTGGCGGCGCCGCTGCAGACCCTGGCCAACCTGCAGCAGCCGAAGGCGCTGGTACCGCAGACTGCGCTGGTGCGCGCCGGCCAACCGCTGGCCACCGTGCTGCACGGCGCCGACGAGGCGACCCGCCAGGCCGCGCAGCAGGTGGTCGCGCTGATCCGCGAGCGGACTGGCGTCAGCTTGCCGCTGCGCGCGGCCGCGGCGGCCGACCGGCAGCCCGACGGCCCGCTGAGTGTGGTCGGCTGCCTCGACAGCAACCCGGCGCTGGAGCTGCTCTACGCGCGCTACCTGACGCCGGTCGACAGCGTCTGTCCCGGCGCTGGCGGCGCCCTGGTGCAGGTGGTCCACGACCCCTTTGGCAAGGGGGTCAACACGCTGGTGCTCGGCGCCAGCGACGCGGCCGGGCTGGCCAAGGCGGTCGAACTGCTGCGCGGGGTGGTGGCGAAGCTCCCGGCCGGCCGCGACCTGGTCCTGCCGCCGACCTTCGAGCGGGCCTACAGCGCGGAGTTCCTGAAGCGCTGGGGCTGGGCCGACGACGCGCCGGCGGCCGGCCGCGTGGCCGAGGGGCTGGCGGCCGGGCAGAAAGCGCTCGATGAAGGCGCCCATACCAGCATCGCCGGCGTGCTGGAGGACGTCGCCCGGCGCTATCAGTTGACCGCCTCGCCTCACGAGGCGCGGCTGTTTGTCGAGCTCTGGAAGCTGTACGGCCAGAGCGCTGTGGCCGACCCACGGAAGTACGGGGGGCCGTGGGGCTTTGACAGTGACTTCCCAGCGGTCAGCGTGGTCAGCGGCTGGGACGTGGTCGAGGAAGACCCCAGCCTGACCGCCGAGGACCGCCTGCTGGTGACGCGCACGATGGCCCGCTGGCTGAGCGAGGCGGTGATCCCGAAGTGTGCCGGGGCCGCCCGCACGCGCAACGTGTTGTTCAACCACCAGACCTTCCCGGGCCTCGGCGCGCTGCTGGCCGGGCTCTACTTCACGCAGGGCTACGACCTCGTGGAGGGCGCCGACTGGCTGCGCATGGCCGACGCGCTGTTCCGGCATCAGGCGCAGTTCGCCAAGGTCAACGAGGACTGCAACGGCTACCAGTGGCTGACCAACGGCCACCTGCTGCGCTACTGCCTGGCCCGGCCCGACCGCACCTGGATCGACAACGGGCAGGCCCGGCGGACCATCGACTACCTGGTCGGTTCGATGGACAACCTCTACATTCAGGTGCCCTACGGCGACACCGGGTCGTGGCAGTGTTGGTCCAGCGAGCAGTTCCTGCTGAACGGCTTCGCCTTCCTGACCGGCGACCCGGCGGCGGCCTGGGTGGCCGACCGCAAGGCCGCGCGGGCCCGGCCGCGGGAGCTCTACAACTACCCGCGCCCGACCACCGGCAGCCCGCCGACCGCCGTCACCGGCGTGCGCGCCTTTGCGCTGGAGCCGCGCTATAGGGAGACCTTCCCGGAGGCGGCCAGCCCGCCGGTCGAGCGCTGCATCGACAAGATCAGCTTCCGGGCGGCGCTCGATCCGCAGGCCGAGTACCTGCTCTACGACGGTCTGGCCAACGGCGGGCACAAGCACCTGGACGGCAACAGCCTGCCGCGGTTGACGCAGTTCGACCGGATCTGGCTGGCCGACAACGACTACTTCAAGGCGCAGGTCAAGTACCACAACAGCGTGCTGGTCTTCCGCGATGGCCAATCGGACGCGATTCCGCCCTACGCCGAGCTGCGTGGCGTCGGCGAGACCGCCCGCTTCGGCTACAGCCGCACCCGGCTCAGCAACTACGCCGGCGTCGATTGGGACCGCGGGGTGGTCTGGCTGAAGGAGCTGCACGCCTTTGTCGTGCTCGACCAGTTGACCGCCCGGGTCAGCGACGAGTACCAGTTCCGCCTGCTCTGGCACGGCGTCGGGGCAGCGCGGCTGGAGCCGGGCAGCCTGTTGCTCAGCCAGCGCGGCCCGGCCCTGCGGATCGATGTGGCGCCGGGTCCCCGGCTCAGCCTGCACGACGACCCCGAGCTGGGCACCAACTGGGCTGGCTACCAGCACGCCGACCCGGTGGTGCGCTCGCTCAGCGGGGTGGCGCAGGTGCGCCTGCAGGCGGGCGAGACGTACTGCTTTGCCAGCGTGCTGCACGGGGCCGCCGATGGCGAGGTGAAGACCTGGCCGGTGCGCTGGCTGCGCGCCGGCGACGGGATCCTGCTGGAGACCCCACGCGGGCCGCTGGCGGTGAGCTTTGGTCCGCTGCAGGCCCCGACTCCGGCTGGCGACTTCGACACCGACGCCCAGATGCTGGCGCTGGATGCGCAGACGCTGACCCTGCTGGGCGCGCAGCAGGCCACCGCGGGCGGGCTCGAGCTGCTTGCCGCGCCGGACCGCGTCGACCGTGATCTGCCGCTGCCACAGCTCGACGAGGCGCTGGCGCAGCTCCCGACGCGGCCGCCAGTGCCGAACCTCGGCACCACCGCCAGCGCCCCGGCGCCGCGGGAGCTCTGGAACGTTCGGCCGCAGCCGACGCTGGCCGTCCTGTCGGCCAACCGCGGGCTGCCCGGCGGGGTCACCCGCGCCGTCAAACTGACCAGCGACCCGCTCCCGGCGGCGGCCAACGTCTTCGCGCCGGAGGCCGCCAACCGGCTCGACAACCTGCTGGATGGCTCGTGGGCCAACTCGACGGCGACCAGCGCGATGTACGAGCCGGACCAGACGGTGTCCTTAACCCTCGACCTGGCCGGCGAGAGCACCGTGCAGACGGTCCGCTGGTGGCAGTGGTGGGCCACCAACTCGTCGCGTAACACCAAGTACCTGCTCGGCAAGGCGACGGTGCTGGCCTCCAACGACGGCTTCGTCAACGACCGGCGTGTGCTCGGTGAGGTCACCGACCCCGGTCCGCACCCGAACTTCGGCGCGCCGTGGGAGTACCGCGTCACCGCGGCGGCGCCGGCGCGGCAGATCCGGCTGGTGATCCAGCCGCAACCCGGCAGCGCGGTCTATCTCGCCGAGCTGGTGGTCCACGGCACGCTCCCGGCGGCCGACGCCGGCACGCTGCCGTTCGATCTGCGGCGCCTGGCCAGCGGCCGTCTGACCGGCGACGACCGCGCCCTGCTGGTGGCCACGGGGCAAGGCACCTTGCTGGCGCGCCGGGCCGACGGCAGCCCGCTCTGGCAGGTCGACTTCCCCGGCGCGGTCAACGACGTGACCTGCGCCGACCTGGACGGCGACGGCCGCGACGAGGTGATCGTGGCGCGGCAGGACTTCCGCGTGACCGTCCTGGGTCCCGACGGCCGCGAGCGCTGGACCGCCGAGCTGAAGTTCTACCGGCGCCCACCGAATGCCAACCTGGTGCGCACCGGCGACCTCACCGGTGACGGTCGGCCCGAGGTGATTGTGGGCGGCGAGAACTGGCGCTTCTACGCCTTCGACGCGGCCGGCCAGGAGCTCTGGAACTACGAAAGCGTGCATCCCTCGCAGAGCGGGGCGGTGGCCGACCTCAACGGCGACGGCAAGGCCGAGGTGATCTGCGGCACCCATTACTACCAGGCGACCGCGCTGCAGGGCGACGGGACCCGGCAATGGGCCTACAGCTTCGGCCCGATCTGCTACGACGTCGCGACCGGCTCGTTCGACGGCAATGCCACCCGCGGGGTCGTCTTCGGCGGCGGCGACGGCGTGCTGCATTATGTCGACTCGGCCGGCAAGGCCAGGCTGAAGGCCGACACCGGCGACGAGGTGCGCCAGGTCGCCTGCGCCGACCTGGATGGCGACGGTCAGGACGAGATCCTGGGTGGCTCGCTGAACTACAACCTGTTCTGCTTCGGGGCCGACGCCAGGCGCCGCTGGCGGGTTGACCTGGGCAGCGAGGTGACGGCGCTGACCACCGCCGAGCGCCTGGTGCTGGCCGGCACCGCCGACGGCGCGGTGTGGGTGCTCGATGGCAGCGGCCAGCCGTTGTCGATCGCCCGCCTGGGGGCGGCCGTGGTGGATCTGCTGGTGACCGGCGACGGCACCGTTGTGGCAACCGCTGACGGCCGGCTGCGGCGGCTGGCGGTGCGCTGATGCGCCTGCTCGCCGGGCTGTTGCTGCTGGTGGTGCGCCTGCCGGCGTTGGAACTGGCGCCCGGGCTGCCGGCCCTGCCGCAGCCGGGAGTGCCCTTGCTGTGGGCCAACCTGCCCGACGCCGACCTGCAGCAACCAGCGCCGACGCTGGCGCCGCCGCAGCCTTACCAGTGGGTCGGCGACCCCGACCGCGCGACGACGCTGCGGGTGGAGCTGCCGGCGGCGGTGACCCGCGCGGTGCTGACCGCCTGGGACTGCGAGAACCGCCCGGTGGCGCAGCAGCCACTGCCCGGTGGCAGCAGCAGCCTGCCGCTGCAACTGCGGGGACAGGGCGTCTGGCTGCTGACCCTGGACTGCTGGCGGGGCGAGCAGCTCACCGCCCGGCTGGCGCGGAGCGTGGCCGCGCTGGCCTCGGCCAAGGAGGCCCGGGCTCGCTGGGCGCAGGACGAGTTCTGGGTCGGCACCTGTGCCTTCCCGGGGCGGCAACACTGGACCAATGCCTATGGCCCGGGTCGGCCCGTCGGCTTGACCGCGGCCCAGGCGCGCGAACTGGACGCCGAGTTGGCGGCGCGGTCGGGCGTCACGGTGGTGCGGCCCGACGTCCCGGTGCGTTGGAGCGGCCCCACCGCGGCCATCGACTGGAGCGCCTGCGACGAGGCCTTCGGCGCCTGGACCGCGCAAGGCTGCCGGCTGTTCTTGCAGCTCTGCCAGCCGCCCGAGTGGGCCGTGCTGCCGGCCTATGCCCAGGTCCCCGACCCGCGCTGGCGGTACCCGCGACAGGAGGACCCGACCCGCCGCCTGCTGCGCGAGTTGCTGCCGCGGTACGGTCCGCAGGCTGTCGCGGTCGAGCTGTACAACGAGCCCGACAACCGTGACTTCTGGCGCGGCACACCGGGCGAGTTTGGTGAGCTGCTGGCCTGGACGCTCGACGAACTGCGGCGCGGCGCGCCCCAAGTGCTGGTCGGCAGTCCGGGCTACTGTCTGATCGAACCGACCTGGTGCGGCCAGTTCGCCCGCACGCTGCGCGGGCAGGTGGGGCTGATCGACTACCACTCGCACGGTGACCTCGGCAACCTGCTGTGGGCGGAGCGCGCCATCCTGGCAACCCACGCCGCCGCCGAGCAGCCCGTCCGGCCGCTCTGCAACACCGAAATGGGCTACGCCGCGTGGCGCCTCGACCAGGAGCGGATGCAGGGCGTCACGGGGTTGCAGAAGCTGCTCTACTGCTGGGCTCACGGCCACCGCGGGGCGTTGCTCTACGCCAGTCGCGAGATCGGCGGGCCGCGGCAGAAGCTCGGCGACCCGGATTTCGGCTTCGTCGACCACTTCTTCTGCCCGCGCTTCGCCTACGGTGGGCTGACCGCGCTGGTCAACCTGCTGGCCGGCGCCCGCTGCGAGCAGGTCTTGCGCCAAACGCCGGGGCAGCACGTCTACCTCTTCCGTCGCGGGCCCGACCGCCTGCTGGCGACCTTCGCCGAGAACCTGCAGGAGAGCCGCCTGACGGTCCGCACGGAGGCCCGCGAGGTGGTCGTCTACGACCCCTTCGGCAACCCTGCGCCGCCGGTCGCGGGCGGGTCGGTCGAGCTGCCCTGTGGCGCCTGGCCGCGGGTGACCTTGCTGCGGGCCGCCGCGGCGCCGACGCTGCCCTGACCGCAGGAGTGCGCCGCCGCAGCGCGAAGCGCCGGCCAGGAGCCGTGCGATGCCCGAAGCGCTGCCGCTGAGTCACCAGGACCTGCTGGCCGTCCGTGTTCCGGAGCGGCATGACCCGGCGGTGCCGACCCCGGCCGAGGTCCTCGGCTTCGCAGTCGGCCAGCGGCTGGCCCGCCAGGCCGACTTCCAGCGCTACTTCGCGACCCTCGCCGGGGCCTCGCCACGGGCCGCCCTGCAGGTCTACGGCCACAGCGTCGAGGGCCGTGAGCTGCTCCACCTGCTCGTCAGCAGCCCGGCCAACCTGGCCCGGCGCGACGCCGTGTTTGCATCGTTGCGGCAGTTGGCCGACCCGCAGCAGCCGGCGCCGGAGCTGGCGGACCTGCCGGTGGTGACCTGGATCATCGCCAACGTCCACGGTGGCGAACACAGCTCCGCGGAGGCGACCTTGGCGTTGGCCTACGAACTGTGCGCCGGCCAGACCCCCGAGACCGCCCGCCTGCTCGACGAGTCGATCGTCGTGATCGACCCGTTGCAGAACCCGGACGGCCGCGACCGCTCGGTCAACGCCTACTACAGCCTGCACGGCGTGGTCGCCAATGTCGACCCGCACAGCGCCGAGCACCATTGCCCGTGGCCGGGGCCGCGGGGCAGCCATTACGCGTTCGATCTGAACCGTGACTGGTGTCTGCTGACGCACCCGGAGTCGCGCGCGCGGGTCGCCGCGTTCCTGGAGCAGCGGCCTCAGGTGGTGGCCGATCTGCACGAGATGGGCAACGCCCAGAGCTTCTACTTCCCGCCGCCAGCGGTGCCGATCGAACAGCACGTGGCGACCGAGCTGCGAGACTGGTGGGAGGTCTTCGGCCGGGCCAATGCCGCAGCCTTCGACCGGCGGGCCTGGGACTACTTCGTCGGCGAAGTCTTCGACAGCTACTACCCCGGTTACGGCGAGGCCTGGCCGCTGTTCCACGGCGCGTTGGGGATGACCTACGAGCAGGCCGCCGCCCACAGCCTGGCCATCCGCCGGCGCGACGGCAACCTGCAGACCCTGGCGGACGGCGCGGCGCAGCACTTCGTCGCGGCCTACACGACCTGCCTCACCGCCGCCGAGCAGCGCCCCGAGTTGCTGGCCCGCTTCCGCCAGATGGCGGTCGCCGCAGCGACCCCCAGCGACGGCCGGCGGGCCTTGCTGATCGAGGCCGGCGACCGCGCCGCCGATGCGGCCGATCTGGCCGCGAACCTGCGCCAGCAGGGCATTCAGGTCGAGCAGACAGCGGCCGCTTTGACGGTCGTCGCCGAGCCGCACGAGGGTGGGGCGGCGCGCGCGCGGACCCTTGCGGCCGGGTCCCTGGTGATCCCGTTGGCGCAGCCGGCGGCGCCGCTGGTGCGCGCGCTCTGCGACCCAGTCAGTCCGCTGCCGGTGGAGTTCGTGCAGCAGGAGCGCGACCGCCTGAAGTGGCGCGCGGAGCCGAACATCTACGACATCACCGCCTGGTCGGCGCCACACCGCTGGGACCTCGAGGCCTGCTGGTCGGCCGATCTGCCGGAGCTGCCGGCCGCGCCGCCGCCGACCGCCGCGGCGGCTGCCGGGTTGGCCTGGATCGTCCCGGCCGGACCGCGGGCCACCTACCGGCTGCTCTGCCGCTTGTTGGCGGCCGAGGGCTGGAAAGTGCGGGTGGCGCAGCGTCCGCTGACCCTGGCCGGTCGGGCGTTGGGCCGTGGCACCCTGGTGCTGCGAGTGCGCGACCACGGGCCGCAGGCCGGACCGCAACTGGCCGCCCTGGCCGCCGAGTGCGGGGCCGAGCTGCTGGCCAGCCCGACTGCCTGGACCGACGAGGGCCTGCGCCTCGGCAGCTACTACATCCGGGCCGTGGAGCGTCCGCGGATCGCGGTCCTCACGCGGCCGCCGGTCTCGGCGCAGCCGGTCGGCTGGCTGACCTACCTGCTGGAACAGCAGTACCGCCTGCCCTACACCCCGATCGACGCGGCGATGCTGTCGGCCCAGATGCTGGCCGAGTACAACGTCCTGGTGGTCACCGCCGGCGGGCCCTACGAGCGGGTCTTCGGGTCGGAGGCCAGTTGGCTGCACGCCTGGGTGGTCGCCGGCGGCACGCTGGTCGCGCTGGACGACGTCGCCAGCGGCTGGCTGCTGGGGCTCGGCTCCCGCTTCACCACGGCCCGGCGCGTCACCGACGTGCGGCCCGGCGCGCCGGCCGACCCGGTGCCGATGCAGCACCGCCCGCAACGTCTGGCCCCCTTGGCGGCCTGGGTGCAGCTCGATCCGTACAGCTACCTGACCTACGGCTGCGCCCCGCAGATGCGCGTCGTGTTCAGCGGCGACCGGATCATCGAGCCGCCACTGGACGGCTACACGGTGGCGCGGTTCCGCGACCGGGAGGCCGTCGCCGAGGGCTTCGCGCCGGCCGCCACTGCCGCCGCGCTGGACGGCCGGGCCTACCTCTGGCAGGAGCGCCGCGGCGCTGGCCAGGTGATCTGCTTCGCCGAGGCGCCCACCTTCCGGGCAAGCTGGCCCGGTCTGGACCGGCTCTGGCTGAACGCCCTGCTGTTCGGGCCGAGCCTGCGGCGGGAGTAGGTCAGGGCGCTGCCGGTGGCGCCAGCGGCGGGCCGAACGGTCCCACCGCGACCTGCGGCAGGGCCGGCTCCGGCAGCTCCAGCAGTTGGGCGGGCGACAGCACCAGGCCGGCGACGCCGCGCTCCAGGAGGCGGGCCGCCAGCGCCGGCAGCGCGGCCGGATCGGTCAGCGGCTGCCACGTGCCGAGCGGCGCGACGACCTGCGCCGCCGGGCCGACCAGTCGATCCGGCGGCGTGGCCTGCCAGGGACCGGCGACGACGTGTTCGACCAGGCCCTGCGCCAGCCAGGCGCCAGTGTCGATGCCGCGGTCGACATCGCGCCACGGCCCCGGCACGACCGCCTCGATCGCCAGATCGGGCCGCGACCGCAGCAGTGCCTGGCGCAACTCGGCGAGGCAGGCGGTGACCTGGGTGGTCCGCAGTTGCTGCCAGGCCCGCCACAGCTCGGTCCGCTCCAGCGCCGGCTCGCTGGCGCCGCTGCTGGGGACCAGCGAGTGCGCCCCGACCGGCAGCAGCGTCACCTCCGGCTCGTCAAAGACCGCCCCGCCGTGCGCGCCGAGCAGCTCCGGCAGGCCGGCTGTGTCGAGGCTGCCAACCGGCGGGTTGAGAAAGACGATCCGGTTGCCCTCGTCGACCGCGGTCCGCAGCGCCGCCACCTCGGCGGCGTGGTACCGCTGGTGACTCCACGGCAGCAGCAGCCGCTGTTGGGGTTCGGCGGACAGCCGGTTGAGCGCGTCCACCAGGCTGGGCTGCCAGCGTGGCTCGAGACCGAGGCCCTCCAAGCTGTGCTGCAGACGCGGCTGCAGGTGCGCCGGCGAGCCAGGCGGCGGCGTCAGGACCAGCACCCGTCCGGAGCCGTCGAGCGGGGCGACCGCCTTGCGCAGCGCGGCGCCCAGCGCCCGCACGGTCAACCGCTCCGAGGCGCAGATGACGACCACCTCGCCCTGCTCCAGGCGGTTCCACAGGATCACCGGCTGGCCGGTCCCGCGGCGCAGCAGCACGCGGGCGGTGGTCGGGTGCTCCAGCAGATGCCCGGCCAGGCGGCCGGTGCAGGGAAAGTCGGGTGGCACCGCCCGCTCCAGCTCGGCGCCGGTCGCCGCCCGGAAGGCCTCGCGGGCGGCCAACGACCAGTCGGCCTGATCGCCGCCCTCGCCGGGCTGCTGCAACCAGTCCAAGAGCACCCCGTGGACGGCGTAGCGTCCGACCAGCTCGGCGACCAGTCCGGCGTAGTGCTTGCGGAAGGCGGCGTTGGCCAGGCTGGCCTGCGCCAGCGGCCGACCGTCCAGCCCCTGGGCGGCCAACTCGGCCGGGACCTCGCCGGCGGTCACCGCGCACCAGGCATACACCTCGATCCGCCGTGCCGCGGCGGCCCGGCAGAGGCCGTCGAGGGCGTCGAACTGCGGGCTACGCGGCCAACCGTAGCCGCCTGGCGAGGTGGTGAAGACATACAGCCGAGTCAGGTGCAGCGCTGCCGCGCGCTCGATCAACGCGTCGCAGCGGGCCGGCGTGGTCAAATCCGCTGCCGGGCCGCCACCCGGGGCACCGGTCGGCCAGACCAGGGCGGCACGGATCAGGCCGCCGGCGGGCCGCTGCGGCGGCACGGTGTCGAGCTGGGCGGCGGCCGGCCAGGTGGCCAGCAGACCGAGCAGCAACGCTCGTCGAGCCCATCGGATCGCAGCCTTCATCGCCCGCCCAGTGGCCTTTCATTCGGTCGCTGCCGCCAGCACAATCGGCACGCCGGCACCGGCCGACACAAACCGCACCGTGCGCACCACGGCCCCGGGCCGCGGATTCGCCAAGACCGCCATGCCCACCCCCACCGTCTGCCCGGCGGCCGTGCCCTGCCAGGCCTGCTGCCATTGTTCCCCAAACTGCGGCGCGTCGTAGTTACCGATCTGGCGCCCGGCCAGCAGTTCGCTGCTGGCCGGCTCACCATCGGCGTAACCCCACTCGACCCGCGCCACCACCTCACCGGCGGTGGCCCAGGCCGCCGCGCAGAGCAGCAGCAGGTTGGCCACCGGGCGACCGACCGGCACCGGCTCCGTCGCCAGCGGCCACTGCGGACGCTCCTTGCCACGCAGCAGCACCGCCGTCAGGGCCAGGTTGCTGCCGGCCTGCGGCACATTGAAGGAGCGCGTCCCGACCGTCAGTACGCCGCTCGGCAGACCGTACAGGTCGAGCGGCCCGCGGTCCAGGAAGCTACCCCGTCCATCACCCGCCACGCCATCGCTGCGGCCGCTGTTGCAGACCGTCGCCAGGCTGAGCGGTCGGCTGACGCTGCCGTCGTCCTGCAGCACCAGGTTGTCGACATAGAACGTTCCGAAACCGTTCTGATTCCCGATGTCCAGCACCAGGTAGTTGCACTGGTCATCGACCTGCAGCGAGAGCTGCTTGGCGGTCCAGTCGAAGCTGCCGGTCCAGCGCTCGGCGGCGTTGATCACCTCCGGTGATCCCTCGCGGCGCATCCCAAAGTGGAACTTCGGCGTGGCGAAGGCCTGCGCGCCCATCTGGCAGTCCACCAGCTTGACCATCCCCGACAGCGTCAGCGACTTGCCGCGCAGCGCCGCGTGGTCGAGGTTGCGGCTGAGGTAGCCGTGCCCGCCGTTGGCGACAATCTTCAGGCAGCGGCCGCTGACCCCGCCGTCGACCACGCTGAGCTGGGCGTCGCCCTTGATCGTTTCGGTCCACCGCGACTTGTCGAACTGCTCGAAATCCTCGCGTAGCACCACCGCCGACCAGGCCGGCCCGAGGGCTACGGCGGCCACCACGAACCAGACGCCTCGCATCGGTCGCTCCTAACCCCCGGTGATCCAGACCGGGCTGCTCCAGGCCAGATTGCCGTCGGCCTGCTGCACCCGCACATAGTAGAGGTGCGTCCCCGTGCCAAACTGGTTGTCTTGCCAGTCGAGTTGGAACGTACTGCCCGGCGGGTCGGCGGTGTAGACGAACTGGTAGTCGCGGATGATCGCCACCTCGGCCAGCTCGCTGGTGCCCTGGAGGTCGATCCGCAGTTGGGGTGGCGTGGCTTGGGTCCAGCTCTCGCCCATCGGGTGATCGCCGCTGCGGACGTCGACCAGCACGTTGTCGGTCGCGCCGTAGGTCCGCCGGGCGCTGATGCTGTCCAGAATGGCCCGGCGGTCCAGGCGCGGGGTCCAGACCGCGGCGTAGCTGCAGTGCGTCGAGCCGTGGTCGCTGGAGGAGATGATCCCTAACCGACACCCCTTCTGCCAGGCGCGCCAGACGAAGCCCTCGGGCTGGTAGCCGGTGCTGTCGGCCTGCCGGTCGCCAGGGGCGCCGCCCTTCGGGCAGCCCTCATACTCATAGCACAGGCGGGCGCCCTGGAAGATCTCGACGACCGGCTCGACGGTGTCGTCGTAGGCGTACCAGTTGGTGCCGTGGTTGGTGGCGCTGGTGTGCGGGATCACCAGCGAACCGGTCTCTTTGGCGTAGGCGTAGAGCCGTGGCAGGTCTTGGGGGTCGCCGGTCATCTTGAACGACGGCTTCTCCCGCGTTGGCTGCAGGATGTTGCGGTGGCCGTTGGGGAAACCCAGCGAGCGTTCGTAGCCGAACAGCGTCACGAACCGCTCGGGCAGGCTCATCAGCTCGGCCAGCTTGTAGTTCCACCAACGCACGTACTCCAGATCGACACCGGAGCGCTGGTTGTGGTCGGTGGCCAGGAAAAAGTCGAGACTGGCGGCATCGGCGGCATAGCGGTAGGCGTCGTGCAGACTGCCGTCACCGACGCCGTCCCAGGAGATCTCGGTGTGGCGGTGAGTGTCGCCGCGGGCCAGCCGGTAGGCAGTGCCGCCGGCGGTCAGACGATGGCTGCGCAGGCGGCGCAGCGCGGCGGCTTCAGGCTCGTCGATGGTCGCCGGGGTGACCGCCGGACGGGGGCGCAGCGCGGGCGGCTGGGCCGGTCGGTCGGCGCTCAGCCGGGTGGCGAAGATCCGGTTCTGGTGGTTCCGCCGCAGGTCGGCGGTCTGGCGGCCGTCGGTGTGGAAGACCACCGCCATCTGGGGCCCGGCCGCCGCCAACTGCGGCCAACTGTCCTGCCGGCCGAGCCGCGCCGGGAACAGCAGCGGCGGCGCCCAACCGGCGTCGTCGAGCCAGGTCGCGGAGACCTCCCAGACGCGTTCGTTGCGGATCTTGCTGCCGCCGTCACGCGGAATGTTGCGCGGGCGGCGGTAAGCCAGCCACAGCCGGCCGCTGCGGTCGCAGGCGATCTGCGGCTCCTCGACCAGCGCGGCGTCGCCGGTCGTGGCCGGCCAGGCCGGTGGGTCGAACCAGCGCCCGTCGCGCAGCACCGCCAGTCCGAGGCTGCGTTGACCATAGATCGCGGCCTGCCGCTGCTCCGCCGGGATCGTGAAGCCCGTGTCCTTGCCCCAGCCGGTCGGGCCGTTGTTCCAGGCCACCCAGACCTCGCCGCCTGGCCCGCAGGCCACGCTTGCTTTGGCCTCGAAGGCGGCACTCGCCGCCACCGCCAGGATCGGACCGGGCTGGGCGCCGTCGAGCCGCCGGCAGAAGACATCGTAGCTGCCGTGGCGGTAGCTGTCCCAGGCCACCCAGACCCCGGCCGGACCCGCCGCCAGGGCGGGCTCCCACTCGTTCGCCGGCGAGGCGTCGACCACCACCGGCGGCTGCCACTGCTCGTCGCGGCAAACCGCCGCCAGGATGTCGCTGGAGGCGCCCCGCCCGGCGCGCCAGGCCAGCCAGACCTCGCCGTTGGGAGCGGTCGCCGCGGTGGCCTGGAAGTCGTGGCCGGGGGCGCGGCTGATGTTGACCGGCTGGCTCCAGGCCACCTGCTCGCCGGTGAGCGTGGCGCGCGCGGCCCAGAGGTCACTCTCGGTGCCTGCCAAAGCGGTCCAACAGACCCACCAGCCGGTCGTGCCGGCCGCCGTGACGGTGGCCCCAAAGAGATCCCCGCTGGCCGCGGGGATCGGCTGTGCCGGCTCCCAGCCGCCGTTGCGACAGCGCGCCAGCCAGAGCTGGTCGCGCCCAGCGGCTTCGCTCCAGGCCTGCCAGACCGCCACCTGATCGCCGTTGGGCAGGCTGCAGACGGCGGGGAAGTCGTCCTCGTCGGCGCTCTCGCGCAGGGTCGTGTAGTACGGCGCCAGGGCCACTTCGACCGCCCCGCCGAGCAGCGTCTGCGGCCGGCCGGGCAACAGCTCAGCCAGCCGCACGGTCGCCGTCTGCTGGTTCACCGCGAGGCTCAGCCGGGCGTCACGGCCGGCCTCGAGTTGGGCCAGCAGGCCGTTGGGCAAGGCCCGCGCCGGTTGCTTGCCGGGGGCCGGCAGAGCATCGCTGCGCAGGCTGAAGCTGCCGTCGGCGGAGACCTGGTCCTCCGCCCCGCAGAGCCAGCCCTCCAGGCGCAGCAACTGCCCCGGCTCCACCGTCAGCCGGCCCGTCCAAGTGGTTGGCGCCGCGTCCTGCAGGCCGCAGCGCACGGCGACGGCCCACGGCTCGGCGGCCAGCGGGGCCAACCAGACCAGCGCGACGAGGGGTGCCCAACGCATCGAATGCTCCGCGTGGGGCAGACTTCGCCGCGGTGCGGTGACGCTCCTCTAACACGGCGGCAGGGGGTAGGAGCCGCCCAGCAGTGGGCGCTGCGCCGCATCGCGGAGGTCGGCCGGCGGGTCGCAGCCGGCGTGGACGTGCAGCACCGCGTCAGCCGCCGGGCGGCGGGCCGGGAGCAGCTCCACCCAGCCGCGATCGTCGGGCGTCTGGACGGTCAAGGCGATGCTGCCGGCGGCATCGACCAGGCTGAAGTCGCCGATCCGGTGGCAGCGGTTCCAGCCGCTCGGCCCCACCGCGCAGGTCAGTCGCAGCCGCGGCGGATCGCCCGGCAGCCACTGCAGGCCGTCCACGGTGACCGCCACCGCCGGGCGGTCGTGACCGTAGACCGCCGCCAGCGCCGCCTCGGCGCAGCGCTCGCCGAGGGCCACGTTGGCGGCGGACGAGAGGTGCACCTCGTCGCTCAGCGGCAAGTCGATGGTCGGCACCAGGCAGACCCCCGGAAGCTCCTCGGCCGCCCGCCTTTGAGCCTCCCGCAGAGCCGTCCAGGCCGCCGCCTGGGAAGGCCCATGCGGCGCCAGGTAACGGGCGAGCTGGCAGGTCACCAGCGGCAGCGCCGGATCCTGCAGGTCCGCGCGCAGCGCCGCCACGAAGGCCGCGAAGCGGGGCAGGTAATCGGCGACCTGCCCGGCCAGCGCGTCGGACTCGCCCTGGTACCAGACGACTCCCCGGACTCGTCCGCCGGCGGCGCGGACCAGGCTCAGCAGGTTGGCGTACAACAGCCCGCGCCGTGCCGGCTCCCACATCGCCAACGGCGAGCCGCCGAGGGCAGTCGGCAGCAGGCCGATGGGATAGCCCAGGGCCGCCCGCAGCCGCCGGGCGAAGGCCAGCCACGGCGAATGGGCCTGAAACACGCCATGCACCGTCAGCGGGTGCAGCGTGTGGGTGGCGTCCTCCAGCGGATGCGTCGCCAGTTGCCAGGTCTCGTCGTTGCCAAACAGGTGGACACCCAACTCGGGCGGGTCCACCACCGGGCCCAACCCGGTGCCCGAGGCGTTCGACTGGCCGGCGATCACCCACAGGTCACCGACGCCGAGGTGATGCACGTAGTCGCCGCGGGTCGGCCGGCGGTCCGGCCCATCGTCGCGGGTGGCGCGGGTCTCCAGGCGGTACAGCCCCCCGGCGGGGATGGCCCGCAGACGGTGGGCCCAGACCTCGCCCGGTGTCGCGGCGGGCTGCCAGTCAAGGGCCGCGGTGACCGGCCGGCCGTCCGCCTGCCGCACCAGCCGGACCTCCACCCGCCAGCTCGTCGCGGCCACGCGGGCGAGGCCGGCGAGCTCCAAAGCGGCGAGTCCGTTGTCCTGCTGGAGAATCCGCCAGGGCGGCGGGGAGTCCGTCAGACTAACGCCAGGTAGCAAGGGATCAACCACTGCATCATCCTCCTGCGGACGTTGATGTCGGCACTGGCAACTCGGCAGACTCCTTGCAGACGCACCAAAGTGCGACCAGGCTGTGATGCCCACCGGACTCAATGCCGGAGCCTCGGCAGTGCGCCGCGCTTGATGTTAACCATCGCGTTACATCGGTGCGGTAGGACTGCTGGAGCCGATGGCGAGTCAAGCATCCGTTTGGCCGAGATAGACTGACCCGACCGCGAATGGGCGTCGAGAGACCCGCTGCCAATCTCTCCCGCAAATCAACCATCGTGGTCGGGTGGGGGCGGCCTATGAAGCCAGTGTGGAACCTGGCGGAGGGCTTAGCCATGAGACGGTTGTGGTGTGGGTTGGCGAACCTTGTCCTGGTCAGCGCGTGGGTGGTTGCGACCGGTTGCGGTGGCAACTTCTCGACGAGCGTGGACCGGGCGCAAGGCGACAACGATCTTCCTGAGTATGTCCAGGCGATGTTCCGGCAACCCGTTTCGGCGGGGCCGCGGAACCTCGACGCTGGGGATCCCCTGGGCGAGGCGCCCGGGAGCGATGGCGAACCGGCCGATGTCGGTGCCACCAGCACCGGCGGACGCTCGCGCCAGGAGGGCGATCCGGGCGGTGGTGAGGGCGACCCGACGACCTCATCGCCGGTCGATCCGCCGCCGGACCCGTACATCGAGGGCGACCCGACGACCTCGTCGCCGGTCGACCCGCCGCCGGACCCGTACATCGAGGGTGACCCGACGACCTCGTCGCCGGT
>JADZEX010000029.1 GCA_020850355.1 Fimbriimonadaceae bacterium | reverse complement strand
CGTGTGGCGCGCCACCAGCGCGGTCAGACGCGCCGGCCGGACCGGGCAGCGGCGGCGGCGAGCCGAGCGGCCGCCGCAAGGCAGGAGCGCCCGGCATCGCGGGGAACCGTTGGACAGGCTCCTAGGACAGACCCATGCGATACGACTTCGCGACGCTTGAGAACGGCCTGCAACTGGTCGGGGAGTACAGCCCCGAGGCGCTCAGCATGGCCGCCGGTTTCTTCTGCCGCACCGGATCGCGGGACGAAACAGGACCCGAGAGCGGCGTCTCGCACTTCCTCGAACACATGCTCTTCAAGGGCACCGCGACGCTCGATTACGACGACATCAACAAGACCTTCGACCGCATCGGCGCGCAGTACAACGCGTTCACCTCCGAGGAGAACACGGTCTACTTCGGGCAGGTCCTACCGGAGTACCAGGGCGACATCATCGGGCTGCTCGGCCAGATGATGCGCCCCGCGCTGCGGACGACCGACTTCGACATGGAGAAGAACGTCATCCTCGAAGAGATCGCGATGTACGAGGATCGCCCGCTGTGGGTGGCGCACGACCACTGCCGCCAGCGCCACTACGCCGGCCACCCGCTCGGCAACAGCGTGCTGGGCAGCAGCGCCAGCATCACGGCGCTTGGCCGCGACCAGATGGCGGACTACTTCACCCGCCGCTACGCCGCCGACAACCTGACCTTCGCGATGTCGGGGAAGTACGACTGGGACGCCGCCGTGGCCCAGGTCACCGCGCTCTGCGGGGCCTGGGAGCCGCAGGGCGCGACCCGCGCGCTGACCGCGCCCAGCGGCGGTGGCGGCGTCGAGGTGGTCAGCACCGACCGCTTCAAGCAGGTCAACCTGTATGTGCTCTGCCCTGGCTTGAGTGCCCAGGATCCGCGGCGTTACGTGGCCTCGGCGGCGGCCGCGGCGATCGGTTCGGGGAAGGCCTCTCGCCTGCACTGGGCACTGGTCCATCCCGGCAAGGCCGAAGACGCCTCGTTCTACCACGACGAGGAGGATCAGGCGGGCCTCTTCACCGGCGTGCTGGCCTGCGATCCCGACCGCGCCCAGGAGGTCCTCGACATCTTCCGCGGCGAGCTGGCGACCGCCTGTCGCGAAGGGCTGCGCGAGGACGAGGTCAAACGCGCGGTGCGGCGGTTCGCCACGGGGCTGGTGCTTCAGGCGGAGACGCCGCTGCACCGGCTGATCAGCGTCGGCTTCGACTGGACCTACCGGCGCGCGGTGACCCCGATCTCGGAGACCGCCGCGCAGTTGGAGCAGATCACCGCCGCCGACTGCAACGCCCTGTTGCAGGAGCTAGCCTTCGAACCGCTCAGCGTGGTCGCCGTCGGGCCGCTCGAGCAGTTGTCCTAGCAGTCCGCCGCCGCGCCGCTCTGGACCGCGCCACGCCGCCAGGCGTGGCGCGGCTGCGTTGGGTGAACCGGGGATGGCCTGCGGTCGTGTCGCGCCGCGGCCCGGACGAGGAATAGCTCAAGCATCCGGGCGAGGGGCCGAAACAAGAGCATGGCGCAGATCCGAACTCGTGAGCGTGCTGTCGTGGCGGCGGCCGGTATCCTGCTGGCGCTGCAGGTGGCGCTTTGCTGGCCCAGCCTCTGGCAGCCAGCGGTCCACAGCGGGCTCTCCGGCGGCCTCAGCGTCGGCGGCCCGCTGCTGGGCGTGGTGGCGCTGCTGGCCGCCTCTGCCAGCCGTCGCCGCCGGGTGGCGCCGGCCACGGGCTGGCTGCTGCTGGCGATCGGCCTGGGCCTCTACGGCGGCTGCAACGCGGTCTGGAGCTGGCAAGCCCTGGTCGCCGGCCGCGAGCCGGCGGAGACCACCGCGCTGCTGCTCTACCTGCTGGCCTACGGCCCGCTGATCGCCGGCGCCTGGCTGCTCAGCGGCTGGCCGCGGCAGCGGCGGCGGCGCCTGCGCTGCTTGCTCGACAAAGCGCTGGTGCTGGCGGCCGCCGCGCTGGCCCTGGCCGAACTGGCGGTCGCGCTGCCGGCCGGCCCGCGCCATGCGGCGCCAGCCACCCACGCGGCCCTGCTGGTGGTCTATCCGCTGCTGGACCTGCTGCTGATGCTGCCCCTCTTGGCAGGCCTGGAGCGCGGCGAAGGGACGCCGCGGGCAGCCGGCTGGCTGATCTTGAGCGCGCTCGGGCTGTTCGGCGCTGACCTCTGGCTGCTCTACGCGACGGTCAGCGGAACCTACGTGCACGGCGGCCCGGTCGAGCTCGGCGAGATGCTGCTCTACGTCGGCGCCCTGCTGGCAGCGGTCCAGGACCTGCGGCAGCCCCGCACTGCCAGCTCCGAGGAGGCCCTGCCGAGTCCCACGCGGCGGTTCATGCAGGTACTGCCCTTCGCCCTGCCGATGGCCCCGATCGCCCTGCTGCTGGCCACTCATCCCCGCGCTGACAGCTCGCCATTCGTGCGGTTCGGGCTGGCGGGCGTGGCCATCTACGGTCTGATGGTCTACCGCCACCTGGTCTGGTCGCGCGACAACCAGCGCCTGATGGAAGAGGCGCAACTGGAGATCCGCGAACGAGCACTGATCGAGCAGGCGCTCCGCCGGCACGAGACGTTGCTGGCCGCCGTCGCCGAGACCGCCACCCGGCTGCTTCAACCCGGCTCCTGGCGCGACCGCATCGACGCCGTCTTCGCCAAGCTAGGCGCGGCTGCCGAGGTCAGCCGGGTCTACCTCTTCGAGCGACATGACGGCGACGATGGCGAGGAAACCGTCAGCCAGCGCTACGAGTGGGTCGCGGACGGCATCACACCGGAAATCGACAACCCTGAGCTGCAGGGCATCCCGATGCAGGCAGCCGGGTTCTCGCGCTGGTCGGCCGCCTTCGCGGCAGGCAGCGCGATCCACGGTCTCGTCCGCGATTTCGGCGCCGACGAGCGGGCGGCGCTCGAGCCGCAGGGCATCCAGGCCCTGGTCGCGGTGCCGGTCAGCGTCGACGGCACCTGGTGGGGCTTCGTCGGGTTCGATGAGTGTCGCTACGAACGGGACTTCCAGTGGCCCGAGATCAGTCTGCTGATGACCGCCGCCGAGGCCCTCGGGGCAGCCATCCAGCGGCAGGTCCAGGCCGAGGCGCTGGCCGCGGCGCAGGAGCACCTGGAGTGCCGCATCACGGAGCGCACCGTTGAACTGCAGCGCGCCAACGAGGCCCTGCGCGCCGAGATCGATATTCGTAACCTGGCCGAGTCGGCGCGCTACCAGAGCGAGCAGGCGCTGCGCGGCAGCCATGAGCAGTTGCAGCGAGCGCTCAGCGATCTGCAGTCGACGCAGCAGCAGGTGATTGAGCAAGAGCGCCTCCGCGCGCTCGGGTCGATGGCCAGCGGTATCGCCCACGACTTCAACAACACCTTGGCGCCGATTGTGGCCTACAGCGAGATGTTGCTGCGGGTGCCCGCCGCGCTGGAGGATGCCGCCAAAGCGCGCCAGAAGCTGGAAGTGATCCACCTCAGCGCCCTCGACGCCGCGGCCATTGTGCAGCGCCTGCGGGACTTCTACCGGCACCGCGAAGAGCTCGACGCGCTGGCGCCGGTGGAACTCGGCGAACTGGCCGAGCAGGCCGTGGCGATGGCCCGACCGCGGTGGCGTGACGAGGCCTTGGCGGCCGGGATCACCATCGCCGTCGAGGTCGCGCCGGCCGGCCCGGCGACCGTCTACGGCAACCAGAACGAGCTCCGCGAAGCCCTCGTCAACCTGGTCTTCAACGCCGCGGACGCCATCGCGCAGCGTGGCTCGGGCGGCGGGCCGGGTCGGATCCGAATCAGCGCCCGGCAGCTCGGCGGCGAAGTCGTCCTGGAGGTCACCGACAACGGGGCCGGGATGTCCGAGGAAGTCCGCCGCCGCTGCCTGGAACCGTTCTACAGCACCAAGGGCGACCACGGCACCGGCCTCGGGCTGGCGATGGTCTACGGCATCGTGCAGCGCCATGAAGGTCGGCTGGAGATCCGCAGCACGCCCGGCAGCGGCACCACCTTCGGCCTGCACTTCCCAGCGTTGGGCAACCGCTCGGCGGCCCCCACGGCGCAGTCCGAAGGCCCCGGCGACCGCCGGCGGGTGCTGCTAATCGACGACGAGCCGACCGCTCGTCTGGCCGCTCAAGTCTACCTGGAGTCCGACGGCCACGAGGTGTTGGCGGTCGGCAGCGGGGCGGAGGCCCTGGCGGCCTGGGCGCCGGGGCAGTTCGATCTTGTGATCACCGACCGCGCGATGCCGGGGATGAACGGCGACCAGGTGGCGCTGCTGCTGCGGCAGCGTGATCCGGAGGTGCCGATTCTGATGCTCACGGGGTTCGGCAGCCTGATGCAGGCGACCGAGGAGGTGCCCCCCGCGGTGGACGCCGTGCTGGCCAAACCGGCCACTTTCGCCACCTTCCGCGCCGCGCTCCGGGAGTACGGCCGAGCGCCGGTCGCGCCAACGCCGCGGCCACCGGATTCCGCGGCGCCGCGGCGGTTCCAGCAGCTCGGGGCCAGCTCCTAAGTCAGCTCCGCCGCCACAACGCCCGGGCGGCGTTCTGGCCGAGCAGCGCGGCAGCGCGGTCGTCGTCGAGGTCGTCCAGCACCCGGCGCAGGCCGGCGGCGATCTCAAACAACGGGTAGTGGGTGGCGAACAGCAGGCGGTCGGTCAGGCCGGCGTCGCAGAGCAGCTTCACGCCATCCATGCCATCGCATTGGCTGGTGTCGGCGTAGAGCAGTTTGAGATCCAGAATCTCGGCCGCCGCGGCGCGCAGCTCGGCGCCGCGGGCCCCGCCGATCACGACGGTCGTGGCGGGGTGGCGGCGGGCCAGGGCGACCACGGCGGACGCCGGGACGTCGGGCACCTGCGCCAGGGGATGCTGCCGCCGCGGGTCGTCGAGCCGGGTCTGCACCTGCACCGCCAGCCCGGCGAGGCGGATCTCGTCGATCATCTCGTCGGCGTCTTCGAGGTCGTAGGGACCATAGGCCGGCAGCAGCCGCACCATCCGCACACTGCCGCTGCGCGCGACATGCGCCAGTTCGTCGCGCCAGGTGTGGACGGTCGGGTCGAGCGTCGGCACCGGCGACAGCTCCGGGTGGTCGCCGCAGTCTTCGATCAGCTTGGCATTCGGCGCATGTGGGTTGCGGCACCAGGCCGACTCCAGCGACGAGACGAAGGCCTGGTCGATCCCAGCGGCGGCCAGCGCGCGCCAGACCGCCCCGACCGTAGCGCGGCCGCCGGGCCGGCTGGGCCAATGTCCCGTCGCGGCGTTGGCATCGATCGTCATGCCAGGCTCCCTGCCAGCTTCGCCCAGCCGGGCAACAGGCTGACCGCGTTGTCCCACAAGATCGCCCGCTTCCAGCGCTCTGGAATGTCGGCGCCGAGGACCTTCGCCATCTGCACGCCGTAGTGCCGGATCGGTGCGTCGCTGCCGAAGATCACCCGCCGGTAGCCCAGTCGACGGCAGGCCAGCTCGACCATCCCAGCTTCGGGGTCGCCGCCGGAGGTGTCGACACAGAGGTTGGTGCAGGCCTGCACCCGCTCGATGCCCCGCAGGCCGTGGCCGTTGAGATGGGCCATGATCAGCTTCGCGGCGGGCACCGCGCGGGCCAGTCGGGCGACATCGCCCGGTAGCGACTCGCCGGGCTCGTTGCCGGTCACCTTGTCCCAGGCGTGCTGCAGCACCGGCGCCCCGTGGCGGGTCGCCGCCTCGACGATCCGCGCCACCCGTGGGTCGCTGGCGCGGACGGCGACCCACAGCTTGACGCCCACGAAGAGATGCGCCGCGACGCAACGATCCAGCTCGGCAAGGGCTTCGTCCGGGTAGGCAGGGTTGAGGTAGCAGAACGGCAGCAGCCGGTCGGGCGCGGCGTCGCAGGCCTCCAGGCACAGATCGTTGGCTTCGCGACACTGCTGCGGCGTCGGCTCGCGGGGGCAACTGGGGTGCAGGCAGAACAGCGCCAGATGCGTCACGCCGGCGCGGTCGGCCGACTCCAACAGCCGCCGGGCATCCTCCGCCGGCCCGGCCGCGCCGTAGGGTCCGAAACCCGACACCGGGTGGACGTGGATGTCGAGCACGGGACCCTCGGGGGGCCGCCAGCGCGCTCGCAGTTCGGCTGCAGTCATGGTGCCTCCGCGCGCCTTAGGCGCTGGTGCTCTCGCTGGCCGCCGGGTCGGGCACGGCCTCGCCGGTCAGCCGTGGCGGCGTCGCCGCCGCACCTTCGCGGAAGGCCTCGCCGAGCGAGGCGATCCCGGCCAAGATGCCGCTGGTCTCGACCGGCATGAAGATCTTGGTGGCCTGCCCGTCGGCCACTTTGGCCAAGGTCTCGAGGTACTTCACCGCCAGCACGTCGTCGGTCGCGCGGCCGTTGTGGATGGCGTTGTAGACCGTCTCGATGGCCTGCGCCTCACCGTTGGCGATGGCGATCCGCTGGTCGCGCTCGGCCTCGGCGCGCATCCGGGTCGCCTGCGCCTCGCCTTCGGCCGCCAGGATCTGCGAGGTCTTCTGCCCCTCGGCTTTCAAGATAGCCGCCTGCTTGACGCCTTCGGCCTCCAGAATCCGGGCCCGTCGCTCACGCTCGGCCTTCATCTGCGACGACATCGCCTCGGTGATGTCCCGCGGCGGGTCGATCTTCTGGATCTCGACCCGCGTGATCCGCACGCCCCAGTCGTCGGTGGCGCCGTCCAGCACCTCGCGCAGCGCCGTGTTGATCTTCTCGCGGCTGGTCAGGGTCTGGTCCAGTTCCAGGTCGCCGACCACGTTGCGCAGGTTGGTCTGCGCCAGTTTCTGCGTCGCCAGCCCGAAGTTGTCGATGTTGTAGAGCACCTTCCGCGGGTCGGTGATCATGAAGTAGATCACCGCGTCGACCGTCACCATGACGTTGTCCTTGGTGATCACTTCCTGCGGCGGCACGTCGATCACCTTCTCGCGAACATCGACCCGGCGGATCGTCTGGATGAACGGCAGCACGATGTTCAGGCCGGGCTCGCAGGTCCGCTGGAACTTGCCGAACTGCTCGACGATGCCCTTCTCGTAGGTTCGCACCGCGCGCAGCGAGACCGACGCCAGCACCACCAGCACGAACGCGATGAACAACACCGCCAACACGCCACCCATGGTTAGCTCCCTTCCGACGTCGATTCGAGACGCCGCGTCTCGGACTCCTCGCCGGCCAGCCGCGGCGCCACCGCCTCCGGCAACGGCAGCACGGTCAGTGTCGCGCCATTGATCTCGGCGACCCGGGTCAGCGTCCCGACTGGCACCGCGACGCGGGCCGTGGCCCGCCAGTCCTGGCCCTTGACGCGCACGCCGCCTGTGCCGTGGACCGGGTCGATCGCCGTCACGACCAGCGCGTTTTCGCCCAGCAGGGCGTCGACCCCGAAGCGCGGGCTGTCCCAGGACTGCCGGTTGGCGCGCCGCGCCAGGGCCGGCGCGGCGGCACAGCCCGCCGCCACTCCGACCAGAAAGAGCAACGCCTGCACCCCCAGCGAGGCCCCGGCGAACGCCGCCAGGGCCGGCAGCAGCGCCGCAAGGGCGAAGATCAACAGCATGAAGGTGCCGGTGGCCAGCTCGAGGCCGGCCAGGACAACCGCCACCGCGACCCAGGCCCAGGGCAGCCAGCTCATCGCCGTAGCTCCTCCACCTCGACCGGCTCCGCAAAGGCGCACATGTTGTAATAGCGTAGTGCGACAAACAGCCGGCCGTCGGCCACCGCTGGCGTGCTGTGGATGCTGTAGCCGGTGCGGTAGCGCCAGAGCAGCTCGCCGTCGTCGGCCTTGAGGGCGTAGAGGTGCCCGCCGTGCGTGCCCACGAAGACGGTGTTGCCGGCGACCGTCGGCGACGCGGAGACATCGCCCTCGGCCTCAAAGGTCCAGGCCCGGCGGCCCGTGGCCAGGTCGATCGCGGCAATCTCGCCGTCGGCGGCGCCGCAGTAGATCCGACCATGCGCCAGCGCCGGGCTGCTGTTGACCGCCGCGCCCAGGAACGCGGTCCAAACCAGGGTGCCGCCGAGATCGAGCAGTTCCAGCCGCCCATCGGCGCCGCTCACGACCAGATGGCCGTCGGCCAGCAAGGGACTGCCGCGCAGGCCGCCGGCGACCTGCCACTGCCAGACCACTTCGCCGCTGTCGGCACGCAACAGCACCAGCCCGGCCTCCGACGTGCCGGCGGCGACCCACTCGCCATCGGTGGCGGGACTGGCGTCCACCCGGCCCGGCAGGGTCGTCCGCCAGAGCACCTGGCCATCGTCGGGGGCAAAGGCCACCAGCGACCCGTCGGTGGTGCCGACGAACAGCCGCGGCCCCAACCCGCGGACGCTGCTGGCCAGGCTCTCCCCGAGCCGTTGCCGCCAGACCGGTCGGCCGGTCTCCTGTTCGACGCAGTGCATCTGCCCGTCCAGCGCCCCGATGAAGATCCGCCCATCGAGCACGCACGGCGAGGCGTGCAACTCGGCTTCGGCGTCGTAGGTCCAGCGCTCGGCGCCGCTGTCGACATCCAGGCCGTAGAGCTGCTTGTCGGTCGACCCGATGAAGACACTGCCGTTGGCCACCGCCGGCGAGCTGTAGACACAGTCCTTGGTGGCGAACTCCCACTTCAACGACAGCGGCAGCGCCAGTCGCTGCGGCGTGTAGGCCGACCCGCCGGGGCTGCCGCGGTACATCGGCCAGGTGAACAGCCCGCGCTCCTGCTGCTTACGGAGCTGCTGCAGCTCCTGCCAGGCTCGCTCGACGCGCTCCTTCTGATCTTCCGGCACCGGCCGCCGGTCGAGGTCCTGCAGCCAGCGATCGGCGTCTTCGAAGTGGCGGCCCTCCAGGCTGGCGCGCGCCGCGGCGAAGAGCAGCGCGTCCGGCGCCTCGGCGCGGTCGGCTTCCTTGATGATGCGGTCGCGGATGCTCTGGTCACGACCCAACCGACCCAGCGCCACCGCGGCGTTCCAGCGGCTGCGCCGACTGCCCGACCGCAGGCTGCGGATCAGCAGCTCGGCCGACCGACTGCGGTCGATCTGCGAGAGCGCCTCCACGGCCTGCTCGCGCACCTCGGCCGGGGCGTGCTGGGCAGTCTCGACCAGCGCCGTGACCGCGTGCTGCGCGCCGATTTGCCCGAGCGCATAGGCCGCCTGCTGCTGCGTCGCGGCGTCGCCGGTTTCGAGCGCCTTGACGAGGTTGGTGTCGATCTCCCGCAGCACCTCGATAGCGGTCTCGCGGACCGGCAGATCGGCCTCGCGGAGGCTGTCCAACAGCGTCGGCAGCACGGCCTGGTGGTCGAGCTTCGGAATCATCGCCCGCAACGCGTCGCGCAGGTCGGGCTCCGGGCTGTAGAGCAGGTCGACCGCCAGCACCATCTGCTGCGACACCGACAGCTCGTTGACGCGGCCGAACCAGTAGTCGATCTCGGAGCGCTCCTGCGCCGCCGAGCGGATCACCAGCTCCAGCTCCTCCGGCGTCAGCGTCAGCCGCCGGCGGTACTGGTGAATCAGCCGCAGCTTTTCGCGGTCAAGCAGCAACTGGAACTTCTCGTAGTTGTTCAACTCCCGGTGCAGCAGGTCGTCGACATCCTTCGCTTCGCGCTCGACGTCGCCAATCCACGGCTCCAGGCGCTGCGCCAGGTACTCGTGGCGGAGCTCGAAGAAGGTCCGCGCGCCGACCCGCTGCCGGCGCAACAGACCGAGCGTGATCAGCTCGTCGAGCAGCTCGGTCGCCGTGGCCAGGTCGCAGCCGAGGTCGACCGCGCACTCCTCGGCGCTCAACAGGGCCTTCGTGCGTTGCGCCGTGACGCAGTTCACCAGCAGGCTCTTGGCCTGGGCGTGGCGCCGCCAGCGCAGGCTGCGGAGCTTGCTGTCGATCAGCCCGTCGAGGATCTTGCGCGCCGGCCCGTTGCGCCGGTAGACGTCATAGCCGATGTAATACTCGTCCTCTTCGACCTGCGCCGTGAGGTAGTCGCAGCAGATCTGCAGCTCCACCGGCAACACGCCCTCGGCGGTCGCGAGGTCCTCGATCAGGTGGTCCTGCACCAGGCCGTCGAAGCGCAGCCGGAAGCGGCCCAACGCCCGCCGGATCGCGGTCTGGGCCTGATCGGTGGTCAGCCGCCGCAGCTCGACCACCTCGTGATAGAGCGTCGGCAGCAGCGGCAGCAGCTCGACCAGGTTGACGAAGAACTCGCGCTGCACCACCAACAGCACATGCACCGGCTCGCCCGGCAGGCTGAGCACGCCGGCGAGGTCCTTGGCAAACTCCAGGCGGGTCCGCGAGCCGAGGCGGGTGAAGAGCTCCTGGGCCTGGTCGAGCACCAGCACCACCGGCGTGGTGACCCGGCTGGCGAGCTCCTGCACGGCGGCCACCAGCGCTTCGGCCCCCCGCGCCTCGCCGCGCTCGGTCTCGCCGAGCCGCCGGCGGACCGCCTCCAGCAACGACTCGGTCGGGTCGTTGAGGCAGCGGGCGTAGATCCCGTCGTACTCGTGCTCGCGCAGCCACGGGATCACCCCGGCGGCCACCAGCGAGGTCTTGCCGACGCCGGTCTCGCCGGTCAGCAGGGTCAGCGGCGAGGTCAGGCAGCGGCCCGCCAGGCGGATCACATCGTCGTCGCGCGCGGCCAGCAGGTGCGGCTCGTCCTCACCAAAGGGGTCCAACGGCTTGAACGGCCGTTCCGGCCGCCGCCGCGCGCCGGCCCGTGCGCGCATCACCTCCTGCGCCCGGGCCACATCGGCGCTCGGCTTGGCGTGCAGGTCGTGCAGCTCCAGTTCGCGGAACGGCATCCCGCTGGCCAGCAGGATGTTCCGGCTGACCTCCATCGCTTCGGCCGCGGGGGGCTTGAAGTGCTCCTCGATGATCCGCCGCCAGGACTTGCTGGGCGAGGTCAGGTCCAGCCGCAGCACCCCCTCGCGCGGGTCGATCAGACCCACGCTGAGGCCGAGCTGTTGCGGCCAGGAGGCCGGCTTCTCGCGGTCGACGTCGGCCGCTTCCTCGGGCACCGGCAGGTCGCAGTGCTCCAGGTCGATCTGATTGGAGACCAGCAGAATCGCCCCGGCGCGCCGCAGGTCGACCGCTTCCCGGCCGATGTAACCCCAGCGCGGCATGCGGCGCAGGCGGCGGCCGCAGGTGCTGACGAACTCGCAGACCAGCCGCGCGGTCGCCGCCGCCGCGGCGTCCAGGGCAAGCTGCTCGGCCTGCTCGGTGAGCCACTGGTAGCCCTCGCGGTCGGGCAGCGCCAGATCGTGCGCCACGGCCGCGGTGGCCAGTGTGAACAGCTCGGCGGCGGCCATCTGGCCGAAGACCTTCTCGGGGACCATCCGGTTGGCCAACAGCCCGATCGTCTTCCAGTGTTCCACGCCGTGCCGGGCGACCAGTTGTCCGGCCGCCAGGCGCAGGTCCACCGCGCGCCGAAACGCCGCGTACGCCGCGGCCTGCTCCTCGGAGCGCTGCTCCAGAATCGCCGCCAGCAGGCCCAGTTGGGCTTCCATCCGCTTGCTCCGCCGGCGCGCCTAGCCCGACAGCGCCGCCACTTTCGCTTGTCCGGCAGCATCAAGCGCCGCCAGGACAGCGCTGCGCCGCGCCGCCGGCAACTGCTCCCACCCCACCGCCAAGGCCGCACCGTCCGCCAACTCCACCGCCCGGCAGCCGGCGCTCAGCGCCACCGCCTCGTCGCGCCCGCTGGCCGCGGTCTGCCAGAGCAGCGGCAGGTCGGCCGGCTCGAGGCGACTGGTGACATGAAACGCGACGTACCGACAAGGTTGCTCCCCGGCCGCCGCGACCCGGCTGAACCGCAGCAGCATCCCCTCCGTCAGCGTCAGGCCCTGCCCGGCCTTCATCTGCGCCACCTCGAAGTAACACGGCTCGCCATGCAGGTCGACCAGCGTGCCGACGATGGCGTTGCGCTCGTCGATCGCCAGCGGACCGCTCAACCGCCCGAGCAGCGCGTCGCTCTCCGGGACCGGCGCCGCGACCACCCCCAGCGCCATCCCCCGGCGGTGCAGCAACCGCACGAAGCGATTCGGCGCGAAGTCGGCCGGATCGGCGAACAGGCGCTGCGGCAAGAGGATTGGAAAGCCCTCCAGCCGGGCCGCCGGGGCGCCGCTGGGAAGGGTCTCCAACCCGGCCACGAAGCCGTCCTGCCAGCCGACCTCGGCGCCCTGCAGCGCGCCGCGCAGCCAGTCCACGAACGCCGCGAGGTCGGGGTTGTCGAGGGCGGCGCAGGCTTCCAGGCCGCTGACCAGCTCGCTGATCCGCTGCACCTGCCCCGGCTCGCGCCACCACGCCACCAATGCCGCCGCGGTGCCCGCGAACGGCTCGCCCGACTCGCCGAACCAGGCCAGCACCCGGCGCCGGGCGGTCTCGTCCAGCTCGGCATCGACCAGCCGCTGCGCCAAGGGTACCAGCAGCCCGGGCAGGCTCCCGAAGTCGAACTGGTCGAGCAGGTGCAGCAGCTCGGCGGCGTCGGCCCGGGCGACACGCTCGTGGATCCCGGCAAACAGGGTCTGCCCGATGCCGGTCAGCTCCCCGCGCAGGTCGTCGCTGCCGCGCAGGCTGTCGAGCAGCTTCAGCGCCGTGTTGACCTCCTGCTCGCGTGGCAGGTTCGGCGCGGGCCGCTCGCTGGTGCGACGTAGCCAGGCCGTCACGCGGTCGCGGATGTCGGGGTTCGCCAGCAACGCGGCCAGCTCGCCGCGGTGGTCGAGATGCCGCAGACAGGCCCAGACCGCCCGCTCGGGCAGGTCCTCGGTGGTCAACAGCTTGACCACCCCATCGGGTGTCAGGCTCTCGGTGACCGGCCGCAGCAGCCGGCTGATGGTGGCGTCGTCGGCCAGGTTGGCGCGCACCTCTTCGACCAGCGGCAGCACCGTGGCGAGGGTCGCGGTCGACAACGTGTCGCCCTCACCGCGCAGCAACTGCTCGATCCACTGCGAGAAGATCTCGCTCTGGGTCGGCGCGCGCAACGCCTGCGAGAGGTCGGGGTGCTGGCTGACCAGCGGCAGCAGCACCGGCAGGAAGGCCGCGCTGACCTTGTCGCGGAGGTGGTAGATCTGGTTCGCCAGCCCCTCGGCGTCGAGCGACACCAGCAGCCGCGCGAGCACCCGCTGCAGGGCTGGCTGCAAGGCGTCGCGCTGCCAGATCTCGTCGAAGGTGGTGAGTGCGGTGGTGAGCACGTAACCGTGCCCCGAGCGGCGCTGCTCGACATGCCGGCAGACCCGCGCCAGCCAGACCTCGGCCGCCTCCAGCTGGGCCGGCTCTTCCAGCAGACCGTGACAGGTCGGCACGCTGCTCAGGTTGCGCAGCAGGGTCAGCCCGAAGGGCAGCAGGTACTGCGACCAGCGCACCGGGAAGTGCTGGTCGTCGAACAGCCAGCCGAGCGCTGCACTGGCGGCCGGGCTGCCCTCGCCCTCTTCTTCGGCGACCGCCGCCGCCAGGTGTTGAGCCATCGCTCCGAGGTAGGCCTGGCACTCTTCGTCGAAGTAGACCTGCGGCACCAGGGCGACCAGCCCGGCGCGGGTCGAGCGGCTCAGCCGGCGGTCGAAGATGCGGCTGACCAGCGCGCTCAGCGTGGCCCGCATGTTGCGCTCGACCAGCGTCGCCGCGGCTGTCGTGGCCTCGTCGTCGAGGTCGGTCTTGTAGAGAATGCCGAGCAGGCGGCGGTTCTCCTCTTCCTCGTCAACCTCCCGTCGCTCCGGCCGCGGGGCGACCGCCTCGGGCTGGTAGTCCGGGTCGCGCACCACCTTCGCCCGGAAGCCGCCGTCGGGCAGCTCCTCCAGGAAGTGCATCTCGACCTCGTCACCGACCCGCAGGTTGTCGGCGCGGGTGTGCGGGATGTAGTCGCCGCGCAGGAAGGTCACCGTGAAGTTGTCGGGCGTGGTGATCCGGCCGCCGTCGGTGTCGAGCTCGGTGATGGTGCCCTCGAAGCACTCCAACTCGTCGGCTCCGACGACCTGAATCTCCTCGGCGGTCAGCCCCTCGCGGTTCTGTCCGAGCAGAAAGCGCACCACGTTGCCGGGGGCTGGGGCGGTCGGCGTGCGGAAGTGCGTCAGGTGGAAGAACACGTCGTTGCCGGTGGCGCGACTCACGAAGCCGTAGCCCTTGCGCGGGTTGTAGAACTTGACGACGCCGAGCTGCAGCGTCTCCCCACCCGTCTCCATAAGGCAAGTCTCCAAGCAATCCGACCGGCTGCTATGCCGGCCCACTGACTGGCATCACGGATTGGCCGTCGGCCCCGGCCACTCCTCCGCTAGTCTGCCGCGCGCAGCCGCAAGTCGCCCCAACAGGCCCAGTCGAAGCCGTAGTCGCCCTGCGAGTCGACCACCAGCGTCAGCACCACCAGTTGCCCGGCCCAGCGGCGCAGGTCGGCCAGGCAGGGCTGCCAGCGGCCCGGTCCACCGGCCACCGCCTGCTCCCAAACCGTCGCGCCATTGGCCTCGATCCGAAACAGCGCGCCCTTCGACTGGTTGCCGTCGCGCAGGCCGACGAAGCCCTCCAGCCGCAGCGGCGCCGCCGGCAGCCGCAGCGCGAAGTGGGTGCGGATCCGGCCGTCGTTCGGCGGATGGGTCGTCCAGCCCAGCCGCACCTGGTGGCCGACGCTGTGGCTGCCGACCGAGGCCTGTTGAAAGCCGAAGGGCGCCGTCCAGCGACCGGTGTCGTCCTCCAGCACCGCGCTGGCGGTCAGCTTGCCGAGGTCGTCGCCGGCCTGCACCGCCTGGGGCGGCGTCGACAGCAGGTAGACCGCCCCCGGCAGCGTCGTGAGCTGCTGCGGCTCGCCGCTGAGGGCCACCTCGCCGGCGGGTCCGACCGCCGCCAGCCAGCGGCGGTTGGCCAAGGTCAGCGTCACCGGCCGCGGCAGCGGTTCCAGGCGCGGCCGTAGCCAGAGCGACCAGTCGAAACTGACCTGGCCCGCCGGGCCGGGCGCCGACTCCAGGCTGAGCGCGATCTCCTGCCCAGCCAGCGGCGCCAGGTCGAGGCGCAGTACTTGCGGGTCGCCCCAGGGCACGTGGCGGCTGGCGGTCAGCGCGGCCCCGGTCGCCGGCTGGGCGCTGACGGTGAAGGTCACGCCGTCGGTCTGCTCGCGGTTGGCGCCCGGGTCCAGGCCGACTTCGCTGCGGAACTCCAGCGGCGCCGGCGGCAGGCGCAGACGCCAGCGCACCACGGTCGACCCAAGGCCAACCTCGGCGCCGACCGGGCCGCTGGGGAGGCCGTCTGCCTTCCAGGGCGGATGGACGAACAGCCCGCCGCTGCGCAACTGCACCACCCCGCCGGAGGGATGGTCCAGCATCAGCCCCGGCTGCCACAGCGGCGCGCCGTCGCGCAGCCGCACGCCGACCTCGACATTGGTCCGTTGCGCCCGCAGGTCGACCGCGGCGGCGCGGTCGCCGACGCGGAGCAGGCCCAGGGCGCCGTCCAACTGGCCGCTGAGCTGCACCGGCCGCGAGGCCGCCGCGACGTGGACCGCGTTCGCCGCCGGCGGGGTCGGACTCCAGAGGTAGTTCTCGCCGGGGTCGAGGCCGAAGCAGCCGGCCGCGTCCCAGGCCACCGCACCCTCAACGCGGCCCGCCACGGCGACCCGCTCGGCACCGTGCAACCGCCGCGCCAGGACCGTGGGGCCACAGACCAGTTCGCTGCCGCCCGCCACCGTCCGCCAGGCGACCCGCCGGCCGTCGGCGGTCTGCCAGACGAAGCGCTCCTCGGGCGCCCAGGTGTCGAACTGCGGCTGCGGCCGCGCAGTCGCCCAGAAGCCGACCTCGCGCCACAGTTGCTGCAGCGCCGGCTGCTCGCTGGCCGCGTCGCTGGCGTTGGCCCGGGCGAAGGTCGGCAGCACGCCGAAGTGTTCGTAGCCGCTCTGCCAGGCCAGCCAGTAGGGTGTGTCGAGCGGGGTGGTGTGGCCGAGGTAGCCGTAGATGGCCGTGTACGGCCGCAGCACCGCCGACGAGACCGCGTGGCTGGCGGCGATCCGCTCCAGGTCCCAGCGGTGATCGGCGTGGTCGAGCCCCGTCAGGTGCCGTTGCGCCAGGGCCTCGTCGCGGTAAGTGATCTCGTTCAGTCCCTCGCCCGACAGCGCCACCTGCGGCAACGCCACGCGCAGTTCACGGTGCAGCGCCAGCGCGCCCTGCATCATGTTCAGGCCGTCGATCCGCCCGTTCTGGTCGTTGTCGATGCAGAGCGTCTGGTCGAGGTGCAGCGCATCGCAGCCGGTCAAGGCGACCACCTCGCGCATCTTGCGCACGAACAGCTCCCGCCAGGCGCGGGCGGCCGGGTTGAGGTAGGCGAACTTGATCGGCGGCGTACTGCGCTGCCAGTCCCAGTAGTCGAGCTGACCATCCCAACTGCGCCGCACGTGGTACGCCTTGAGTGCCTCGTAGGCGGGGTTCTCGGGCGTGCAGCCGAAGTAGTTGACGTGCAGCATGACCCGGAACCCACGCGCCCGCGCGGCGCGGATCTGCTCGACGAAGCCGTCCGCCGGGGTGTAGTCGGGGTAGTTCCGGTCGTACCCGTCGCGCCGCCAGCCGGGCACATAGATCAGCGTCTGGGCCGGCGGGCAGCGCTTCGCCAGGGCCTCCAGCAGCAGCGGCTCCAGGCCGCTGATCACCACCAGGGCGAGGTCCTTGACCCAGCTCGGCTGCTGCGCGACGACGGGCACCGGCCGGAAGGTCTGTTCGGCCCACTGCCGGTAGATCGCCGCCCCAGCGCTCCAATCGCCGCGGTAAGCCTGGATCCACCAGGTCGTCCCGGCGGCCTCCCGCGCGGTTGCCCACGGCCCCTCGGCCTGGGCCTCGCAACCAATCTCCCAGACCCCGTCGTGGTGCCGCAGATGCAGCGCCTTGAAGACCGCGGCGTCGTCGGTGGCCTGCACCAGGAACCCGCCCCGCGCGGTTTGGATCAGCACGAATTGACACTCCCAGGAGATCGGGTAACGCAGCTCCAGGCGCTCGACCGGCGCCTCGCGGTCGAGGCGCTGACCCGACAGGCCGGGCACGTAGAGCACCGCCGTGTCGGGCACGGTGAGACCCCACTGCACCCCCCGCAGCCCGCCAGCGGTGCTGCGGCCGGACTGCTGCACCACCACCCGCTCGCCGTCGGCGGTGAAGCGCGTGGTCAGCGTGGCGAACTCGTTGGTCGCGTCGCTGAGCAGGCTGCAGCGCCCGGGCGCGGTCTGGCGCCAGGCGCCGTGCAGCGGGCCAGGCGCGGCGGTCAGGGTCTCGCCGGTCAGCCGGTTGGTGAGCTGTCGGACGACGCCGGCGGCGACCTCGACTTCGAGACTCCCCGCGCTGACGTGCTGGGTCGGCGGGACCGCCAGGCAGAGGGACAGCAGCAGCGTGGCGAGGGTCATGGCTCACTCCCGGCCGGCGAGGCGCTGGGGGCAACTTCCACCAGCCGCGCCGCCGGCTCCAACATCGCGCGGTCGGCCGGGTCGGCGGCCGCCAGCAGCTCCAGCCGCCAGACGAGCCGCGCGGCCAGCTCGCGCTGCTGCCAAAGCTCGTCGAGGCGGCGCAGCAGGTCCTGCACCAGGGCCTGTTCACGATCCGTCAGCGGCTGCGCCGCGCCGCGCCCATCGGGCTTGTCGTGGCCGAAGAACGACCAGCCCCGCTGCTCGTTCAGGAGCAGATGGTAACGGCCCTCCAAGATGGTCTCAAGGACCTGCCCGTCGCCCTCGACGGCCCGCAGGTGCTCCTTGGCGAGCCGCCGGCAGGCCTCCGGCCGGGTCGCCGCGAGCGCTGCCACGAGGGCCGGCTGCGCCGCCTCGCGACCGTCGGCCAGCGCCGCCGCCAGGCCGTACTGCGCCAACTGCGCCGGCTCCAGCCAGACGCTCGGCCCGCCCGGCGTGGCGACTGTCAGGTCGAGGCTGCCGACCGGTTGCTCGTCGCTGGTGACAGGCAGGATGCCGACGCCGAGCGCCTGGCCCGGCTTGCTGTGCAGCCCGTCGCGGGTCGGGTCGAGCTGCACCGCGCCACGGTCGGCGGTCGGCAGGAAGCCAGCCCGGCGGGCCGGCTCGTGAGGCACGGTCGGCGCACTCGGCCGGCGCACCGCGCCGAGGTGGTCGACCAGCCGCACCAGCCCCCAGCGCGAGCTGGGCCAGAGGCCGAGCAGCCAGCGTGGCCCGGCCTGCAACAGCCAGACCGGCTGCGTCTGCGGGCGCAGCTCGCCGGCCAGGGCCTGGTAGCCGGCCAGCCCCAGCCCCGGCAGCGGCCGCGCCGTGGGCAGGGTCTCCGGCGTCTGGCGGCGGACTCGCCCAGCTGCGGCCAGCACCGCCGCAACGGCCTCGAAGGAGAGCTCGAGCGGTGCCTCGTCGGCCACGGTGGGCAGCGGCGCGGTGGTGTCGTGGAGCGTCAGCGGCCCGTCGGCGGTGTCCAGGTCAGCCCGCAGCCGGAGGCTCACCGGCCGCTCCGGCAGGCTGCTCAGGTCAGCTCGCAGCGCCGGGCTGACGCCGACGCTGAGCGTCTGGCCGGCGGGAATCGTCACGTCGCGCCGCGCCTCTTCGGTGATCTGCGGTAGCTCGACCCGCAGGCTCAGCCGGGCCGGCTGCGGGCCGCCGTTGTGCCACCGCCAGGTGACCCACTCGCCTAGAGGCCGGCCGGGCCCGCAGGCGGTCAGCGCGGCCAGGCCAACCGTGCTGGGGACCGCCAGGCGCAGGTCAAGCGGCAGCCCGACCTGCCGGCTGCGGCCGGCGGCGGTCAGCTCGGCCTGCAACCAGGGCGACTGCGCCGGCAGTTGCGGCAGCAGGGCGACCGCCTGGTCGACCCGTCCCGCATTGCGGTAACAGGCGGCCAGTGCCTCGCGGCAACTTGCCTCGGCGGCTGCCAGCGGCTCCAGCCAGGCCAGCTCGGCGGCGCCCCCGGCCCGACCGGCGGCCGCCGCGGCGGGCCGCAGCGCGGTGACCGGCAGCGCCTCTCCCAGGGCGGCCCGCAGGACCGCCACCAGCGCCAGCACCGCGGGCTCGCGCGACGGCTGCTCCCAGCGCGACAGCACCGGCCCCGCCAACCGGACGGCCCACGCCGCGGCACTCTCGGAGTCGCGGGGCGCCGGGTCGGGGGTCTCCAGCAGCAGCACCGGCAGCAGCCGTCGCCAGGCGGCGCCGGCCGGACCGTCGCGCGGCGCCTCCAGCAAGGTGTGCGTCAGCGCCTGGCGGACCTGCCACGGATGCACCTGGGCCAGGGCGGGGCCGAACGGATCCGCCTCGGCCGCGGCCAGCAGGCCACACAGCAGCAGCACCGTCAAGGCTAACGTCCTCCCCGCACCGCGCCGGCCTTCCAGCGCAGCGTCGCCGCCGCGTCGGCCGCCAGCCGTTGCCCAGTCGCGTCCCAGACCGCCTCGTCGGGCAGGCGCCCCTCCAGGTGCAGCAGCTCCAGCAGCCGCGCCTCCGCGTCGGCGCCGTCCTCGGGAAACGCCGCCAGGGCCGCCAGGTCGAGCATCGCGGCGCGCGCCACGAAGTCCGGCCAATGGCCGTCCCAGGCGTCCTGTAGCAGGGCCGCCAGCGGCCGCGGCCAGACCGCCGCCGCCGCCAGCACCGCGCCCACCGCGCCGGCCAGCAGGTCGGCGGCCAGATGCCGGTCGTGGCCCGTCAGCACCGGCAGCTCGCCAAACTCGTCTTTGACCAGGCCGGCCACCTCCTGCAGGTCGGTCAGCAGCCCGCTTTCGACCAGCACCGCGGCGGTCGCCGGGGCGGCCAGCAGAGCGCGCCAGACCGCGCGGTCGCCACCGCTCCAGCGCCACACCGGCACCAGCGGCAGGGGCCCCGCAGCGGCGGCTTCGTACCAGGCCGCCTCGCCCGCCCCAACCTCCGGCAACGGCGGTTCCAGCAGCACCGCCGCCACCCCCAGTCCGGCCAGCCGCGGCAGCTCGTCGCGGAGCCAGGCGGCGGGCTCCTCGGTCTCGTCGGACAGCGGGTCGCAGCGCACCAGGCAGAGCTTCCCGGCGGCCTGGCTGGCCTCCAGCCAGAGCTCCAGCCAGGCGGCATCGTCGGCCGGCGGGCGACCCGGCAGAGGCCCCACGGCGACCCCGACCAGCGGTTCGCGGAGCAGGCTCGCCGCGTAGGCGGCGGTCGCCTCCCAGGCGATGCTCCCGGTCGCCAGACAGGGCGTCGGCGGGCTGGCCACCAACCCGCGATGCAACCGACCCCGCACGGTGGCAGCAGCAGACACACGCATCTCCGCCGGCCAGTTCGCGCCGTCGGCCCGCGCTCCTCTGCGGGACATCGGGGCCAAGGCGTTGCAGCGTTTGGTCGGGTTGGAGGACTCCTAACGATGGGCAGCATCCCCGTTGCGCTGCAGATGTACACCGTGCGCGACAAGACCGCCGCGGACTTTGCCGGCACCTACCGCCAGGTGGCGGAGATCGGCTACCAGGGCGTCGAGATCGCCGGCACCGGCGGCCTCAGTGCGGCCGCGCTGAACGCCTTGCTGGACGATTGCGGGTTCGCCCGCTGCGGCAGCCATGTCGGCCTGGCCGAGCTGGAAGCCGACCTGCCGCAGGTGATCGACTACAACCTCGCCATCGGCAACCCCTACGTGGTGGTGCCTTACCTGGGCGAAGAACTGCGCCGCGACGCCGCGGCCTGGCGCGCGATGGGCGCCAAGTTCGCCGAGTACGGCGCCACGCTCCAAGCCGCGGGCCTGCAGCTCTGCTACCACAACCACGCCTTCGAGTTCGACGTCCAAGAGGATGGCGTCTACGGGCTCGATCTGCTCTACCAGAGTGCGCCAGCCGACCTGCTGATGGCGGAGATCGACACCTACTGGGTTCGCTTCGGCGGGCAGTGCCCCGTGGACTACGTCACCCGCTACCGCGGTCGGGCACCGCTGATTCACCTCAAGGACATGACCGCCAGCGAGCCGCGCACCTTCACCGAGGTGGGCACCGGCGTGCTCGACTTCGCGGGCATCATCAAAGCCTGCGCCGGCGGCAACGTGGCGGCCTGGATCGTCGAGCAGGACCGCTGCGCCGGCGACTCGCTGGTCAGCGCCAAGACCAGCCACGACAACCTGCGCGGCATTCTGGCCAGCCTCTGAGCCAGCGCGGCGACGGGGCCGGGCGGCAGGAAAGCGCGGCCCGGCCCCGAACCGCCGCCCCATGGAAGTGATCATCCGCGAGACGCAGCAGGACGCCGTCGACCTCACGGCGCTGCTGCTGCGCGACCTGCTGAGCAGCAAGCCGCACGCCGTGTTGGGGCTGGCCACCGGCCGCACCATGGAAGGGGTCTACCGGCGGCTGGTCGAGATGCACCTCGGCGCGGGGCTCGACTTCTCGCTCTGCCGCACCTTCAACCTCGACGAGTACATCGGCCTGCCGCGCGGCGACGTCGGCTCGTACCGCCACTACATGTACGTCCACCTCTTCCAGCACGTCAACATCGACCTCCGCAACACGCACCTGCCGCGGGGCGAGAGCGACGACTTGGAGGGCGAGTGCGTCCGCTACGAGGCGGCCATCGCGGAGTGTGGCGGGATCGATCTGCAACTGCTCGGCATCGGCCGCACGGGCCATATCGGCTTCAACGAGCCGCTCTCGGCGATGTACTCCCGGACCCGCGCCAAGGCGCTCAGTCCCGAGACCCTGCGGCAGAACGCCGGGCTCTTCGATCCACCCTCCCGGATGCCCCGCCGGGCGCTGACGATGGGGGTCGGCACGATTCTGGAGGCCCGCCGTTGCCTGCTGCTGGCGACCGGTGAGGAGAAGGCGGGCATCATCGCCCAGGCGGTCGAAGGGCCGGTGACCTCGATGATCTCGGCGACCGCCCTGCAACTGCATCCCCGCTGCACCGTGATCGTCGATGCGCCGGCGGCGGCGCACCTGCAGAATCAGGACTATTACCGCTGGGTGTTCGAGAATGAGCCCGAGTGGGATGGTTACCAGTAGTCTGCGCTGGAGGGTGCGATGGGTGCCTCACGATGGCTCGCGGCGCTGCTGTTGACGGCCCTGGCCGGTTGCGCCCAGAGCGCCGAGCCGCGGCGGCCACCGGTCGACGCCAACGGCTGGTTCTGGGTCTACAACGACCAACCCGACATGCCCTTCACGCCCTACGGTTACATGCCGGCGGAGGCGGGGCAGATGGCTCGGATCGATTGGCAGTCGACCGCCGACCCGGCCGACGGCCAGCGCTGTGTCGCGGTCGAGATCACCTGGCGCCCGCCAGGCTGGCTGGGCGTGGCGGCCTTCAGCGGTCCGGCCGAGCCGGCCTGGTGGGGTGACGACGACCGCGGGCAGCCGTACGACCTGTCGGGCTTCGGCAAGCTGGTCCTGTGGGCCCGCGGCGCGCAAGGCGGCGAGCGGATCCGCGTGGCGCTCGGGACCCTCGCCGGCAAGCCCCACGGCGATAGCCTGCCGGCCCCGCTGGAGAGCGATCCGTTCGTCCTGACAACCACCTGGCAGCGCTACGAACTCGACCTCCGCGGCCAGCCGCCGGCAGCTCGCCGGGCCGTGGTCAGCGGGTTCACCCTGCTGCTCAACCAGGACCAGCAGCCCGGGCAGCCCGCGGTGACGCGCTGCTGGCTGGACCGCATCGGCTACGAGCCCTTGGCCACTGGTGCCAGCCCGGCGCCGGTCGTTAGCGCGCCGGCCACGCGCCCAGCGCCGGCCGGCCTGGCCCGCCTGCGCGAGGCGTTGCGTGACCGGCGGTTCATCGCCTACACGCCGACCAACTACCACCCCGACCGTGGCGTGGCGCCCTCAGACGAGAGCCTGCGGGCCGACTTCGCGACGCTGCGGCCGTACTTCGACGGCATCGTGACCTACGGCGCCGGCCGGCGGCTGGGCGGCGACCGCGTGCTGCGCGCCGCGGCCGCGGCGGGCATGCTGGTGATTGCGGGCCTCTGGAACCCGGCCGACATCGACGAGCAGCAGGTCGTCACGGAGTTCGGCCGCGCCCACCCCGAGCAGTTGCTGGCTGTGCTGGTCGGCAATGAGACGCAGCTCTTCAAGCGCTGCGACCTGGCCACGCTGCAGGCCGGCATCGCGCGGCTGCAGGAGGCCCTGCCGGGCGTGCCGGTGAGCACTTCGGAGCCGGTGCATCTCTACAGCAACGCCGCGCTGCGCGATATGGGCGACTTTCTGGCGCCGATCATCCACTGGGTCTTCGCCGGCCCGGCCCGCGCCGACGTCCGGGCAGGCGTCGCCTGGACCGCCGAGCGGGTGCGCTGGCTGCGCGGCCTGCCCGGCGCCGCGCGGCCGGTGCTGGTCAAAGAGAGCGGCCTGCCGAGCGGCCCGGCGCCGCTCAGCGCGACGGTCCAAGCCGCCTGGTGGGAAGCCTCGGCGCAACGCCTGGCGCCCAGCTTGGACCTGGCGGTGGTCGCCTACGAGGCCTTCGACATGCCCTGGAAGGTGCAGCAGTTCCAGGGCCCGGACGCTGCGATGGAAGACAAGTGGGGGCTCTGGCAGGCGGACCGCACTCCGAAGCCGGTCGTCACCAGGCTCCCCCGGAGGGACCCCCGCCCGTGAGACACGTCGTGCTACTGGCCCTGCTGACCACCCCCTTGCCGGCCGTGCCGGTGCGGCACACCTTCGAAGCGGGCTGGCCCCGCGGTTGGCAGACCAGCGGGGCCGGCTGGGACCTGCGCGACGGCGTCCTGGCGGTGACCACCGCGCAGCCCGGCGGCTTCGCCTGGGTGCCGACCCTGCCGCTGGGGCGCCACACCACCGTCACGGTCGACCTGCTGACCCCCGCCGCGGGCGACCGCCGGGGGCTGAGCTGGGGGCTTTCCGCCGGGTCGCCCGAGCTGACCGGCCGTCGCGCGGTGCAGTTCGCAGTGCGGCGCGGGCAGCTCGCCTGGTTCGACGGCGCCGGCTGGCGCAACCTCTTGGCACTTCCGGCGGGCGAAGCGCTGCAGGTGTCCTGCACGCTGAACGTCGAGACCGGCCGGCTGACTGTCAGGGCGACCGGCGCCGCAGCCTTTCAGAGCGCTGAGCTGCCGGCCTGGAACCTGGTTGGGGTGCCCGACACGCTGTTCCTGACCAACGCCGATCCCGACGGCGATGGGCCCGCGACGACGCTGCTGCGGACGGTCGAGGTGGAGGACCTGACGGTCGTGCCGCCGGCGCCCGTGGTGCGGCTGGTGCCGGTCGGCGCGCGGGCGGTGCGGATCTTCTGGAGCAAGCTGCCGGGGGTCAACGCCTACCGGATCTACCGCGACGGCGAACTGCTGGCCAGCGCACCGGGCGACGCGCTGGTCTACCTCGACAGCGAGGTCCAGCCGCGGACGCGCTACACCTACCAGATCGAAGCCGTGGGAGCCGGGAGGTCGGCACCGCAAAGCCTGGTGTTGGGCCCCGCCAACGAGGCGGTGCCGGCCAGCGGCAGCTACGAGGTGGTGGTCTACGGCGCGACGCCGGCGGGCATCTCAGCCGCGGTGGCGCTCGGCCGCGCGGGGCGGCGTGCCTTACTGATCGAGCCGGACCGCAACCTCGGCGGGATGATCACCGGTGGGCTCGGCCGCACCGACTTCGGCTCGATCCACGCCCTCGGGGGGCTCTTCAAGGAGTTCATGGACGCCGTCGTGGCGCACTACACGCGGCAATACGGCGCCGACTCGGCCCAGGTCAAGGCCTGCCGCGGCGGGCTCTACTTTGAGCCGCAGGTGGCCCGACTGATCTTCGACGCCTGGATCGCGGCGCAGCCGTCGGTGACGCTCATCCGGGGCACCCACCTGGTCGGCCTGCGGGCGCAGCAGGGCCGGGTGCGCAGCGTGGTGCTGACCGACCGCGACCGCGGCGTGCGGCGCGTGGTGACCGCCCCGCTCTTCATCGACGCCAGCTACGAAGGCGACCTGGCCGCCGCCGCCGGCGCCCCGTACCGGATCGGCCGCGAGGCCGCCAGCGAGTTCGGCGAGCAGTACGCCGGCGAGTTGTGGTGGGATGTCTGGCAACGCAAGGTCGTGCTGACCGTCGGGCGCGGCGACCGCGTGGTGCAGGCCTACAACTACCGGCTCTGCCTGACGCGCAACGTCGACCTGCGGCTGGCGCCGGAGCGGCCGCGCGACTACCGCCGGGAGACCTACCTCGGGCTGCTGCCCGACATTCGGCAGGGCCGGCTGAAGGCCCTCACCGACATCCTCAGCATCCTGCCGCTGCCGAACGAAAAGTGGGATGCCAACAATCATCCGCAGGGCAACCCCTCCAGCGACCTGGTCGGCGGCGCCGACCGCTGGCCGGAAGCAAGCTGGGAAGAGCGCGAGCAGATTGCCGAAGCGCACCGGCAACACATTCTGGGGCTGCTCTGGTTCTGCCGCTTCGACCCGGAGGTGCCCGAGAGCTTGCGGCTCGAGGCCCGCCAGTGGGGTCTGGCGCGCGACGAGTTCCCGGAGCAGAACGGTTGGCCGTCATGCCTCTACGTTCGTGAGGGCCGCCGCCTGGAGGGCGATCTAGTCTTCCAGGAACGCCACGCGATGGCGGTGCCGGGCGGGGTGCGCCCGCCGTTGCAGCGCGACAGCATCGCCGTGGGGGCCTACCCGATCGACAGCCACGCCACCGGCGGCCGCCATCCCGACCACCCCGACTGGCTGGAGGGCTTCTTCTACCTGGCGCGCGGCGAGACCCAGCCCTACCAGATCCCCTTCGCGGTGATGCTGCCGCAGCGCACGCACAATGTGATTGTGGCCTGCTGCGTCAGCGCGACGCACGTCGGGTACGGCACTCTGCGCATGGAACCGGTCTTCATGGGCCTCGGCCTGGCCGCCGGGGTCGCCGCCGACCATGCCCTCACCGAAGGCCGCGAGCTGCGCACGCTGTCGGTGACCCGCCTGCAACTCGACCTGCTGCGGCAACAACAGGTGCTGACGGTGCTCACCGACGTCAACCACACGACGCCCGGCTGGGCCGGCTTCAACCTCTGGGGCACCTTCGGCGCCTGGCAAACCTACGAGGCGCAGCCCGACCAGCCGTTGACCGGCGACACGCTGGCGGCCTGGATCCGCGGTCCGCGCGCCGCCGCCTGGCAGCAGACGCCGGTGCCCGCGGGCGACCAGCCCCTCGCAGCCGCCGCTGCCGACGCCACCTTGCGCCAACTGGCCAGCCGACTCGGCCAGCCCGCGCCCGCGCCGCTGGGCGACCCGGTCTCCCGCGGCGCCGCGATGCAGCGGCTGCACGCCCTGCTGACCGCCTGGCTCGGCAGCGGCGCACCGCGCCGTTGACAGACCAGTCCGGCCCGGGCTAGAGTGAATCTGAGGGTCCGCCATGATCGACATCACGACACTCACCAGGGCGCAGCAGGAACAGCTCTACGACCAGCTCCGCGTGGCGCTCGGGCTGGACGACGAGGCGGCGGGCGGCATACCCGAGTGGCACCGGCAGATCCTCGAGGAGCGGCTGGCCGAGCTTGAGCGCGACGACGATCAGGGAGAACCGGCCGACGAGGTGTTTGCCGAACTGCGGGCTGGACGACGTGACCGCTACTAAGTTCAGCCGCCAGGCGAAAGGCGACCTGGCCACCGCCAGCCGCTACTACAACGAGGTGGGCGACGGCCTCGGTGACGCGTTTCTGGCCGAGGTCGAGCGCACCGTCGAGTTGCTGTCCGCGCAGCCAGCCCTCTGGCCGCACGCGCTGCGCGGCATGCGTAGGGCACCGACCAGGCGATTCCCGTACGCCGTCTACTACCAGCTTCGGCCCGCTGGCCCGTACATCGTCGCCGTGCTGCACACAAGCCGCGACCAGTCGCAGGCCTTGCGGGACCGCTAAGCCCATCGCCGGCACGGCCGTGGACAAACCGTTCGGCCACGGGCTAGAGTGAATCTGAGGGTCCGCCATGATCGACATCACGACACTCACCAGGGCGCAGCAGGAACAGCTCTACGACCAGCTCCGCGTCGCGCTCGGGCTGGACGACGAGGCGGCGGGCGGCATACCCGAGTGGCACCGCGCCGTGCTGGACGAGGCCGACCGCGACTTCGCGCAACACGGCGCGGTCGGTGAGCCCGCGGCGGCGGTCTTCGAGCGGCTCCGGGCGAAAGCGCGTGACTGAGGTCATCGTTGCGCCACGCGCCGTCGAGCGCACCGTCGCGCTGCGGCCGCGGTGAGCGACTACCGCGCCGTGACTTGCGGCCAGTGCAGCTCGACACCCTGGCCGCGCAGCAGGGCTTGGAACTCGCTCAGCAGCGCGGGCCGGGCGCGCACCGCGCGCGGTGGTTCGCCGCGTTGCAGGCAGAACGCCGCCAGCAGGCCGGCTGCCTCGCCGATGTTCCACTCCACCGGGTGCAGGCGGTAGCAGCCGTTGGTGAGGTGGGTCACCCCCAGGTTCTTGCAGGCCGGCAGCAGGTTCTCGACCCGCACCGGCAGGAGCGCGCCGAGGGGGATCTGGAACGGTAGCGACGAGATGTCGAGGTAGTTGTCGCCGCCTGTGCTGGGGTGGAGGTCGATCCGGTAGGAACCAATCCCGACACTGTCGGCGAACGGCTCGGCCGGCCGCCCAGCGCGCATCGCCGCCCCGATGTGCGCCTCGGTGACGCAGACTTCGGCGCGGATCCGCCGGGACTCGCGGATGTAGGGCGCCTTGGCCAGTCCGTCCGCCGTGCCGAGCAGGTCGCCCGCCGGGTAGAGGCCGGGGTAGCCGACCCCGCCATCGGGTCGCGGCGCCTCGGTCTGCAGCCAGTAGAGCAGGCCCAGCGACAGCTCCCGGGCCGCCTGCAGGCGGTCGGCGACCTGCTCCGGCGTGGCGTCGGTCAGCGGCGCCTCGAGGTAGTCGTTCTGCGGCCAGTTGACCAGCGTCGCCTCTTGCGGTTGGGCCGCCGGCTCCCAGACGGCCGCGCCGACGATCCGGCGGTAGATCCAAAGCGGATAGGCGCTGGCGTCGGCCGGGTCGCCGAACAGAGTGTAGCGGCGTGTCTCCAGAGTGGCCGGGTGGACGCCGGCCCAGCCCAGCAGCGGGCCCGGCCAGGCAGGCGTGATCGCCGGCCGGTCGTCACGCCAGTGGGCGTAGCTGGGCGGCGGCTCGATGACGTGCTCGCCGGCCGGGTCGTAGCCCATCGCCAGGCACCAGGTGATCGCCTGCTGATTGTCCGGCTGCGCCACCGCGGCGGCCTGGGCCTCGCCGGTCTCGGCTTGCGACTCCGCGCCGGTGACATGCTCGACGCCGGCCAGCGCCAGCAGGTCGCCCAGCTCGGTGGCATCCAGGATGTACGGCGCGCTGACGGTGACGGTCTCCCCGCCGCGGCGGTCCCGGAGCGTCACGGCACGGACCCGGTCGCCCGCGGTGGCGGCGCTCAGTGGCTCGTGCTCCAGCAGCACGGTCAACAGACCGCGCACCCGCGCCGGGGCCAGCAGGGCTTCGATCACCGCCAGCGCGACCCGCGGTTCACAGCACAGCCGGCTGACCGAGCCCTGGCCGGGATTGAGGTGCGGCTCCCGCAGCGCGGCGGCGGTCAGCGGGTAGTGACGGCGGTAGTAGTCGCGCACGCCGTCGCGCCAGGTACGGTAGCGGCGGGTGCAGCCGAACTGCTCGATCCAGGGATGCTCGTCGGGCGGCACGCCCTGGCTGGTGAGCTGCCCGCCGAGCCAGTCCGTCGGCTCGGTCAGCACCACCCGGCAGCCCAGCGCGGTGGCCGCCAGGGCCGCTGCCACGCCGCCGGTGCCGCCACCCACCACCAGCACGTCGCAGGCCAGCTCGCGCATCAGCTCGCTCCAGCGCGCAGCAACGCCCCGGTCGGCGTCTGGTCCTCCCAGCGCCAGGCATCGCGCCCCGGCACGCTGGTCGGGTCGGCGCGGTAGCGCTCGTAGAGCGCCGTGTAGGTGGTGCAGGACAGCCCGCGCTCGGCCAGCGCGTCCATCAGCAGGCCCACGATGCGGCAGTCCTTGCTCATGCGGTAGATGCTGTGCGGGTGGTAGACCGGCGAGCAGAAGTCGAGGCCGACCGTGACGGCCTGGTCGATCCAGGCACACTGCACGGCGCACTCTTCTTCGGGCGACTCCGGCGGCCGCCGCGGCACGCCCCAGTCGCAGACCGGAGGCCAGGGCAGGCAGAGCCATTGGTGGCCGCCCTGCGCCTTCAGCACGTTGTCGTGCCAGCCGTGGCCGGGCAGCTCCAGCAGGTCGGGCTGACCCTCGAGGTCGTACCAATAGGCCTGCACCAACCCGGCGGGAATACTGTCGACTGGCCCGCGCAGGTCGCTGCTGAGGTACCTGGCGCCGCAGTCGGCGATGATCGCCAGCCGCTCGGCTTCGCCCTGAAAGCCCTCAAAGAAACCGCAGCCGGAGCGGATACCGATACAGGGCCGCTCGAAGACCCGCTCGACCCACTCGCGCCCCAGGGTGATCTCGCGGCGCAGCTCGGTCAGGTCCACGCCGGGGCCGTGCATCTTGTTGTCGCGGAGCATCTGGTGCTGGTAGGTGTGCGACTGGATGTCGAACAGGGGATCGTCCCCAAAGATCGCCCGCAGGTCGGCGCCGCGCCGCTCCAGCACCCGGCCGAGCATGAAGAAGGTGGCCGGCACGCCGCGCTCGCGGTGGAAGTCGGCAATCACCGGCGCGGCCTTCAGACACTGGTCCGGGTTCTCGAGGTCGTAGTGGAAGACGTACTGCATGCTGGCTCCAGCGCCCCGCCACCTGCACCGTAGCGGGCCCACGGCAGGTCGTACAGCGATGTTGCCGGCTACCCGGCGAAGTAGCGCAAGACCGTCTCGGCGAGTTGCTCCAGAGCCTCGGGTCGGGTGCTGGCGTCGTACCACTCGCCCAGCGTGTGAACCCCATCGCCCTGGCCGCGGTAGACGCAGACGGCGGGGATTCCGACAGCCATGAAGGCGTTGGCGTCGGTCGAGCTGACCGGGTGGCTGACCGGTCGCTCCAGCCGCGTCGCCGCGGCGACCGCCGCCCGGACGAGGCGTGAATCCGCCGGGGTCTCACCACCCGGCCGGCCGCTGACCTCTTCGGTCAGCTCCAACGGCGGCCCGTGCCGGCGCGTCTGGTTCAGGCCGGCCAGCTCGCGGACCACGAGGCGACGGACCTCGGCCACCAGGTGGTCCAGCTCGGCCGCCGCTTCGCTCCGCAGGTTGAAGTGGACGGTGGCGGTTTCGGGGATGGCATTGGGCATCGTCCCCGCCTGCAGCACGCCGCAGTTGTAGCAGGTCCGGGGGTCGTCGGGCACCACCAGCTCGCTGACCCGGGCGACCATCCGCGCCGCGGCGTAGCCCGGGTGGGCCACCCCGAAGTCGCCCCAGGCATGACCACCGGGCCCGTGCAGCGTCAGCAGCAGATTGTGTGACCAGGTGCCGTGCCGGATGACATGCCCGGAGGTGCCACTGTCGAGGGTGATGAACGCGTCGAGCGGCTGGCCCGCCAGGCCGTTCGCCGCCACCTCGCGCGCGCCGCGCAGGTTGCCGACGTTCTCCTCGCCGACGGTGGCCAGGACCCACAGTTCACCGGGCAACTCGACCTGACGCTGCCGCAGCAGATCGACCAGCGCCAGCGCCAGCACCAGACCGCTGACGTCGTCGCCGATACCGGGCGCGTACAGCAGGTCGCCGTCGCGGCGGACCGTGACATCCACCTCCGGACCGAAGACTGTGTCGAGATGCGCGGAGATCGCCAGCCGCGGACCGTGGCCGCTGCCGGCGTACCGCCCGCAGACGTTGCCCACCGCGTCGGTCTGAATGTCGCGGCAGCCGCAGGCGGCGAGGCACTGGGCGAAGTGGGCACCGCGCGGACCTTCCCCAAACGGCGGCGCCGGGATCTCGGTGAGGGCGGTGTGCTCCGCGGTCCATCGTTCGTTCTGGTCGGCCAGGTCGGCGCCGAGACGGGATGCCAGGTCGGCCGGGTCGCTCACGCGCTGCTCCGGGGCTACCTCTGGGGTGACGCAGCCTGCCCGGCCTGTCCACCCCTAGCCCCGGCGCTCGACCGCCAGCACGAAGGCGACCGCCGCCAGCGCGTCGGCCGGGTCGACCAGATCCAGCGCGAAGCGGTCGGTCAAACTGAGCACCGCCCGGCTGACCGTCGCCAGGACCCGCCGCCGGTCGCTGAGCTGGTACTCCCGCCCGCGCAGGTCGCCGCGGGCCACGAAGGTGCCGCGGCCGACCAGCTCCAGCTGGGGCTGCCGTCCGAGCAGCACGCGGGCGGTCTGGTGCCCGGCCTCGGTCAGCAGGTAGCCGCCCGATCCGGCCTGCAAGGTAGCCACCGCCTCGCCGCTGCCATCGCGGATGGTCAGACAATCGCGCAGCGCCAGCAGCTTCGCGACGGCGGTGTAGCAGACCCGCCCGGCCTCGTCGGTGGCCTCGAAGGTTGGCGCCGTGCGGGGCCAGGCGGCGGTTAGGAGCAGTCGCATCGGGCAGCCTCCCGGGCGCGGGTCACCAGGGCATGGGCCCGGCGCGTCGGCTCCGGTTGGCGATAGCGCGTCAACAGCCGCTGCACCAGCGCCACGGCGTCCGGCAAGGTCACCCGGTGGCCCGTCGAGAGGTACAACGGTCGACACCCCCGCCGAGTTCGCAGCACCGCGCCGATCAACTCGTCGCCGTCGCACAGCGGGACCTGCTCGCCCGGCTCCGGACCCAGCGCCGGGTGCTCGCCGATCAGCCGCGTCTTGGCACAGCCGAGGCTCGGGACATCGAACAACAGGCCGGCATGGCAGGCCAGGCCACAGCGCCGGGGATGGGCGTAGCCCTGCCCGTCGCACAGCAAGACGTCGGGCCGGGCGCGGAGCTGTTCCCAAGCCAGTGCCAACGCCGGCAGTTCGCGGAAGCTGAGCAGCCCCGGCACATAGGGAAAGGTCGCCACCGCGGTGGCGACCTGTGCTTCGACCGTCTCCAGCGTGCTGGCGTCGACCACCACCAGGGCGGCCCAGCAGCGGCCGTCGTGGGCGTAGGCCAGGTCGGCACCAGCCACCAGCCGCACGTCGGGCGGCAGCGGCGTCACCTGCAGCGCCGCGCGGAGCTGCTGTTGCAGCGCCCGCGCGTCCGCTGGGGTGAGTTCATCCGGCAGCAGGGCGCGGTTCACCAGTTGACCGGCAGCACCCGTCCCGTGCGGACCGATTCGGCCTCCAACTCGACCAGCCGCAGGCTGTCCCAGGCGGCCTGCGCGTCGAGCACCTGGCTCGGCGTGCCGCTGGCGACGCACTGCGCGGCGTGGCTCAACTCGGCGACGAAGGCGGCCGGATGGTCGACCAGCGGGAAGCTCGCCGTGCCGTCGGGCCGGTAGACTGTCAGGGCCTGGCCGCAACTCTGCCGCTGCGCCGGGTCGATCCCCGCCGGCTCGCTGGCCTCGCCGAAACAGACCGTGGCGCCCTCGAAGTAGGCCTCGTAATGATGCATGAACGGCCGGCCGGCGGTGCTGGCCATGCCGCCTTGGACGCTGACGGTCGGGCCGTCGGGGTAGCGGAAGGTGGCCGCGACGTACTTCACCCAGGTGCCCATGTCGATCCCGCTGGCGTAGACCTCGGCCGGCTTGCCGAGCAGGTGCAGCACGAAGTTGACGTCGTGGATGTGCAGGTCGACCAGCGGCCCGCCGTTGGCGGCCGGGTCGGCCAGCATCGTGCTCCAGTCGGGTTCGCTGATCACGCGCTTGATGTTGAGACCGAGCAGCTTGCCATACTCACCGCCGGCGACCGCCTCCTTGAGCCACAGCCACTCGGGCCAGACCCGCAGCACGTGCGCGATCATCAGGTGGGTGCCGGACTCCCGCTGGGCCGCCAGCATCCGCGTGCCGTCGGCGCTGGTCAGCGCGATGGGCTTCTCGCAGATCACGTTCTTGCCAGCCGCCAGCATCTGACAGACGGCGTCGGCGTGGAACTTGGTCGGCAGGCAGCAGTCGATCAGGTCGATGTCGGGATCCGCCAACAGCGCTGGCAGGTTGTTGTAGCGCTTGAGGTGGCTGAGGTCCTGCCTCCCACCGCTGTCGCCAAAGTTGCCTTTGATGTCGGTCCAGTCGCCGCTGAGCCGCTTCTCGACGGTCTCGCAGATGGCCGTGATCGCGGCGCCCTCCACCTCGGCCCAGGACTTGTAGTGCGTCACGCCCATGAACCCGATGCCCACCAGGCCCACCCGTACCATGTTGGTCTCCTGTCTCAGCCCGCCGCCCGGCAGGCGCTCAAGAACGCTGCGAACAACGCCTCACTGACCCGATTGCCCGCCGGCAGCACCTCGGGATGGAACTGCACCGCCAGCACGAACCGCTCGCCTGGCCGCTCGATCGCCTCGACCACGCCATCGCTGGCAGTGCCGCAGACGGCGAAGCCCGGCGCCAGGTCGTCGACTGCCTGGTGATGGTAGCTGTTGACCCAGGCCGGCTCGTCGCCCAGCAGCGCGTGCAGCCGGGTGCCCGGGACGACCTGCAGCCGGTGCTGCTCCAACGGCCCGCCGGTGGTGCTCATGCGGTGTTGCAGCGTGCTGCCGGCGTCGGTCGCCAGGTCCTGCCGCAAGGTCCCGCCAGCCACCACGTTGAGCGCCTGGATGCCCCGGCAGATCCCCAGGATCGGCAACTCGCTCGCCAACGCGGCCGCGATCAGCGGTTGTTCGAACGCGTCGCGCGGCACGTCGACCGTGCCCATCCCGCGCAGCGGCTCCCGACCGTAGGTCCGCGGATGGAGGTCCTCGCCGCCGGAGAGCAGCAGCCCATCGAGCGTCTGGAGACACTCGGCGGCACGGTCGGGCACGGTGTTCGGCAGCAGCAGCGGCAGGCCGCCGTGGCGCTCGACCCAGGCGATGTAGGAAGTGTTGACGCAGTTGCGCTGGTTGTAGGACCCGCCCGGCCCGTCGCCGGTCGAGCTGGTGATGCCGATCCGAGGTCTCATGGGAGCGGGTTCCGCCGCCGCGCGGCTATTCCTGCCCGCGTTGCAGCCGCAACACCAGATCGCTCGCGGTCGCCGGGTCGAACGGTGCGCCGTCCAGGTTGCTGGCCAGCTCAAGCTGCCAGCCCTCAAATGCCGCGCCCAGCTCGGCGACCGTCCAGGCCCGCAGCCGGGTGGTCTCGACCCGCTGCGACCAGCTCCCGCCGGCGGGGCGGCAGAGGGTCACGAAGTGGAAGTCGATTCGCGCGGCCGGCAGGTGGTCGTAGTGCCGCTGAAAGACCCACTCGGTGCCATCGGGGTCGGTGACAGTCCGCAACGGCAACCAGCGCTCACGGTCGCGGCGAGAACGGGCCAGGTGGCGCATCGCCAGCAGCGCCCGGCCGCCCGGGCGGAGCAAGCGCCCCAGGTCCGCCACCGCTGCCCGCAGCGCCGCCGGCGTCAGCAGATGCGGCCAGGAGTTGCCCAGGCAGATGGCGGCGTCGAAGGGTGCCTCGCCGACCACTGCACAGTGGCCGAAGGCCGCCTCGTGCCAGGTGACCTGCCCAAACTGCGCCCGCGCTACGGCCAGGGCGCCGGCGCTGGGGTCGAAACCCACCACGTCGTAGCCGGCCGCTGCCAGCGCCGCGGCGTGCTGCCCGGTGCCGCAGGCCAGGTCGGCGACCCGGCACGGCGGCGCTCCGAGCCACGCCTGCAGCCGCGGCAGCTCGCGCGCCAGGCGGGTCGGCCAGTCGATGAAGCGGTCGTAGATGCTGGCAAGCTGGTCGTACATCAGGCGTTGATCTGCTGACCCGGCAGGACCGGCGTGGCCAGCCGCTCCTGGTCGGACTTCTCGATCACGGCGTCGTAGACCATCTGCTTCAACTCGGCGACGTCGCGCTCGAGCTGCCGCAGGCGGTCGGCCGAGCTGGACTCCAGCCGCTCCGCGGTCTTGGCCTTCATGTCCATCCAGGCCCACAGCGTGACGAAGCCGAAGAACACTACCAGCGCAACCAGACAGAGCACCACCAGCAGGAAGCCGATCGACATCATGCCGGCCCTCCTAAGCGTCCAGGCTCCGCCGGCCAGTGTCGCTGGCCCCCAGCCGCTCGCGGTCGGAGACCTCGATCACGGCGTCGTGGACCAGCGTTCGCAGCTCGCCGAGTTCGGCTTCCAGCGCGGCGACCCGACCTTCGAGCTGCTTCACCCGTTGCTTCGAGCCACCCTCGGTCTGCAGCGACATCCACTTCCAGACGGTGATCGAACCGAAGATGATCAGCAGGACCAGGACTTCACTCATCCGCTCACCTCGCCTTGCCGCACGGCTACTCGGCCGGCGTGTCCGCCGTCAGGCGCTCCAGCAGGCTGCGGTACTCCGCATTGACCTGCAGTTTGCCGCTGCGCAGGTCGGCGCCGATCCGGGCCAGGGCGCGCTGGTAGACGTCACGATGCGTCTGCGCCTCGCGCAGGCGCGCCTGCAGCGACAACTCCCGCCAGTGCCAGGCCCGCGCGGCGCTGGACCAGCGAGCCCAGCCGTAGCAGCCCGCCAGCAGCAACAACAGCAGCAGCTTGCCCATTGTTTCCCGACTTCTCCCACCCCATTCTAGCACCTCGGCCGGCGCCCGCGGCGCGCGACGACCCACGGACGTGCTACACTCGCGGCAGGAGTGGCGCCTTGGAAAGCCGATCCAGTTGGCAGGAGTTGGCCACGCTTGCCGCCGGCCTGTTTGACGACGTCGGGGCGCTGCAACTGGCCGAGCTGGAACTGCTGCTGGGCGTCGCGCTGCAGGACCAGCAGCTCGACAACCAGGAACGCGATGTGCTGCGGCGAGTCTTTGATGCCATCGAGGAACAGGCTGTCGAGCCGGCCTGCTGGCAACGGATCCAGGTCGCCCGGCAACGGCATCAACTGTAGGAGGCACCGGTGCCCCAATACTACAGCGACCAGAACAATGTCCTCGGCACCCGGCCGATCGCCCGGCCGGTCGAAGCGCGCCGCCCGAACTGGCTGCTCGCCACGCTGCTGGTGGTGCTCGTGATGGGGCTCAGCGGCTGGCTGCTGGCCCGCACGGTGGGCACCGGCGGCGGCTCGCTCGGCGGGTCGGTGGCATATGTCGTGGTGCAGTTCGACGACCGCCAGATCAGCACCGGCTCGGGCTGGGTCTGCGCCCCCGGCGAGGTCCTCACGACGCTCGGCACGGCCTTCCCCCGCGGCGTCGCCGACCCGCCCGCGAAGGTCACCGTGTTCGTCGAGACCGACCGCCCGCAGCCGCGCGAGCTGACGATGCAGGTCAGCGCGCGGGGCACCTTCAGCCCACAGGACGCCGTGCCGCGACGGCTGAGTCAGGACTGGGCCCGCCTGCGGCCGCGCGACGCAGGCGCCGAGTTGCGTCCGCTGCCAGCGGCCAGCGCCCTGCCAGCAGCCGGGGCCGCGGTGACCGTCCACGGCTACGACCCGGACAGCGGCTCGCTGGGCCTGCTCAGCCGCGAGGCCGTGGTGAAGGCAGGGCCAGGTGGCCTCGTGACGCTTGAACCGCAGCCGCCGCGCGGCTTCGATGGCGGGCCGGTGACGGCCAGCGGCGGCCAGGTGGTGGCGATGTGGAACCAGTCGACGACGGCCCTGATGCCGTTGCCGGGCGCCGCGAGCGGCGGGCAGTGAGCCGCTGATGGGCTTTCCCGCGCAGTGGTGGCTGGTGGCCGGTCTAGGCAGCCTGGCGGCCGGGCTGCCGGCGGTGCTGGCAGCGCGCCTGCTACGCCGTCTGGCGACCGCCGAGGCCAGCCAGGCGCCCGGCCTGACCGACCGCCTGCGGGCCTGCGAGCCGTGGCTGCTGACCCCGGCCTGGCTGGCTGCCGGCCTGCTGCTGGCGCTGGCCTCGGCCGGCGCCGCGGGCACCAACCCGACGACCGCGCTGCTGGCGGCCGGGCGTGCCGCCTTGCTGCCGTTGGCGACCGCCCTGGTCTTGCGCAGTTGGGTCCAGGCGCGCAGCCTGCCGGCCCTGGCGGCGGCCGAGCGGCGGGCGCAAGCGGGACTGCACGACTCCGCCCGCGCTCTGGCGATGGCAGGCAAGTACGTCGAAGAGGCGGTCACGCCGTTCCGCGAGGCGGTCAACCAGCTCGGCCAGACCGTCGGCCGGCTTGACCCCACCGTGATGGCCGACCGCCTGGCCCACGCCGCCAGCACCTTTGAGGCAAAGCTCTCCGACGGGGCGGCCCAGATGGCCCTGGCGGCCGGGGAGTTGGGCAGCCGGGCGGCGGAGGTCAGCGATGCCGCGGCCCGCCTCGACGACGCCGCCGACCGCATCCTGGGCGCCTTCAGCAGTGTCGAGAGCGGGTTGGACCGCCTCGCTGGCGCGCTCGCGCCGTTGGAGACGGCCGCCACGGCGTTGAGTGCCGGCAGCGCCGCGCTGACCACCGCGCACGAGCAGACCGCCAGTCACGGCCAGCGGCTGGCCGAGCTGACCGCCGCCTGGCAGGCCGACCAGCGCCCGCTGCTGGAGGCGCTCGGCCGGACCGGCGGCGCGCTGCAGGAAACTGCGGGCAACCTCGACCATCTGCTGGTGCAACTGCACGCCAATCAGGACAGCATCGCCACCAACCTCGAGGCGGTCTACCAGCGCCTCAACGGCGCGGCCGGCCGGCTCGAACAGGCCGTCGGGACCTGGGGCGACCTGGTTCGCAGCGGCCTGGCCTCGACCCAGGAGTTCAGCCGCCAGGCGGTTGAGGCCCTGCTCGACGGGCTGGAACAGTCGCCACCCGACTTCGCCGCGGTCGCCGACTCGGCCCGCCGCACCGCCGAAGCGGCGACGGCGATGAGCCAGGCGGTGACCACCAGCCTGGGGGGCTTCCAGGCGGGGATCCGCGAGTCGTCCAACAAGCTGGCGCAACTCACGCTGGCGATCGACCAGCGCGTGCAGCACGCCGTGGCCCCGCTGGCCGGCGGAGAGATCGAGAAACTGGGGCAGCACCTGGCCGGCCTGCAGCAGACCGTGGCGCAGTTGGGTGAAGCGGTTGGGGCGATGCAACGCTCGACGGCCGCCGGCAGCGGCTTCGGGGCCCTGGCCGAGGAGCTGCGCCTGCTGCGGGAGGCCTTGCGCGCGCCCGCCGACCAGGACTCCCAGCACGGCGGTGCGCGGCGCTGGTTCGGGCGGGGCTGATGCCGCGCGCCTGGCAACTGGTCCGAGTCGGGTTGAGCGATCCGGCAGGCGCCGCCTGGCCGCGCCTGCTGGGAGTGCTCGACGAGCTGGCCGACCCCTGGGGCCTGCCCGACCAGCGCCTGCGCGAGGTGGCGGCCGTCGCCTGGAGCCTTGGCTGGGCGACCTGGGACGACCAGCCGCGGCCGGTCGCGGAGCGGTTCACCAGGGCCCTGGTCGATGCCTGCGCGCTGGCGGCCCGGCTGCGATTGAGCGACACCCTTGGCTGGCTGTTGCGCCACCCGGCCCGCCCGCTCGACGCAGCGGCCGCCGACCCGTTGCGCGCCGTCGCCGCGCTGCGGCCCGACTGGCTGCCCGCCGCGCTGCCGGAGCGCCCGCTGTACGAGCAGATCCTGACCGCGCTGCATCGCGTCCGGCGCTACGGTCCGGCCGAAGCCGATGTCACCCGGCTGCTGGCGGCCATCATCGGTCGCCATGGTGTCAGCGGCTGCGGCCTGCGCTGGTGGCTGCTGGCTCAGACCACGGTGGCCGCGGCCTGGGTCACCTTGTGCCAGGGCACCCCGGCCGCGGCGGCCGCGCTGGTCGGCCGGCATCCCTGGTGCCAGGCCACCTGGGTGGGCTACCTGGCGACCTCCCGCGCGGCCGACCCGGCCGCCGCCGCGACCGCCCAGGCCTGCTTCCGGCTGGCGCAGCGCGCCACCCTCAGTGATCGGGTGGTGGCGCCGCTGCGGCAGAGTGGCGGCGAGCCCGACGCGGTCGCCTGGTGGCGTTGCGAGACCGCCGGCTGGGGCCTCGTGGAGCGCGCCGCGACCGATCCGACGGCGCTCGCCGCGGTGCCGCCCGGGGTGCTCAGCGGCGCGCCAAGGAGTGGCCGCGGCGCTGACGAATAGGCCGCCCGGAGTGTGTGGCCTTGGCCTCGTCCTGCGCCCATTGCGGGCATGACCTCGCGGCGCTGGCGCCAGAGCAGAGTCTCTACGCGCCAGACGGCGCGCTGCATCTGCTGCCGCAGGCCTTCTGCCCGGCCTGCGGCTGGCCGACCGCCCGCGCCGAGCTGGCCATCTGGCCGCCGCTGGTCGAGCTCCACGGCGACGACGACGACGGCGAGCTGCAGGTGACCGTCCGCAACGACGGCGACGGGACGCTCTACTACTCGCTGGACCCCAGCGCCCACCTGCGGCCGCGCTCGCTACCCAGTCTGCATGGCCGCGTCGAGCCGGGTCAGCGCCGGGAGATCGGCCTGCGGGTGGCGGCCGCCGCGGCTCAGGGCGACGGGCAGGTCACGGTGCTGGTCCACACGCTGACTGCCCCTCCCGCCACGCTCGGCGCGACTCGGCGGCAGGCGGTCGAGACATTGTGGGTCAGCCAGCCCCTCAGCACCACCGTCCGGGCGGTCAGCAGCGGGCCGATTTCCCTCGACCGCGAGCACCTGTTCTTTGGTCTGGGCGGCCCGGAGGGGTATGTCCAGGTCCTTAACCACGGCGGCGCGGCGCTCTGTGGCGAGGTCACCTGCAGCGGCGGCTACCTGGTCTGCGCCGAGGTGGGGTCCGGCTTCAGCGGCAGCGGGCGGCTCCTGCTCCGGCCCGGCAGCAGTCTCGACGGGCGGCCGCAGCCGAGCGCCACGGTGCTGCGGGTGCGCGCTCCCGAGGGCGCCGCGAGCGGCAGTGGCCGGCTCGACGTGCGGATTCCGGGGTTGCCGCCAGCCAGCGTGACGCTGGAACGGGTGGTGCCGGCGCCGCCGCCGGTGCCGAGCCAGCGCTGGACCGTGGGGATCGACTTCGGGACCTCCAAGACGGCCGTCGCCTATGTCGACCAGTTGGCCCTGCCACCGCTGCCGCAGGTGCTCACCTGGGAGCGCCTGGATCCCGCCGCCGACTCGCGCTGGCTGCCCTCGGCGGTGCACTACGCGCTGCCCGGCGGACAACCCAGCTTCGGCGACTGGGCCTTCGCGCAGAGCGCCGCAGCGGTCACCGATGTGGGTGTCCGGCTGGACCTCGACGGCCGCTACGCCAACGAGCACGGCGTGCTGTTCGTCGGCATGAAGATGTTCCTGCGCGGCGACGCCGCGCCGCCGCCGGCCGGCCAGCCCAGCGTCGCCCAGGTCGCGGCCGACTTCTTCCGCCACCTTTTCGAGCAACTCGAACAACGCACCGCGGTGCGGCTGCGCGAGGCGCAGTTGGTGCTCAGCGTGCCGGTCCTGGCCGACGCGGCCACGGCAGCGCAGCAAGCAGCCGCGACCCGCACCGCAGCGCTGGCGGGGGGCGCGCTGTTCGGGCTGACCGACGACCAGATCTCGTTTGAGAAAGAGCCCGTCTGCGCCGCGGTCGATGTCGTGCGGCTGCTGCCCGAGAGTGCCGGTCTGCAACCGGGCGACTGGCTCTGCGTCTTCGACAGCGGCGCCGGGACGACTGACCTGAGCCTGTTGCAGATCGCGGCGCAGGACGGCCAGTGGGGCTTCGCGCAGATCGAGGCGCTGGGCTACGAGTGGGGCGGCGACCAGCTCGATTCCTGGCTCTTCGACTGGCTGCTCGGCTTCTGGTGCAGCCCGCGCGACCCGGCCAACATCCCGGCCGCCGGCCCGGCGCCGCTGCGGCCCTTGCGGGCGGCCAACCCGCCGCGGCCGCCGAGCGCCGGCGAGAGCATCGACTGGTTCGCCTTCATGCGCTCGCAGCCGGCCTTTGCGTTCAGCGGCGCGACCCAGGCGGTGACCCGCTCCGAGCTGCTCGGCGCCGTCTCGCGCTTCAAGGAGCGTCACCTGCGCTACGACTCGCCGCCCGAGGCGCGGCTCAGCAGCGAGACGCCGCTGTTGGCGCTCGGCCCGCCGAAGCGCGGCAGCAGCGGACCGTGGGCCGACCTGGAGCTGCGCGATCTGGGCAGCCGCGTGGCGCTGGAGTTCCTGGCCATGCGCAGCGGCGAGGCGCCCCTGCAGCAGGGCTTCCCGGCGCTCTGTCAGCGGCTCGGGCTGCGGCGGCCGCAGTGGGTCGTGCCGGTCGGCGGCACCACCCTGGTGCGCGGCTGGCGCGAAGCCGTGCAGCGCCCACCGCTCAGCTTCGCCGCGGTCCTGGAAGCCGACGCCGGCCTGCGGCGGTTGCATGTCGCCCGCGGCGCGGCGCAGCGGACGCTATTCCGGATCACCGACCGCTTGCCCGCCGCGGCGACCCTGGAGGTCTGCGACTGGACGCCAGGCGCACCGCCACGCCTGCTGGACCAGCGGCAGCTCAGCGCGGGCGCGCCGCCCGGGGACCGCCAGGAGACCAGCCTGGTGGCGACCTTGCCGCTGCAACCCGGCCAGCGGCTGCTGCTGCGGCTGAAGCTTGGCGACCAGGTGCTGCGCCAACAGGGCCTGGCCTGGTACGAAGGTCAGGCGGTGCTGGCGACCGCCGGGCTGCCGGCCCAGCCGGCCCTGCGCCTGCAGGTCGCCCTGGGCTACCGCCGCGGGCCGACTCGCCTGGAGCTGAGCGGGCACTGGCTGCTGCCCGGCGACCCCGCCCTCGGCGAGCCGTGGCGCGTCGAGCTGCCGCGCTTCGAGGAGTGAGCGATGCTGCCACTGCTGGGTCTGCTGCTGGCGCTGCAGCTTGTCGTGCTGGGTCTGCTGCTGGCGCTGCGCCAGCAACTGCGGCAACTCGGTGAGCAGCTCCCGCCGCCGCCAGCGGCGCTGCCCAGCCCGCCGGAAGCCACCACTGCGCCGCCGGCCCCACCCCAAACCGCCCCGCCGCCGGCGCCCGTGTCGCCTGTTCCGGCCGGCGCCACCGCCGCGCTGCGCGACCCGCTGGTCGTTCAGTTCAACCAACAGGTAAACCTGGCGGCCGAACTGCCGATTCAGATGGTAGAAGCCCTGACGGGAGCCGATCCCGCCGGGGCGGTGGCCCTGCGGGCCGGCGAGTTGGATGCTGCGCTGTACCGGCGCTGGGAAGCGTCCGAGCTGCTGGCGGCGGGCCTGCCGGCGGAGCAGGCCGAACGGCTGACGGAGGCGCTGGCGACGGCGCAGAGCGCGGCCATCGAGCGCCTCGCGGCGCACGGGCTGCGGCGGATTGCGACCAGCTCGGGGAGCCCCTTCGAGCCGTTGCGAGTGGTTCCGGACCCGGACCAGCCGCCGCGCTGGACCGACCGGCCGGAGCTGGATGGCCGGGTGGCCGCGGTGGCGCCGGGTCGCGGTGGCTGGGAACTGGCGGGGCAGGTGGTCTGCCCCACGCGAGCACAACGCTATGTCTATCGCGGAGAGAGCGCCCCGACCGACCGATGAGCGCGGCCAACGCGCCCACCGCGCCGCGGCGCTGCTGGCGCAAGCGGCCCCCCTGTCCGGTGCGGCCGGCCTCGCCCCAGAGGTCCAGACCTTCTTCCGCGTCGTCAACCACCTCAACGAAGTCTACGTCCGCTGGCCGCAGTTGCTGCACGAACTGCCCGATCCCGAGGTCCGCAGTTTCCTCAGCGAACAGCGTCAGGAGCTCGATTACTATCTCCGGACCGAGCCGCAGGAGACCCTGCTGGAGGCCCTCGACGGCGCCGTCGCCGCGGACCCGCGGGTCGCGCTGCTGGCCGCCGAGCTGACCGCGCTGCTGGAGCGGTTGCGCCAGCGGGCCGACCAGGAGCTGCGGCGGCGCGGCGTGCAGCGGATGCAGGTCTCGCCCGGCACCCCCACCGGACGGGAGGTCCTGCCGAGCGACGAACCCGCCGCGCCAACCACGCAGGCGCACCTCGACGGCCGGGTGGCGGCGGTGCGGCCGGGCAACGGCGGTTACTGGCTGCACGGCGAACTGGTGGTCCCAGCCCGAGCGCAGCTCTATCGCTTCTGCGCCGAGCTGGCCGTCGCCGATTGACACGGCCGGCCGGCCGGCCTTAGAATCGAGACACCCCGCCGGGCTGGTCCGCGGTTGGGAGACTCACTTGGCAGGTTCGCCACGCTCCGCTGCGTCCCGCCCGCAGCCTCCGCGACGCTCGACCGGACGACGGGTCTTCCGGATTCTGCTGACCGGCCTGACCACCTTCGTGCTGGCCGCCAGCGCCGTGCTGGGCTACGCACTCTACGCATCACGCCACGAACACGGCTCGACCACCGAGAAGGTCGGCCGCTTCCTGGTCTCCGAAGTGGTCCCCCCCGAACTCGTCTTCCAGGGCCGCGCGCGGGTCAACATCCTGCTGATCGGCGAAGACGTCACGCTCACCGACCGCCGCCAGATCGTCAAGGAGTTCAGCCGCAGCGACACCAACATCCTGATCGGTCTGGACCGCCTCAGCGGCAATGTCCACATTCTCAGCCTGCCGCGTGACACCCGCGTCGAGGTGCCCGGCGAGGGCATCCACAAGCTCAACGCCGCCCACCGCCTCGGTGGCCCGGCGCTGCTGATGGACACCGTCCGCAGCAACTTTGGGCTGCAGGCCGACCACTACCTCAAAACCAACTTCCGCGGCTTCGTCGAGCTGGTCGACCTGCTGGGCGGGATCGACGTCGATGTCGAACGCGACATGAACTACGACGATAGCTGGCAGGACTTCCACGTCCACCTCAGGAAGGGCTACCAGCACCTCACCGGCGAGCAGGCCCACGGCTACGTGCGGTGGCGCAAATCGAAGAACGGCGACAGCGATCCACGGGGCGACCTTGGGCGGGTCGAGCGGCAGCAGAAGGTGATCAAGATCCTGGCCCGCAAGGCCCTCTCGCCACAACACCTGCCGCAGGTGCGGAGCCTCCTGGCCGCCGCCCGCAAGTACATCGAGACCGACCTCTCGGACAAGCAACTGCTCAGCCTGGCGCTGTTCATCTCGAAGATCAACCCGGCCCTGATGGACACCGCCACGCTGCCTTGCGACTGGCGCGGCCACTTCATGCACGTGCGGCCCGAAGAGGCGGTGACGTTGCTGAGCCGGATGTACGCCCACACCTTCGACGCAACTCGCCTGCGCGGCGGCAGCGCCGGATCCGTAGGGCGCACCGGGGTGGTGCTACCCGACCCGCAACCGAGCCGGCTGCGCGCGCTGGAGCAACAGCAAGACGAGGCGCCGGCGACCCGCCCGGCAGTGCCGCCGCACGCGGCCGACCCGCCCGACCGCGAGGACGAGACCGCCTTCGACGAAGACCATGTGACAGCCCCGACGCCCTCGCCCGCGCCGCTGCGGCCCACCCCGCCGGAGGCCCGTGACGCGACCAGGCGACCGCGCGAGGCGCCGCCGGCAGCGCCCGAGCCCGCCCCGGAGCCGCCCGCCGAACCGGCGCCACCCCCAGCGCCGGCGGCCGACGAGACCAACTGACCGTCCCCCCCGGCCGGCGCCGCGGTCCCGGCGGTCAGAATGCGAGCGGCAACGATGCGTCTGGTGGTACTGCTGCTCCTGGTCCACGGCGCCCCGGCAGTGGGGCAGTGGGAGCTGGCGGCCGGCGAGGCGACGCTGACGGTCGGCGCCAGGGCGGAGCTGACGCTCCGCTCGCCGCAGGGCGAGGTGGCCCTCCACCCGGTCTTGCAGGAGGGCACCGGCTGGACCGGGCCCCTGCCGTCGACCGCCGCGCCAACCATCACGACCGGTGGTGACCGGGTCGTCTGGCAGCAGACCTGGCCGGTCAGCGCGGATCGCCACTTCGAGCTGCAGCTCGAGACCTGGCCCGGGCTGACGGCTTGTGGGGTGACCAGCCGGCTGGTCGTCCACACAGGCCCGCGGGCGGAGTACTGGTACTGGCAGACCGACCTGACCGCCGACCACTACGGCGACCCGGAGCAACCACAGCGGCCCTTCGACCAGACGCGCTGGGAGGTGCTGCCGCAACAGACCTGGTGGTGGCTGCCGGCGCGGTCCGGTGGGGTGCTGCTCTGGCCGACCAACCTGGGCGGGCGGGCCCCCGGTCCGGGCGGTGCGGTCTACCTCCAGGCGCTCCCGCGCTCGCAGTTGCTGGCGCCCGGCGACGGCCAGGTCGCGTCCTTCGTGCTGGCGCCGCGGGCCACCGCCGACGGCGCCGCCGCGGTCTCCGCCGAGCTGGTCGCGCGGCAGCCAACCGCGCTCGACTTCGCGGCGCTGGCGGCCCGACCGCCACTCGACTACGGCGCGCCAGCACCGGCCTGGCTGCGCCAGGCCGGGCACTACAACCTGTTCTACCGCAACGCCGCCCAGTGGACCTCCGACACGGTCCAGGAGCGCCTTCGCGGCACGCCGCTGATCATCGGCAGCACGCCCGACGAGGCGGCCCTCGCCCGCTGCCGGGCGGCCGGAGTGAGGCTGCTGCACTACGTGGTCTACACCTGCCTGCTCGACACCGCCCGCCAGGTCGCCGGCGGCGGCCGGGTCTACAGCGAATGGAGTGAGTCGGTCGATTGTGCGGAGCGCGACCTCAAGGACCACCCCGAGTGGGTCTGCATCGACGCCACGGGCGCCCCGCAGGCCGATGCCTGGGGTCAGGCGCATGGCCATCCGGGGTTGCTGAACACCTGCCTGCACCAGCCGGGGCTGCGCGAGGCCGCCGTGCGGCAGGTCCGGATCCTGATGCAACGCGGCTACGACGGCGTCTTCATCGACCTGGCGGGTCCCGTGCCGGAGTGCCACGGGCCGCGCTACGCGAAGCACCAGCACCCCCACGCCGAGAGCAACACCAGCGCCTACGAGCGGGTCCTGGCGTCCATCTACGCCGAGGTCAAAGCCCATGGCGCGTCGCGGGTGGTGATCCAGAACACCTGCACCGGGACCCTCGGCAGCCATTGGGCGACCTGCGATGGCCAGATGCTGGAGGCCTTTCCGTTCGCCGCCGACAGCGGCGAGCTGCGCGCCAGCCCGGGCGAGCTGCGCTGGTGGGCGGCCCGTGAGGCGCCGGCGGTGGCTCACGGCAAGGCCGTCTTGGTGCTGCCCTATTTCGGCCCGGCGCACGGCGAGCGGTTGGCCGCCAACTCGCGCCTGGCTTTCGCCTTCGCCGCCCTGGCGGGTTACCTGTGGGCCGACGACTGGGGCGGCGACGCGGCGGCGCGGCAGGCGGCAGCGGACCTCGGCGCGCCCCGCGGGCCGGCGGTCTGGCAGGACTGGCGCGCCAGCCGGTCGTTCAGCGCCGGCCGGGTCGAGCTGGACCTGGCGGCGCGACCGCCCAGCGCCACGCTCGGCAGACCGTAGAGGGTCGCCGCGCACTGTGGCGAAATGGCCGGGCAGGACCAGGCACAATGCGCATGGGACTGTTGCTGGGTGGCTGCCTGCTGCCCGCGCTGGGCGCCCCGGAGGCAACCTTGCACGACTTCATTGTCGACGGCCGGCTGGTCGCCGGCCGCTACCAGGGCCCGCCCTGGGAGCGGCTCGACGGCGCGCTGGTGGGCGGTGGCGTCGACCGCATCGTCTGGTTCGAACGCGCGCTCGGCCCCGGCGACTTCCACCTCAGCGCCCGGCTGCAGATCGATGGGCTGGCCCGCAGCGCCGCGTCGCTGGTGCTCGACCGGACCAGCCACTGCGGCTTCGAGGGCGCTGACGGCGAGATGTTCCTGAGCGGTGGGCTGTGGTGGTCGCGAGTTGGCGCGCTCCGCAACCCGGCGCGGCGGGTGGTCGACGGGCAGCCCTTTCGGCTGGAGGTGATCCACCAGGCCGGCCGGCTGAGCATCCGGATCGACGGCGTCGAGGTGGTGCAACAGGCCTGGAACCCGACCCGCGCGATGGAGGTGGGCTTCCGGCCCTGGCGGGCGACGATGCGGATCACCGAGTGTCGCATTGCGGGGGCCCTGGGCGATCCGCCCCCAGCGCGGCAGATGCCGCCGAACTTCACGATTCCGGTGGTCGACCTGAGCGGCGAGGCCGGCCGGCAGGTGGTCGTTGCTCGTGGCAGCCGCGAGGTCTACCAGGGGCACCCGACCACCGTGTTGCTGCCCGACGGCCGCACGCTGCTGGCCACCTGGACCATCGGCCACGGCGGGCACTGCGGCCCGCTCAAGCGCAGCACCGACGGCGGCCTGACGTGGGGCGACCTGGTGCCGGTGCCGGCGAGCTGGACGACGGTCAAGAACTGCCCCTGCCTGCATCGGCTGGTCGACCCGCAGGGCGTCGCGCGGCTGTTCGTTTTCGCCGGCAACGGGGCGATGTACCAGAGCGTCTCGACCGACGCCGGCCTGACCTGGTCGGACATGCGGCCGAACGGGTTGCACTGCGTCGTGGCGCCATTGACCATCGAGCCGCTGGCCGGGCAGCGCCTGCTGGCGATCTACCACCGCGGCCACGAGGGTGACCGCGACGCCACGCCGGGCGTCTATCAGGCCATCTCGGCCGACGGCGGATTGACCTGGAGCGGCGAGCGGCTGGTCTTCGCCAACGATCACCGCTTCCTCTGCGAGCCGACCCTGCTCCGCTCACCCGACCGCCGCGAGTTGGTCTGCCTGCTGCGTGAGAACCACCGCTGGTACAACTCCTGGGCGCTCTTCAGCCGCGACGACGGCGCCACCTGGGACCCACCGGTGGAGCTGCCGGCGAGCCTCACCGGCGACCGTCACCTGGCGCGTTACGCGCCGGACGGCCGGATCGTGATGGTCTTCCGCGACATGGCCGACGGCAGCCCGACGCGGGGCGACTTCGTTGGCTGGGTCGGCACCTGGGACGACCTGCGCCAGAACCGCGAGGGCCAGTGCCGGCTGCGGCTGCTGAGCAGTCCGGTGAAGGTGGACCTGGGCTACCCCGGCCTGGAGCTGCTGCCCGACGGCACCTTCGTGGCGACGACCTACGCCGCGCTGGCCGCTGGTGAGAAGCACTCCGTGGTGAGCGTGCGGTTCCGCCTGGACGAGGTCGACGCGAAGCTGGCTCAGGGCACCCGGTAGGCCACTTGCGCCAGCCAGGCGGCGTTGGCCGGGTCGGCGCAGAACTGCTCGCGGTAGCGCTGGCGAGTCGGCTCGGGCGGCGGCTGCGGCAGGTACTTCAGGGCCAGGTAGTCGGTCGCGCCGACCAGACCGCGCCAGCCATGGTCGCGGCTGGCCAAACGCTCGGCGGTCGCCGTCGGGCCGGTCAGCAGCTCCACCAGCCGCGGCTCCAGGCGCGCCAGCGAAGTCGCCACCATCGCGCCCTGCCCCGCCTCCGGCTGGCCGCCGTCGGTCTTGCGGTAGACCGGGTCGGTCAGGCTGCCGTTCCAGCAGACCTCCAACTGCGTCCGCCGGATCGCCTCCAGGTCGGCGCGATCGAAGACCACGCCGTGGTCGTACAGCTCGACCGCCATCGCCACGGTCAGCGCGTGGTAGCCGCCGCGGTGTTCCGGACCGACCCAGTGCTTCGTCACGGCGGGTTGGTCGGCGCGGTAGTCCCAGGGCCCGGCCGGGTCCCAGTAGTGCCAGAGATAGCGCTCGCCGTCGCGGCGGATCGTGCGCTTGAAGCGGGTGCCCAGCCGCACCGCGCGCCGGAAGTAGTCCGCCTCGCCGGTGACGCGGTAGAGCGCCAGGTAGGTGCGACAGATCTTCGACTGCTTGTTGTGCGGGTTGGTCAGGCTGTCGCGCCCGTTGCCGCACTCGGCCGGCATCCGCATCACGGCGCCGCCCTGCGGCAGCTCCTGCCACAACCCGCGGCGGTCCCACTTCGGGCCCGCCAGTTGCTCGCGGGCCAGCTTCAGCCACCCGTCGACGCGCTGGCCGAGCTGGGTCTGGAGGCTCGGCTGGGCCCGGACTCGTTCCGCCAGCGCCGTGATCACCGCGACGATCTCGAACTCGGCGATGTCGTTGTCCATCTCGGCGGTCGGCGTGGCCGGGTTACGGAACAACGGCAACGGCAGGCCGCGGAAGCCCTGGAAGCCGTCCGGCCCGGTCCGTAGCCGGGTCAGCAGCGTGTCAAGCGCGTCGCCGCAACGGGTCAGATGCAGTGGCTCGGCGGTCAGATCGGAGGCCAGCAGCAGCGCCTTGAGGTAGGCCGACCAGGTCCAACAGATGTCCTCGGGCACCTCGATCCGCGCCACCGCCGCGGGCGTGAAGCGGGCCGGGATGTCGGCTGCGTGGCGCAGAAAGGCCGCTCGGATGGCCTCGTCGTCGGCGCTCGGGGTGGCAGCGCGCGGGGCTCGGCCAGCCGGCCCCAGCAGCAGCGGCACCACCAACCACAGCAGGGCCAGCCAGGCCCACTCGCCAGGAACCCGTCCGGGCATTGCGGTCTCCCGACTCAGTCTACCCGCCCCGCCCCAGCCACGGCAACTGGCAGGCCCTGGCCCGGCGGCGGCGAAGGCAGTACCGGAGATGCCGATGCCCGCCGCAGCCCAGCTCGCCGGCGACCTGTTGGCCCTGCAGACCGGCACCATCCGCCGCGTCTACCGCTGGCACGGCGGCGCGCTGCGGACGCTGGAGCTGCGCGACGAACGCAGCGGAGCGGTCTGGGCGTTTCCCGGCGACCGGCCCGACCTGCTGCTGCCGGGCTGCCCGACCGAGGGCGCCGCCGGCGACTGCCAGGTCGAGCGCCGCGCCGGGAACGCTGCGTGGCCGGCGCACCTCCGCATCACCGTGACCTGCCGGCTCGACCACCTCGAAGTGCGCCGCGTCTTCCGGCTGACCGACGACGTGCCGGCCATCGCCAGCGACCTGTTCGTGCGCGGTCACGCCCACCGGCCGTTCGCCGGTAACGCCCCGCGGGCCTACCAGTTGCCCAGCCCCGGCAGCCTGGCGCAGCCGCACGAGGCCCGCTTCTTCGCCCCGGTCACCGAGCGGTTGCACCTCGGCCAGCGCCACGTCCGCCTGACCGTTGCCGCGTTCAGCGACGTCACCGACCTGCGCAATCAGTTGGTCCACACCTCCGATCTGCTGCCCTACCGCGCGCCCTCGGCCCAAGTCGGCAACGTCGCCTGCGGGATCGACCTGCTCTCCGGCGCCGGCTTTTTCGTGCTGCGTGAGGCGCCCTGCTCCGATATGCAGTTGGCCTATCCCGGTTGCGATTTCGTGGTAGACAGCCGTGATCTGGTCGCGGTTGGGCTGGGCCTGCGACCCGACGACCTGGACGAGGCGCAGTGGACCCGCGCCTACGGTACCGTGATTGGCCTGGGCGACGGCGACCTGGGAGTCCGGCTGGCGCTGCACGCCTACGAGATGTCGCGGCGCGTCTGGCGCCCGGGCCGCGACCAGTTCGTGATGGCCAACACCTGGGGCGACCGCAGCCAGGACAGCCGTGTCAGCGAGCAGTTCGCCCTCGGCGAGATCGCCGCCGGGCAACGCTTCGGCATCACGCACCTCCAACTGGACGACGGCTGGCAGGCCGGCCGGACCGCCAACTCGGCCGAGGCGGGGGGCTCGCTGGAGGGGATCTGGCAACGCGCCGACTACTGGGCGCCCCACCCCGAGCGCTTCCCGCGTGGTCTGGCCCCAGTGGTCGCCGCCGGACGGGCCGCCGGCATCGAGGTCTGCCTCTGGTTCAACCCGTCCAGCGACGACAGCTATGCCCACTGGCAGGACGACTCCCAGACCCTGATTGAGCTGTACCACCAACACGGCATCCGGGTCTTCAAGATCGACGGCGTGAGCATCCCCGACAAGCGTGCCGACACCAATCTACGGCGGATCTTCGACGCGGTGCTGGCGGCGACCGACTACGAGGTGACCTTCAACCTCGACGCCACCGCCTCGCGCCGGTTCGGGTACCACTGGCTGGCCGAGTACGGCAGCGTCTTCGTCGAGAATCGCTACACCGACTGGGGCAACTACTACCCCCACTGGACGCTGCGCAATCTCTGGCAGTTGGCCCGCTGGCTGCCGACACAACGCCTGCAAATGGAGTTCCTGAACCTCAGCCGCAACGCCGCGAAGTACGCCGACGACGCGTTGGCGCCGCACCGGGTGCCGTGGGAGTACGCCTTCGCCTTGACCATGCCGGCGCAGCCGCTGGTCTGGTGCGAGGTCCAGAACCTGCCGCCGGAGGCCTTCGCCATCGCACCGCTGGTGGCCACCTACCGCCAGCAGCAGGCCGCGCTACAGGCCGGCTGCCTGTTGCCTATCGGCGACCCGCCGTGCGGCGTCGGCTGGACGGGGTTCCAATCGTACCAGCCCGCCGGCGGGCAGTTGCTGGTGCTCCGCGAGCACTCCCCGCAGGCCAGCGGCGAGTTGGCCCTGTGGGGCCTCGCCGGCCGGGTGCTGCAGTTGACGCCGCTGGCGGGCGCCGCGACCGCGCAACGGGTGACCGTCGACGGCAGCGGCCGGCTGACCCTGGACCTGCCGCAGTCGCACAGCTTCGGCTGGTACGCCTACACGGTGGAGGCCTGAGATGGCGCTACTGACGGGAGTCGAAGTGCGGCGCGGCGGCGGTCGGGAGTCGTTCCATGCCGCCGAAGTGGCCGCCGTGCAGTGGACCGCCGCCGGCCCACACCTGCTGGCCTGGGCCGGCGAGCCGCAGGAGCCGTGTTGGCTGCGCAGTGCCTGGAAACCGTTCCAGGCGGCCGCCGCCTGGGAGTGCGGGCTGGCGCACTTCGGCATCGCCGCGGGCAGTCCCGAGCTGGCCATCATGTGCGCCAGCCACAGCGCCACGGACGCCCAACGCGGCGCCGTGCTGCGGCTCCTGGCGGCGGCCGGCAACCGCGTCGACCAGTTGCAGAACGGGCCGCACGAGCCGTTTTCTGCCGAGGGACGCCAGATGCTGCGGGCGACCGCCGGGGCCCAGGCGCGGCTGTACGGCAACTGCTCCGGCAAACATGCCGGGATGCTGGCGGCCTGTCGCGCCCGCGGTTGGGACCTGGCCAGCTACCTGCAGGTCGACCACCCCCTCACGGCCCACGTGCGCCGCCGGCTGGCCGACTTCCTGGCCTGTCCGCTGGAGCAGGTCGAGGTTGGCATCGACGGCTGCCGCCTGCCGACCTACGCCGCGCCCCTGGCAGCCTGTGCGGCGGCCTTCGCGCGGCTGGCGCCCGGGGGCGACAACCTCACGCCGCCGGCGCTGGCCGCGGCCGCCGAGTCGATGCTGGCGCATCCGGGCCTGCTCGGCGACCCACAGGGCTGGTACGTGCAACTGGCCCGGCGGCGGCCCGGAGTGTTGGGCAAGAGTGGCGCCGAGGGCGTCCATGGGATCAGCTTGCCGGAGCGCCGGCTGGGGGTGGTCGTGAAGATTCGCGATGGTGCGCACCGTGCGGTCGCGCCGCTGATGCTGGCAGTGTTGCACCAGCTCGACGTGATCCGGCAGGCCGACCTGGACGCGTTGGCCGCCTACGCCCGCCCGCCGGTCCACGATCTCGGCGGCACGCTGGTCGGTGAGCTGCGCGCGGTGGTAGAGCTGCAACGAGGAGACCCGGCATGGAGTTGATTGCTGCCCTGCAGACCGCCGTCGACGAGGTGCGCAGTCGCCTTGACCAGGGCGACCGCGCCCGCGAGGCATCCTACCGGCTGCAACGCGACGTCACCCGGGCGGCGGCCAGCAGCATCCGCGCGGCCCACCGCGGCGACCTGGCCGAGGCCGCGCGCCACCTGGCCGAATGCGGCGAGCTGACCGCGGCGATGAACGCCGCCGCGCAGCCGGCCGGCGAAGTCTACTACGGCGGCTTTCTGATGGATGCCCAGAAGGAGTATGCCGAAGCCGCGTTGGTGCTGGCGTTTGTCAGCGCCGGCCCGCTGCCGACCGCTGCCAGCCTGGGCATCGAGGCCGCGCCCTATCTCAACGGCCTGGCCGAGGCGGCCGGCGAGTTGCGCCGTGCCACACTGGATGCGCTGCAGCGGCACGATCAGGCCACCGCACAGCAGCGGGTCGAACTGCTCGACGCGATCTACTTCCTGCTGGTCACCTTCGACTACCCCGATGCGGTCACCTACGGTCTGAAGCGCCGCCTGGACATGGTCCGCGCCGTGCTCGAGCGGACCCAGAGCGATGTGCTGACGACCAGCCGCCAGCAATCGTTGCAGGCCGCCATCGAACGGCTGGAGCAGCGCCTGGGCGCCTGACTGCGACCCACCGACCCTAGCTGGGCGGCAGCAGCGCCGAGGCGGCGGCCACTTGACCGGCTGCCAGCGCCAGGTTGGCCGGGCCGTAGCCGAAGCTGGTGTTGGCCTGCACTGGGTGCGTGAAGGTCCCGCTGGCGGTCACGGCGCCGGCCGGCAGGTTGCTGCCGAACCAGTCGTAGTCGTCGGTACGGCCGGTTGAGCTGATCGACCTCAGGACCGTGGTGGCCGCCGTGGCCGACAGGCCCGGCGCGCCGCTGACGTTGAAGAACGAGGTCAGCGGCCCGAGCGCCCAGTTCAGACTGCCGAGCCCGATGTCGCTCGCCACACTCGTCCACTGCGCCTGCGTCGCCAGCACCAGGTCCACCTCGATGCGGTCGCCGGCGGCCAGGGTGACGCTCTGCGGCAAGAGCAGGAACTGGCGGTAGGTAACCCGCCCGGCAATGGAGGTCAGCAGACCGATCGCCCCATCGTCGGCCAGCGCCAGCGGCGCCTCAAGCAGCAGCAGCCCATCGCTGCCGCTGGTGCCGGTGATGGTCGGGTCGTCGATCACGCTCACCGTCGCGCCGCGGATCGACTGGTTGGCGTTGACCTGCCGCGCCCGCGTCCCACCGCGCCGCCAGCGAGGCGTCGCCGCGGTGCGCCAGGCCTCCACCGCCGCCGCGCGCGAGGCCGGTTCATCGACCAAGGTCTCGCACAGGATGTCGAGCAGCACCCGCCCGTCGGGCAACACCGTGACGGTTCGCACGGCGGTTGGCGTGGTCGCCTGCTGGCCGTCGTCGACCACGATCACGACCGTCAGGAGGCGCGTCTCCGAGGTGTTGTTGGCCGCCGCGGTGAAGCCGCCGGTGAAGATGCCCCCGGCCCCGACCAGGTTGACGACCTGCGGTGCGCTGACGCCGGGCGTGAAGACCAGCGCCACGGCGGTCAACGTGTCGGCCTCCGGGTCGCTGGCGCGCAGGCTGATCTCGACCGCGCCGCCAGCCTTGCCGAGCTGCGACGGGGTGAGCTGGAGCTGGCTGAGGCTCGGCGCCTGGTTGTTCGGCACGGTCCCTGCGGTCACCGCCGCCTCGGCGGCGGTTGCCAGGGCGTTGGCCGCGGTCTGGTTGGCCAACTGCGTGTAGTCCAGCGCGCCGCTGCCCAAGGCGGTGTTGAGCTGATCGCGCGCGGCCCGCTCGTAGCGCGCGATGCTGGCATCGGAGACGGCGCCGGTCGAATCCTGGAGTGCCAACGCCGCGATGTGGGTGGTCTCATTGAGGTTGCGACTGCTCGCGCCGGCGATGGTGTTGACGATTGCCGAAACCACGCGGGTGCCGCCGGTGGCGCGCAGCAGCAGCGTGCGGTCGGGCGGCAGGCCGTTGCCGGCGGCCGCCGAGAAGACAAACCGGCCGCTGGAGTTGGTGCTGGCGAAGGCCAGCCGACTGCCACTGAAGGGCAGTGCGTAGGCTTCGACGAGGACCGTCGTGAGCAGCGTCTGCTCGGCGGGGGCCTGTCGGTGGGCGCCGAGCGCGTAGCCATCGACGCTGGCAGTGTTGGCCGTGCCGCCACCCCCGCCGCCCCCACCGCCACCGCCAGCATCGCCCGTGCCACCGCCGCCGCTGCAGGCAGCCAGGGCTAGCACCATGGTCAGGCAAGTGGCCCAGCGCAGCCGCTTCATCCGTTGCTCCCATCGACGGCGCGCGTGGCGCCATCCAAACCCCGCGCGGCGACCGCCCGGCCCGCCTCGCAGAAAACCCGTGTGACCCGCCGGGTGAGGCTGGTCGGCACACTGTAGACCGACGTCCCAGCCCATGCGGCGACCTCGGCGGCGGTCACCTCGGCGGCGCCGTCGCGACCGATCAGCGTGACCAGCGATCCAACGTCGGCGCCGGGGACGCTGTTCAGGTCGAGCTGGATCAAGTCCATATTGACCCGCCCGAGATAGGGCACCCGCCGGCCGGCAACCACCGCCTCGGCGCCGGCCGAGAGCCGCCAGTTCCAGCCATCGCCGTAGCCGATCGGCACCAGCCCAACCCGCGTCGGCCGCGTCAGGCGGCAGCCGTGGGCGTAGCCAACCTCGTGGCCGGCCGGCAGGTCGCGCACCTGGCAGATCCGGCTGTGGAGGCTCAGCACCGGCCGCACCCGCGGGTCGCCACCCAGGCCGTAGAGCGCCAGCCCCGGCCGGATGAAGTCGCCCTGCGCTCCCGGCAGCGCCAACGCCGCGGTGCCGCTGGCGAGGTGGACGATCGGCGCGTGCAGCCCGGCGACCGCCAGCTCGGCGCAGGCCACCTGGAACTCCGCCAACTGCGCCGCGGCGTAGTCCAAATCGCAGTCGGCCGTGGCGAAATGGGTCATCAACCCGCCCACCCGCAGCAGCCCGCGCCGCGCGATGGCCTCCCACAGCGCACGCACCGCCGCGGTGTCACCGCCGCGGCGACCCATGCCGGTGTCGAGCTTGAGGTGGACCGCATAGCCCTCCGGGGCGACGGCCTCCAGGGCCTCCAGCAACGGCCAGGTCAGCGACGTGGGGGTAACCCGCAGCTCGACGGCCGCCGCCGCCTCGTCCGGCAACAGCACGCCCAGGTGCCAGATGGCGCCGGGCAGACCAGCCTGTCGCAACTCGGCGGCTTCTTCGAGGCTGGCGACGCCAAACACCTCGACCGCCTCGCGCCGCAGGCAGTGTGCCACGCCCACCGCACCGTGGCCGTAGGCGTCGGCCTTGACAACCCCGACCACGCGACAGCTCGGGGCGACCAGCTCGCGGAAGACGTTCAGGTTGTGACGCAGCGCGGTGAGGTCGATCGCGGCCCAACAGCGGTACGGCAGGCTCATCGTCTAGCGTCGCCGCGCCGCGAGCGCTTCGCGGTCGTGCTTCTCTTTCAGTTCCTGGTCGATCATGTGGCCCAACTCGTCGGGGTACGGGCTCTTCTCGACCGCATCGACCTTGTTGCAGACGCCGTTGACCACCAGGCGGCTGAGATCCTGGTTGAGCGTCCGCATCCCGTGACGGGCACCAACCGAAATCAGCGACTCGATCTGGTGGGTCTTCGCCTCGCGGATCAGCCCGCGGATGGCGTTGGTGCAGATCATCACCTCAAACGCCGGCACGCGGGCCGATTCGTCGGAGCGCTTCAGCAGCGTCTGCGAGCAGACCCCGAGCAGCGAGGAGGCCACCTGCAAGCGGATCTGGCCCTGCTGGTCGGGCGGGAAGACGTCGATGATGCGGTCGACGGTCTGCACCGCGTCGGTGGTATGCAATGTGCCGAACACCAAGTGGCCCGTTTCCGCCGCGGTGATGGCCAGCTCGATCGTCTCGAGGTCGCGCATTTCACCAATCAGCACGACGTCCGGGTCTTCACGCAAGGCGGAGCGCAGGGCATTGGCGAAGCTGTGCGTGTCGTCCCCAAGCTCGCGCTGGTTGAGGATCGACTGCCGGTCCTCATGCACAAACTCGATGGGGTCCTCGATGGTGATGATGTGCTCGCCGCGGGTCTCGTTGATGTGGTGAATCAGCCCGGCCAGGGTGGTCGACTTGCCGGAGCCGGTCGGGCCGGTCACCAGGATCATCCCGCGCGGGCGCTCGCAGAGTCGTACGATGGCGCCCGGCACGCCGACCTGCTCGACGGTCCGGATCTCGATCGGGATGCAGCGGATGGCGACGCCCATCATGCCGCGCTGCCGGAACATGTTGACGCGGAAGCGGGCCACATCGGGGAGTTGGTAGGAAGCGTCCAGCTCCATCCGCTCCTCGAAGCGCTGGATCTGGTCCGGCCGCATGATCGAGTAGCCGAGTTCGACGATGTCATTGTCGGTGAGGTTGGGCACCTTCTGCTGCAGGATCTCGCCCAGCGGCAGCACATCGCCGAGGTAGCGGTACAGCGGGGCACGACCGGCCTTCAGGATCAGGTCGGAGCAGTTCCCCTTGACCATGTACTTCAGCAGGTCCGACATCTTGTAGGGCGCTGCCATGGCCTACTCCTTCTTCATCGCCGCGAGGTTCTCGGCCTCGGCCGCGCGCAGCTCCTCGATCACCTCAGGCGGCACCAGCCCCTGCCGTTCGGCGCGCTCCTGGAAGGACTTCGCATCACTGCTCTTGAGGGCAGCGTCCTGGTAGGTAACCTGCCCGTCGGCCACCAGCCGCAGCAGCGACTGGTCGAGCGAGATCATCCCGCGCTCGGCGCCGGCCTGGATCATCGTCGGAATCTGGAAGGTCTTGGCCTCGCGGATCAGCGCCCGCGTGGCGCTCTCGACGACCAGCACCTCGAACGCCGCGATCCGCCCGCCGCCCCTCTTGGGCAACAGCGCCTGCGAGACGACCGAGGCGAGGGTGATCGAAAGCTGCATCCGCACCTGCGACTGCTGCGCCGTCGGGAAGACGTCAATGATGCGGTCGACGGTCTGCGAGGCGTCGGTGGTGTGCAAGGTGCCGAACACCAAGTGGCCCGTTTCGGCGACGGTGATGGCGAGGCCGATGGTCTCCAGGTCGCGCAACTCACCGACCAGCACGATGTCGGGGTTCTGGCGCAGCACATGGCGGAGGGCATCAGAGACGCTGTGGGTGTCGATCCCCAGCTCGCGCTGCTCGATGGTGCAGCGGATGTCCTCGTGCATGAACTCGACGGGGTCCTCGATGGTCACGATGTGCCGCCGGCGGGTCTCGTTGACATGGCGGATCATCGCCGCCAGGGTGGTCGACTTGCCCGATCCGGTCGGCCCGGTGACCAACACCAGACCGCGCGGGAACATCGCCACGTCCTTCAGCACCGGCGGCAGCCCGATCTCGTCGCAGGTCGGGATCTTCTCAGGAATCTGCCGCATCACCAGCCCGGTCTGCTGACGCTGCGTGAAGAGGTTGACGCGGTAGCGCGCGACCCCGTGGAGGTGGTAGCTACAGTCCACCTCGAGGTTCTCGTCGTACCGGATGCGGGTCTCCGGACGCATGATCTTGAAGCCCATCGCCCGGATGATGTCGCCGGTCACGAGGGGGTACTGGGTCTGTCGGGTGAGCTTGCCGTGGACCCGGTAGATCGGCGGCTGACCGTGCTTCATGTGCAGGTCGGAGCCACCCTTGGAGGCCATTTCGCGGAGCAGGTCATCCAAGCTGACGGGGTAGTCGATCTCCCCGACATTGGTCCGCCTGCCACCGAGGTCGATGTCGAACGCGGACATCACTCGTCCTCCTCGCTCCGCCGTAGCATCATCTTCAGTTCGGCCAGGTTGCCCGCGCGGGCGAGCGCCTCACGCGGGTCGATCAGCTCGTTCTTGACCAGCCGGTCGAGACACATGTTCATGGTCTGCATGCCGTACTGCTCTTCCGACTGCTTCATGATCCCGTAGATGTTGCCGATGTTGCCCTCTTCGATGTGGCCGGCGATGGTCGGGTTGACGACCATCACCTCACACGCCAGGGCCCGGCCCTTGCCGGCCCGCAGCGGCACCAACTGCTGCGAGATCACGGCCTTCAGGGTGTTCCCCAGGCGCAGACAGATCTGCGGCTTTTCGTGGGGCGGAAACATGTTGACGATCCGCTCGACGGTCTCGGAGGCGGAGTTGGTGTGCAGGGTCGAGAGCACCAGGTGGCCAGTCTCGGCGGCCTGCATCGCCACGCCGATCGACTCCCGGTCGCGCATCTCACCGATCAGGATCACGTCCGGCGCCTGCCGCAGCACCGAGCGCAGGGCGACCTGGAACTCGTGCGTGTCGACGGCCACCTCGCGCTGCGAGACGATGCACTTGCGGTCGGGATGGATGAACTCGATGGGGTCCTCGATGGTCACGATGTGGCCGCTGCGGTGGCGGTTGATCAGATCGACGATGGAGGCCAGGGTGGTTGACTTGCCGGACCCGGTCGGGCCGGTGACCAGGATGAAGCCGGTGCGGTTGGCGGCGATGCGGCGGCAGACCGGCGGCAGACCGAGTTCTTCGAGCTTCGGCACTTCCAGGGGGATCACGCGGAAGACGATCCCGATGGTGCCGCGCTGCTTGTAGACATTGACCCGGAACCGGCAGCGGCCAGGGAGCATGTAGGAGAGGTCGGACTCCCAGGACTCGTGGAACCGCGCGATCTGCTCGGGCCGCATGATCTCGCCGAGGTAGCGGTCGATGTCCTCGCGCTGCAACCGCGGCAGGCTCCCATCGATCGGCACCACGTCGCCGTGGATCCGCATCGCCGGGGGGGTGTCGTACTTCAGGAAGACATCCGACGCCCGGGCCTCCAAGCCGCGAACCAGCAGATCATCCAGCCTCATCCTGGCCGTCTCCTCCGGTGGCCGCTGGCGACCCAGCGCCGCAGCCCGTAGAATACCACGCCGAAAGTGGTCACCGCCGCCAAACCCGCCAGGGCAACCAAGACCGCCGTTTGGCCACCGGAGGGGCTCCTCCTGCTGCCGCCACCCGTCTCCAGGGGCAGCTCCGGCGGCGCGTAGGGCGGCAGGTCCAACTTCGTGGCGGCAGGCTGCAGCAGCTCGGCCCGGAACGAGTGGTGCCCGCCCGCGCCGTGATGATGCAGCCGCACCGCGGCGTTCTCGTAGTTGCCGACCCCGCGGTAGGCAAAGATGCGGTCGCCGTACTGGCCAACCATCAGATCCAGATCGACTCGCCGGTAGCGCGCGTAGGCCAGCAGGAACGGCTCCAGCTTGAAGGTGCCCTTGGCCCGGTTGAAGGCTCGCTCGCTGAGGCGCAGGCCGACCGTCAGACCGCCGCTCTCGGTCTCAAAGTGGAACGGCAACGGCTGCTCCCGGCCGGGCTCGGTCGGCTGCAGCTCGGTCAGGCTGCGGTACTCCAGCAGCGCTGCCAGCCGGGTCAGATCGGCCAGGGCCACCTGCCGGGTGACCGCCGTGTCGTAGGTGACCGCGGTCTGATACCCGAACTCGGGCGCCAGAAAGGCCACCACCTGCACAGCGGGTGGGCCGGTGACCGGCGTCACTGCAGGACCCAGCCGCGGCGGCGCGGCGGCGGTCGCGACCACCAGAACCCAGCCTGGGAGCCCCCAACGGTCCAGCCTCATGGACACCTCGATCGGGTGAGACGTCGTGAGTATAGGCTGTCGGCCGGCCCGCTGTCAACGCGGCGCCGGCCGGCTGGCCGCCGGTCGTATTGGCGCTGGCTGGGCCGGCGGTCACTTCATCGCGGGGTCTTGCACCTGCTCGACCAGCGCCCCGATCAGCTCGTCGAGGTCGCTGTCGGTCAGCCCGAGCCGCGCCACGGCCTGCACATCCAGGCCGTACTGCAGCCCGTCGACCCCGACGCCGACCCCGATGGTCAGTGCCAACGCGTTGGCGACGTGGACAATCGCGGCGAGCTTCCAGTCGTCGCCGGCCTCCAGCGGGGTGAGCTGGAAGCGAATGGCGGACGCCAGGTGCGGCGGCAGTTGCCAGTGCTCGATGATCATCCCGCCGAGCGTGGCGTGGTCGATGCCAGTGAACTCCCGCTCGAGCGTCGCGAAGGGGACATCATCGGAGAGCGCCAGCCGGGCATCGAGGTCGTCGCTGCACTCGGCCAGGTAGCCCGACAGCACCACCTTGCCGATGTCGTGCAGCAAGCCCGCCACGAAGGCTTCGTCGGGCGGCCGGTAGCCGACCTTGCTGCTGAGCAGCGAGGCGCCGCACCCGGCTGCCATCGAGTGGCTCCACAGCTCGCCGCGGCGGAGCAGGTAACCGGCCTGCGGCTTCGACAGGAAGTCGCCGGCCGCCGCCGCCACCACCAGCGACCGGACGACCTTGCGGCCAAGCACCAGGATCGCCTGCTGGACGGTGCTGACGCGCCGCGAGACGCCGTAGTAAGGCGAGTTGGCGAGCTTCAGCATCTGCCCCACGAGGGCCGTGTCCATCGACAGCGCGGCGGCGATCTGGTCGTTTTGGCTGTTCTCTTCGCGCAGCAACTGCAGGGCCTTGACGACGGCCGTCGGCAGCGAGGGCAGTTTGTCGGCGAACTCCATCATCGCATCGAGGTCGGGGCGGGTCATCGCGACACCTCCGGACGGGTCGTCAACTCGCCGAGGCGCCGATCTTCCTGGCCCAGAATCTTGATCGTGACCTCGCCGCTGCCCACCGCGAGGCCGATGGTGCGGCCCTTGGTGCCCCCGACTTCACGGATCAGCGGGCTCAGGCCCGCCTTTTCAAGCGCCGCCACGACCGCGGTGACATTGCGGTCGCCGATCTGCAAGAGGGTGCTCTGGCCGGTGCTCAGCAGCGTCGCGCCGCCGAAGATGCCGCACAGCAGCTCGGCCGGGTCGGCGCCCAGTTCGCCGACTTGCGCCAAGAGCGCCGGAATCGCCGAGGTGGCGAACTTGGCGGGCTTGTCGTCGCTGGCCTGCCCGGCCGGCAACATGACGTGCGCCAGGCCGCCAACGCCCGTCGAAGGATCGTAGACCGCCACGGCCACGCAGGAGCCGAGTCCAATCGCCATGAGCTGGTCGTGCGGGCTGTCGCTGGCGCGGCACTCCGCCAGCCCTACCTGAATCGTTTTCATGGTCGCGCGACCTGCCGTGACGCCACTACCGCCTCCATCTACCCGCCCTGCCGCGCCGACCGCCGCGGGGCCCTGGCCCGGTCCCGCCGCTTGCTGCTGTATCCTACGCCAAGTGGCCCGCCGACGCCAGAGCCGATTCCCCGACCAGCCCGCAGGGCAGCCGGAACCGAATCGCAAAGCCGCCGACCGGCGTCTCGACCTGCAGGCTGCCGCCGTGCTGTTCGGCGAGGTACTGCAGAATCGCCAGCGGCAGACCGCCGCCGGCGTTGGCGACGCTGCTCGGCTGGTCGAGCGACTGCCACCATTGTCGTGCCGCCGCGGCGTCACCGCGCAGCACCAGCTCCACGCCGTGCCCGCTGGGGCGCACGTCCCAGGCCAGCGTGGTCAGCGGCGTGGCCACTTCCGCCGCAGACTCCAGCAGGTCGCCCAGCGCGCGCCGGAGCTGGGGCGGCACGCCGGTCAGCCGGGCCGGCACGTCGGCCGCCACGGTCACCGCGATCCCGCGCCGCGCCAGGGTCGGCACGTCGTCGGCCAGGGCGGCCAGTACCTCCGCCGGCGACCAGATCTCGGGTTCCCCATCGGCCGGGTCGCGGGCGAAGCTGAGCAGTTGGCGACACATTCGCTCCAGCTCGCCGACCTCCTCGGTGATCACCTGCAACTGCGGCCCGGCGGTGGGGTTGGTCTCCAGCAGCAGTTCGGCCGCCCCGCCCAGAATCGTGACCGGCCCGCGGAGGTCGTGGATGATTGTGCTGGTCAGCCGCCCGACCGTGGCGATCCGCTCGCGGTGCGCCTGCTGCCGCAGCAGGTCGAGCCGCTGCAGGCCCATCGCCAGGGCCCCGGCGACGGTCGCCGCGAGCTCCAGGTCGCCGGGCTGGAAACCGGTCCGGCCCGACAGCCGGGCCAGGTTGAGCACTCCCAGGACCTGCCCGGCGGCGGCCACCGGCAGGCTCATCGCGGCGCCCAGCTCGGGGTGCCGCAGCGCCTGCCGGACCGCTTGCGGCAGCGGCTTGCTGGGCCCCAGCTCCAGCGCCACGCCGTGCCGGCAGACCCAGCCGCTGACCGGCTCGCCAACCGTCTTGGCCTCCCCGACCGCGGTCTCGCAGCCCTCACCGCGGGCGGCGACGACCTGCAGCACGGCACTGCTCGGATCGAGCAGCATCAGACTGGCCCGGTCCGCCGCGGTCTCGGCCACGGCGATGTCCAGGGAGGCGTGCCACAGCTCCTCGGCAGTGCGCAGCTCGGCCAACCCGCCGAGTGACTTCCAGAGCCTGGTCAGCGCTTTCAGCCGGGCGTTTTCGAGGCGCGTCTGGCGCTCCACCAGGGCGGCCTCGACGGCCCGCTTGAGCTCCCCGCGCTCCCAGGGCTTGGCCAGGACTTGCGAGAACCCGAGGTTCAACGCCTGCACCGCGACCACCAGCGAGGTGTGCCCACTGCACAGCAGACCAGCCAGATCGGGAGTCGCGGCGCGCAGGCGTCGGAAGGTCTCGAAACCGTCGGGCGGGCCCATCGTGTAGTCGAGCACCGCCAGGTCGAACCCCTGCCCGGCCGCGTGGCGCGCCGCAGCCAGCTCAATCGCCGTGTGGGGGTCGGCGCTGAGGCACAGCTCGTAGCTGCTCCGCAGCTCCTCGGCGCACTCCTCGCGGCAGACTGGCTCGTCGTCCACCACCAGCAGACGCGCCCGTTCCATGGTCGTCCCTTTGCCCCCGGCGCCGCGGGCTAGAGCTCCCAGCCCGGGACCGTCGACCACATGGAGTGCATCTCCTCCATAATCATCTCGGTGTCCTCCAGCGCCGGCAGCGACTTGGTGATGTTGACGTAAGTCAGGCGCTGCAGCAGGAAGTCGTAGAGGCGCCGCAGGTTGCGGGCGATGTCGCCGCCCTTCTGCTCGTCGACCGCGTGGTCCAACTCTTCGACGATCCGTTGGGCATGCAGCAGCCGATCGTTCGCGTCCTCGAAGTCGCGTTGCTCGATCGCCACCCGCGCGTCACGGGTCGCTTGCAGCATGGCGTCATACAGCATCCGCACCAACTGCATCGGCGAAGCCGTCTCGACCTGTTGCCGCCGGTAGGTCTCCAACGCCGGAGCGTACATGCTTTCCTCCCGTACGGTCCGCTCGCGGTCCCGTACTCGTCGCTGCAAGTTCATCGGCCGGCTGACGGCCGAGTTTAGCGGCGCCTGGAAAGCTCTGGTTCAAGCCGGCAGCGAATCGCCCCCGGCAGCGGCCTGTAGCAGGTTGTGCAGCAGGGCGGCGGTGGTCACCGCGCCGGTCCCGCCGGGCGTTGGACTGAGGGCGCCAGCGACCGACTCGACCGCCGGGTCGACGTCGCCGCAGATCGTCTCGCCCTGGTAGTTGACGCCGAAGTCGATCACCACCGCGCCCGGCTGCACCCAGTCGGGCTGCACGAAGTGCGGCCGACCGACCGCCACCGCCAGCAGGTCGGCCTGGCGACAGACCGCCGGCAGGTCGCGCGTGCGGGAGTGCGCGATGGTCACGGTGGCGTGCTGGTGGAGCAGCAACATCGCCAAGGGCCGGCCGACGATGGGGCTGCGGCCGACCACCACCGCCCGCCGCCCGGCCAGCTCGACGCCGCTGCGCTGCAACAGCAGCAGCCCACCGAGCGCGGTGGCCGGCACCATCGCGCCGGCGCGGTCGTGGAACAGGGCGCCGGCGTTGACCGGATGGACCCCGTCGACATCCTTCGCCGGACTCAGGTGCAGCGCCAAGGCCGAGGCGTCGAGCGGTGCCGGGACGGGCTCCTGCAACATGATGCCATGCACCGCCGGGTCGGCGTTGAGGTCGGCCAGGCAGGCCGTGACCCGGGCCGCCGGGGCGTCGCCCGGCAGTTCGTGAAGCTGAAAGCCGCAGCCGGCCCGTTCAAAGATCCGTTGCAGGCTGCGGCCGTAGGTCACCGAGCTGGGGTCGTCGCCGACACGCACCACCGCCAGCGTCGGCACCAGACCGCTCGCCCGGAACGCCGCCACGCGCGCTTCGAGTTCGGTCCGCCAGGCCTGACCGACCACCTTGCCATCCAGCCGCTGCGCTGCCATCGAGGGCTCCTGCTGCCGTCAGAGCATAGCACGCCCGACGGCGCCGACCAACCGCCGGCCGCCTTGTCGGGCCGTCGGGCGAGGGCTATACTGACCGCGGCGGAGCGTGATGGGCAGCAGCTACGGGCAGGTCTTCAAAGTCACCACCTACGGCGAGTCCCATGGCGGCGCGGTGGGTGTGGTGATCGACGGCTGCCCCGCCCGGCTGCCGCTCGGCCGCGAGCTGATCCAGGCCCAACTCGATCGCCGGCGGCCCGGCACCAGCCGCCTGGTCAGCCCGCGTCAGGAGGCCGACCAGGTCGAGATTCTGAGCGGCTGGCAAGACGGCCTGACGCTCGGCACGCCGCTCAGCCTGCTGGTCCGCAACCAGGACGCCCGGTCGCACGACTACGACGAGCTGCGCAGCGTCTACCGGCCGTCGCACGCCGACTACACCTACGACGCCAAGTACGGCCTGCGGGCGGTCAGCGGCGGGGGCCGGGCCTCGGCCCGCGAGACCATTGGCCGGGTCGCCGCCGGCGCCGTGGCGCGGCAACTGCTGGCCCACCGCTGGGGCGTCGAGCTGGTGGCCTGGGTCACCCGGATCGGCGAGGTGACGGTCGACCTGGACCCCGCCACCGTCGCCGCCGAGCACGTCGAGAGCCTGCCCGACGGCGCGCCGAACCATGTGCGGTGCCCCGATCCGGCGGCCGCCGCGGCGATGGTCGCGGCGATCGAGGCGGCGCGGCGCGACGGGGACAGCATCGGCGGCTGGGTGGTTGGCGTGGCGCGCGGCGTGCCGGCCGGCTGGGGCGAGCCCGTCTTCGACAAGCTGGAGGCCGAACTGGCCAAGGCGATGCTCTCGCTGCCGGCCTGCAAGGGCTTCGAGATCGGCTCCGGCTTCGCCGGCGCAACGCAGCGGGGCAGCGCGCACAACGACCCCTTCTATCACGACGGCCAGCGGATCCGCACCCGGACCAATCGCAGCGGGGGCGTCCAGGGGGGCATCTCGAATGGTGAGCCGATTCACTTCCGGCTCGCCTTCAAGCCGACGGCGACGATTCGGCAGCCCCAGGAAACCGTCACCGTGACCGGCGAGTCCACCGTGCTGGCGGCCCGCGGGCGACATGACCCTTGCGTGGTGCCCCGGGCGGTGCCCATTGTGGAAGCCATGACGGCGCTGGTGCTGGCCGATTTGGCACTGCGGCAGGCCGCCCGGCTGGGCGGCGGAGGTGGAGCATGAGCGAGACGTTCGAGCGGCGACGATTCCTGCGGCAGGCCGGCTATGGCCTGGCCGCCGGCAGCCTGGCCCTGACCGGTTGCGGCAAGCCTCTGGAGCCGGGGGCCGGACAGAGCGAGGCGCCCGCCGCGCCCGCCGCGGCCGCCTGGTGGACCCGGCCGAGCGCCCCAGCGGGACAGCACGTGCTCAGCGCGTTGCCCTACACGCCGGAGCAACTGACTCTCCAGGACGCCCAGAATCCAGCCCTGAAGGGCATCAGTGCGCAGGTCGTCACCTGGCACCACGACAAGCACCATGCCGGCTACGTCAAGGCGCTCAACGAGATCGAGTCCGAGCTGGCCAAGCTGCAGACGATTCAGGCGAGCGCCAACTACAGCCAGTACACCGAGCTGAAGCGCCGGGAGACCTTCAACGCCAGCGGGATGTACCTGCACGACATCTACTGGCAGAACCTCACCCCCGGCGGCGCGGCGCTGTCGCAGGGCGGCGATCTGTACAAGAAGATCGTGGTCGATTTCGGCAGCTTCGACGCCTGGCGCGCCGACTTCATCGGCACCGGGCTGACGCCGAACACCGGCTGGGCGATCCTGGCGCTGTCGCCGTACGACAAGAAGCTGCACAACTACGCCTGCAGCTTCCACGAGCTCGGCGGTGTCTGGGGGGCGGTGCCGCTGGTCGCGATGGATGTCTGGGAACACGCCTACTACTACGATTACGGTCCCGACCGGCCGAGCTACATCGAGAGCTTCCTGCGCTTGCTGAACTGGCCTGCGGCCGACGCCGCCTTTGGCCGGTGGGCCGCCAGCGGGGTCTTCGCGTGAGCCGCCGCGGGCGCTGGCTGGCGATCCTGGCGCCGCTGCTGCTAACCGCCTGCGCACGGCCGGCACCGCCAGCGGTCGACCGGGTGCAACCCCCGGCGGCCAGCCCTCCCGCGGCGCCGGCGACCAGCCAGCCGAACGGCTGAAAGTGGCTGTTGCGTGATCCCGGTCGCTCTCGCTACACTGCCGGCAGCGACCCGCGGAGCTCGCTGTGCTGGCTGTGCTCGTCCTGGTGCTGCTGTGGACCGTCAACTTGGCGGCCCTGGTGCTCTGTTACCGCCGCAACTGGCTGCGGCAGGTGGTGCTGCGATCCTACGACCTGCTGCTGACGATGGCCGTGCTCAACCTGCTGGCCACGCTCTGGGCGGTGCTCAGCGGCCAGCCGCCGCTGGTGATGGCGGCGCTGGTCTTCCTGGGGCTGAACCTGTTGCTCTCGGCCGAGCTCGCCCGGCGGCGGCGGCGGTCGCTCACCGCGCCGCAGGTCGCGATGCTCTGCGCCTGGTGGTTCGGCCTGCTGGCGATGCTGCTGTTGACCACCCGCCTGACGGTCCCCTGGTGACGCCATGAGCAGCTCCCCGCGCGCCATCCGCTGGGCCGTCGGCCTGACCGCCTGCTGCGTGCTGAGCTACGAGATCGCGCTGACGCGGATCTTCTCGGTGCTCTTCCGCTCGCCGTACGTCTTTCTGATCCTCTCGATCGCCATCTGTGGCCTCGGCCTGGGCTCCTGGTTCGCGGGCCGCGACCGCGACGCCCCACGGGGGCTGGTGCGGCCGGCGGTGGGGCTGGCGGTGACGCTGCCGCTGCCGTTGCTGCTGTTGCTGACCGTCGGCCGCGGGCTGGTCGCCGGCGCCCACGGCGGCGCCGTGGCGGTCTGCACTTTGCTGCCTTACGTCGCGGCGGGCGTCTTGCTGGCGCGGGCGTTCCGGAAGTACAGCGCCGACGCCGGGCGGCTCTACTTCTACGATCTGAGCGGCGCGGGGCTGGCCGCGCTGGCGACCGCCCAACTGATCAACCTGGTCGGCGCGCTGGCCGTGCCGTTCCTGCTCGGGGCGGCGGCCGCCGTCGGCGCCGGGCTGCTCGGCGCGCGCCGCTGGGTCGCCAGCGGGCTGGCGCTGGGCTTGCTGCTGCTGGGCGGTCTGCAGAGCCAGGAACGGCTGCTGCGGCTGCCGCCGGTCACCAGCGCCGACAGCGCCAAGGTCAAGCCGCTGTTTCAGGAACTCGCCGACCCCGCCGCCGGCGCGACGATCGAGTACACCAGGTGGTCGGCGGTGGCGCGCACCGACGTCGTCAGCAACCGTGGGGTGCCGGTGAAGTACATCTGGACCGACGGCGACGTGCCGACGCAGATGGAGCCCTTCAACGGCGACCTGGCGACCGCCGCCGGCTACCAGGCCTTCATCGGCTTCCTGCCCTACGCGCTCCAGCCAGCGCCCGACCGAGTGCTGTGCATCGGGCCCGGCGGCGGCCTGGACGTGCTGCTGGCGCTGCTCGGTCGGTCCAAGGCGATTGAGCCGGTGGAGCTGAACCCGGCCATCGGGCCGGTCACCGACCGCTTCAAGGGCCACTACGGCGATCTCTACCACCGTCCCGAGCTGCCCCGCGGGCTGATCATCGACGAGGGGCGCAGCTACCTGTCGCGGTCGCGGCAGCAGTACGACGTGATCTACTTCGCCCTGGCCAAGAGCGCCACCACGCAGCAGGGCGGCATGGCGCTGGTCGACAACTACCTCTACACCGTCGAGGCTTTCGAGGCGTACTTCCGGCGGCTGGCGCCGGGCGGGCTGCTGGCGCTGGTGCTGCAAGAGCCGAACCTCACCGACCGCTGTCTGGTGACCGCTTTCGCGGCCCTCCGCCGCCAGGGCATCGCCAACGCCGCGATCCCGCGCCGGGTGGCCTGGGTCCACGCCGCGCCGGAGTACCAGGGCAGTCCGTACCGCCAACTGCTGCTGATCCGCAACGGCCCCTACCCCGCGGCCGCGGCCAGGCAACTGCGTTGGGAGTGCCGCCGCCGCGGCTTGCAGACCCGGCTGCTGCCCGATCAGGCCTGGCCGGAGCCGTACGCCGTGGCAGCCCGCCCCGAGACCACGGCAGAGGCCTTCAGTGCGGCCGTCGCGTCGCAGGACGACTACCTCCAGCGTCTCTACTTCGGCGGCCCCTGGGAGCGGCTGCAACTGCGCATCGTGACCGACGACCGGCCGTTCTACGCTGACTTCTCGCCACGCCTGCACCCGTTCCTGAGCAAGCTGCTGAAATGGAGCCTGGGGGCTGGCCTGGTCTGCCTGCTCTGGGGCGTCTGGGAGCTGCGGCAGCGCGGCGTGGCGCGGCCCGCGGCCGTGGCCGGCTACTTCGGCGCCCTGGGGGCCGGCTTCATGCTGGTCGAAGTGGCGCTGATCCAGAAGCTGGTGCTGCTGCTGGGCTACCCCACCCTGGCGCTGACGGCGATCCTGTTCTCGCTCTTGCTGGGCTGCGCGCTGGGCGGGTCGTTCACCAACCGCGGCCCGGCCGCGGCGGCGGCGCGGCGCTTGCCGTGGGTCTTCCTGACCCTGCTGCTGGCGGTGCTGCTGGTCCGCGGCGTGCTCACCCCCCTGACCACCGCGCTGCTGCCGGCCGCGCTGCCCTGGCGGTTGCTGGCCGCGGTGGTGGTGACCTTGCCGCTCGGCTTCCTGTTGGGCCAGCCCTTCCCCACCGGATTGCGCCTGCTGGGCGAGCGGCAGGCCGCCGCGGTGCCGGCAGCCTGGGCCATCAACGGGGTGCTCTCGGTGACCGGCTCGGTGGTCGCCGCCGCGGCGGCCTCGCGGCTGGGCTACAGCGCTGTGCTGCTGGGTGGGTTAAGCGTGTATGTCGGAGCCTGGTTGACGGCGAGCCGCTGGTGCCATGACACTGCCACCACTGGCAGTGTGGAGGCCTCATGAGCAGCCGGATCCTGGTGATCGAGGACGACGCCGTGCTGGCGCACCTGGAACAGAGCCTGTTGGAGCGGGCCGGGTACCAGGTGGACCACGTCACCTGCATCAACGCCGCCTACCAGGCGCTCAGTCAGCTTGATGTCGACCTGATCGTGCTGGATGTCTTCCTGCCCGACGGCGACGGCCTGCAGGCCTGCCAGCACATTCGCGAGCACTACCGGGTGCCCGTCCTGATGCAGTCGTCGGTGATTGACCAGGAGCTTGGCGAGGGCGTGGTCGGTCCCGACTGGGGCCCGCAGGCCTTCATCGAGAAGCCGGTCGATCCGACGCAGTTCCTGGCGACCGTCGCCCGGCTGCTCGCGGACGGCTGAATCCCGGGCGTCAGGCGCCCGGCGCACCCTTCGCAGCCGCCGCTGGCGGCTTGCTCTGGCCCGCCTCGGGCGGCGCGGTCGCCGCACCTGGCTTCGGCTGGCCCTTCGGCGCAGCGCCCCTGGCCGGCTCTTTGGCGGCGGGGGCTGCCGGCGCCGGCTCCTTGGCAGGGGCTGCGGCGGGCTCGTCGGCGCCGGGCGGAGCGGCGGTCGGCGGGTTGGCCACGGGCGCTTCCGGAGCGGCTTCGGCCGGGCCGGACGCGGCTGGCGCGGCTGGCTCACCGCTGGCGGCGGGACCCGCTGCCGGCGGTGCCTCGGCCGGCACCGCTGGCGTGAGCGGCGCCAGGCTGGCGATCAGGGTCTCCACGGCGGCGGCTTCCGGACTGCCCTCGGCCGCGAAGGCGACGACCAGGTAGAGCGACCCGCCGGCGGTCGAGCCGACCACGAAGCGGCCGCTCCCTTGGGTCACCTGCAGGTCGGGGAAGCTGCCGCTGGCGACCAACTGCTCCGCCGCGGCGAACAGCTTCGGCAGGCTGCTGGGCGCGCCTTCGGCGGTTACCGTCGCCGGCGGTGTGAGCTTTGCCAGGCGCTTCTTGAGGCCGGTGATGAACTTCGTGGGGAAGGTCTGCGGGTCGACGTTGCCGAGCACTGCGGGGCTGATCCGACCGACCACCACCAGCGGCAACGCCGCGGCGCCCTGCCGCAGCACCACCGCCTGGCCACCTGGCACAACCCGCGTCTCGGGAGCGTCCTCGGCGATGCTCCAGCCGGCCGGCAGGGCCAGCTCGCACTCCAACTGCGGCAGCGCTTGGACCGTCGGCGGCGCCGCGGCCGGGGCGCTGGCGGCCGGGGCCACGTCCCCGGCGGGAGTCGCCGCGGGGGCCGCCGGCGGCTCGGCCGGCGGAGGCGGCGGCTGCAGCACGGTGTAGGCGTAGTAGCCGCCACCGCCGAGCACTCCGAGCACCACCAGCAACAGGAGCAGCTTGCGCATCGCCCGCACCTCCGCCTCTCAGCACCGCCCCGGCGTTGTCGAACGGGCGGTATTGTAGCATACCGCGGCGCTCAGACCGAAGCCGAGAGATCCTCGTCGGCGGCGTCCATGGCCGCCACCTCGCGCACCCGCGGCGGGCTGGCGTCGTGGTCGACCCGCCCGCGGTCGAGGAACTCCAGGCCCGCGGCGGCCGCCACCTCGCGACCAATCGCAACCAGTTCCTCGTCGGCACCGCGGTCGTCGAGCTTGACCGCGCCGCCGTGACGGTCGAAGAGCACCAGCAGCATCCGCTCGCCGCGCCGCCGGTGGCGGTAGCGGGCCACCTCCAGGCGGCTGAACTCTTTGGTCGACAGGTCCTGCCGCACCTTGGTCTGCTTGCCGTAGACCCGCAGCAACTGCAACCGGAAGCGGCGCGGCTGCACCACCAGGTACTCGCGCGGGTCCTGCCAGTAGATCCAGATCCCGGCGCCGGTCGCCGCGCCGGTCAGCAAGAGCAGCAGCAACTCGCCCGAGATCACGGTCAGGAAGAAGCCGACCAGGCCGACCAGGAAGAAGATCACGCCCCGCGCGCGGTAGCTCGGTTCGAGCCGGTAGCGGACCTCGTAGGCGCCGGTCTGCTCCGCCCGCGGCGCGGCCCGGCGGTCGCGGCGCCTCACGTGTGGGCCCCGGCCCGCTGCAGCGCGGCCAGCAGCACCGCGTGCGAGGGCGGGGCCGCGGCCAGCAGACTCCACGGCTGCGGGCGCGGCTGCAGCAGTGGCGAGAGGTCGGGCAGCTCACCGCAGTAGTCGCTGACGGTGGCCCCCGCGGCGACGCAGAGGCCCAGCGCGGGGATCAGGTCCCAGCCCATGTCACCACGGTGCCAGACCGCGCCCCGCGCGGCGCCAGCGGCGACCAGCGCCCCGTGGTAGACCGCACTGCCGAGCATCCGCATCTTGCCCGGCAACTGCGCCGCCAGGCCGTCGTGGGCCAACTCCTCCGACGAGAGCACGGGATCCGTCCCCGTGAACGGCTCCTCCCCTGGCCACGGCGTGAGCGGCTCCGCGTCACGCCAAGCCCCGAGGCCAGCGGCCCCGTAGTAGGTCGCCGCCTCCAACGGGCAATGCACCACCCCACCGACCGCGCGACCGCCCTCCAACAGCCCGATGCCGACACACCAGAAGGGGATGCGGTGCACGAAGTTGGTGGTGCCGTCGAGCGGATCCACAAACCAGGCCCGGCCGCCGCCCGGATCGCTCACGCCGAACTCCTCACCGACGATGCACTCGCCCGGAAAGGCCGCCTGCAGGGCCTCGCGGAGCAGCTCCTCGGAACGCCGGTCGGCGTCGCTGACCAGCGTCTGGTCGCGCTTGCGCTCGCCCTTGACCTGCCGCCAGTAGGCCCGCAGCACCGCCCCGGCCTGCTCTGCCAGCGCCACCACGGCCCGCAGTTCAGCGTGATTCACGGTCCCTGCCTCCGTCGGCGGCCGACCCGGCCCGCAGCCGCCAGGAGCAGCGCGAAGGGCACCGCGGCCGCCAGCCCGACCAGCGCCACCCGGCCCAGCGAGGGCTGCACATGCACCACCAGCGGCGCGCTGTGGTCCTGGCCGGCCAGTCCCAGGTGCGCTTCGTACCGTCCGACCGGCGTCCCGCGCTGCACTTCGACCAGCACCCCCACCGCCACGGCCTCGTCTGGCGCCAGCCGCTGGAAGCGCAACTCCGGCGCCTGGCCGGCCTGCTCCACCGCGACCGCCAGGAACTGCTGCAGGCCGGTCGGCCAGTTGGCGTCCAGCCGGTCCGCCAGCGCGCCCAGCCGCACCCGCCCAGGATCGGCCGCCGCCGAGGTGAGGGTCTGCTCGCCGTGCCAGTAACAGACCGCCGCCCCGGCCAGGTCGCTGAGCAGATCGCTGAGGTAGACCGACCACCAGATGGCCAGCTTGGTGTCCTGCCCGGCCAGGTGGTTGACCATCGCCGCCAACGCCAGCCGCGCCTCGTCGGTCTGCGCCAGCGTCAGCTCGCGCGCCGCGCCGGCCTGGTTCGACAGATAGCCCCGCAGCCGCGGCGCGGCGGCGGTCACGGCCGCGGCGTAGTCGCTGGTGAAGCGCGCCAGTGCGGGCGCCAGACGCAGTTCCTCGCGGCCATCGGGATGGTACCAGAGTCCGTACCAGGCGGGCAGCAGGTAGTCGCGCAGCACGCCGACCAGTGGCTCCTCGCCGGCATGGCCAGCCCCCGAGCGCTGCTCGTCGAGCCGCGTCAGAGCGGTCTCCAGCGCCGCCGGCCCGGCCGCGGCCTGATAGCCCACCAGGCCGGGCGCGCCGTCGACGGTGAGTAGCACGTCCTCGGCCAGCAGCCCGCTCGGCTCGCGGAGGCGCCCGGCCAAAGCGACCCGGGCGCGGGCCCGCAGGGTGGGTTGACGGACCCACAGCTCGGCGCGCGGCAGGCTCAGGTCGACCGGCTGCGGCCGGACCGTCTGCCCGTCGAGCTGCAGCCACCCCAGCGCCTCGGCCTCGGCGGCCAGACTACCGCCGCCAACTTCGACTTTGACTCCGGCCGGCGACCACAGCCCGCAGGCTCGCAGCCGGCTGGGCCACGGCTGGACCGGCAGCACGGCCGCCGCCACGGTTGCCGAGTGGCCGCTGGCGGCCTGCCACTGCAGGCGGTCGAAGGTGACCAGCAGGGGCTCCGCGTAGCGCAGTTCGACCGCCCGCGGGGCGGTCCAGTCCAAGCGGGTGACGATGCCCTGCCCGGTCCGCCCAATGCCGCTGGCCTCGCCTTCGAAGAGCGCGCCCCCGGCGAAGTCGATCCGCCGCGCCTCGAGTGCCAGGACGACCTCGTCGCCGGACTGTCGGCCGCGCACGAAGCCGGCCCGCAAGCTCGGCCGCGCGGCGCCGCGGAGGCGCAGCGACTCGCCCTCCTGCAGCTCGAAGGTGGCTCCCTCCGCCAGCCGGCAGCGCACCACGCCGCGCTCGGGCGCCTCCACCTGCCAGCCCGCCGGTAACGGCAGCACGCAGGTGGCGTCCTCGTTCCAGCCGATGAACTCCGAGCCGGCCGGCACGCGGGTCAGTTGGAGGGCGGCTCGGCCGGCGGCTTCCGCGCTGGTGGCGAGCCCGCTCAGCAGGATCGCCACCAGCGCACCGCGGCACCAGAGCAGTGACAGCTTCAACAGGCTCTACATCGGCGGCGGGCCGCCCATGCCGGGCATCCCGCCCATATCCGGCGCTGGCAGCGGCTCGAAGTCGGTACCGCGCTTTTGCAGGTCCAGGAAGAAGGTGTCGTTCTCGTTGCGGTAGACCGTGTCCCAGCCTTTCCGCTTGACGTAGATCGCCGTCGGGTTGGCCGGGTCGCGCACCAGGTAGACCGTCTCTTTCGCCCCGCCGTCGAGGTTCACCGTGACGGTCAGGTCAGGTCGCTCGAAACCGAGCGTGCGCGGGTCGATCTTGTCGCTCAGCCAGTGGCTGCAGCGCAGGTCTTCGAGGGCGGTGAGCACCGCCGCGACGCGGCCGCTGTCGGCCTTCTTGGCCTCGGGCTTGCTCTCCTTGGCGTCTTTCGCCGCCTCGGCCGGCGCGGCGCTGTGGTCAAGGTATTCCCAGCTATCGGCGCCGGTCGCGGTCACCGTCACCCAGGTGTTGTCCTGGTGCCGGAAGTCGATGCTCTTGACCCGCGTCCGGTCGATGCCCAGCACCAGCCGGTCGCGCAGGCGGTTCAGATCGGTCACGAAGTCGTCGACGAACGACGCGCGCACTTCGTACACCAGCGGCGCGTTCTCGCGCTTGACGTAGAGGCTGCTGCCGTCGGCGGTCTTGCGACCCACCAGCAACGCCGGCAGCACCTTGTCTGCCTCGGTCACCAGGATCCGCGCCTGCGGCCGGTCCAGCCCGTAGCTGGCCAGCGGCTTCGGCGCATCGTGGAAGGCGGTCGCGCGGAGCTGCTCCAGCGTCGCCGCCAGCCCGTCGCCGAGCTTGCGGTCGGCGGTCAGCGCGGCGGGCTTGACCACCTGCCACTGCGCCTTGCTGTCGCGCTGGTTCTTCGCCGCGGCGGTCTTCTGCAAGACCACCTCGCTGCCGCCAACGGTGTACTCGAGCTTCGTGACATCCTCACCCTTGACGGCGAAGACGACCTTGTCGCGGAGGTCGGTCGGCTGTTTCAGCAGGTTGTCGTACAACGTGCCGGCCACCAGCAGCACCTCGGCGTTGCCCTTACGCTGCACGTGCAGCTTCTCGGTCGGCTGCGGCGGCGGCTGGTTGGGATCGCTCGGTGGCGGGGCTTCGACCATCTTGGAGCTGCCGACGACCAGCCCGACCTCGCCCTTCTGGCCCATCCCCAGCGTCACGGTGACCCGTGGCTGGTCCAGCCCGTAGAGCTTCAGGTCAGTCGGTTTGGCCTCGCCGAACTCGTCGATCCGGGCCGTCGAGACCGCGCTCAGCAGACTGTCGACCGCCGCACTGTCGGCCTGCAGCTCGGGCTTGCCGGCCAGGAACCAGTCCTCGCCACGCTTCGCCAACTGCACGCTGCGCGACGGGTACTTCAACTCGACGGTCTGCACGTCGCTGGTCAGGAAGGCCAGCAGCGCCTTGTCGCGCAGGTCGCCGAGCTTCTTTTTGACGAGGTTCTCGTCGACGAAGAAGTTGGCGAAGATCAGCATCCCGACGCCGTTCTTGACGCGCGCGAAGTAGCCCTGCTTGTCGGGCGTCTGGAACCCGAAGGTCATCGTCGCGACGCGCCCGGACTGGTCCTTCAGCGTCAACGAGCGGGTCGGTTTGTCGAGCCCGGAAGCCGAGTCCGGCATCCGCTTGGCGTCTTCGGCGGTGTAGCTCTTCTGCGCCTTGGTGGTCAGCAGCAGGTCGACGTACGACTTGATCGAGGTCGCATCACCCTTCGCCTGGATCGGCGAGGTGATCTCCCAGGTTTCTTCGTTCGCCGGGGAGTCGCCCGGCTTGTCGGCCTTCTCGCCAGCGGCCTTCGGCTCGGCGGCCGACGCCGTCGTGCTGCGCCGCAGCGTGATCGGCTGCTCGCCGCCCTCGATGCTGATCTCGACGATCGCCGACTTGTCCCTGAAGTCGAGCAACTGCACCACCGTGCGGTTGGCTTCGAAGTCAGGCTGTTCGCCGCGCTCGTTCTTCAACGACCAGACCAGCAGGCCGACGAACACCAGCAGCAAGGTCAGGGTCTTCCAGAGGTTCACCGCGCCTACCTCCGGGCGATCTGGACCGCCACGCCGGCACCAAAGATCAGCAGCACCGGCAGGAACAGCGTCAAGATCACGATCCAGCGAATGGTCTTGGCATCCGCGGTGATCTTGCGGTTCTCCATGTCCTGCGAGGGGTCCTTGGCACGAATGCCGAGGGCCTTGGTGTTGTCGGTCAGCCAGGCCACGATGTTGCCCGCGACGTTCAGATTGATGAACTGATTGGCCGGGATCTGGTTGGCCAGGAAGTCACCATCGGCGAAGACCGCCACGCGGATCCGGGTCTTCTCCGGCTCCGGCGCCTTGGCCGCGTCCTTCGGCTCGTCCTTCGGCGGCTCCGGGTCCTTCGTCGAACTCAACATCGCCACGGTCAACGGCCCGTTGGTCCGGGCGCCCTGCGCCGCCGGCTGCCCCGGCTTGGCCGGCGCCGTGATCTCCTGGGCGAAGCTGCTGGCCGAGGTCTTGATCAGGTCGGTCAACTGGTAGTCGCCGGCCGCGGTCTGCTGGGTCAGGTAGCCGGCCCCGAAGAACACCGTGCGCTGACGGACGTTCTTGAAGAAGCTGACCGTCTCGTGCTCGCCGTAGTCCATGCCCTGGAAGAGCTGCGGGTCGCCCCCGAACATGATTTGCATCTGGTCCAGCACGTCGGCGCGGTGGAAGACGATGCCGTACTTCTCGGCCAGCTTCCCGAAGCCCGACTTGTCGTCGGGGTCGAGGCACAGCAGCAGGCGCCCGCCGCCGGCCAGCCAGGCCTCGATCTTCTGCAGCTCTTTCTCATCCGGCGCCGACTTCGGCCGCGCGATCAGCAGCGCCGCGGCGTCGCTCGGCACGGCGGCCTGCTTGAACAGCTCCAGCTTGGCCAGCTCGTAGCGGTCGGTCTCCAGCACCGTCTTGAAGTTGGCCATGCCATTGGCCGGGTCGGCGGAGTCGGGGTCCAGTTCGCCGTGCCCGCTGAGCACGTAGACCTTGCGCGACGACGGGCTGAGCAGCTTCAGGAGGGCCTTGGTGATGTCCTTTTCCTCAGCCCCGGTGACCACCTCGCGGGTCTGCGGCTCGTCTTTGTAGCGCGCAATCACCGCTGGCAGCGCGCTCACGACGCCCTCTTCGTAGAGCTTCTTGGCCTCGTAATCGAGGTTCGGGTCCCAGATCGTCACCTTGACGTAGGCGCTTTGCTTCCCGAAGTCGTTCAGGCGCTGCTTGATCACGTGGCTGCCAGCGCCGGCGAACTGATCGGTCGAGAGCATCGCGATCAGCTCGACCGGCTTCTCCTTGGTGACGCTCTTGAGCACGTTGATGGTCTGCTCGGCCAGGGTGTAGTACTTGGCTTCGGTGAAGTCTTTCTTGATCCACCCCAGCCGCCGCGGCACGATGAAGTAGTTGAGCAGGAACACCACGCCCAGGACGAGGACCGTCACCAGGCCGGCGTTGAGCTGCAAGAGCGTGCCGCGGGCGCTGAACCAGGCCTTCAAGGGCTGCCGCCAGATGGCCACCAGCGCCACCACCAGGGCCAGCGCCAGGACGGCCAGCAGCTTCTGCGACTTGCCCCAGGCGGCCCCCGCGCCGGCTCCCGCCAGGAGCAGCAGCAGCACCGCCACGAGGGCGTGTGCCGCGAGCAGCCCAACGGTGCCGACCCAGGCCGGCCGGCGGCCTTCCTGCGGCTCCAGGACCGGTGCCAGCAGGCTGTTCCAGCACCACGAGGCGACCGCCGCGGCGAGCGCAAAGCCCACCAGGAGGCCGGTCTGGGCGCCCGCCCAGGCCGCGCCCTGGCCCTGCTTGACGAGCACCAGGACGAGCGTCACGAAGGCGACGAAGGAGGCGACGATGCCACCTACCAGTTGACCGGTGTGCCCGCTGGCGTTCGCGCGGGTCGTGTCGTTTGCCATCTTCAGAACTCCTAGCGCCAGCGGCTCGAGGCAATCATCTGCTTCGCCGCGAAGAGGAAGAAGAAGATGAAGGAAAGGTACCAGGCGCAGTCGCTGAAGGTGATCAGCCCGCGCCAGAAGTCTTCATGGTGGTCCATGAAGCTCCACCAGGCCAGCCAGCCGAGCTTGCCGCCACCGACCTCGCCGAGGAACTTGCTGAGCCAAATCACCAGCAGCCCGACGATGCTCGAAATGGCCGCGACGATCTGCGAGTTGGTCAGCGAGCTGAGGAACAGCCCGAACGCCAGGCAGTAGCCGCAGAAGAACAGCAGCCCGACGTAGCCGGCGAAGATGGTGCCGAGGTCCGGGTCGCCGATCCGGCCAAGCGTGAAGGGGTAGATCAGCGACACGGCCAGCAGCGCGAAGATGTACAGCAGCGACCCGACGAACTTGCCGAGCACCAGCTCCCATTCGGTGATGGGACTGGTCAACAGCAGCTCGATGGTGCCGATCCCCTGATCCCCACTCCGCTCGCCGGCCAGCAGCCGCATCGTCAGCAGCGGCAGCAGCATCACCAGCAGAATCGCCAGGTTGCGGAAGACGCCGTCCATGCTGGCGACGGCCTGCGGCTGGCTGACGATCAGGAAGAAGATCAGCCCGGTGAAGGCGATGAAGGCCGCCATCACGACGTAGCCGATGGCCGAGGTGAAGTAAGCCCGGCACTCGCGCCGGGCGATGCTCAAGACGTTGCGCATCAAGCCACCTCCTGGGCGGCCGCGGCGGGCTCTTCGGTGGTCAACTCGACGAAGATGTCTTCCAGCGACTTGGTCTGCTGGTCGAGCCGCAGCAGATCGAGCCCGGCGCCGACCAGGGCTCGCGCCACGTCGCCGCGGACGTCGGCGCTGGTTTCGAGCTCCAGCCGCGCCCCGCCCGACACGGGCAGGCCGTCGGAGACCACGCTGGTCCGGGTGATCGGCGTGATCGGCTGCAACGCCGCCTGGGCCGCGCTGACCGCGCCGCGCACCTCAACCGTCAGGACCTGCGTCGAGGACGCCAGGTTGCGGAGGTTGCCGGGGGTGTCGTTGGCGACGATCCGGCCGTTGTTGATCATCAGCACGCGGTCGCAGGTCAACTCCACCTCCGGCAGGATGTGGGTCGACAGGATCAGCGTGTGGTTGCCCTTCAGCGACTTGATGTAGTCCCGAACCTCGCGGATCTGGGCCGGGTCCAAGCTGGCTGTCGGCTCGTCCAGAATCACCACCTCGGGATCGTGGATCAGCGCCTGCGCCAGACCGACGCGCTGGCGGTAGCCGCGGCTGAGCTTGCCGATGATGTCGCGCCGGCGATGCTCCAGGCCGCAGTTGGCCACGACCTCGTTGAGCCGGGTCTGCAGCCGCGAGCGGTCGAGCCCCTTCAGCTTGCCCATGTAGGTCAGGTACTGGTCGACGGTCAGGTCGAGGTAGAGCGGCACGTTCTCAGGCAGATAGCCCAGCCGGCGCCGCACCTCGCGGGAGTCGTCGACGATGTCGAAACCGGCGACCTGCGCCCGGCCGCCGGTGGCGGGCAGGAAGCAGGTCAGGATCCGCATGGTGGTGGTCTTGCCGGCGCCGTTGGGCCCCAGGAAGCCGACGATCTCGCCCTTTTCGACCTCGAAGCTGACATGGTCCACGGCGCGTCGCCGCCCGTAGACCTTCACGAGGTCATCCACGACAATCATACATTCCTCCCACGCTGGGCACCCGCCACGCGACCAGCCGACCGCAGCCCGACGACGGGTAATCTCCGGCGGCCATCGCCCTAGTGCCGGCAGGCTGGTGGTTGATTACACCGCCTCCGGCAGCCGCCGACGTTTCGACGAGCCGCCGGGCGCGACGGTTCACACTAGCAGCGCCCCCGAGTCCTGTCAACGACCAGCGGCCCCCTCAGGACCCCGGCGCCGGCGGCTCCGCGGCCCACAGGCCCTCTTCGCGGGCGGCGCGAAAGAGCTGCTCGAAGAGCGGTTCGAGCGCCGGGCTGGCCGCCCAGGCCGGAGCGTTGACGGCGCGGCTGCGCGCTTCGGTAATCCCCCGCTCGCGCCAGGCGCGGCCGCCCGACCAGGCGTTTTGGCTGATCGCCTGCAGCCGGTCGAGCCCCCGCGCGAACCGCGCTTCGGGGCTGTCGCCGTGCTCGAACTCCTGCCAGCAGCCGGCCACGAAGTCGCGCAGGTCGGCCGGCAGCAGCCCGAACAGCTCGGCTGCGGCGGCCTCCTCCTTGGCCTGCTGCGCCGCCCGCGCGGCGGTGTCGTAGACATTCACGTCGCCGACCAGGACCTCCACCAGATCGTGGCAGAGCACCAGCTCCAGCAGGCGCCCGCGGTCCAGCTCGAGGCCCAACGCGCCCGGCAGCAGCAGCGCAAACATCGCCATGTGCCAGGTGTGCTCCGCGTCGTTCTCGCGGCGGCTGCCGTCGGTCAGCCAGGCACTCCGGGAGACCGACTTGAGGCCGTCGAGGGTCCGCAGGAAGTCGAGCACCTGCTGCTGCCGAGCGGCCTGACTCATGGGAAGACCACGCCGATCGTCAGCAGCAGATTGGCGTAGATGCGCTGGTCGCCCGTGGCGATGGTCAGGGCCACGTCCGGTCCGCCGGCGGCGTCGTAGAAGGCAAAGCGTTCGATCGGCTGCAACTCGGCGGTGAAGCGCGCCGCGGTCAGCAGGCGGCGGAACTCGGTCCAGATCGGCGGATCGCTGTCCAGCGCGTAAGGGCCGCTGGTGGCGTACTGCATCACCGCCGCCTGCTCCACCGGGATGGCCGTCAGGAGGGTCTCCAGGACGTCGGTGACGCTCACCAGACCGGGGCACAGGTTGAGGTTGACCAACGTCGCTCGCGGGCCCAGCTTGGTCGAGAAGGGGTAGTTGCCATCGGCGATCAGCACCTGCGAACCGTGCCCGGCCCGGCCGAGGGCCTCCAAGATCTGGGGCTGGGTCAAACGCGTCTTGAGCACCAACTGTCTCCTGCCGGCACCCTTCGCCATGCCCCGCGACGCCCCTCCGTGACCGGCTTCAGGGCGCCGCCGGCCAGACCTGCAGCAGCGTCACCCCCAGCGGGCGGTACTCGCGCAGCCGCGTGTAGCGGTAGTGCCGGTTGCGCCGCCAGATCTCCGGCCAGCGGGTGACCAGCAGGAATGGCTCGCCGTGCTGGTGCAGCCGCTGCGCGGCGTACTGCAGGTCGTCGCCGCTGCGGACCGTCAGAATCGGCCGGGTCTGGCCGATGCGGTAACAGAGCAGCGGCATGTAGGGCAGGTCGGAGACCACCACCCGCCGGGCTTCGGGCAGATCCCGCAGGATCCGTTCGAACCCGCCGTAGTCGAGGCGGCGCCGCTCGATGAACCGCAGCTGCCCCAGCAGCGCCACCACGGCGACCGCCGCGAGGGCCAGTAGCAGGCCGACCTCCAGCGTCCGCCGCCGACCGCGGCTGGCGGCCAGGCCGCGCAGCAGCAGCCAGGCCGCGGGCGGCAGGATCACCAGCAGGTAGCGCGGCCCCCAGATGCGGCCCGGATGGGTCGGCGCCAGCAGCAGCACCAGCAGCAGCAGGCCAAGCACGGCCAGGTAGACCTGCGGCAACTCCAAGAGGGCGGCCGGCTGCTCGTCGGGCGGCTCCTGCCGCGGCCAGGGCAGCGGGCGGAGCGCCAGCAGCAGCCAGGGCGAACTGGTGAACAGCCCGCTCTCCTGCCCCGCCCGCTGCAACAGCACCGCGAATGCCAGCAGGGCGACCAGGTTGGCGCCGTCCAGCAGCGCCCGCGTCAGGCGGTCCAGCCGCGGCAGTCGCAGCAGCAGCGCGCTGCTCAGCGCGGCCAGGGCGAGCAGTTGGCAGCGGGCCTGGTCGGGCACCAGGGTGTACCGGCAGAGCACCACGATCCGCTGCCAGCGGCTGGCGTCGGGAATCCCCTCGTGGGCCTGCCGCAGATGCAACGACAGTGGGCTGCCATACCAGTGGAGGTTGGCCGCGGCACCCAGCCAGAAGACCGCGACGCAACCGCTGCCGAAGGCCAGCAGCAACGGCCAGCGGTCGGCGCGGCGCGTGTTGAGGGCCAGCCCCAGCCCCAGCAGACCGTCCCAGAACAGCAGCTCCGCCCGCAGCAGCGTGGCCGCCCCGGCGACCAGCCCGGCCAGCGCCGCCGCCAGCAGCGCACCGCGCGGCCAGCGCTGGCGGAGCAAGACGAACGCTGCCAGGCCGCCCGCCGCCGCGACGCTGTGCTCCCACGGTTGCAGCCCAAAGATGAACAGCGGCGAGGCGCCGGCCACCAGGACCACCGCCGCCAGCCGCTCGCGGCGCCAGCCGGGGCCGGCGCAGAACCAGGTCAGGCCGCTGCAGGCGAGCGCGCCCAGCAACGGCAGCAGATAGACCCCCGGCAGCCCCCAGGCGCGGAAGAAGGGCGCCTGACAGAGCGCCCACCAGGGCGGAAAGATGCTGTAGACGCGCCCCCCCACCGGGCGGAACCAGAACCCGATCAGGCGGTGCTGCGGGTCCAGGCGTTCGCCTGCGAAGTGCACCTCGCCATGCGTCTGCCCCCGCTCGGCGTAGCTGATGGTCTGGTAGATCCGCCCCCCGATGTCGGCAAACTCGTTGCCGTCGAGGGGCAGCCGGCGGACCAGGTAGAGGCCGGCCAGCATCTGCAGCAGCACCACCCCTGCGGCCAGCCGGCCGGCGTGGCGGGTCACCCAGGCGTTCAGGCCGCCAGGCCACGCACCCGTCATCGGTCAACCATCCTCTGGTCCGGTCGCCCCCGCGGCGGCACCGTCAGCGCCAACGCTCAACCCTCGCGTCGGGTTCCCGGCCGCACCGGTCCGCCCGGCAGCACCTCGCGCGGCTTGCTGCCCCGGCCCGGACCGACGATCCCCATGCGGCACATCTGGTCCATGATCCGGCCGGCGCGATTGTAGCCGATGCCGTAGTTGCGCTGCAGCCGACTCGTCGAGCCCTCGCCCTCCAGCCGCACGAAATCGACGCACTCCCAGAAGAGATCGTCGAGGTCGCCCTCCGTGACCGCACTGGCCTCCTCTTCGGAAGTGTCGGCGGCAACCGGCTGGATGATGCTCTCGGCGTACTGCACCCGCAAGCTCGACGGCATCGCCTGGAGGAACTCCACCAGCCGGTGGACCTGCGCCTCGTCGACAAACGCCCCCTGCAGCCGTTCGGGCTTGCTGCCGTCGATCGGCGAGTAGAGCATGTCGCCCCGCCCGATCAGCCGCTCGGCCCCAACCTGGTCGAGGATCACCCGGCTGTCGACCTGTTGTGCCACGCTGAAGGCGATGCGCGTGCCGATGTTGGCCTTGATCTGGCCGGTCACGACGTTCACCGCCGGGCGCTGCGTCGCCACCACCAGGTGGATCCCGGTCGCCCGCGCCAACTGCGCCAGACGGCAGATGCTCGCCTCGACCTCGGCCCGCGCCAGCATCATCAACTCCGCCAGCTCGTCGATGATGATCACGATGTAGGGCATCCGGTCGTCTTCGTCGACCTGGGCGTTGTAGCTGGCGATGTTGCGCACGCCGAGGTCGTGCAGCCGGTCGTAGCGCGCCATCATCTCGCGGACCGCGCCGCGCAAGAGGTCGGCGGCGTCTTCGGGGTCAGTCACCACCGGCCGGTCGAGGTGCGGGATGCCATCGTAGAGCGTCAGCTCGACGCGCTTCGGGTCGATCATCAGGAAGCGCAGATCCCGCGGTGAGAGGCGGTAGAGCAGCGAGATGATGATGCAGTTGAGGCAGACTGACTTGCCGGAGTTGGTCGTCCCAGCCACCAGCGCGTGCGGCATCCGCGTCAGCTCGGCGATCTTGAGGTGCCCGGCGATGTCCTTGCCGAGCACGAACGGCAACGGTCCCGGGGCCGCCTGGAACTCGCGCGAGAGCAACAGGTCGTGGAGGTGGACGGTTTCGCGGATCTGGTTGGGCACCTCGATGCCGACGACGCCCTTGCCGGGCACCGGCGCCTCGATCCGGATGCCGTCGCTGGCCAGGGCGTAAGCGATGTCGTTTTCGAGCACCGCCACTTTGTTGACGCGGATCCCCTCGCCCAGCTCCATCTCGTAGCGCGTCACGGTCGGCCCACACTCGTGGTTGACCACGCGGGCGCTGATCTTGAAGCTGGCCAGCGTCCGCTCGAGCCGTTCGATATTGGCCAGAATCTCCGGGGTGCGGTCGGGCAGCGGCGCCACCAGGGCCGGCTTCATCAGGTCCAGCGGCGGCACCCGATAGCTCAGCGGCTCCCCTTCGCTGAACCAGGCGGCCTCGGCGGCCGAACGCTCCGGGACCGGCATCCCCGGCAGCACCAACTGCGTCGTGGTGGGGTCGCGGTCCAGCGGCACCGGATCGCGCACCAGCGCGCGCTCGCCGGCCCAGGCGCCGAGCGCCGGCACGGCCGGGACGGTGACCGCCACTGGCGCGGCGAGCGGCGCCGCCGGCTCCACAGACTCCACTGCCGTCTCCAACGGCGCCGCCGGCGGCGGCACCGGCTCGGCCGGGCTCGCGGCGACGGCTGGGGCGCTGGGCAGCAGGTAACGGGGCAACGGCAGGTCGGGCAGGTCCTCGGCCGGCGACTCGGCCGCGGGCCAGGCCTCGTCGGCGAGCCGGGGCGGCGTGGGGGCGAGCGCCGGCGGCAGGTCGAGGACCGGCGCCAGGGCGGCTGACTGCCGCTGCGGCAGCGCCCGCGGCGGTCGACTCGCGAGCCGTTGGCGGCGGGCCAGCCGGCGGGCGGCGACCTGGCTGCCGACGGCCTCGAGCAGCTCTCGGACGGAGCGTTGGCTGGCCAGGATCAGGCTGGTCACGGCCATCGTGCCCAGGACGGCGGCCGCCGCCGCGGGGCCGACGAGGCCGCGCAGCAGCCACAACAGCAACAGGCCAAGATACCCGCCATACTGCTGCGGCGGGTGCAGCAGCCCACTGCCGAGGGCCGTCGGCAACCACTCTTCACCGGCTGGGACCCGCAGGTGCAACAGCCCGGCGACGGCCAGCGCCCCAAGCAAGACAGCCCCGCGGCTGAGCCCCGGCGCGACCTGCGCTGGTTGCCGCAGGCGCTGCCAGCCGGCGTAGGCGCAGAGCACCGGCAAGGCGTAGCAGAGCTTCCCGCCGACCGTCTGCGCCGCCTCGATCACCCACCGCAGGCCGACTCCCGGCTCGGACATGAAGCCGATCAGGAGCACCAGCGCCAGCCCGAGCTGGGCACAGCCGACGACCTCCTGCCAGGCGGCCGGCGGCTCCGGCGCGCTGCTGGCGACATTGCGGGTGCGGCGAGTGCTGCTCGGTGCGGCCACGTTGCCCATCCTCCGGCGCCTCAAGAAGACGCCCGCGTTGGAGTCTTCGACAGCCTGGCCGGCTGCCGGTTGCCGTCGACCGGTCCCGCAGCGTCTGGGACCTGGTGTCAGAATCGTGAAGTGAGGTGACTGCGATGCGGCGCTGGTGTGCGATGCTGCTGAGCCTGGCGGTGCTGCCAGTCGCGCGGGCGGCCGACCGCGAGGTGCCGCCCGGCGTCTGGCGTTACGATCTCACCGACGGCCGGCTGACGCCGCTGGGCGCCGGCAGCGCCCCAGCCTGGTGTGCCGCGGCGCAGGCCGTGGTCTACCTCCGCGGTGGTTCGAGCGGCGGGCAGCCGACCCTGGTGCAGGCCGACGGCAGCCACCCGCGCGCGCTGCTCAAGGTGCCGGCCAAACCGGGTTGGCAGGCGCTCCGACCGAGCGCCGACGGCAGCCTGCTGGCCCTCTTGCGGGTCCGCTACGACCGCAGCGACGGCCAGGAGTTCCCGACCTGGCCGGTCGAGTTGGCGGTCTACCGCGCCGACGGCCGGGTGCGGCTGGCGCCGACGGTGATCGGTCGCTGGGAGTTCGAGCAGTACGCCGACGTCGGCGACCTGGTCGGCTGGTCGCCGCGCGGACACCGCCTGGCCGTCAAGCCGAGTCGCCCCGACCAGCAGGTGCCCTACGTCTGGGACCTCGACAACGACCGCCGCACCAAGCTGACCGGCACGCCCAACGCCCAAGGCGAGCAGATCTGGCGCCTCGGGCCGCGCGAGCTGGTGCTCCAGCGACTCTGGCAGCCGACCTTCTCGGGCGACGGGCAGTGGCTGGCGTTCGGCGCCTTCAATCAGGGCATCGTCGCCGTCAAGCTGGCCGACCCGACACAACGCCGCCTGGTCAGTACCGTTGCCGGCCCTTTCGGGGCCTTGCCCGGAGGCACCGACTTCGTCGACGCCGAGCTGCACCAACGGCGGCTCGACGGCAGCAGCGTGCGCCGCTGGAGCTGGCCCGGCGGGCAAGGCGCGCTGCGGATGAGCGCCTGCGGCGAGTGGCTGGCATTCCACGGCCAGGCCCTCCGCGACGGCACCGCCGAGCTGCGCGACGGGTTGTGGCTGGCCCGGCCCGACGGCAGCACCGCCCGGGCCGCGCGGTACGCCGGAGTCGCCGACAGCATTGGCCTGGCGCTCAGCGCCCCGCCGGTCTGGCTGCCTGGCGGTGACGAGGTGATCTTCGCGGTGCGTAGCGACGCCGCCAGCGGCTGAGCGGCGCCACGCAGGAGCCGGGCGGCAGACCGCGAAGGACGCCGTCGAAGATGGGTGGCCCCCGATGTCCCTCAGCCTCAACTGCGCGCTGGCCTGCGGCTTGCTGACGGCCCCCGGCGACCCGCCCGCGGCGCCTGTGCAAGTCAGCTTCGCCCGCGACGCCTGGCGACCGGACGATTTCGTCGTGGTCAAGAGCCCGCGCTTCGCCCGTCTGGGACAGTGGGTGCAGCGTGACGACTGCGTACAGAACGAAGTCCCCGCGGACGCCACGCCCGACGAATGGCAGGGCCGCCGCGATGCCGAGACCTACAGCAGCCTGCTTTACCGACGCCCGGTTGAGGGCAACGGCCGGTGCAGCACCACGCTGGCCTTCACGCACCGCATGGCGCCGTTGCTGGTGCTGGCCGCCCCCCTCGGCACCGACGCCGCCGGCCGGCCCGAGTACCGCGAGCACTGGGAGTTCTGCGTCTTCGACCAGGGCCTCAACATCTGGCACCACACCTACGCCGACGGTCAACCGCGCTGGGTCCGGGCGGCCTACGCCCGCTTCCCGCTGCAGCCCAACACGCCCTACCGGCTGGAGGTCGAGGTGCAGGGCCAGCAACTCACAGTCCGCCTCGCCGGCCACGAGTTCGGCTACCTCGAACCGGCCCTGCCGGCCCGCTACTGGGTTGGTCTGACCGGCTGCGAGGGGCTCAACCTGTTCTACGACCTGGGAATCAGCGGCCGGCTGGGCGCGGCGCCGTAGCGCCTCAGCGGATCTCCGCCGAACTGGACATCCGCGGATCAGAGCCGCGGCCACAGTGCCGCCCCGGACCTGCCCGGATCCCCCGCTTGGCTCGTCCTGCGCCTCCTCAGCGCGGGACGGGGGTGTCGTAGGGCAAGCCCGTCAGGACGGTCAGCGGCGCGTCGTACAGACCGCCGGTCGGCCGGAACTGGTAGGCGTAGACACTACCATCGAGCGCCAGACGCAGCACCAGCCCATGGAAGATCGGCGGGCTTCCGAGGCCGCCGGTCGGCGCCACCAGGTCGCCGTGCAGTCCGCAACTAGCAATGGCGGGTCGGCCAGGCAGGCTGCGCAACCAGCGAAGCGTGCGTCTGGTTGGACGGTACCAGTCGCGGTAGCTGATCGGGATGTCGGGAATGATCGGGTTGCCGACCACCGTCCGAGTGTATTGCCCAGCCCAGCCGTGTGGCCACGCTGCATCCGCCGGGCAGAGCAACACCCGGTCATCGGCGCAGTAGCGCGGGTGCACGCGGCAGAGTGCCGGGGGCGGGGAGTCATCATGGTCCGCCACATAGATCATCCAGGCCGCACCAATCTGACGAAGATTGCTGACGCAGGCAGTCTGGTTGGCTTTCTTGCGCGCAGCACTGAAGACCGGCAGGACGGTGGCTGTGAGCAGGCCCACAATGGCTAGTGCCACCAACAACTCGACCAACGTGAAGCCGGCGGTGGCACGCACATAGCCCGCCGCGCGGCGCCGACCGGACCCCTCGGTGCGACACGCCCGGAGCAATCCGAGCCGACCGAGCGCCAACATTGTCAGGAAACCGGCCAGCCCGAAGTCGATGACATGGGCCGGCAGCATCTTGGCCAGCGACCAGAGGTAGTCCGGTTGCTCCCACACCACCGGCCGGGCGACGTAAGCCACCAGCCAGGGCAGGTCGACCAGCGGCCAAGCGACCGCGGCCTGCCAGGGCTTCAGCCGCAAGGCGACACTGGGCAGCACCAAGACCAGCGCAACGACTGCGGTGATTCGCGCCGCGGCACTCACCGCGAAGACCGAGAAGAGACCCAGCGCATAGGTTGCCGTGCCGAGGGTGAGCCCCGTCAAGAGACCCGCCAGAGCGCCGACGCCGAGGCGGAGTCCTGTGAGTGTCAGCCACGAGTTGGTTGTCACCATGGTGCGATCTCCGAGCAGAGCGCCCCCCTCCCAGGAAGCACTACCTGACGCTGGCTCCTATGGCCCAGGCGGCGGGCTGGCAACCAGGGTTGCCCAGCACAGGATCACAGGTGCGGTCTGGTCGGGAGCGAGGAGTCGGTCCGGTCGGTCGGCGAAGACGGGGCAATCGACGGCCAGCCGACCGATCCACAACGGCGGCAGCGGCCCAGCCGCCGCACCGCTCGGCGCGTCCGCCAGCCACGCCTCCAAATCGGCGACGAGGCCATTGCGTCCTGGAAGGTACTTGGAGCCTGCATGGCGGACCACCCCGTCCGGCGAGACCAGCACATAGGCCGGTGCGGCGGCTGTCTCTCCAGCCACCAGGCGCCAGGCCACGCCAGCCGGGTCGGTGAACACGTCGATTCTCGGGCCGATCTGCTGTACCCAACGCTCCGGGCTCTCCCGCGCCACCACTGCGACCGCCAGCCAGGGCGGCCAGCGCTCGACCACAGCAGCGACATCTTGAGCCAGTCTGGTGCACGCCCGGCAGCGCCGAGTGAGCAGCAGGAGCAGCCACCAACGACCGTCACTTGGATGCAGCGAACGAACAGCGCCGTCGGTCGTCCGGACCGTGACCTCGGGCAGACCTGCTCCCACCTCCGCCGCCAGGGCCGGGCTCGGCTGCGGGCCGCGACCTTGGTGCTGGTCGGACGCCAGACCGATACGGTACAGACAGGCCATCAGCGCCAGCCAAGCCAGGCTCCAACCTACTGCCCTGGTGATGGTCGCTGGCTGCAGCGAGCTGAGCGGCTGAGCCTGCAAGCGACCGTCGGACTGGCGGAAGTGGTCTGACCGGTACAGCAGCGCACCAGAGATGACTAGCATGCAATCAAGCAGGACCGCCTGTCGAGCTGACATCGCCAATAGGCTACCAAAGCAACTGCAGCTCCCAGAGGCAGCACCCGATACTGCGCGGGGCACGGTCTGGGTGAGAAAGGCCACGCCTAACAGGAACACCCCAGCTCCGGCCGCACGTGTCAGGTGCCGAAGGCAGAGGCTGATCGCCACGATTCCCTCGAAGGCGATTGCGATGGCGGTTAGTGCAACGCCGTACTTGGCCGCGGCTTCGCCAAAGGACCAGAGCTTCACAACGGCGCTGGTCGCCAGCACGACCATGACAAGGAGTCGGAGAGCCGTCAGTGTCCCAGTCGGCTTACCCATCACCCACCTCGCAGCCCGGGATCAATGCTGTACAATGGGATATAGCGCCCTGCCAGGCTGTTGTCAAGGCGCTTCCGCAACGATGTCGCAACATGGGCCAATGTGTGGGGCCGCGCTGCATGGGCAGGAGGCCGCACCTGGGTCGCGGCAGCGCAGCGTCTCAGCCGCTGGGAGAGCGAACAGTGCATGGCAGCGCGCCGTAGCGGGCGGTGTTGGCGGACCACCTGGCGGCCGCGGCGCCCCGGCGCGAGTGGGCCCGGACGGCGATCGGCAGGGCGTTGGCGGTGTGGTTGCGGGTACCGGGCGCCGCATGGTCTGACGCCGGGGGCGCTGGCCACGGTGTTGGGCCGGCAGCGGCCGGCGGTGGCGCGCTGGGAGAGTGGGGAGCCGGCGCCGATGATGGCCGGCCTGACGCGGCTGGCTATGGTGCTGGGGGAGCCGCTGGAGTTGGACTGGGATTACCCCACGCCCCGGCGGGTGGTAACGGTGACCTCAGAGGTTGCGGCCGCGCCTCAGGCCGCTTGTCGGCGCGCCACGCAGCGGCGCGGGTCGGCTGGCCGGTCACGCCCTACCCGCCCAGCACACTCCCCGGCCCCAACGGCGCCAGAGCGACCGTCCAGTAAGGGTTGAAGAGGTGGTCGTCGTGCTGGTGCGCGAAGCGCCAGAGACGCTGCAGCAGGTCGGTCCGGACGGCTTCCAGGTCGGCGGTCAGCGGCGGCCACGGGGCGGCGGTGCGGTTGTGATGCGGCGCCGGCAGGGCGTGGATGTCGGGGAAGGCCAGATTGACCAACTCGTGCGGGTCGGCCTGGCGGTCGTACAGCTCGTCGAAGTCGAAGCCGTTGTAAACGTAGCGCCAATCTTTGGTCAGGATGCTGCGCTGCGTGTAGTACAGCTCGACGCCATTGAGCTGCGTGAAGACGGCGTCGCGCCAAGCGGCCGGCTGCTCGCCGCGCAGGAACGGAAGCAGGCTGCGACCATCACAGCGCTCCGCGCCGGCGGCGCCAGCCAGCTCCAGGAAGGTTGGCGCGAAGTCGGCCAGGCTGACCAGGCCGTCGACGGTGCGCCCCGGCTGCGCCAGGCCACGGGGCCAGCGGACCACGGCCGGCACGTGGTAGGCCTCGCGGAAGGCCGGGACGCCCTTGCAGTAGAGGCCATGCGCGCCGAGTTAGTCGCCGTGGTCGCTGCAGAACAGGACGACGGTGTGGTCGGCCTGGCCGGTCCGCTCCAGTTCCTCCAGCAGCAGGCCAAACAGCGCGTCCATCATGCTGCAGTAGCCCCAGTAGTGGGCCAGCGACGCGCGCACCTCGTCCTCGGTGAGCTGCCCCCAATACTGGTACCGCATCCGCTGGTAGACCCGCGGCTTGTCGGCCAGGTCGTCGCTGAAGCTGGGCGGCAGCGCGATGTCGGCCGGGGCGTACATCCGGGCGAAGGTCTCTGGGACGATGTACGGATCGTGCGGCCCGCCGGTGCCGACGTAGAGGCACCACGGATCCTCACCAGCCGCAAGTTGCCGCAGGCCGTCGATGGCGCGAGTCACCACCCTGTGGTCGGCCGTGCCCTCATAGCCGCGCGGCCCACCGTCGGGCACGCTGCCGTAGACCCGGATGTTGCCCCACCCCGGCCGCTGCACCCAGCCCGGCTGGCGGGGCTCGGGCGCGGTCAGCTCGCGGTGGGCGCGCTCCCAGTTGGCCGGCTGCCGGGAGGTGCTGAACTGCCCGCGCAGCGGGCCGCTGCCGTAGTCGGTCCAGCCGCGGTCGGCGGGCATGATGTCCCGCGAAACATGCCACTTGCCGCTGTAGCCGAGGCGGTAGCCGCTGGCCGCCAGACCTTCGCTGAAGAGCCGCACGCCGTCGCGCAAGTTGATGCCCAGGGCGGTGTCCGTGGCGACGTTGTTGTCGATCCCGTGACGCGACGGATAGAGCCCGCTCATGAAGGTCGCCCGCGATGGGCAGCAATGCGGCGACGGGCAGTAGGTGTCGGTGAAGGTGACCCCAGCGGCCGCCAACCGTTCGACGTGGGGTAGCCGACACGGGTGCTGCGGCAGGGCCGTGGCGCCCTGCTGCTGGTCGGTCATGAAGATCAGGATGTTGGGTCGCGTCTCGGCCATCGTCGCGGCTCCCTCGGGGCGTTGGGCGGGTCAGTCCAAGGTCGGCAGGGCAAACTCGTCGCCGGTCTCGGCGATCCACTGGCGCAACCGTTCGTGCAGCCGCCGCCGCTCCGTGGCGAAGGCGGTGTTGTGCGCCAGGTTGGCCTGCTCGTAGGGGTCCTCGTTGAGGTTGAACAGCAGCCAGGCCTGGTGTTCCAGGCAGACGTACTTCCAGCCGGCCCGCGTCACCAGCCCGCGCCACGGGCGGTCGGTGCTGTGGCCGTGGCCAGTCGGCACGACCAGTTGCAGGAACGCCGAGTCCGGTTCCTCGACCGGCGCCTTGCCCCGTAGTCGGCGGTGGCTGTAGTCGGTGCCCTGCATCCAGGCGGGTACCGGCAGGCCGCACAGCCCCAGGCTGGTGGGCGCCAGGTCGACATGGTTGACCAGCGCCGGCGCCGCCCCGCGGCCGAGTCCGTAGAGGCCAACGCCGCCGATCACCAGCGGCACGCGGATGCTCTCCTCCCACGGCGAGGTCTTCCGGAACTGGCCCTGCGAGCCATGCATGTCGCCATGGTCGCTGAAGAAGATGAGGTGCGTCTGCGCGGCCAGCCCCAGTTCGGCGAGCGCGCTGCGGACCCGCCCGAGGTTGTGGTCGAGGTTCTCGATCATCGCATGGTAGCCGGCCAGCTCGCGCCGCGCCTGGTCGACCACCCGGGGGATCGCTGGGACGTTCGGCCGCAGCACCACCCGCCCTGGCGTGTGGCGAGTGGCCCAGGCCTCGGGCGCCACGTAGGGATCGTGCGGCGGCTGCACGCTCAGACCAGCGAAGAACGGCTGCCGGTCCGCGGCGCGGTCGCGCAGATAGCGCAGCAGCAGATTGGTGAGCTCGTCGGTCTCGTACCCCGGCAGGCGCTCGTGGGCCACCTCCTCGGCGCCGCGGTGGCCGTGGACCCAGCAGTCGTACTGGCTGTTGTTGTTCTCGTAGCCCAGCCACTCGTCAAACCCGCCCCGCCGCGAGCGCGGGACTGCGTGCAGCGCGCCGCGCCCATCGCGTTCGTGGTGACCATCGACATGCCATTTGCCGAACCAGCCGGTGTGGTAGCCGTGCTCGCGGAAGGCGTGCGCCACGGTCGGCAGCTCGGGCGACAGCCGGTACTCGTGCCCGGGCACGGCCTGGTGCGGGTAGCGACTGCTCAGCAGCGATCCGCGGTAGGGGCAGCACAGCGGGCAGCCGGCGACTCCTTGCAGGCGCAGCCCCTCCATCGCCAGGCGGTCGATCTGCGGGGTGCAGACGTTCGGGTCGCCAGCATATCCAACGCTCTGCGCGCGGTGCTGGTCTCCGAAGACCCAGATCACGTTCGGGCGGGCGCCCTCGGCCATCGTCGCGCTCCTGCCAGCCAGCTTCGCCGGTCGCCGGCCGCTCCCTGCGACGGTCCGCGCGGTGACGCCAGGCCGTGGGCAGGTGCCCGGCGGGCGCTGGCCAACAGCCTCGCCGGAGATTGGCATGGCCAGCGTTGGGACGCCGTTGACGCCGCCGCAGGTGCGGCACTTCGAGACCTTTGGGTTCCTCGCCTGCCGCGGGCTCCTGAGCGACTGCATCGCCCGGATTACCGCCGAGTTCGAGGCGGTCTGGGCCGCCCGCGGCGGCGGTCACGATGGCCGCCCGCACGACGGCACCGCCCGCTCCTGCATCGTGCCGTTCATCGACCAGAGCGAGTACCTCTGCACGCTGCTCGACCACCCGGCGATCCTCGGCATCGGCGCCGCGTTGCTGGGCGACGACTTCAACTACATGGGCAGCGACGGCAACTACTATGTCGGCGACACCGGCTGGCACAGCGACGGCTGGCACCACGAGGGGCGGCATCTCAAGATGGCCATCTACCTCGACCCGGTCACCGCCACCACCGGCTGCCTGCGGGTGATCCCGGGCAGCCACCAGGTCGACGGGCCGTTCAGCAGCGAGCTGCACGCGCTGGGCCAGGCCGGCGAGCAGTGGGGGCTGCGCGGGTCGGAGGTGCCGGCGGTGCCGCTGGAGTCGACGCCGGGTGACCTGCTGGTCTTCAACCACAACCTGAAGCACGCGGCCTTCGGCGGCGGGCAGCGCCGGCGGATGTTCACCATCAACCTCTGCCAGCGCTACCCCAACGACCGCCTCCCAGCGCTGCGCGACTACCTGTCCGGGCACGCCCGGTTCTGGATCGACCGCGCCTACGGCGAGACCATGCTGCGCACCGCCGGGCCGGAACGGCGACGACACTTGGAGCAGGTGGCCGCCAACGACGGGCACCTCGCCGAACTGAGTCGCCTGGCTCGCGAACAGATGACCGAGCCGTCGCGCGGTTGAGGCGCGACGGCTCGGCAGTTCCACCGGTTGGACCGGCTTAGGGGATGGTGTACCAGGCGCGCGGGTAGTCCGGCGACTTGGGCTGCGCCTTGACATGGCCGTCGAGCCACAGGACGTTGCAGACGTCGTTGTGGCGCCAGGCCTCGTTCTTGTAGTTGATGTCGTTGGCCTGCTTCAGGTTCTCGCTGAACCCGGCCGAGGTGCAGAGCATGTCGCCGTTGTCGTCCATCCGCGACTCGTAGGAGTCGTGGCTGTAGATCCTCTCGGCCGGCGCCTGGATGCTGGCCAGCGCGACCGTCCCAACCCCGCCGCCATCGACAAAGCCGTTCAGGCCGTAGGAGTAGTTGCCGGTCTTCAGCGCGGCCATCGCGCTGGGGCAACCGAAGATCTGCTGGTTCTTGCAGTAGGGCTCCAGGAAACGGCCCCAGTAGGTGTTGGCGGCCGACAGAGGGTCGGCCCAGGAGGTGCCGTTGACGTACCAGGGGAAGGTCTCGTCGTAGTCCTGGACGTACTGCATCGCCGCGGTGCCGATCTGCTTCAGGTTCGAGCCACAGCTCGACTGCCGGGCCTTCTCGCGGGCCTTCGCAAAGACCGGGAACAAGATGGCCGCCAGAATCGCGATGATCGCGATCACCACCAGCAGCTCGATGAGGGTAAACGCCTTGCGGCGCGGGGTCTGCATTCTGATCTCCTTGGCAGCCGGGCAGTGCAGCCCTGGCTTCGACCTGCGACGGTACCCGGCAAGTGGTAAGCTCTGTTGCGGATGGGGCTGGCGGCAGGTCAGCACGCCGTCAGGGTTGCACGAGGCCAGGCGCCAGGAGTAGCCGATGCAGGTACGATTGCTGACCGCCTGGATCGTCGCCGCCAGCGGGCTGTCGGCGGCCGAGCCCGTCGCTGTCTACGTCCAACGCGGCGCGACCATCAGCGTCGCCGACAACGGCATCTGGGAGGTCCGCAGCGGCCGCACGCTGCAACTGACCGGCGGGCGTCTGGCGCTCTGGGGCCCCGGCTGGCGGGGCACCGACCAGCGCGCCGCCAGCGACCTGCAGGTCACCCGCCAGGGCGCCGCCCGGGTGATCAGCGGCACCCTGGTGGAACCGGTCTCCGGCGGCCGGCTGCTCTGGCGCCAAACCGTGGGCGAGGTCACCGACGGGCTGCGGATCGCCTACGAGATTCACCCGCAGGCAGCCGTTATGATTCAGGAACTGTCCTGGATGGCCGACCTGCCGGCGGACCTCTGGAAGGGCCAGGGCCTGCAGCTCTTCCGGGGTGTCGAGACCCGCTTCCCGCTGCAACCGCCCACCGCCAAGCACTTCGTAACAGCGACGGCCACCCGCTACGTCTTCGGCAGCGGGCAGCCGACGCAGCTCAGCCTCGGCCTGGATCACCCGCGCACCTGCAACGTGCAGGACCTCCGCGTCGAGCAGGGCACCCTGTTCCAGCCGTTCGTCAAGATCCTTGAGGGCGGCGAAGTCCAGGCGGGCGACGTGCTGCGCTTGGAGCTGCTGGTGCGAGCCAACGATCCCACGGTCTACCGCAGCGCCACTTACCGTGTCGGCAGCGCGCAGCCCCTGCGGCTGGGCGCCGTGCAGTCGGCGCCGGCGCGGCCGCAGGCCGGGCAGTTGCTGCGGCTGCGGGTCGCCCTGCAGGGCACCTGGACGTCGCCCTTCCGTTCGCAGGACATCGCCCTGGACGCCGAGATCCAGAGCGCCGGGCGAACTTGGCGGGTGCCCGGCTGCTTCACCCTCGACCACCGTAGCCAGGAGACGGGCGGCCGCGAGGCGCTGGAACCGGTCGGCGAGGCCGGCTGGGAGGTGCGCTTCCTGCCGCCAGACGCCGGCGACTACACCGTCCGCCTGCAGGCCCGCGACCGCTCCGGCGAGGTCACCAGCGACTACCGCTTCACGGCGTCACCCGGCCCGGCGCGGCCCTACCTGCGGGTGGCGCAGCATGACCCGCACTACTTCGAGTTCACCGACGGCCGCCCCTACTTCGCCAACGGGCTGAACATCTGTTGGGCCCGCCGCGGGTACGGCACGCTCGACTACCAGCGCTGGTTCGCCAAGCTCGGCGAGCAGGGCGGCAACTACGCCCGACTCTGGATGCCCTCCTGGGACACCGGTTTCGAGTGGGGCCGGCCGGGCGAGTACCAACTCGACCACGCCTGGGTGATGGACCGCGTCCTGGAGCTGGCCCAACAGCACGGCATCCACCTCAAGGTCTGCCTCGAGAACTTCCGCACCTTCGACGCCGACAACCCCTACAGCCAGGCCAACGGCGGCCCCTGCGCCACGGTGTTGGAGGTCTTCACCAACCCCACGGCGCAACAGATGTGGCGAGACCGCCTGCGCTACGCCGTGGCCCGCTGGGGCTGGTCGCCCAATGTCATGGCCTGGGAGTTCTGGAACGAGATCGACTGCGTGCAGGGCTACCAGGCGCCCGTGGTGCAGCGCTGGGCGCGCGAGATGAGCCGCTACCTGCGCGAGCTCGACCCCTACGACCATCTGATCGTCAACAGCCTCGGCAGCTTCGTCAGCGAGCCGGAGCTCTGGTCGTCGCCCGAATTCGACTTCGCCCAGATGCACGGCTACTGGCACCCGACCTGGCGCTCCAAAGAGTTCGGCAAGGACCTCGCCGCGACGATGGCCACCGAGGTGCCGCGGATCCGGCAGTTCGGCAAGCCCTGCTTCTTCGCCGAGTTTGGCCTGGTCAACGAGACCTGGGGCCACAGCCCCCGCAGCGACGACGACCCCACCGGCGTCAACCTGCACACCGGCATGTGGGGCGCCATGATGGCCGGCGCCGCTGGGCCGGCGCACCTCTGGTGGTGGGACACCTACGTCGACCCCCGCAACCTGTGGCACCACTTCGGCGCCCTCGGCCGCTTCACCGCCGACATCCCCTGGAACACCGCCGGGTTCGAGCCCGCTCAGGCGACCGCCGGCCCCGGCCTGGTCGCGCCGATCCTGCGCAGCCCGAACCTGACGCTGGTCTGGCTCCGCAACCAGTCCTGGACCTGGTGGAACGTCGCCGAGCGGGCCCCCCTCCCAGCCGTCGCCAACGCCACCTGCCTGCTGCCCCTACCGCCTGGCACCTATCTCGTCGAGCGCTGGGACCCTTGGACCGGCCAACGCCTCGCCACCACCACATCCACCGCCGACGCCACCGGCCTGCGCCTCAGCGCCGGCGATCTGGCGACCGCAACGGCCTGGAAGGTGCGGCCGCGTGGCTGACCCCGCCTGGTCGCAGGCTGCCGCGGTGGGGCAGGCGTTAAGTGTGGAGGACAATGCGAGGAGCACCGCGACGAGGCAATCGCACACGAACGCAGCCCGGACCAACGCATTGCCACTGGCGATTGCGAGCTGCGTGGACGGGCTCGCAATGACGGCCCTGGTGGGGGGCTCGCGGCGGCCCGTCTTGTCGCGATAACCCTTGCGTCGGCCGACGCGGGCTACCATGTCAGGGCGGACCGGCGTCGAAAACGGGTCTGGACTGACGGTACCCCGCCGGT